>NZ_OY775906.1:2611029-3253786 GCF_963675065.1 uncultured Draconibacterium sp. | reverse complement strand
GAGTGAGAGCTTTTGACTGCTGTAATATGGTTTTGTAATTTCCATTTGCATGACGCAGACGTAAAAGATAAACCACTTTATATTTTAATATTTCTTCTTTCGAAATTCGGTTAAGCGTAAATTCTATTGCTTTTGCTTCCTTGCGGTGCATTTGCTCCTGATCTTCGGGGTGTACCAGCTCAAACAATCTTTCAAGGCTCCAGTCTTTGGTGTCTACTCCTAAAACTGTTTCTATCCGTGAATCAACGTAATCCATTTCTAAGGTTTCGAAGTTCATGATGTAATAATAGAAACTTCCGGGAGTAAATATATTTACTACCTGTTCAATGATGTTTAGGTACAATTCCGATTTAACCGGGTGTATAGCTTTGTTAGCCTCCCATGCTTGTTTTATTCTGTTTAAACTTGTATTGTCCATGTTGTTCTGTGACATTCAGAAAATTTAAAACATTCTCAAGGTACGTAAAAATACCCAATATTAGGTATTTCCTTTTAGACTTAACTGATATAACTTGCAGAAGCTTAAAAAACAGCAAAAAACAAGAATTAAGACGTTCTCCGGTCACACGAAATTATAAAAGCAGGATTCCAGGCTCCTGCTTTTTTTTATTTAACGTGTCCTTGTCATATCCTCATCCACACAGATCGTAAAATCGGCAGCAACCGTATTCTTTTCTTTTAATTCCGAAATGTCATCTTGAGTTACCGAATGTATCGTAAGAATTTTCAGTTCCGGTTTTTCATGTTTCAGGTACCAGTAAATACTTTCATAATTTTGCGAGTGATAAGCTCCGTGGTAATGCAAAAGTACTTTTCCCGGCTCCCAGTTTTTCAATATAAAGTGTGCCATTGTAGCATCTTTTATGGCTTGTGCTTTCGGGAAATTTGCCGTAACATGGCTTCCCATGCCTTCCATATTCATCATGCTGGCATAACAATTTAGTGTTGAATCGTAAACCACCGGTAGCGGCGGTAAAAACGCTTTGGCTTCGTCAGAAAGTTCTTCCAGCCCTTCAAATCCTTTTGAATTAACCAAAGATGCATAACGGCGCGGAACGTTGGTGGCCACAAAATAAAGGCCGCTGTCTTTGGCAAACTCCACCAAAGGTTTGTAATCGGTTTCATAATTGGGCCACAAACGTATTTCGTCTTCAAAATTTCGGTTCGATATTTTTCCCGACAAGTATTCATCCATAATCACCTGGTTATCGCTTTCAAACATTTCGGCACCCAAAACCAGGTTTTTACCGTTTTGCTTATACAGGTCTTTGGTGATTTCCAATTGTAACCAGTGCGAAATAGGATTATCATGCAATTCGCCAAACAAAACGATGTCGGCGTCTTCCATTTGCTTCAGCATTTTTTCATATTTCACCGGCTTTCCATCTTTATTATAAAGGAGGTAAGCAGGCTTATCTGATTTGAACGAGGAGAATAAAAACAAAGAGAGAGTACTTAGAATCAGAAAGTTCTTCATTATTTTTAATTTTAAACATTGATAACAACAAAAAAATCTTCCTAGAGTTTAGTAAATAAAAGAGAATTAAATGTTGGAAACCGGCTTTGTATATAGCACAATTATCGATCCGCTGCTCGGAAACCTGCGTAAACGGCTGACTCTGGAGATTAAAAAGGGCGATACCGTAATTGATATTGCCTGTGGAACCGGCGCGCAGTTGTTGGAGCTTGCTGCCAAAGCAAAATCCGTAACCGGCGTTGATCTTTCCGAATCGATGGTGCGTTATTCCACCAACAACGCCAAAAAGAAAAAGGTTCCCAACGCTACGTTTGTTGTTGGCGATGCCACCGATCTTAGTGTTTTTTATCAGCAGAAATTTGATGTGGCTATTCTTTCTATGGCATTGCACCAGTTTGATCCGGACTTGCACAAAATTATTCTGGGTGAGGTGAAAAAGGTGGCTGAGAAAATTGTTGTGCTGGATTATGCCGTTCCCTTGCCCAAAAATTATGTGGGTGTTGGCAGTAAAGTCGCCGAGTTTTTGGCAGGGATCGAGCACAACCGTAATTTTAAAGGCTATTCACAAGCAGGTGGTTTGGCAACTATTTTGCCTGCAAACGGATTTGCGATTAAACGATCGAAATTCATTGGTAAAGGAGCGTTCCAATTAGTTGTTGCACATAATCATTCCGTGTAGTTTCTTCTCCATCACTTTTTTATCTGAATTAACACTTTTAACATTTCTGAAAGTTGTTTAACAATAATTTAAATTCGTTTAGTCGTCTTAACACAATTATCATCTATTTTTGAAATGTTCTTAGAAAATTAAAGCTGTTAGAATACCGCGAATAGTATTCAGAAAACGTCAGAAACTTAGGGTTGTCTTAGAAATGAGGCAGCCCTTTTTATTTACTCATCTGTTCTTTTAACCACTTGGGGCGATTGGTTGTAATTCCGGTTACGCCAATGTTGGTAAGGCGTTGGGCTTCTTCCGGATCGTCGATGGTCCACGAAAGAACTTCCAGATTAAGACTTTTGGCTTGTGCCATAATCTCCTCGTCGATAATTGAATGTTTTAAGTTAACGCCGGTGAGTCCTTCGGCTGCAGCCGTTTCCATTTTTTTCTTTAAACCCGGTTTAAGAGAGCTTAGCCAGTAACATTTATTATCGGGAAATTCTTTATGTGTTGCAACTATGGTTTTCCAGCCAAAACTGATAAACACAATCTGTTCCTTTTTATTGCTGTTGTCAACAACCCGGCGTATTTCCGGAATAATTTCATCACCTCCGGCTTTAATTTCAACTACCAGCGTTTTGCCAGCAGGAACCGTTTCAATAATTTCAGAGAGGAAGGGTAATTTCTCGCCTTTAAATTCTTCCCCTTTCCACACTCCGGCATCCAGATCGCGTAACAAAATCGATGGCGTTTTGGCAATGGAAAGGTTTGTTTTTCCGTAGCAGGTACGTTTGGTGTCTTTGTCGTGAATAACGATTACGCGGTTGTCTTTCGTCATATGCACATCCACTTCAACAGCATCTGCACCCAGTTCCCAGGCCAGATTTGCCGAAGCTACTGTATTTTCGGGTGCCAGATATGACGCGCCACGGTGAGCAATAAATGTATTTTGAGCCATTGTTGTAATTCCTGCTAAAAGAAAAATCAGGGTAAGTGTTGTTTTCATACTAATAAAAGTTGTTTGTTTTCAGAGGTATCATATGTTACGCGCAGTATTTTAATCATAATCCTGAAGATGAATGATTTACATGCTTGTCTTATAATTCCCGTTTTCAGCAATCGAATATAAAGATATTTTTAGCGAATGTAAGCTTAAAGATGTAGATTTGAAACGGCTTTTTAAGCTATTTTAACAGGGCTTGCAATACAGGCAATGAGCAAAAAGAAAACAGACAATCAAAGATCTTCAGGATTTTTCAAACATCCCGGGAAATGGGCTGTGGCTGTAGTGTTAAAAGCAGTTGCAATGCTTCCGTTTGGGGGGTTGTATTTTTTGTCGGAAGTGTTGTACCTCCTGATAAAAGGCCTTGTAAAGTACCGTAGCGAAGTTATCATCGATAATTTAATTCACGCATTTCCGGAGAAAAGTGCCAGTGAGATTCTTCAGCTTCGGAATAAGTTTTACCGCTATTTTTGCGATGTATCGTTAGAAAGTATTAAGCTTTATCGTTTGTCGGAAAAGGAGTTGAAAAGGCGTGTAAGCTTTGTTGGAACTGAGGCGCTTAACAAGTTAGCCGAAAAACGCAATGGCGCTATTTTGCTGGCTTTCCATTACAATAACTGGGAATGGTCGGGGGCATTGCAGCAACAATTAAATTGTAAGCTGTTGATGGTGTATAACAAAATGCGCGACAACGAACCCATGGACAAATTTCTGCAGAAAGCGCGTGAGAAGTGGGGTGGAGAAGCTGTTCAGATGGGGCGTGCTGCAAAAGTAACGTTCCGGTATTTTGCAAAGAAAGAGCCGGCGGTAGTCGGATTAATTGCCGACCAGAGTGCTTTGGCCAGCTCGCAACTGTGGGCCATGTTTCTGAATCGTGAAGCGGCTTTTTTTCAAGGGCCTTTAACCATTGCACGAAAAACAAATCAGCCTGTGTTTTTTCAGGAAGTGGTGAGATTGGCGCGAGGGAAATATGAATGTCGGTATTCGTTGCTTGTTGAAGATCCATCGAAACTAAATGCCAATGAAATTTTATTGCGCTACATCGAAAAAATGGAGGAAGTGATAAAATCGAATCCGGAGTATTATCTTTGGAGCCACAAACGATGGAAGCACAAACGCCCGGAGGGCACAGCTTTAATTCAATAGATTTTTAGTATGGTTGACGAGAGCTTACGCAAAAAAGATAAACGCTATTACGAAGGTTTTTTTAAACGCCTGTTAAACGGTGGGGTAGTATTGTTATTAAAATTTATTTCGGTGCTGCCATTTTGGATGATTTATGGCATTGCCGATTTTTTTTATTTGGTGGTTCGGTATGTTGTTGGCTATCGGAAAAAGGTGATTCTGGATAATCTGCGCCACTCGTTTCCTGAAAAGAGCGAGGAGGAAATCAATACGATTATGAATCGTTATTACCGTCATTTCTGCGACTTTTCGCTTGAAACTATCAAACTACACAGCATGAGCGAAAAGCAAATGGATAAGCGTTTGAAAGTTACAGGCCTGGAATTGGCACAACAATATGCCCGGGAAGGACGAAGTATTATGCTGCTCGGATTTCACTACAATAACTGGGAGTGGTGCAGCTCGATTCAAACCAAATCGGCGCATAAACTGCTGATGATTGTAAATCCGATTCGGGGGAATATGGCTTTAGAAAAGTTTATTGAATATTCGCGAAGTAAATGGGGGGGCGAATCGGTGCCGGTACACAAATCGGCACGCGCAGCAATTGAGCATGTCCGACGTGGCGAACCGGCAGTATTATGGTTGGCGGCCGATCAAACACCCGGAGCCAATTCACCGTTCTGGACCTTGTTTTTAAATCGTGAAGCACCGTTTTTTACCGGCCCCGAAAAGATTGCCATTAAAACCAATCAGCCCATATTTTTTCTTCACTTAAAAAAGCTAAAACGTGGCCATTACGAAGCTCATCTTTCGCAGCTTATTGATGACCCGTCGAAAGTAGAATCGAAAGATATTTTGCTCACATATATACGGAAGATGGAAGAAGTGATACGCGAAACTCCCGAGTATTATTTATGGTCGCACCGCCGTTGGAAACATACACGACCCGAAGGAATTGAACTGACCCTCTAGTTGATTCAGAACGTACCTGTCAGTCAGGTGCTGAATTGATTTCAATTCTTACAACAATTTCTGAATTTAGTTGTAATAGATGTGTGTTTTTAATTTAAACAGAATATATGAATCGAAATCTTACAACACTTATCGTGTTTTTCATGGTATTTGTTAATGCTGCTTTTGCCCAAAAAGGAATTATTAACGGAGTAATCTCCGATAAAGGATCGGGAGAAAAAATTCCGTTTGCATCCGTTGCTCTATTGAAGAATAATCAGGCTACTTCCTATGGAACAATTTCGGATGATGCGGGAGCTTTTAAACTTGACAATCTTGACAGGGGAGATTATAGTGTTGTCGTGTCGTTTATTGGATATGCCACCGACACGATAAATAATATAACAATCAGCAAAGAAAATGCTACAGTAAATCTTCGTGATATAGAATTAGCGGTTTCAAGTGTAGCTCTTGAAGGGGTTGAAGTTACAGCGATGTCCCAAACAGCATCAACAAAGATCGATCGTAAAACCTATCGAGCCAGCGATTTTGAAACAGCAAAAGGCGGAACAGCTGTTGACGTCTTAGACAAGTTGCCGGCCGTATCAGTTAATGGTGAAGGAACGGTATCAGTAAGGGGAACAAGTGATTTTCTGGTTTATATTAACGGCAAACCCACTCAAACAAATGCCAGTGATTTATTAAGTCAGATACCTGCCAATCAGATTAAAGACGTTGATATTATTACCGTTCCGGGGGCACGTTACGATGCCCAGGGAAAAGGTGGGATAATTAATATCACAACGCAAAAAGGTGCACTCGATGGTCTATCGGTTGTTGCAAATGGCATGATTGGCGGAACACGATGGACGAATGCCGATGATGTTTACAGCCATCAAAAACTGGATAACAACCGCTACAATGCCGGAATAAGCCTGGTTTATAACAAAAACAAGCTAGCGCTGTCAGGTGCTTTTCAAAGGCAATCGCGTAATAACAAAGGGGTGGGGATAATCGATCCGTACATCTACCAGGATCCCGAAAATTCGGTGAGTGGTTATCCTGGAATGTACTATGTGCTCGATGGTGAAGGAACACGCCCCAAGTGGTATACCAACATGATGGGAAGTGCAGGTATCAGGTATGATTTTAACGAAAATTCAGTAGTAGAGGCCAGCTATCAATATTCTAAACGTACCAGCGGACGTAAGGCCAACTACAAATATGATGCGTATTTTTCTGAGCAATCAAACGGAGAGCCAATTGCAGGAACGTTACAGCAGATTTTTAACCCGAATGATATTCACCGAGATGGATGGTTTAGTAATTTTAGCGTTGATTACCGGCAAAAAGTAAGTGAGCAGACCAACTGGACTACCTCTTTTATTTATGAATCTTCGGATTTGGATCAAACCATCGATAATAAAGAATTTGCCTACGATGGTGAACGCTATTATAACGACGATACACCCGATTTTCATTCCTTTCAGAGCGATAAAACCCCGCTAAATGCCTACCGTTTTGTTTTCGATTACCATCGTGATTTCGATAATGGTAGTGCCCTGGATTTTGGGATTCAACCCCAATGGGTTCGTCTTGATGGGGAGTTTGTATACGATACCATTATTGGAAACAATTATTGGGGTGATACGGATATTGAAAGTTACGATAACAATATCGACCTAAAAAGAGATGTATATGCTGCCTATGTTGATTTTAACGGAACCAGGGGGAAACTGGATTATGCATTAGGTTTGCGCATGGAGTACACCGATCAGCTGATGACGGTTGCCAGCACCGAATATTTTGAATATGTGTATGGCTATTTTCAGGAAGTAGGTGATGGACGCGATTTTAGTCAAACCGATTTTGAACAGCAAAAGCTCGACTTCTTCCCAACCTTGCACCTGAATTACAATATGAACGATTTGAACAGCTTATCGCTGGCTGCCAGCCGACGTATCAGCCGACCTCCGGCAAAAGATATGGCACCGTTCTTATACCGTCGTCACCAGGAGATATATGAGATGGGAGACCCGTTGCTGGAATCTGAATATATTCTAAACGCAGAGCTGAACTATATCCGCAGGTTTGGGAATAACAATATAACCTTAACCGGTTTTTACCGCGGCGTAGATAATGCGATTTACCGGGTAAACCGGGTAGCCTACGACATGGGTAATCCGGGCGGTGTATTGCTGCGTAGTTATACCAATGCCGGAAACCAGAAAGCACTGGGTGGCGAAATAGGGATGAACTTCGACTTGTTGAGTAAAGTGAAGTTGTTTGCAGGTGGTTCATTGTACGATTTCAGGGTAATTGCCGACGACGAACTATTGGGTGAAAGTCGCGACAGCCGAAGTACCAACTGGAGCTTTAAAACAAATGCCTCGTGGATGATTACAGGTCCTTTAAAGCTAACAGTTGATTATTCTATCACCTCCGGAACCGTAACACCGCAGGGAGAAAATATCGAATTCCAGGTTTTAAATGCCGCCCTGAATTATCAGCCTGAAAAACTGGCCGGATGGACCTTTTCGGCAAAAATGCTCGACATACTGGGCACCAACCAAACAGGAGGATATACGGCAGCTTACGAAGGAGATCAAATTCTGTTACGCCGCGACTATGTGTACGATTATGAAGGGCAAATTATAGAGCTGGGCATAAGCTATGCTTTCAACAGTAAAAGGCAAAAAGCACAGAAAAAACTTATTGGAGATGATTATTTTTAGCAAAACACAGACGTGCTAAATATTAATGATGAGATAGAACGGATATTCATTAACTATAGGCCAATGAAACCAGTAAAACTTTTAAGCATCATCGTTTTCATTTTTTGCGTGGCCTGTAATTCTGATGTAAAGAATTACGAACCGGGCATGACCGACAAACCGGCCAGCGCTTTGGTTTTCGACAAAACAAAATGGCAAATCAAAGAGGGGCGGAAGTATCCTTTTCGCGATAAAATGGTAAACGATGTGGTTTATAACGATACCATCCGATCGCTCCAGAAACCACAAATTCTTGATATGCTTGGCGAGCCCGACCGCAGCCACGAAAACTACATTTATTACCTTATAAAACAGGAACGGCTGCTCTTCTGGCCGCTGCACAGCAAATTTATGGTGGTAAAATTCAATGACGACTCCTCGGTTGAGTGGATTCGGATTCATCAATAAAAGGGCTAATAAAAAGAATCCGGTGGATTCATATGTTTATAGAATATCATTCTACGGAATTTAGTACGACTCCGGCGGAGTCGAATTATTTTCATAAGCAATTTGCTATAAATATTGGATGCCTCTGGCATCATAAAAATATGGCAAATTAAAATAAAGATTATAGGTGCGACTCCGGCTGGAGTCGTATCTCTCTTGTCTGTTACAGGCTATACACATGCGATGCCTCCGGCATCATAAAATACAGTCTGGTCTTTTAGCTGAGATTTTCCAAACTACCTGAAACATAATGTTCCCTTGTATTTAATCGTGAAACTGGAGGACAAGCCCAAGAATTATCTATTTTCTTAAATGCCAAATCTAAATTTAAACAGCTGTTCGCTGAATATCAGGTAATATTGAAAACGGAAATATGGTTTTTTTTAGGAACCTGAATTCGACATTAAAAATAGTAAAACATAATAAATCGGTAAACCAACTTAACTTTATGAAAAAACTTTCATTTTTATCATTCATTTTGCTGTTACTGGCAGCATGTAGTTCTGAACCCAACCAGGATCTGGTATTGAACGATTTGGAGTATTTCGAAACACAAGGCGTAAATGTACTGGTGTACAGTAACCTTTTTACCGGGGGCTTTAACGACGAGAAGAACGCCGGAATAGAATTGATCCAGCATGGAGTAAGAACCGCGCAAGGTGGTGCCGTTCGACTTTCGAACACCCCGGAGCAGTGGGATCTTGTTCCTGATATACCTACCCGAACGGTTGACAGTGTGAGCAACAGCATTGAGGCTACACTAAGATATGACGATTACGATTTCGACTCGCGCGTGGTTGTTACGCCTAAGGGCAAAGGAGTTGAGATATCCGTTTTTCTCGACGAACCTCTTCCGGAATCAGTTGAAGGGAGCGCCGGATTTAACCTCGAGTTTTTGCCCTCGAAATATTGGGGTAAAACCTATTTAATGGATGGGCGTATAAACCGGTTTTCGCGTTATGTGGCAAGCAATACCATTACAAGGCCCAACACTGAAAAACCCAAACAATATAAAGGCTATGTAACTTCCGACGACAGGGGGACCGGCAAATTTATCGAACCGCTTCCACTCGAAACCGGACGTACAATGCTTCTTGCTCCCGATGACCCCGAACGGATGGTGAAAATCACTTCTGCCGATGCCGACATTATGCTTTTCGATGGCCGTGTGCTGGCACAAAACGGGTGGTATGTAGTTCGCAGTTTGCTTCCAGCCGGGAAAACCGGCAAAGTTTTAAGCTGGACAGTTGAACCCAACGCTATTCCAGGCTGGGTGAGAGAACCCAACATTGGTTTCTCGCAGGTGGGCTACCTGCCTTCGCAACAAAAAGTTTCGGTTATTGAACTCGACAAAAAAGACAAACCGCTTGCAAAAGCATCTATTTATAAAGTAGGTGAAGATGGCAATGCCACCGAAGTATTCAGCGGTAAAATCGAATCGTGGGGCGACTATTATAAATATCACTATGTGAAATTCGATTTCTCTTCTGTTGAAACACCCGGTATTTACTACATTCAGTATGGCGATTGTAAAACCAATAACTTTATAATTGAAGATAACGTTTACGATTGGATTACCGATGCCACCAGCGATGTTTGGGTTCCGATTCATATGAACCATATGTATGTGAATGAAGCGTACCGGGTATGGCACGGCGAGCCTTTTAAAGAAGGTTACCTGCAGGCTCCGCCAAACACCGATCATTTCGATTTGCATAGCCAGGGACCAACAACCGATACTAAATACAAAGCGCTGGAAACCATTCAGGGATTAAACGTAGGCGGCTTTTTTGATGCCGGTGATTTTGATATAGAAACCGGATCGAATATTTCCGTTGTGCAAAACTTTGTTCAAGCCTGGGAGTATTTTAAACCCTTGCGCGATCAGACTTTTGTTGATGAGGAGCAGCGGTATGTCGATCTTCATCGTCCGGACGGAACACCCGATATTTTGCAATACATAGAGCACGGAACAATGAACCTTGTCGCCCAGGCAGAAATTATCGGTCACATGGCGCAAACGCTTTCCAACTCTGTTCTCGATAATTACCATCATCTTGGCGATGCCGCTTCAATAACCGACGGCCTTCCGTATAATCCAAACCTTGGGCCATACGAAGTAGCACCCGATGGAAAATCAAGCGGTGTAAAAGATGATATGTGGGCGTTTACAAGCCGCAATCCGAGCCTGGATCTGAGAGCCGCTGCTATGTTTGCCGCCACAAGCCGTGCATTGAAGGGCTATAACGACGATCTGTCGGAAAGGGCGCTGATACAGTCGAAAAGATTGCTGAAAGAGTCAACTGAACTACTTGCCAATATGCCGGAAGACAGCCGTGGAAGACGTTTTGGGGGAGATATGGGTACCAATCTTCAACTGTACATTTCAACCGGCGAGCAACAATATAAAGATAAGTTTCAGGAATCGCTGTGGCCGGCACTCGACCGTTTTGTAAGTTTCAGTATTCTAACAGCATTACATGCCATTCCGCACATGGATGAATCATACAAAGAAAAGCTCCGTCCCTATGTGGTAAAATACAAAGAATATATCGAAGAGCTTGAACAGGATAATCCGTACGGAGTGCCGATCGGCCTTCGGAACTGGGCCGGCAATGGCGGTGTTGTTAGCTTTGGAACCACCATTTGTTTTGCCAGCAAATATTACCCTGATATTATTGACGCAAGCCATGCATTTAAGGCCACCAACTGGCTGTTTGGATGTCATCCGTATCACAATTATTCGTTTGTGGCAGCGGTAGGCGCAGCTCGTCCAAAAGCGATGTTTTACGGTAACAACAGGGCCGATTTCTCGTTTATTCCTGGTAATGTTGCTCCCGGTGTGTTGTTCAGACAACCCGACCATTTTGAAAACTACGACGACTGGCCATTTTTGTGGGGACAAAACGAAGGTACCATTGGAGGAAATACCAGCTACCTGATTTTTGGATCAGCATTTAAGAATCTGATAAAATAATTATAACAGGTGTCGATTGTTAATCGGCACCTTTTTTTTGTTTTATCTTCAGGAATCAGTCTTTTAAAACATAGAACCCAAATGCCCGGAATTGTAATGAAAACAAGCTGTTATAAAAGCCGCTTTCAAAAACGTTTATAAAAATAGCTTTTATCGCCCCCAATGATATTGAACCTGTTGATTAAAAAGGACCCGTTTAGAATTTGATTTTAGCTTTGTCAATTTTAGTCGATTTATTGATAAAATTCTGCTCATGCTGAGCGACAGAAATGGATAATCGTTAGCGTGTTTGATTGATATATAGGATGTAATAGAATTTATATATTACTTTTATTCCCGAGAAACTAAAGCAATTCAATGTCTGTTTATCCTTGCATGGTTAAGAACAATAAGCAAATTTGTACTCGAATGTTTTAGGGTTTATCAGGGATCGGAATTTGATATTCTTAGTAATAGAACAGAGCGTATTATTGCATCAATTAAGTGGACTATAGAGAAACTCTGGTTAACTATCAGTGATAAAAATGGATTTAAAACAACCAATAAAAAATTCTGAAATATAAATGAACGACTTTTTTAAAGGAAGAGCGGCAAGCTTAAAATTTGCGATAAAAGGGTGTTATCTTTTAATAAAAACTGAACACAGTATAATTGCACAAATCTCAATATTCCTTTCTATCATAGTGTTGGGGGCAATTGTTGGAATTTCAAAACAGGATTGGATAAATCAAACACTGGGTATGGGCTTGGTATTGAGTATTGAAGGATTAAACACAGCAGTGGAGAAATTAGCTGACTTTGTACATATCGATCAGCATCCTAAAATAGGATTTATTAAAGATATTGCTTCAGGAGCCGTAACCTTCGCAGCGATTACCTTCTTTATAATTTTTCTAATTACCTACATCCCATACATTCAGTAATATGTTTGAGAAACTAAATAAAAACAGTCTCAAAACTACTTTTAAACCAAAGAAACCAGGTTGGCGGAATTGCAATAAAGACAAACTGTTGTAAAACTGCATTCAAAAAGGTATTGCTATAAAAACCGAATGAAATGAAACTAAAAAACATCGCCTTATTAGCTTTAAGCTTTGTGCTAACACAAGCTTGCACAACAAACAAACCCGAAACCAAAGATTTAAAACCACGAATTGTAGTGCTAACCGATATTGCGCCCAATGACATTGAGCCTGATGATATGGAGTCGATGATTCGTTTACTGGTACATGCCGACCAGTTTGAGATTGAAGCGTTAATTGCCACAACGGGTTGGAGTAATAATGGCGGAAACGAACGTATCGATTTAATTCACGATGCCTTAAATGCCTATGAAAAGGATTTACCAAATTTAAAAAAGCGATCAAATCAGGATACATTTGCCGAAGATGAATTGACGCAGGAAATTGGCTACTGGCCGTCTGTCGGTTATTTGCGAAAGCGAACCGTGATGGGAAGTACAAAGATGGGCATAAAATTTATTGGTGATGACAACGATTCGGAAGGAAGTAATCTTATAATAGATTTAGCTGATGAAGAGGACGACCGCCCGATATGGATTACTGTTTGGGGAGGTGGCAATACATTTGCCCAGGCCATTTGGCGCATACAACAGGAGCGGACACCTGAAGAACTAAAAGCCTTTCTGCATAAATTTCGTATTTATACGATTACCGACCAGGACAGGCCATGGTCGAGCGGAGATACCATTCGTTATGACATTAGTTCTCATCAGTGGATGCGGGGTTTTGAAAATGAGCTGCTATTTTTTTGGGATGAATGTGCCTGGAAACATCAAAACGCAACGGGCGTTAATAACTGGAATGAATACGCACATCATATTCAAAATCATGGTAATCTTGGCGCTTTATATCCAAAATACAAATGGGGAGTTGAAGGCGATACTCCGGCCTTTATGCATGTTATGCCCAATGGATTATCAAACCCGGATGTTCCAACACAGGTGAGCTGGAGTGGTTATTTTGAATTTGGCCTGGGGCGCGATAGCCTCACAAATGCTTATACAAATTATACCGGCGACCCCTATAATATTGGCACAAAATACTTCGCCTATTTCTACCCGGCAATATTTAACAATTTTGCCGCCCGTATGGATTGGGCCAAAGAAGGAAAAGGAAACCGTAATCCGGTTGTAATTGTTAACGGCGATAAAGGCATTAAACCAATCGGGAAAGTTTGCAAAGCAGGGGAAGAATTACAGCTCAATGCATCAAAATCGTTCGACCCCGATGGCGACCGGTTAAACTTTAAATGGTGGGCAATACCCGAAGCCGGGAATTACGCCGGAGAAATAAAAATAGCAAGCAGTGAATCAGCTATTGCTACCGTTCATATTCCGTCTGATGCCGTGGGAAAAAACTTTCATATAATCTGTGAAGTTAGCGATGAGGGTACACACAACTTAACCAGCTACCGCAGGATAATCGTAAAAGCAGAATAAAAGTTTGCAAGAAAAAAGGAGAGCCGGGGCAGGAGAGTTGCAGTATTTTCATTAGCAATTTGCTGGCTTCTCGAATCCTCCGGTCCGTCGGCTGACGGACCACCTCCTTAAAAAAAGGAGAACGTGCCTCGAAGTGCAATCCCCCTTGGCGAAGGGGGAATTAAAGGGGGATTGGTTTAATCAAATTATACTAATTGTTTTTCAGCGTGAGCATTAAGCGAAACACTGAAATTACAATGGTTAATGCCGATTGAAAGCATTAAGGCTCAATCTGATTTCACATCGGTATTAAAATGCAAATTGATGATACGGCTCAGCGACACCTCGTTGCAAACTAGGGACAGGAGTGAATTTTATGTTCTTCCTGCAGCCGTGCGACAAGTTCGCCAATAAAATTTTTTGCTTCCCGCAAGAGTGCGACAAGCCAGCCACACTATTTTTTTGCCTGCTGCAGCGCTGTAACACGCGAGCCAACAAGTTTGCCGGGCAATTACACGGCTGCAGGAACGATATAACCAGTAAGTTACAGGAATTGCGGAAGTGTATATTTATCGGGAACCCGCCTACGGCAAGCCTTTAGTACTAAAGCCCGGTTCTGTAGGGCAGGAGTGAATAGTATTCTTCCATCGCTTTTATCAATGTCATAAAAATTATGCTTAGCTTTAATGCACTAAAGATTATAAATGCCCGATACATTGAAAAAATCTCTTGCAAAAACAAATAGTCCGTTGTATAAAATATTGAGGGATAAAAAACAGAATAATAGCACTTATAGAACTGAAGTATAATGGTATGTATAGTGCATTGCACTTTATACATACGTTGTGTGCAAGTTTAAAATGAATTAATATGCAGACATTAAAAGATTTTCTTGAAATAATTTATTTTGTTAGTGGACCAATAATCGCTTTTCTTGCATTTAAGGCACTTGGACAAATTAAAGAAGCAAAAAGACAAGTAGCAGAGACAAGAGAAAGTAGAATTATAAGTTCCAAAAGAGAGGCTTACAAAATTGCAGCTGACAAGTGTGACTATTTCGCTTCCAAAATTATACCCATAATTAACAATCTAGATAAAGCGTTTAAAGAAAATGAATTTACATTCTTTGAGAATTCCATTGTTGAAATGACCAAGGACGGCTATAGTGTTAAACCCTACTTCAAAGACAAGGATGAAATAGATAGAGTTTTTGCACTTCCTTGTTTGGAACTTTTCAACCGACTAGAAAGCTTTTCATTATTTTTCACATCTGGAGTTGCAGAAGATAATATTGGTTACTTAACAATAGGTCATACTTACTGTAACACTGTTCGAAAATATTTACCAATGATTATTATTCTTTCTGACAATAAACATTTTGCGAATATTCTAATATTATATAAGACATGGAATAGTAGAATCGAAAAAGAGAAGTTGGAAAAAGAAAAGAAAAGAATTGATGATGAATTGGTTAAAAATAAGGACTTCAAAATAAAAAGCATTGGAACTGAATAAAAAAATCAGGGCATAACAAATTGTATATGGCAGGCGGGGGTTTTAGCGGTCTGACAAGTCAGACCTTGCGCCTACTTTCCTGCGGATCTGACACTCCCGATTACATCGCGACCACCAGGTGCAGATTAGGAAAACTTTACACAAAGGATAAAATTTGTAAATAATTACTTGTGCATTTAGTCAATTGATTTTTCAAAAAGAATACCTCCTTTATACATTCCTTTGAGGACAGGATGAATTTCTTTACCAAGTTCAGTTAAGCTATATACAACACGTGGAGGAACTTCCGGAAAAACGGTACGATTAACTAATCCATCTGCTTCTAATTCTTTTAGTTGTTTAGTCAGCATTCGCTCGCTAATATCAGTTAATAGTTTAACCAATTCACTATATCTTTTATCTCCCTGAAAAAGGTGTAAAATGATCGTTCCTTTTCGTTTTCCTTTAACCACATTTATAAATGTATCAACCGGGCAATAACTTTTTTTCATTTTTTTTCTTCCCTAAAAGTCTTGAAAATACTAAAACCAGAAATAAATGTTCGTATACCAACCAAAGGTAAGTTCTTGGTAGACAAAATATTTATCCTGACATTTGTACAAAGATAAGTGAAATTAAAAGACAAAAGATGGTACAAAATAGTTCTACATTTAAAGCATTTCGAATTGAAGAGATTGATGGTAGTTTTCAAGGCTCCATTAAAGAAATGGAATTTGGTACATTAAACAACAACGAGGTAAGAGTAAAGGTGTACTACAGCTCATTGAATTATAAAGATGCACTATCGGCTTCGGGGAATAAAGGAGTAACAAGAAATTATCCGCACACACCGGGAATTGACGCAGTTGGGACAATAGAAAAATCGAACAGTGATTTATTTACTATTGGCGAAAAAGTAATTGTAACAAGTTATGATTTAGGTATGAATACCGACGGTGGATTTGCTGAGTATATTCAGGTTCCATCTGAATGGGTGGTGAAGTTACCTGAAAAAATGACAATGAAAGAGGCCATGATATATGGTACTGCCGGATTAACAGCGGGAATGTCGGTTTTAAGACTTACGGAATTGATAAAACCTGAGGATGGAAAAATAGCGGTTTCAGGTGCAACAGGAGGAGTTGGAGCATTGAGTGTTTCCATTTTAAGTAAATTGGGTTATTCAGTGGTTGCAATAACAGGTAAGGAAACAGAACGAGACTATTTAATAAATCTTGGAGCTGAGGAAGTGCTGTTACGTACTGAGATTGAAAATTTTGCCCAAAAGCCATTATTAAAACCTTTGTTTGCAGGCGCTATCGATACTGTTGGAGGTGTAATTCTTGAAAATATAATTAAATCGACGAATTCAATTGGAGTTGTAACTTGTTGTGGAAACGTTGCATCTCCAAAACTTGACTTGACCGTGTTTCCCTTTATCCTGAGAGGTGTTACACTTATTGGAATAGATTCTCAAAACTATCCAATGAAATACAGAAAAATAGTTTGGAATAAGTTAGCCGATGAATGGAAGCCAAAACAATTAAACGATACGTGCAATGAAATTAATTTGGAGGACGTACCGCAAAAAATTGAATTAATGCTAAAGGGAAAATTAAAAGGAAGAACTGTCTTGAATTTGGCTGAATAAATACGCAACACAATACGCGGTATAGAAAAATGCCGGAAAAGTTTCATACTCAAGGGTTGTAGCACGCTTCAACCTTTGAGTAACTTGACCGGAAATCGCCTGCAATCGACAACGTTTAATACCACCAAACGTCCACAAAAAAAAGGGCTTCCAACCGGAAACCCTCTATTTTGATTTAAAATTTTGCAAGAAAAAAGGAGAACCGGCGTTTCACATTCTGGTCAAGGGAAAGTGATTTCGTTTCGGATAATAAATTTCCTCTTCCGGCCGGAACTCCTGAAAAAACTGCACTATAAAAAAGCATAGTCCACTACGACATATGCTAAAATTCAATTTTAATGTAAGCGAATTTAATCGCTCTTGTCATAGAACTATTTGCCCTGTTAGGGCAAAACTGTATCGCCCATTAAGTAGGTATCTACTTCGCGGGCAGCAGCGCGTCCTTCGTTAATAGCCCATACCACCAACGATTGTCCACGGCGTGCATCACCGGCAGCAAAAACCTTTTTAATGCTGGTTTTAAATTTGCCGTAATCTGCTTTGTAATTCGAACGTGGATCACGCTCCATATCAATCTCTTCGGCAATTTTATCTTCCGGTCCTAAAAATCCCATTGCCAACAACACAAGGTCGGCTTTAATGTATCTTTCGGTACCCGGAACTGCCTGTGGCATTCTTCCGCCATTATCGGTTTTTACCCATTCCACCTGAACGGTGTGTATAGCTTTTACTTTGCCATTATCACCTTCAATTTTTGTGGTCATTATCGAATATTTCCGTGGATCTTTTCCTTTTGCAACAATGGCCTCATGCTGGCCGTAATCGGTTTTTTCGTTGCCCGGCCACTCAGGCCATGGATTAGCATCGCTGTTACGTTCTTTTGGTGGTTGTGCCATGATCTCCAACTGGGTTATGCTTTTGCAACCATGACGCAACGAGGTGGCTACACAGTCGGTGCCGGTATCGCCACCACCAATTACAATTACGTTTTTATCTTTTGCAGAAATGTAATTTCCATCTTCCAGTTTACTGTCGAGCAAACTTTTTGTGTTGGCTGACAAAAATTCCATGGCGAAGTGTACGCCATCCAGTTCACGGCCTTCAACATTCAAGTCGCGTGGTTTTGTAGCTCCGGTGGTTAAAACAACTGCATCAAAATTGTCGAGCAGTTTTTTGGCACGAATGTCTTTTCCAACTTCAGTATTGGTTTTGAAAATAATACCTTCTGCTTCCAGGATATCAACACGACGTTGTACTACGTCTTTATCCAGTTTCATGTTTGGAATACCGTACATCAGCAAACCGCCAATACGGTCGTCGCGTTCGAAAACAGTAACGGTATGACCTGCTTTGTTCAACTGAGCAGCACATGCCAGTCCTGCCGGACCTGATCCTACTACAGCAACTGTTTTTCCTGTGCGCGATTCCGGTGGCTCAGGAACTACCCAGCCCTGCTCGAACCCATTATCGATAATGGTACGTTCGTTGTCGTGAATTGTAACAGCCGGTTCGTTAATTCCCAACACACATCCTGCTTCGCAAGGTGCAGGACAAACTCTTCCTGTAAATTCAGGAAAGTTGTTAGTGTGGTGAAGACGCTCCAATGCATCTTTCCACTGTCCTTTATAAATCAAATCGTTCCACTCAGGAATCAGGTTATAAACCGGACATCCTGAAGCTCCGTTGTGCAATAAAGCTCCGCGATGGCAGAATGGAACACCACAATCCATGCAGCGTGCCCCCTGTGTTTCACACGTTTCTTTATCGCGTAATATGTATACCTCGTTCCAATCTTTGAGGCGTTCCTCAATCTTGCGTGTTGGATTGGAAACTCTTTTATATTCTAAAAATCCTGTTGGCTTTCCCATGTCTTAGCGTCTATAAAAATTACAAATTGGCCAAATGCATATCAAATGCAGCATCAATAACATCCGACTCTTTTTCGTATTTACCCGATTTGCGGGCTTTTTCAATGTAGGTCAGCATTCGTTTGTAATCAGTAGGAATTACTTTCACAAACTTGCCTATTGTCTCTTCCCAGTCAGATAGAACATATTCAGCCACCGTCGATTCGGTTTTGTCCATGTGTTTCTGGATCATTGCTTTCAGTTCTTCCTGCTCTTCCTTATCCGTAACTCTTTCCAGCTGAATCATTCCCTTGTTACAAAGACTTGGGAAATCTCCATCAATGTCGAGAACATAAGCAACGCCACCTGACATTCCTGCTCCAAAGTTTCGTCCTGTTTTTCCAAGAATAACAGTTTTGCCTCCCGTCATGTATTCGCAACCGTGGTCGCCAATACCTTCAACAACAACTTGTGCGCCCGAGTTACGAACACAGAAACGCTCGCCGGCAACACCGCGAATATAAGCTTCGCCGCCTGTTGCTCCGTAAAAACAAACGTTACCTACAATGATGTTTTGTTCCGGGATAAACTGTACGTTTTTAGCCGGGTAGATGGATAAATGACCACCGGATAATCCTTTTCCGAAATAGTCGTTTGCATCTCCTTCAACTTCCAGTTCTATACCTTTACAAACAAATGCACCAAACGATTGTCCTGCCGATCCTTTCATTTTAAAATGGATGGTTCCGTCGGGCAATCCTTCTCCTTTATGTACTTTGGTTACTTCGTGCGACAGAACGGTACCAACACTTCGGTTGATGTTTTTAATCTCAAATTCTGCGGCTACTTTTTCGCCATCTTTAATTGCTTTTTGTGCAGCTTCAACAAATTTCCAGTCGAGGATTTCTTCCATCTGGTGATCTTGTTTTTTACTGCAGTAAAGACCTTCTTCCTGTCCCATTTCTTCTTTGTAAAGAATCGGGCTTAAGTCAAGACCTTTATATTTCCAGTGATCAATGTCGTCTTTAAACTTCAGGCACTGCGACTGACCAACCATTTCGTTAATTGAGCGGAAGCCCAGCTCTGCCATAATCTCACGAAGACCTTCAACAAGAAATTCGAAGTAGTTTACAACATGATCGGGATTACCTTTAAATTTACCACGCAATCTTTCGTTTTGTGTTGCTACACCTACCGGACAAGTATTGCTGTGGCATTTACGCATCATTATACAGCCTTCAACAACCAGAGCCATTGTGGCAACTCCCCACTCTTCGGCACCAAGCAGTGTTGCAATTGCAAGGTCGCGCGATGTTTTCATCTGACCATCCGACTGAACAACAATACGGTTACGTAAACGGTTGCGCACTAGTGTTTGGTGTGTTTCCGACAATCCAAGCTCCCACGGCAATCCGGCATGTTTGATCGAACTAAGTGGCGATGCACCTGTTCCTCCGTCGTATCCCGAGATAAGAACGGCATCGGCTTTGGCTTTACAAACTCCTGCAGCAACAGTACCTACGCCGGTTTCTGAAACCAGTTTCACGTTAATACGTGCATCGCGGTTACTGTTTTTCAGGTCGAAGATTAACTGTGCCAAATCCTCGATAGAATAAATATCGTGGTGTGGTGGAGGAGAAATCAATCCTACACCAGGAGTTGAGTTACGTGTGCGTCCGATCCAGCCATTTACTTTATGCCCAGGAAGGTGACCACCTTCACCCGGTTTTGCTCCCTGCGCCATTTTAATCTGCAACTCTTTGGCTTTGCTCAGGTAGTAACTGTTAACACCAAAACGTCCTGATGCAATCTGCTTGGTTGCAGAACACATATCGTCGCCATTTGGCAACTTGGTGTAACGAATCGGGTCTTCACCTCCTTCTCCTGAGTTCGATTTAGAACCAATACGGTTCATGGCAATGGCCAGCGTAGTGTGTGCTTCCCACGAAATCGATCCAAACGACATTGCTCCCGTAGCAAAACGGGTAAGAATACTTTTCGCCGATTCAACTTCGTCGAGCGGAATTGACTTTCGGTCAGAAGTGAAATCCATCAATCCACGCAAGGTGCATGCGGCTTCTGCCTGATCGTCAACAACCGTACAATATTTTTTATATTTCTCGTAATCGTTCTTTCGTGTTGCTTCCTGAATCAATTGAATAGCTTCAGGACTCAATAAGTGACGTTCGCCATCTTTACGCCAGTGGTATTCGCCTCCGGGCTCCAGTACTTTAGCTCCGCCCTGGCGTGTTGGGAATCCTTTGCGGTGACGCATCATTGCTTCTTTGGCAATATCGTCGAGGCTCAAACCTTCAACACGGCTAACTGTACCGGTAAAGTATTTATCAACCACTTCCTGCTTTATTCCAACAGCTTCAAAAATCTGTGCTCCCTGGTACGATGCCAAGGTTGAAATTCCCATTTTAGAGAAGACTTTCAACAGACCGCCACCAATAGCTTTCACATAATTCTGGATCGCTTGTTCTTTTGTGATATCCCCCAGTGCTCCTTCGTTTACCAAATCTTTGATGGTATCGATGGCCATGTATGGATTTACGGCAGAAACACCGTATCCCAGCAAGGTTGCAAAATGATGAACTTCGCGCACATCACCGGCTTCCATGATGATATCTGCTTTACCACGTTTCCCAACACGGATAAGGTGATGGTGAACAGCCGATGCTGCCAGTAGCGATGGAATCGGGGCGTGGTCGGTGCTAATTGCAAAGTCAGACAACAAAATGATTGAATAAGCTTCGTCAATTGCATCTTCTACATACTGACACAAACGCTCCAGTTTGGTTTCCAGTGTGCCGGCTTTTTCGTCGGCATGGAAAACAATGCTGATTTTTTTTGTTTGGAAATGTGTGTGATCCACGTAAGCCAGCTTAATCAACTGTTCGTTGGTTAATACCGGCTGGTGGATGGCAATGCGTCGGCAATGCTCAGCCGATTCTGTAAGAATATTTTTAAAACCACCCACGTATGTTCTCAAATCCATTACGATGCGCTCCCTGATTGGGTCGATCGGCGGATTGGTTACCTGGGCGAATAATTGTTTAAAGTAGTGTGACAAATGCACCGGACGATCGGAAAGAACGGCCAGCGGGTTGTCGGCTCCCATCGAGCCAAGCGCTTCGCCACCATTTGTAGCCATCGGTTTCAGAATCACCTCAATATCTTCGTGGGTGAATCCAAAAGCCTTTTGTCTTTTAAATACGGTTTTCTTATCCGGTTCTTTTAATTCCAGGTCCGGAATAAAAGGAAGTTCGTCCAGATAAGTCATATTTTCTTTTACCCATTCGCCGTAAGGTTGGCTCGAGCAAATTTCAGCTTTAACTTCTTCATCAGAAATAATACGGCCTTGTTCCAGATCGGCAACAAACATCTTTCCGGGTTGCAATCGACCACGAATTTTAACTTTATTGTGAGGTACATCAATTGCACCTGTTTCTGATGACATAATTAAAGTGTCGTCGTCGGTTAAGCAATAACGCGACGGACGTAAACCATTACGGTCGAGTGTTGCTCCAACCAATACACCATCAGTAAAACATACCGATGCCGGGCCATCCCATGGCTCCATCATTGCAGAATAGAATTCGTAGAACTCTTTCTTTTTCGGATCCATGTCGGGATTATTTTGCCATGCCTCAGGAATAAGCATCATCATTACATGTGGTAATGATCTGCCGCTTAATACGAGCATTTCAATGGCCATATCGAGGTTGGCACTATCCGAATCTCTCAAATCGCAGATCGGGAAGATCATTTCCAACTCCTCTTTTGTAAATGCCGAGCACTCCAAAAGTACTTCGCGGGCACGCATCCAGTTGATGTTACCCTTGTTGGTGTTGATCTCGCCATTGTGCGCAATATAACGGAAAGGCTGCGACAGTTTCCACGATGGGAAAGTGTTGGTAGAAAAACGCGAGTGTACCAGAGAAATGGCACTTACTGCCAATGGATTGGTAAGGTCTTTAAAATATAACGAAACCTGCTCGGTTGTTAACTGACCTTTATAAATAATGGTTTTATATGAACATGAAATAATATTCATTCCGTTGTAACCAATACCGGTAACCGATTCGCGAACCAATTTTTCAGTGTATTTTCTGAAAACAAAAAGTTTGCGGTCGAATTCTTCAACTGACATACCAGCGGGTTTCCCAATGAACAATTGTTGTACATAGGGTTCTGAAGCCAAAGAATCGCGTCCCAGGTCGGAATTATCAACCGGCACTTTACGATAGCCCAAATATGGAAGTCCAAATTTCTTAAGATTTCTCCCAATTATATCTTTACACTCCGAACGTTTTCTGTTCTCTTTTGGAAAGAAGATCATGGCTACACCATATTCGCCAAACTGAGGTAATTTAATGTCCTGTTTCGGACACTCTTCCATAAAAAGTTCGTGTGGAATTTGTAGTAATATCCCTGCACCGTCACCGCTTTTAATATCAAACCCGGTACCCCCGCGATGTTCCATGCGAGCCAGCATCGATAAAGCATCAGAAATCACACTGTGTTTCTTTCTGCCCTTTAGGTTTGCTACAAACCCGATACCACAACTCCCATGTTCAAATTCAGGGCGGTACAATCCCTTTGCTACAGGTTCTTTTGTCTGCATCATTATTTCCTTTCTCTTTAAAATTCGCACTAGCGCAACAACAGGCGCTGTCAATACCGCATTGCTGCAAAACTGTAAGTTAAAATCACGTTTTTACTTACGAAGTGAAACCAAAAATAAACAAAGAGGTGTGTATTCGCAATCTTAAATGGTGTAAATTGTGTTTAATAACATACAATTAACCTTGAGAAATATCATAAAAAACTATAGTGCTTTATCCGTATTTTATGAAAGCGTGACATTTGTCACGTTTACAGGAACTTGAAGCTCTATTTGAGTAAGTTATCTTTTGCTTCTTCTATTTTGTTAAATAGAAATTTATTAATGATTTCCTCTTTTTTATTTGAAATACTATCCAGGCATAAATTTCCGATACTCCCTTCGTGGCTATGGTTTACGGATTTTTCGGGGGTAAAGTTTCCGCTTTCTATTTGAGCGCCCACTTGTTTGTAAGCTTCTCTAAACGGAATTCCCTGCAATACTAGTTTGTTAACTTCTTCAACGCTAAACAGGTAATCGTATTTGCTGTCGTTTAATATTTCTTTGTTTACCGACATTTTATCAATAGCCAGGCCGACAATATTCAGACAGTCGTTCATTTCCTTAAACGATGGCAGGAATACTTCTTTTACCATTTGCAGATCGCGGAAGTAGCCACTTGGCAGGTTGTTAATGATAAGCATAATTTGTGATGGAACACCCTGAAGTTTGTTACAGCGTGCACGGGTAAGTTCAAAAACATCGGGATTTTTTTTGTGCGGCATTATGCTCGATCCTGTAGTAAATTCGGTAGGCAGGCTTACAAAATTGAAATTCTGGCTCATAAACAAACACACATCGTAAGCCAGTTTTGATAATGTTCCTGCAATGTTTGCCAGGGCAAACGAAACAATTTTTTCAACTTTACCTCTTCCCATTTGCGCATAAACCACATTGTAGTTCATGGTTGCAAATCCAAGAAGGTCGGTTGTCATTTGGCGGTTAAGCGGGAATGACGAACCATAGCCGGCTGCCGACCCCAATGGGTTTTGGTTGGTAATATTATAAGCTGATAAAAGTAACTCCAAATCATCGGATAAACTTTCGGCATAGGCGCTAAACCACAATCCAAACGACGAAGGCATGGCTACCTGCAAGTGAGTGTAGCCCGGCATTAAAATGTCTTTTGTTTCTTTGGCACGTTTTAGCAAAGTGTCGATAAGGTTCGAAGTTGTTTCAGCGATTTCTTGAATGGCATCGCGGGTAAACAGTTTAAGGTCGAGTAAAACCTGGTCGTTGCGCGAACGTCCGCTGTGTATTTTTTTACCGAGGTCGCCCAGTTTTTCGGTAAGCATAAATTCAACCTGAGAGTGTACATCTTCAACGCCTTCTTCAATCGTGAATTCACCTTTTTCGGCAATAGCATACAGGCTTTTCAACTCGGACAGAAGCGTGGGAAGCTCATTCTTTTCAATTAGCCCAACCGACTCAAGCATCGTTACATGTGCCATCGAGCCCAAAATATCGTGTGTTGCCAAAAACAGATCCAGTTCGCGGTCTTTACCAACAGTAAATTCTTCAATTGCTTTGTTAACAGGTGTACCTTTATCCCAGAGTTTCATGTTTAAGAAAGTTGGAAGACGGAAGGCAGAAGATGGAAGATGAAATCCCGGATTGCAGCCTTGTCGCTTCAATTAATATTAATAGGTGCAAAGATAAAATTTCAAATGATAGCTTCTTTCAATTTGCGGGAACTAAAACCTATTAATAACATGTAAAACTGAGATGTAATATCCGACAGAGAAAATCGGCATCAGATAAGCTCATTTGAAAGAGACTTTTTTTACTTAATATTATTAGATTTGCACTTCGTTATTGGCATCTCTGATGGAACTAATGTAGGAGGTGTTGCCGGAAAATTTTAAACAATGAAGAAAGTATTATTGATTATATCTTACCTGATTATTGCTGTAGCTTTATACTCGGCAGCAAGTTTTTATTTTAATTATGATTTTTGCCACACAATGGTAGCCGAAGACGGCCCGCTTGAAAACCTAACCGCATTGGTTTTACTATTAATATCGGTATTGTTTGCTATTCGTTTATTCAAGCAGTATAAGGACCGGAACAAACTTTGGGTTGCTTTGAGCCTGATAATTATTATCGGTACATTTTTTGGTTTTGGCGAAGAGATTTCCTGGGGGCAAAGGATATTCTCAGTTGAGACTACAGGTTTTTTTGCCCAACATAATTTTCAGGGCGAGACCAACTTGCATAACCTGGAGATAGGAGGTGTGAACCTGAATAAACTGATTTTCTCGACCGGGTTGGTAGTGGTTTTTGGAACTTATTTTGTTTTAACACTTCTGCTATATAAGAAGTGGCCGTTTTTTTCACGTACAATTGATCTGTTGGGCATTCCAGTCCCGAAAATTAAATACTCTGTACTTATATTGGCGTGTACCGGTATAGTTTTGCTCATTCCCGAAAGACGAATATGGGAGCTGTGGGAGGCTATATTTGTTACCGTTTTACTTTTAGTATTTATCGATCCTTACAACCCGAAAGAGAAACTTCTTCCTTAACTGTAACTTTCTCAGAGAGTTAAGACTTTCGGCGAGATGTAATATTAACTGGGTAAACGAAAATCTTTAATTTTTTTGGCGGGATTAATTAGAATGAGAAAAAGGATTCCTGTTAACGCGAGTTCGTGTAGTTCGCTTTCTTTAATCAAATTTATGGCCAATGGAATAAAGGTGTTAATAGCCAGCAAAACTATAATATGATGCAGGCGTGGAATCGGAACACCATAATCGATTACCAGTTTGCGAATAGCCTTTACTTTATAGGTGAGTATTGGCAGTATGATAAAGTAGCTGATTAACGCAACAAACATCAGATTCGAAAAGATGAGGATGTTTAAATCTACTCCGCCAATTTCAAGGTTATGCAAGTTGGTCTCGCCCTGATAATTGTTTTGCATAAAATATTCGCCGGATTGTATCGAAAATATTCGCTGTCCCCAGGAAATCTCTTCTCCAAGGCCAAAAACAAAAACGATTGAAGCAAGCGTGTTAAAGAGTATTCTTTTACGACTTTTCTCTTTTCCGGCTTTAACTGCCCTTATGGCAAATAGTATAGCTCCCAAAAGCAGAAAAAGCGCCGTTAAGTATTCAACCCAACCATCCTCGCGAATAACTTTATCAAAAGCTTCCTGTCCAAAATTGCTTTGGCTTTTTCCATATGCAACAAAACCGATAATCACGGCATAAACTACAAGGTCAACAATTGTAATCCACGAAATATTTTTCTTCATTTGTATTCAAATTAAAAACGTGGGCGTAAAATTAGTATTTTTTGCATTCGCACTTCTTAAAATTCATCATAATGAATGATCGACGTATATACTTTGCAGTTCCTGTTCTTCTTCTTTTGTTTGTTATGCCTGCTTTGCCGGTTTTTTTGGTGGGAAACGCTGCGAAATATGCAGAAGTTGGTCGCGAGATGCTGATAAATCAAGATTGGATTAACCTGACTATTGGAGGCGATGCCTACGATCAGAAACCTCCTCTGCTGTTTTGGATTGCGGCGGTTACTTTCAAGTTGTTTGGGTTGTCGATACCGGCATACAAATTGGCAGTTCTTTTATTTTCGTTCATTGGAATTTATTCAACATACCGGCTGGGAAAACTTTTTTACGGAAAAGAAACCGGTTTACTGGCGGCTTTTTTTTGGATATCATCTTTGGGGTTTCAGCATTTTAACAACGATATACATACTGATACTTTATTGGCCGATTTTGTGGTTTTCTCGGTGTGGCAGTTTTCGGCGTATTTAAAAAGCCATAAATGGCACAACTTTTTGCTTGGTGCGGTTGGTGTTGGTTTGTCGATGTTGGCAAAAGGCCCGGTGGGAGTTGTAATTCCCGCTGCAGCAATTGGCGGAACTTTGTTAGTTCATAAACAGTGGAAAGAGATTTTTAACTACCGTTGGTTGATTGCCCTGGTAATTGTAGGTATTATGATTTTGCCTGCAATGATAGGATTACTAAACCAGTTTGGGCTCGGAGGGATCAAATTCTACTTTTGGACCAATAACGTTGGGCGTGTTACCGGCTCGTATCGCGGAAGCGGTGCTGATTATTCATTTTATCTGCATACATCGTTATATGTATTGTTGCCCTGGACCATATTTATGGTTTATGGTTTTATTAAAGAGGTGAGAAGTCTGAACGGGTTACGAAAAAATGATACTGAAGATTTTGAGGTGGTAAACATTTTTGCGGTTGTGGTTTATCTGGGAATACTGTCGGTAGCCAAACAGCAAAATCCACACTATATGCTTTCGGCAATCCCTTTTATGTATATAATAACTGCCAAGTGGACCGTGCGATTATTTTCGTCAGAAAATAAAGTGAAAGTTCGAAATATAATTGCAGTAATAAATAAAGTAATTGCAATTGTTGGCCCTATAATACTATTGGTATTACCTATTGTGGTGTTTCCTGAAAAACGCCTTTGGTTTTGGGCCATTTACGGGCTTCTTTTTGCCGGGATAGTTATGATGGTTGTTAAAAAGAATAATTTGCAGAGGCAAATTGTTATGCTAACCTTCACCATTGCAATAATGCTGTTTACAGTTAATGTAAACATGCTGCCAAATATGTTGAAGTTCCATACATCGATTGAAGCCGCTGAAATTTTTAATGAAAAGGCTCCTGAGGGCTCAACGCTAAGTATTTATACGGAGAAAGCCAGGCTTTGGAATTTGTTTTTATATTCAAAATCTCCGGGTAAATATCTTTTCGCGAAAGAAGATTTGGAGGCATTTTTGCCTAAGCCGGGGGCGTGGATATACACCTCGGAAGTGGGTTATAATGATATGCTTGAAATGGGATTGAATATGAATGTGGTTAAGAAATTTACTGAGCATAAACAATTGACCGGTCAATCAGCCCGGTTTTTAAATCCAAAAACCAGGGCGAGCAGATTTAATACTATGTATCTTTTAGAATTAAGATAAGTAAATCAAAACAAAAGATTTCCCCTTATGCAGAAAGTAAAACTGAATGACCAGTTTTTTATCTTTTGCACACTTGAAGTAAAATATCGCCAGGGAATTATTTTTAATAGTGAAAATAATTCCCTGGTGTTGGTTTTATATTTCTGTGTTTATTAACCTGAGTTCAACTTTAAAATAACTCACAGCTTTAGCTAGTTTTAAAATCGAACTCAAGTTATTAAATATTGAGCTGCCATACTTCAATTGGATGATAATCCGCGTCTTTTATTGGCGTAGATCTATTGTTCTTTAATTAGTTTTTGATCTTAGAACAATAAAAGCACTAATTATTTAGTGTTATGAACCCCGAATGCGGCATTTTAGTATAAAAACGGTAACAAAACACACAAAAAGCTATCAAAAAGGTAAAATAAGGCATCAAATATTAATAATTTGTTAAGCGGATTAACATGTGTAATGAAAATAGGGGTGTGAATGGAAAAAAGTGCATTTCTTTGAATCAAGAAATAAAAAAACAGAGGGTCGGGGATCGAAAAGTAGTAAAAAGACTAAAATGCCCCTTCGTTTAATAGGGCAGACAAGATTTAAAATTAAAAATAGCAGTTTAACTTTTAAAAATTTACGATTATGAAAAAGACACTACTGATTACAGTAAGTATGTTATTACTTTTTGTTGTATCAACAACGAATGTTAAAGCTCAGGAAGTGAGCACAGGTTTAGACATTTACAGTAGTTATTTATGGCGTGGTGCCAAATTTGGAACAGGGGCAGCTTTTCAGCCAGGAGTTGAGTTTAGTGCAGGTGGTTTTGCCATTGGTGCATGGGGATCATACAGTACAGGTTCTGACGAAGCAGCTGAGGCCGACCTTTACATGGGTTATGGTTTCGATTTAGGTGAAAATGCTTCCTTAAGCTTTACTTTAACCGATTATTACTTCCCAGGATCAGACTGGACAGAAGGAGAATCGCATTCTTTTGAGCCAATGGTTAGCTTAGGTGTAGGTGCTTTTACTTTCACAGCAGCTTACATGGAAGGACTTGGTGATGAAGAGATCAATGGAATTAGCGACTTGTATCTTGAAGCAGCAGTTTCTGCGGGTCCGGTTGACATTACTCTTGGTGGTGGCGACGGACAGTATACTGATGATGGCGACTTCAGCATCTGTAATATCATGGTTGGTACTTCAAAAGACGTACAGATTACTGAAAGCTTTACACTGCCGGTTTCAGGAGCAGTTATGCTAAATCCGTCAACAGGAGGATTCCATATTGCAGTTGGTATTTCACTGTAACAGAGAAGATATTTTGATATGAAACGAGTCCGGAAATCGGGCTCGTTACATCTTATACTTTTTAAAAACAAACAATATTAAATAAGATGAAAAAAGTTGAAGCAGTAATCCGCAAATCAAAATTTGATGAGGTAAAAGATGCGCTGTATGAAGCAGGCATCGAATTCTTCTCTTTCTGGGATGTGAGAGGAGTTGGACAGGCTCGCGAAGGTCGCTCGTACCGTGGTGTAGTTTACGATACCAGTACTATTGAAAGAATAAAATTATCCATTATCGTTCGCGATAAAAATATTGATAAAACAGTTCAAGCCATTTTAGGATCAGCCAGAACAGGCGAGATCGGCGACGGTAAAGTATTCATCCTTCCTATCGAAGAATCATACCGAATAAGAACCGGAGAGCATGGCGATGAATCACTTTTTATTAAAGGTAAAGAAGAGTAGTAACTGAAAAAGATTAAATTATCATGGAAGAAACTTTGCAAGGCCTACAAATAGGTATAGATAATATGTGGTTATTGGTTGCTGCATTTCTGGTAATGTTCATGCAACCTGGATTTGCCTTGGTGGAGGCAGGTTTTACACGATCAAAAAACACCGCGAATATTTTAATGAAAAACCTGATGGACTTTTCTATCGGCTCGATATTATATTGGGTTATAGGTTTTACCATTATGTATGGAGACTCAATCGGAGGATTCATCGGAACACCTGACCTGTTCTTTATGAGCGATGGTTTTGGCGACAATTACTCTGATTATGCCGACTTGTTTTTCCAAACTGTATTTGCTGCTACTGCCGCAACTATTGTTTCGGGAGCAATGGCTGAAAGAACTGAATTTAAAGCATACTTAATTTTTAGTATTGTTATTACTGTAATTATTTACCCAATTTCAGGTCACTGGACATGGGGTGGTGGTTGGTTGAGCCAACTTGGATTCCACGATTTTGCCGGTTCATCTATTGTACACTCTGTTGGTGCATGGGTTGGTTTAGCTGGTGCGTCTATTATTGGACCTCGTATTGGTAAATATGGAAAAGACGGAAAAGCAAAAGCGATTCCTGGGCACAACCTGGCAATGGGAGCACTTGGTGTATTTATCCTTTGGTTCGGTTGGTTCGGATTTAACCCCGGATCTCAATTAGCTGCTGCTGGTACTGATAACGCTGTTGCAATTGGTCACATTGCTGTTACCACTAACCTGGCTGCTGCAGCCGGTGCTGTTACTGCAATGCTTGTTGCATGGGTTCGCTACAAACGTCCTTCACTTTCAATCTCGTTGAACGGTGCATTGGCCGGTTTGGTAGCTATTACTGCTGGTTGTGATGCTGTTAATCCTATGGGAGCATTATTCATCGGTATTATTGCAGGTTTCATTCTGCCATTTGCTGTTGAGTTCTTCGATAAAGTATTAAAAGTTGACGACCCTGTTGGTGCAATCTCTGTTCACGGTGTGGGCGGTGCATTTGGTACACTGGCTGTTGGTTTATTCTCAACTTCTGAAGGTCTGTTTTATGGCCACGGAGCAAAATTACTGGGTATCCAGGCTGTAGGTGTTGCAGCATTCTTCGCTTGGGCATTCGGTTTAGGTTTGGTATTATTCTTCATCCTGAAGAAAACAAATATACTGCGCGTTTCTAAGCGCATTGAAGAAGAGGGCCTCGATGTTTACGAACATGGTGAGAGTGCCTATAACTAATAATCTTCTTCAGCTTTTAAGTCTGTAGCTGTCTGTTTGTGGCCCCGTCGTTGGGCGGGGCCATTTTTCTTTTCAACTACACGACTTGATAAAAGAACAGAACATTAACTGCATAATATATTTCGTTTTACGTTAAATTAAGGTCAAGGGTAGTTATTAGTAAGTTTAGTTAGATTAAAAGAATCGGAGACCGACTGCAATTTGTAGTCGGTTTTTTGTTGATAAAAATGCGAGCTTTTAAGTGAAAGTATTTGAGGCTTATGTATTTTTGTCACTTCTTAAAAATGTAGAAATTATGATGCAGACTTGGTTCGAGAGTAAAGTAAAATATATGAAAGTTTCCGAGAGCGGAAGCGAATCGATGGTAACCGAAAACTTTTTGTTGGATGCCGTATCGTACACCGATGCCGAAACGCGGATTATTCGCCAAATGCAGCAAATAGTTAGAGGCGGAGAGTTTCAGATTGTTGACATTAAAAAATCGCGTATTGCCGAAGTTTTTCCGTTTGAAAATGGTGAATGGTGGTTTAAAGCAGCGATTAATCTGGTTACAATTGACGAGGAAGCAGGTAAGGAGAAGAAAATAAAGACAAATTACCTGATAATGGCCGACGACATTAAAGAGGCACTTACCCGATTAGACGAAAGTCTGGAATACCTGGTGATTCCATTTGTTGTTACTTCTTTGGCGGTTAGTCCGATTGTAGATGTTTTTCCTTATAATCCTGAGGAAGCACAAATTCCCGATGGTTATGTTCCTGTAGGAAATAACGAAAACGAACAGAAGAATCCGATATTTACTGATGGCGTCAATCCTTATAATGAAGAAGAACAGGAAGATGCTCCATCTGAAGAGGAAACTGAAGATTCAGATGCTCCGGAAGAAACAGACGATTCGGCCGAAGAAAAACCGGAAGAATAGATAAAAGAATTGCAGTCCGCCTGTAAGAAATTTGCAGGCAGACTGCATTTTAGTTAATTATTAAGTAGTTGACGAAAAATCTTTATAGGTTCACCATTACTTTGTAATAGTTGAATTTACAACGCATTTTCGGATCGAATTGGTAGTAGGCAATTGCAATTCGGCAAATGTCTTGTATTGTTTCGTAAATCTCTGCTACTTCTTTTTTGCCGTAATTATCAAGGGTAGCTTCTCCTTCAAGCGCAACAAAACAGTCTTCAAATTGACTCACTCGGTTGGCGCAAACCAAAATCTTATCGAACAAAATATCAGGAGTTCCTTTTTCAACTATTTTTTGTCTTACGCCCTCATTCATGTTGGCAGCAAAGGTTTTCAGGAACTTAAACAAACTAATGTGGTCGCCGTTTTTGGCGTCGCTGAAATAATCGGTGTACCCGGTGGTTTGGAAGAATTCTTTTAAAAAGGTTTTGTCTTTTTTGAAGTCGACTTTTAAAGAAGCTCGTAGAACTTTTAGATGTTGAAGGCCTTCAACCATAATTTCGTGCCATTCGCGATAACGTTCATCTTCTAAAACATCCAGATTTTCAGAGTAGTGTTTATCGATGGTATCATCGATCCACACCATTAAGGATGTTGCGAATTCAGGGTCCCATTCATTTCGCAGAATCGATAACTCGTAGATGTTTTCTTTAAAGGTTTTTGCAATTTGTTGACAAGCTAAAATTGTGGCCGTACTGGTAGGACAAATGGTTAATGTTTCCATACAAGCGGTTTTTTGTAGTTAGAAGATATAACAAAGCTACGGAGTACCGCTTAAATATGCCTAATTGTAAAGTGGTTAATTTCAATGTTTTACAGTTATGTTGTGGAGCTATGTTTCATAACTGTGTTCTATAATATGTTTATAGGATTCAGCAGGATATGGGATTGCCAAACCGGAGAGGGTTAAAGAAAATATTGAATTGTTATAATGTGCTGAAAAATAGTGTATTACTTGTGTCTTTTCTTGAGTTCGCGAACCACATCTTCAATCCGGTAACCTTTGTGTGTTAGCAGAACAACAAGGTGATAAAGCAAGTCTCCGGCTTCATACATAAAGTTTTCGTCGTCGTTGGCCATTGCTCCAATAATGGTTTCAACAGCTTCTTCACCAACTTTTTGCGTAATTTTTCGTGTTCCTTTCTGAAATAGAGAAGTAGTATACGAACCTTCGGGCATTTCGGCTTTGCGTTTGTCGATAAAATCCTGCAGGTAGCTAAGGAATTGAATATCGTTGCCTGCGTTTGATTCTTCAAAGCAAGTATCGTCACCTTTGTGGCAAACCGGCCCAACAGGATTTACCTTTATTAGTAGCGTGTCATCGTCGCAATCAATTGCCATCGAAACAACATTCAGAAAATTTCCCGATTCCTCGCCTTTGGTCCACAAGCGGTTTTTGGTGCGGCTAAAAAACGTTACTTTGCCAATCTCCTGTGTTTTGGCCAATGCATCTTCGTTCATAAATCCAAGCATCAAAACATTTTGTGTTTCTGCGTCCTGAATGATCGCCGGAATTAGCCCGTCCATTTTATTGAAATCAATTTTTGAAATATCTGTTAGCTGTCTCATATCTGTCTGTTAAGTCGGAAGATTGGCTCCCTTTGTTTTAAATCGTTGCGAAGTTACTATTTTGATTGGCTATCGGACAATAATGCCTTTTTCTTTTAAGTATTTCTTAAGAACCGGAATTGGAATTTCGTTGTAGTGAAAGATACTGGCTGCCAGTCCGGCATCGGCTTTGCCCTCGGTAAAAACGTCAACAAAATGCTCTTCGGCACCTGCACCTCCCGATGCAATGATTGGAATCTTCAGCATATCGGCCATTTTCGAAAGCTCTTTATTGGCGAATCCATTTTTTGTCCCGTCATGGTTCATCGAAGTAAAAAGTATCTCTCCGGCACCGCGGTCTTCAGCTTCTTTTGCCCACGAAAAAAGTTCTTTGTCGGTCGGAATTCGGCCACCGTTTACCGTAACTGTCCAGTGTTCGTTCTCATCACCTCGTGCATCGATGGCAACAACAACAAACTGGCTTCCAAAATTCAACGCCAGGTCGTCTATCAGTTTTGGATTACGAACCGCCGATGAGTTGATGGAGATTTTATCGGCGCCTGCAGCCAAAAGTTTTTCTGCATCGCTCAATTCGCTGATTCCACCTCCAACCGTAAACGGAATGTTGATATGCGCTGCAATCCGTTTTACCAGTTCAACAAAAGTTTTGCGGCCTTCGTGGGTTGCTGTAATATCCAGGAAACACAGTTCGTCGGCGCCGTCGGCTGCATATTTTGCGCCCAGCTCCACGGGGTCGCCAACTTCTTTAATGTCCACAAAGTTGATTCCCTTAACGGTTTGTCCGTTTCGGATATCGAGGCATGGTATTATTCGTTTTGCAAGCATTTTCTTATCAGTTTTGTCATTTCGACGATTAGGCGAGGAGAAATCTGTTGATATGAGGTAGATTTCTCAGCTTCGTTCCTCAGGATTCGAAATGACAGTATCATTGTTATGAAATGAACTTCTCAATTTCTTTCAAAGTTATGCGATTTTCATAAATGGCTTTTCCGGTAATTACTCCCGGAACGCCCATTTCATCTAATTTTAATATGTCGTCCATGGTGGCAATTCCACCACTGGCAATAATTTCCACTTCGGGAAGCGTTTCCATAATGTCAGCGTAAAGTTCAAATGCAGGGCCGCTTAACATTCCGTCGCGGCTGATATCCGTTGAAATTACTTTGCTGATTCCCTGTTTGTGGAATTCTGAAATAAAATCGATAACACCTAATTCGGTGGTTTCCAGCCAACCGCTTACTGCAATATTGCCGTCTTTTGCATCGGCACCCAGAATGATTTTTTCGCTGCCAAATTTCTCCAGCCAGCTCAGAAAAGTATCTTTCTCTTTTACTGCGATACTACCGCCGGTAACCATAGCTGCACCTGAGTTAAATGCAATTCCCAGGTCTTTGTCTGATTTTAATCCGCCACCAAAGTCAATCACCAAATTGGTTTTTCCGGCGATGGTTTCAAGCACTTTATAGTTTACAATGTGCTTGGCTTTTGCTCCATCCAGGTCAACAAGGTGTAAACGTGTGATTCCGGCATCTTCGAACATTTTAGCCACCTCCAGCGGGTTATCGTTGTAAATCGTTTTCTGGTTGTAATCGCCCTGAGAAAGTCGCACACATTTAGCGTCAATGAGGTCGATGGCAGGTATTATTTCTATTTTTTTAGTCATGTTTTTAAATTCTCTCAATCCGCGAGGCCGCAAAGGTAGCAGAATTAAGCATTTTCAAGAATCATTTTCAATACTGCCTGTGCAGTAACTTCGCGGTTGTAGGCTTGTTCAACCACAATTGAATTAGGGCTGTCGATAACGCCATCGCTTACTACCATATTCCGACGTACCGGTAGGCAGTGCATAAATTTCGCATCGTTGGTAAGCGCCATTTTTTCTTCATTAACTGTCCAATTCAAATCTTTTGAAAGTATCTGGCCATAATCGGTGAACGAAGCCCAGTTTTTAGCGTAGATAAAATCAGCACCTTCGAAAGCTTTTTTCTGATCGTACTCTACTTTAACATCTCCCATAAATTCGGGAGCCAGTTCGTATCCTTTCGGGTGAGTGACCACCAGTTCGTAATCGGTTTCGCGCATCCACTCAACAAACGAGTTGGCAACAGCTTGTGGTAACGCACGCGGGTGCGGAGCCCATGTAAGAACTACTTTGGGTTTTTCTACCTTTTTGTGTTCTTCAATGGTTACCAGGTCGGCAAAACTTTGCAAGGGGTGACGAGTTGCAGCTTCCATGCTTACCACAGGAACACCGGCATATTCAACAAACTGGCTTAATATTTTTTCAGCGTAATCATCTTCGCGTTTTTCGAATTTAGCAAAAGCACGCACGCCAATTACATCACAATATTTACCAATAACCGGGATGGCTTCGCGCAGGTGTTCGGCATTTTTGCCGTCCATAACTACGCCCATTTCCGATTCCAGTTGCCAGCTGTCTTCGTTTACGTTCATCACCATCGTGTTCATGCCCATGTTCATGGCCGCTTTTTGGGTACTGAGACGCGTGCGAAGACTTGAGTTGAAAAATACCAAAACCATGGTTTTGTTTTTCCCTAGGTGCTGAAATCCAAATTTGTTATTTTTTACTTCGAATGCAGTTGCCAGCGCTTTTTCAATGCTGGGAATATCTTTTACTGATGTGAATTTTTTCATAATTTAAGTTTGAAAATGGAAGCATGAAGACCGAAGTTTCAGCTTCCGGAGTTTATATTTTTGTCTTTTATATTTTTACTTTTGCTCCCGACGCTAACGGTCGGGATTTCGTCCATCAGAGCTGTCCTCAACTTTTTACTTTTGCCTTTTACCTTGGTCGTACTTGTCCGTTTCCTTCAATGATCCATTTGTAGCTGGTCAATTCTTCCAGCGCCATCGGTCCTCGGGCATGTAATTTTTGTGTGCTGATGCCGATCTCAGCTCCCAGTCCAAATTGGGCACCGTCGGTATAAGCGGTTGATGCATTTGAATACACAGAAGACGCATCTACCATTTTGCAAAAGGTTTCAATTCGCTCCTGGTTTTCAGTAATAATCGCCTCGCTGTGTTTTGATGAATGTGTATTAATATGGTCCAACGCTTCGTTGAAAGAAGCAACTGTTTTTATCGACATTTTCATCGATAAAAACTCTGTTCCGAATGATTCTTCTGTGGCCTCGAATAACAGCTCTTTGGGGTAAATCGGTTCTATTTGTTTGAAAGCTTTTTCATCGGCATAAATTACCACTTGTTCTTCCGAAAGTTTTTTGGCAAAAGCAGGAAGTTCATTCAATCGGTTTTCGTGAATTACCAAACAATCCAATGCATTACAAACTGAGCAACGGCGGGTTTTGGCATTGAAAATTATCTCGCGGCCTTTTTCGGCATCGCCAAATTCATCGAAATAAGTGTGGCATATTCCGGCACCGGTTTCAATTACCGGAATGGTGGCATTTTCGCGTACAAAATTTATTAGCCCCTGGCTTCCGCGTGGAATAATCAAATCGATATATCCGCGAGCCTGCAACATTTCGTTGGTTTCCTCGCGCCCGGCAGGAAGTAATGTTACTGTATTTTCGTCAAAATCGAATTTCTTTAGTACATCGCGTATAATAGAAACAATGGCCTGGTTAGAGTAAATGGCATCGCTGCCACCCTTTAAAACACAAGCATTACCTGATTTCATGCACAAGGCAAAAACATCGAAGGTAACGTTTGGGCGGGCTTCATAAATTATCCCGATTACACCAAACGGCACGGTGACTTTTTTAATTTTCAGCCCATTTTCACGAACCGTTTCTTTTAATGCTTTTCCAACCGGACTTTCAAGGCGGGCAACATTTTCCATGTCGGAGGCAATGCCTTCTATTCTTTCTTCCGATAGTTTCAGTCGGTCGAATTTTGGATCTTTCGGATCCATGCGATCCAGGTCTTTTTGGTTCTCCGAAAGAATAAAATCGGATTTTGCCCTTGCTTCGTTTGCCAGTTCCAGCAATACTTTTTTCACCTGGTCGTCATTCACCAGGTTTAATTTGCGCGATGCATCAAGCGTTTTTTTTAGCTGTTGTTCTATCTTCATAATATTGGTCTTTCAACGAAAAACCCTCTCCCGGGGGAGGGAGAGGGAGCTCAGAATATGTTCAAATTAAGGCATCAAAAAAAGGGAGTAAGGGTAGTTTGTCGTGGGAGACAAACTCCGTTAAAGGTTACTCTGAGCTATTTTTATATTCTATATTAATGTTTCATTCGTTTTATATTCTACATACAAATAATCGTAATGTATTACCGGTTTTTGCTTGTCGGATTGTTTCTCCTTTTCAATTCTTTCCGATCCGTATGAGGCTTTGCCCATGCCAACAAACTCGCCGTTTATACCTGTTATTTTTATTAAGTCTCCTTTTTTGAATTCGCTTTCAATTTTCTCAATTCCTACGGGCAGCAAGCTTACGGCTTTGTCGGAAAGCAGTGCTTTTCTTGCTCCTTCGTTGATTTGTACCTGTCCCTTTGCAAAACCATCAGAATAACCGATCCATTTTTTTACTCCGCTTGATGGTTTCTCGTTAGGTACGAAAAAAGTGTGTTTTAGGTTATTCGATTTATCGAGTAGGTCAACAAGAATATTTGTGCGTGTTCCGTTTGCAACGTGAACACCAATTCCATCGCTGGCCACTTTTTTCGCAATTCGAAATTTGGTAAGCATTCCACCGCGGCCAAAATCTGATCTTTCCGACGAAATTGCATCCTGCGGGCCTTTGTCTGTTACCTGAATACGCTCAATCAGTTCGGCTCCCTCACTATCGGGGTGAGCAGTGTAAACACCATCTATATTGCTGAGAATTATCAGTGCTTCAGAATCAACCATCGATGCGATTAACCCAGACAGTTCATCATTATCGGTAAACATCAATTCGGTTACCGAAATGGTGTCGTTCTCGTTTACAATAGGGATCACCTTGTTTTCAAGCAAAGTGGTGATACAGTTTTTCATGTTCAGGTAATGTGCACGGCTTGAGAAGTTTTCCTTTGTGGTGAGTACCTGCGCACAGGTAAGACCCTCTTCGTGGAAAAAATCAGAATAACGCGAAATTAATTTTACCTGACCCAGTGCAGCCCATAACTGTCGTTGCGATACGGCGTCCGACTTTTTTGTTTTTTTCATTACAGCACGGCCTGCAGCAACTGCCCCCGATGATACCAAAACCACCTCAACGCCATTTTTTTGCAAATGAGCAATTTGGTCTACCAAGTGGGCAATGCGCGCCACGTTGAGCGTTCCGTCGGCTTTGGCTAACACATTGCTGCCTACTTTTACTGTTATTTTTTTATAGCGGGTCTGCACAATTTTTTAGTTGTCTTTTATTTTTTTGTACGAGGCCAGAACTCCCTGAATTAATGAAGAGCTAAAGCCTTTGTGTTCCATTTCGTTTAGGCCGGTTATGGTAACACCCATCGGAGTGGTTACTTTGTCGATTTCTCTTTCAGGGTGATGTTCGGATTGCAGCAACAATTCGGTTGCACCTTTTACTGTTTGTGCGGTGATTAGCTGAGCCATTTCGGCGCTAAAACCAATTTCGATACCACCTTGCATGGCTGCACGAATATAACGTAGCGCATAAGCAATACCACACGAGGAAAGTACAGTTGCAGCTGCCATCAATTCTTCCGGAATCTCGATGGTTTTCCCCAGTTTATCAAATAGCTCAACTACATACTCGCGGTAAGGTTCGGTGTTGCCGTTTGCCGAAATACAGGTTAACGATTCCTGTAAAGCAATTGCGGTGTTTGGCATTACCCGGAAAATAGGGACGTCGTTTCCGGCCATTTTTCCCAAATCATCTATACCAACTCCTGCAACAATGGAAATGAAAATCTTCTCCGGCGACAAAATAGGTTTCAGGGTGTTAATTACTCCCTCAATATGATAAGGTTTTACAGCAACAATAATCACGTCAGCATCTTTTGCTGCGTCGATATTGTTGTCGAAAGCATCAATTCCCAGGTCACTCATCTTTTTGAGTGTCGCTTCTTTTCTGTCGGAAACGGAGATGTTACTTGCTTTAACTGAGCCCGATTTTAAAAGGCCAAGTGCAATGGCACCTCCCATGTTTCCTACCCCGATTATTGCTATTTTTTTATTTTCCATTTTGTCGAATTTAGAAAATGTCGTGTTCTAATCATTTTTTATTCAGCGAACGAACCAAGTACTTTTGCAAATGCTGCTAAAAAGGTGTCGGCTTGTTCGGTTGTAAGGCTGAGCGGTGGCAACAGCCTGATAATATTTTGCCCCGATACACCGGTAAAAATACCGTAATCGAAAAGCAATTTCTTGCGAATTTCGGCAATTGGTTTCTTAAATTCCAAACCGATCATCAATCCTTCTCCTCTGATCTCAAATTCTGCATCAATTGTCGCCAGTTTATCCATCAGGTAATTTCCAACTTTTTCGGCATTCTCAACAAGGTTTTCGTCTTTCATTACATCCAGAACTGCAATTGCAGCAGCACAAGCCAGGTGGTTACCTCCAAATGTGGTTCCGAGCATGCCAAACCACGGCTCAATTTCCGGTTGAATCAGTACGCCTCCAATCGGGAATCCGTTACCCATTCCTTTTGCCATGGTAACAATGTCGGGTTTTATATCCGTATGCTGATAGGCGAAGAATTTTCCGCTTCGTCCGTAACCTGACTGTATTTCATCCAGAATTAGAACGGCCACATATTTTTCGGTCAGTTGTTTCAGTTTGGTCAGGAATTCGTTGTCGGGTACGTAAATCCCTCCAATTCCCTGAATTCCTTCAACAATTACCGCAGCTACATCGCCTTGTTTTAAAACTTCTTCTGTTGCGTTAATATCGTTAAACGGCAGGATAACCGCATTGTCTGTTTCGTTAACAGGAGCAATAATTTTCGGATTATCGGTAATGGCCACAGCGGCAGAAGTACGTCCGTGGAAACCTTTTTTATAACTGATAATTTTCTTTTTACCGGTAATAAAAGAGGCCAGTTTCAGAGCATTCTCATTGGCTTCGGCACCCGAGTTGCAAAGAAATAACTGGTAATCTTCGCAGTCCGATTGTTTGCCCAATTTTTCAGCCAGTTCCTTTTGTAAAGGATTTTGTACTGAATTGGAATAAAATCCGATTTGCTGAAGTTGATTGCTTATCTTTTCAACATAAGTTGGGTGACTGTGCCCAATTGAAATTACCGCGTGCCCGCCGTAAAGATCGAGATATTTCTTTCCGTTCTCATCCCAAACATAGCAGCCTTCTGCCTTTACGGGAGTGATGTCGAAAAGTGGATATACATTAAATAGTTCCATTCTTTATTGATTGGAACGCTGATGACGCTGATTTCGAAGATGAGCACTGATTTCTTTCAGTGAGAATCTGCAAAATCTGTGTTCCGCGTTCGTTTTAAAATGCTACCGGTTTTAAACTCAGTCCGGTTTTCTCATCCAGGCCAAACATCAGGTTCATGTTCTGAACTGCCTGTCCGGATGCGCCTTTTATTAAATTGTCGGTTAAGCTGATTATCACCAGCTTGTTGCCGTGTTTTTCCAAATAAATTACGCCTTTGTTGGTATTTACCACCTGTTTTACTCCCGGGTTTTTATCGGTTACAAAAACAAAGGGGTGATCGGCGTAGTAATCCTTGTAAATCTCGTTGGCTTCTTCACGCGAGCCATCAAATTTTGTATAACAGGCAACAAAAATACCTCGTGTATGGTTTCCGCGAATCGGTACAAAGTTGAAATCCTTTTCAAATCCCGGCTGCAATTGCGTAAGGCTTTGAATGATTTCGCCCTCATGCTGATGCTCGAAAATTTTATAAGCCGAAACATTACTGCTTCTCCAACTGAAATGCGATGTTGCCGTAGGTTTTTGCCCCGCCCCGGTTGATCCGGTTATTGCCTGAACATGAATTTCATCCTGCAACAAATCGTTGGCTGCCAATGGCAACAGTGCCAGCTGAATTCCGGTGGCAAAACAACCGGGATTCGCAATTCGTTCAGCTGACTCAATTTCTTCGCGGTTTAATTCCGGTAAGCCGTAAACAAAGTCGTTGCCTTCTCTTTTCAATCTAAAGTCGTGGCTTAAGTCGATAATTTTCAAATATTGAGGGAAACTGTTGTTCTCTACAAATTCAATCGACTTGCCGTGCCCCATACAAAGGAAAATAACATCCACTTCGTCAAAAGGCATCTGGTCGGTGAATTTGATTTCGGTTTCGCCCAGCAAATCAATGTGTACATCCGAAATCAAGTTGCCCGCATTACTGGTGCTTTGCACAAAACCAATTTCTGCTTGCGGATGATTTAATAAAATTCTCAACAGCTCTCCGGCGGTGTATCCTGCTCCTCCTATAATTCCAACTTTAATCATCCTATAAATTTCCGTTTACTTTATTGTAGATTTTAAGTGAGTTCGATAATATTTTGGTAAATCCTTTTACGTCGTCGGCTGTCCATTCTTCAACGGTTTCGCCATACTCGCCAAATCCTGAATTCATTAAGTCGTGTTCCGATTCAATTCCTACCAACTCGAAATTGTAAGGTCTCAGTTTTACGATCACTTTTCCGGTTACGTTTTCCTGTGTTGATTCAAGGAAGTCTTCGATGTTGCGCATTACCGGTTCCTGGTACATCGCTTCGTGTAAGAACATTCCATACCAGTTGCCCAACTGTTCTTTCCAGTACGATTGCCATTTTGTAAGCGTATGTTTTTCCAGCAGGTGGTGTGCTTTTATGGTAATCAGCGGTGCGGCAGCCTCGAAACCAACGCGGCCTTTAATACCAATAATCGTATCGCCAACATGTGTGTCGCGGCCAATGGCATATTTCGATGCAACATCTTCCAGTGCACGGATCACATCAGGACCGTTTTCGTAAAATTCACCGTCGAGCGAAATCAGCTCACCCTTTTCAAAACCAAGTTCAATAGTCTTTTCGTCGGTGGCTTCCAATTGACTTGGATAAGCCTCTTCAGGAAGATTTTTGTTGGTGGTTAAGGTTTCTTTGCCGCCAACGCTGGTTCCCCAAAGTCCCTGGTTAATGGAGTATTCCATTTTCGAAAAATCGGCTTCGAAACCATATTTTTTCAGGTAATCAATTTCGTACTGACGCGTAAGTAACATATCGCGGGTTGGAGTGATGATCTCAATCTCGGGTGCCAATACCTGGAAGGTAAGGTCGAAGCGAATCTGATCATTTCCGGCGCCTGTACTACCATGCGCAATGTATTTTGCATCAATTTCTTTAGCGTACTCAATAATGGCAATGGCCTGAAATGCTCTTTCGGAGCTTACCGAAATGGGATACGTGTTATTACGTAGAACATTCCCAAAAACCATGTAGCGAATACACTTTTCGTAATATTCGTTGGTAACGTCTAATGTAATGTGCTCAACCGCACCCAATGCCAGTGCACGTTCTTCAATGACTTTTAACTCCTCGTCGGAGAACCCGCCTGTGTTGGCAATTGCAGTGTATACATCGTACCCTTTTTCTTCCTTCAAGTATTTTACGCAAAACGATGTGTCTAAACCTCCGCTAAATGCCAGTACCAATTTTTTACTCATGTCTCAATATCTTTAAAAAGAGCGACGGCGTTTGTTATTCAACTTAAGTCTGTAGCTGTCTGTCGAATAGCGAGCCGCCGCTCTACTTTTTATTATCTGATTGTTTATTTTTCTTTTTTGCAACTCCCGTAAAACGTTTTGGCAGAAGATCGAGCAAACTCCGTTTCCTGATTCCGTTTCCGTTGGCGTATGTTGGTTTCTCCCAGGCCGGATCGTACAACATTCCGGTGCACAGGCATTTTGTTCGGCCGGTACGCTCCAAAATATCGTGGTTTATACAGCCCTGGCATCCTTTCCAGAATTGGTCATCTAAAGTCAATTCCGAAAATGTAACCGGACGATAACCCAACTCGTGGTTGATTTTCATTACGGCCAAACCGGTGGTTAAACCAAATATTTTTGAGTTTGGATACTTTTTGCGCGACAGCTCAAATGCTTGCTTTTTAATGGCTTTGGCTAATCCAAGACCACGGTATCCTTCGGCAACAATTAAACCCGAGTTGGCAACAAAACCTTTTTCCTGCCAGGTTTCTATGTAACAAAAGCCTGCAAAGTTTTCTTCATCCAGGGCTATAATTGCTTTTCCCTCCTTCATTTTTGAAGAAAGGTATTCATAAGTCCGACGGGCAATACCGGTTCCTCTTTGTTGCGATGCACTGTCGATGGCATCGTTTATATCGTCGATGTACTTCAGGTGCTTTTCATCGGCAATAGTTACTTTTATGTCTTTTAATCGCTTCATCTCTTCGAACTACAATTTGTCGTTTAGCTTCGGCAGAATTTTTATTAATGCCTCAGTCAAATCATTTTTCGATATTCCTTCCCTTTGTATTATTAATATAGTGTCGTCTCCGGCAACTGTTCCTAAAATTTCCCACGGACTTGCCGAGTCAATTACAGCTGCAATGCTGTTGGCGTATCCGGGGATAGTTCGTATAACAGCCAGATTGCCTGAAAACTGTATGTCCTTAAATCCGTCGGCCAGGTAATTTATACGGTTGAAATGTTCTGAATTTTGTCTTTCAGATTGTCCGTTTTCAGGAATCGTATAAACATATCCTTTGGCCGGATGTGGCACTTTGGCTACCTGCAGCACTTTTAAATCGCGCGACAATGTAGCTTGTGTCAGTTCGAATCCGCGGCGTTTTAGTTCAGTCAATAATTCGTCCTGGCTGTGTACACTGCCTCTTTGTATTATTTTTCGGATTTCTCGTTGTCGTTGTACTTTATTCTTCATTGAATAAATATTCATTTGTAATGCAAAAATATACATTTTTATAAAAAGACAGGTAAGAATTTCAGAATATTTTCTATTTTTGCATCGGAAAATGATTTTAATATCATGTTCTTAACATTATGGCTGAGAAAGTGTATTTGAAAATAAGTATAAAGAATAACTGAAATGCGTTTGAACTATTTTAGGGCAAGCGCATTTTTTTTAATTATTAAATCGGAATATGTACAAAGTAAAACAGGCAAAATTAACGCTTGAAGACGGAACGGTTTTTATGGGAAAATCCTTCGGAAGCGAAAAGTCGGTGGCCGGAGAGGTCGTTTTTTATACAGCGATGACGGGGTATCCGGAGAGTTTGACTGACCCATCTTACACCGGACAAATCCTGGTGTCGACCTACCCAATGATTGGAAACTATGGCGTTCCTTTTAACAAAAAAGAGAACGGTATTCACAAGTATTACGAATCGCACAAATTGCACATATCCGGTCTTATAATCTCAGATTATTCATTTGAATTTAGCCATTGGAATGCTGAAAAAAGTTTGAGCGACTGGCTAAAAGAATACGAGGTACCGGGTTTGTTTGATATTGATACGAGAGCCTTAACAAAAATTTTACGTGAGAAAGGTTCTATGCTTGGAAAGATCGAATTTGAAGATGAAATTGACTTTTACGATCCGAATAAAGAAAACCTTGTGGCTGTTGCAAGTTGTACAGAGCGCGAGGTCTACGGAGACGGAGAACACAAAGTGGTACTGGTTGACTGCGGCGTAAAAAACAATATTATTCGTTGTTTACTTAAGCGGGGAGCAACTGTTATTCGTGTACCTTGGGATTACGATTATACAAAAGAAGACTTTGATGGATTGTTTATCTCTAACGGACCAGGCGATCCGGCCAATTGCGATGCAACTGTTGAATACATTAAAAACGTAATTGGGGTTGAAAAGCCAATTATGGGAATTTGCCTGGGGAACCAACTGCTGGCACGTGCTGCCGGTGCCGAAACCTATAAATTGAAATTTGGACACCGCAGTCACAATCAGCCGGTATTGTTAGAAGGAACAAACAAATGTTACATTACTTCGCAAAACCATGGATTTGCAGTAGCAACCGAAACATTATCTGACGACTGGGAGCCATTGTTTACCAATGTAAATGATGGAACCAACGAAGGAATCAGGCATAAAACAAAGCCCTTTTTCTCAACTCAGTTTCACCCGGAAGCATCAAGTGGTCCGGTAGATACCGAGTTTTTATTTGATGAATTCATTAAAAATATCGTAGAGTCGAAAAAATAATCTTTCAATGTAATTTCAGTAAGCATCATGATAGAAACACATATTAAAAAAGCAATTGTTCTTGGTTCAGGAGCACTTAAAATTGGAGAGGCCGGTGAGTTCGATTATTCCGGTTCGCAGGCGCTTAAGGCGTTGAAAGAGGAAGGTGTTGAAACGGTTCTTATCAATCCGAACATTGCAACCATTCAAACATCTGAAGACATTGCAGACAAAATTTACTTTTTGCCTGTTACTCCTCATTTTGTTGAAGAGGTAATCAAAAAAGAAAAACCACAGGGAATACTTCTGGCATTTGGTGGGCAAACCGCGCTGAACTGCGGAGTTGCACTTTACGAATCCGGAGTCCTCGAAAAATACAATGTTGAAGTAGTTGGTACGCCGGTTCAGTCGATTATTGATACAGAAGACCGTGATATTTTTGCCAACATGCTGGGCGAAATTGGTGTAAAAACGCCAAAGAGTATTGCGGCTGCAAATATGGCCGAAGCAAAAGCCGCTGCTAAAGAGGTTGGCTTCCCCATCATCATCCGCGCGGCATACACGCTGGGTGGATTAGGTTCCGGTTTTTGCGAAAACGAAGAGGAGCTGGAAAAACTAGCTGGAAGCGCATTCTCTTATTCGCCTCAAATCCTGGTTGAAGAATCGATTAAAGGATGGAAAGAAGTGGAATACGAAGTAGTTCGCGATAAATACGACAACTGTATTACTGTTTGTAATATGGAAAACTTCGATCCGCTCGGAATTCATACAGGCGAGAGTATTGTTGTGGCTCCTTCGCAAACACTGTCGAACTCAGAATACCATAAACTACGCGAAATCTCGATAAAAATTATCCGTAGAGTTGGTGTTATTGGTGAGTGTAACGTTCAGTTTGCGCTCGATCCGTACTCGGAAGATTACCGAGTAATTGAGGTAAATGCCCGTTTGTCGCGTTCGTCAGCGCTGGCATCAAAGGCAACAGGGTATCCGCTGGCGTTTGTAGCAGCAAAGTTGGGATTGGGTTATGGTTTGCACCAACTTAAAAACTCGGTTACCAAAGTAACAACAGCTTGTTTCGAGCCTGCGCTCGACTACTGTGTTGTAAAGATTCCACGCTGGGACTTGAGCAAATTTGTAGGCGTTTCGAAAACTATTGGAAGTTCGATGAAATCGGTTGGTGAGATTATGGCCATCGGACGAACTTTTGAAGAAGCCATTCAGAAAGGTATTCGAATGGTTGGTCTTGGTATGCACGGTTTTGTAGCCAACAACGAGGAGATTACAATCGAAGCAATTGAAGAAGAATTGTCAAATCCTACTGACCGACGAATATTTGCTATTGCAGAGGCTTTTAATAAAGGTTACTCTATCGATCAGATTCACGAGAAAACAAAAATCGATCGATGGTTCCTGCAAAAGCTGAATAATATTCACAAAATAAAATTGGAATTAAAGAATTTTAAGGAGCTGGAGAAATTGCCAATTCCGCTGTTAAAAGCTTCAAAACAGGCCGGTTATTCCGATTTTCAGATAGCACGTTTGGTGCTAAGGAGTAAGAATGTCAACATTAATGAAGATATTCTGAAAGTTAGGGCTTTCCGTAAAGCTAAGGGTATTGTGCCGGTAGTAAAACAAATTGATACGCTGGCGGGTGAATATCCGGCACAGACCAATTACCTGTACCTGACGCATAACGGCACCGAGAATGATGTTGAGTATTTGGGAGATCACAAGTCAGTTATTGTGCTTGGATCCGGAGCTTATAGAATTGGTAGTTCGGTTGAGTTCGACTGGTGTAGCGTAAATACCATTAAAACGATTAAAGAGCAGGGCTACCGTTCGGTAATGATCAACTATAACCCGGAAACGGTGAGTACGGATTACGATACCTGCGACAGGCTTTATTTTGATGAGCTGACTTTTGAGCGCGTAATGGATGTTTATGACCTGGAGAATCCGCACGGAGTTGTGGTTTCGATGGGAGGTCAGATCCCGAATAACCTGGCGATGAAACTTGATGGGCAAAATGTTCCGATTCTTGGAACATCGGCCAAAAAGATTGATAATGCTGAGGACCGTGAAAAGTTCTCGTCACTACTTGATGACCTGGGTGTAGACCAGCCACGATGGGCACGCCTTTCTACAATAGCAGAAATTCACAAGTTTGTTGATGAGGTGGGGTATCCGGTGTTAATTCGTCCATCATACGTACTTTCGGGTGCAGCCATGAATGTGGTTTCCAATCCCGATCAGCTGGAGCACTTCCTTCAGATGGCAGCTAACGTGTCGAAAGAGCATCCGGTGGTTGTTACCGAGTTTATCGAGCAGGCCAAAGAAATAGAGCTTGACGCAGTGGCCAATAAAGGCGAGATGGTTGCTTATGCCATTTCGGAGCACGTAGAGTTTGCCGGAGTTCACTCGGGCGATGCTACCATCGTTTTCCCGCCGCAGAAACTATATGTTGAAACCATTCGTAGGGTAAAGAAAATCGCTCGTCAGATTGCAAAAGGACTGGAAATTACCGGACCTTTTAATATGCAGTTCCTGGCAAAAGATAACGATATTAAAGTTATTGAGTGTAACCTGCGTGCCTCGCGAAGTTTCCCATTTGTTTCGAAGGTTATGAAACTTAACCTGATTGAAATTGCCACGAAAGTAATGTTGGGAATTGATGTGCCGAAACCAGACAAGTCGTTGTTCGAATTGGATTATGTGGGTGTTAAAGCCCCGCAGTTCTCGTTTGCACGATTGCTGAAAGCCGACCCTGTTTTGGGTGTTGACATGTCGTCGACCGGAGAGGTTGGTTGTATTGGCGAAACCTACTACGAAGCAATTATAAAGGCAATGATGTCGGTAGGGTACAATTACCCTAAAAAGAATATTTTGATTTCATCCGGACCTTCGCGTGGCAAGCTGGAGTTGCTGAACAGCACCCGAATGTTGGTTGAAAAAGGTTATAATATTTTTGCCACCGAGGGAACACATAAATTTTTCTGCGATAATGGCATTGAAAATACCCTGGTGTATTGGCCCGATGAAGAAGATCAGTCGCCAAATACTATTGAGATGATCAAGAATAAAAAGATTGATCTTGTGGTTAATATCCCGAAAAACCACACTAACCGTGAGTTGAAAAATGGTTATACGATTCGTCGTAGTGCAATTGATTATAACATCCCGCTAATTACCAATGCTCGTGTTGCAAGTGCGTTCCTTTCCGGAATTTGCAAATACAGCCTCGAGGACATTAAAGTGGTGAGCTGGGACGAATACAAAGAGTAGAATACTTTATCTCGATAATAGAAAAGCTCCGGCCATTGGTCGGAGCTTTTTGTTTTTATAGTGGCCATTAATTTGGCTGGCTCATTTTGTGAGATTTTTTCACCCATAAAAAAAAGCCTGCAGTAAAATCTGCAGGCTTTCGTGGTTGACCCACCAGGGCTCGAACCTGGACTCTTCTGGACCAAAACCAGACGTGTTGCCAATTACACCATGGGTCAGTCCTTGATGTGCCTTTTTGTTAAAGACGCTGCAAAAGTATAAAAAAATTTTATTCTGCAATATCTGGTCAAAAAAAAATTAGCTCTTTCTAAAATTTACTTGTCTGCATTTCATTATTATGTTCGCAGCATTCCTGTTTAAAAGCTTATATTTGCCTTTGTTCAAAAATAAAATGCAGATCATGCAACACACAAAATTAATCAATAATATTCTTGGTTGGCTTGTTTTTATTGTCGCTTGTATAACTTATTTTGCTACTCTTGAACCCACAGTTAGCTGGTGGGATTGCGGAGAGTTTATAACAAGTGCTTTTAAACTGGAAGTTGGTCACCCGCCGGGTGCGCCTACCTTTATGATTTTGGGACGGATATTTACATTGTTTGCTCCCGATGCTACCAAGGCCGCTGTTATGGTGAATTCGATGTCGGCTATTGCAAGTGCTGCAACAATCATGTTTTTGTACTGGACGATCGTACATCTTGCCCGTAAACTTTTCGCGGAGGAAAAACTAAACACCGGCGAGCAAATTGCCGTGTGTGGAAGTGGTTTGGTTGGAGCGCTGGCTTTTACTTTTACCGATTCGTTTTGGTTTTCGGCAGTCGAAGGCGAAGTTTACGCACTGTCGTCGCTGTTTACGGCCATGGTATTTTGGGCCATTTTGAAATGGGAAAATGTGGCGCACGAAAGATATGCAAACCGCTGGTTAGTACTTATTGCATATTTAATGGGTTTGTCAATTGGCGTTCACTTGCTGAATCTGCTGGCAATTCCGGCCATCGGAATGGTTTATTATTTCAAAAAATACGAATTTTCGTGGAAAGGTGTGTTTTATGCGCTGGCAGCCTCGATGTGTATTTTGCTGGGTATTCAGTATGGAATTATTCCGGGAGTACCACGCATTGCTTTTATCTTCGACCGCATTTTTGTCAATGCATTCGGATTGCCGTTTAACTCAGGAATATTGTTTATGGGTGCTTTGTTGGTAGCCGGTTCTGTTTGGGGAATCAATTACACCAGAAAAAGAAATAAAGTAGTGCTGAATACTGCACTTACCATGTTTATTGTAATTCTGATCGGCTATTCATCGTTTGCACTCATCGTTATTCGTGCGTCGGCAAATCCGCCAATGAACCAGAATGCACCCGATAATGCGTTTGCTCTTGTACGCTACTTGAATCGAGAACAATATGGCGACCGGCCATTGGCAAAAGGACCTTATTACAATGCTCCGAGAATTGCATCGAAAGATCCAAAACAACAATACAATAGAGTAGACGGGAAATATAAAATTACCGGAACAATGCCGGGTGGGTCGGTGTACGAACCAAAAATGGAAACCATTTTCCCGCGGATGTACAGCGATAAGGCCAACCATATTCAGGCTTATAAAGAATGGGGAAAAGTAAAAGGAACTCCCGTACGGGTGCGCGATCGTGGCGAAGTGAAAACCCTGCAAAAGCCAACTTTTGGCGAAAACCTGCGCTTCTTTTTTAGTTACCAGGTGGGGCATATGTATATGCGCTATTTTATGTGGAATTTTGTGGGGCGGCAAAACGATTTACAAGGCCACGGAGGTTTTCAAAATGGGAATTGGGTAAGCGGAATCTCATTTATCGATGAACCAAAAACAGGACCGCGCGACGACATGCCCGAGTTTATGAAAAACGATCCAAGTAGAAACGTGTATTACTTTTTGCCACTGCTATTAGGATTGCTGGGCTTGTTCTTCCAATACAATCAAGGCAAAAAAGGCAAAGAAACATTTGCCGTAACCATGTTGCTGTTTATCCTTACCGGTATTGCCATTGTGGTTTATCTCAACCAGTATCCATATCAGCCACGCGAACGCGATTATGCTTACGCGGGCTCGTTTTATGCCTTTGCGATTTGGATTGGATTGGGTGTTCTGGCCGTTTATACCGGAGTAAAAAAAGTGCTGAAGGGAGTGCCGGCAGCAGTGCTGGCCACTGTAATTTCGGTGGTTGCCGTGCCGAGTGTGCTGGCATCGCAAAACTGGGACGACCACGACCGCTCGGGAAAATATATGACACGCGATTATGCCATCGACTACCTGGAATCGTGTGCGCCAAATGCTATACTATTTACCTATGGCGATAATGATACTTTCCCGCTTTGGTATGTGCAGGAAGTGGAAGGCGTGCGTCCGGATATTAAAATTATAAACATCAGTTACCTGGGAATGGACTGGTACATTCGTCAGCAGCAGTTTAAAACCAACGAGGCTGATCCGGTGCCATTTTCGTTCACAAAAGACAAATATTATATGGGCCGTATGGATGCGGTGCTTTTCCAGGATCGGATAAAAGGGTCGGTGGAATTGAGCGAAGCCATGGAGTTTTTAGGTAGCGACGATGTGCGCACCAAAGTTAAAGTTGCCAGTGGAGAGCTATACGATTACCTGCCGTCGCGCGATTTCCATATCACCGTTGACAAGAAAAAAGTTTTGGATTCGGGAACTGTAAAACCTGAAGATGCCGACCAAATTGCCGACAAGGTAAGTTTTAAAATCACAAAAAGTATGATTACTAAAAGTGAAATGGCCGTACTGAATATGATTGCCGCCAACAATTGGGAACGCCCGATATATATCGATCACAGTTTGGTTTTTACCGGAAATATTCACTTCCTCGACTGGTTGCAGTTTGAAGGACTTGCATACAGGTTTGTGCCAATCCGAACACCAAAACAAGGGGTGACTGCCGGACGAATCGATGCCGATATTCTTTACGATAATGTGATGAATAAATTTGTTTGGGGCAATGTAAACGACCCGGATATTCATATGGATGAGTACAACCGCAAACAGATAAATATAATGCAGGCTCAATATATGTTTACGCGTTTGGCACAAGCCTTACTCGCCAAGGGAGAAAAGGAAAAAACCATTGAAGTGGCCGATAAAATGTTTGAGCTTTTTCCGAACGAGAAAATTCCACTTGATTACAGTTCGTTTCAAATGGCTGGGCAATATTATGGTGCCGGGGCTATTGAAAAAGGAAATGAAAAGGTGCGCATAATGGCTGACAACTGTTTTGCTATGCTTGATTATTTTGCCTCGTTGCCCGACAATTTTGCGGCTGCGGTACAAAGCGAACAAAATCGTCAGATCTCACATTTACAAAACCTGATAATTCTTACGCGAAACTACAAGCAAGATGAGTTGCACACTGAGCTGGATGCCAAATTGCAGGAGTTGATTATAAAGTTTCAGAATAAAGCCGGTTCTTAACCACTGTTTCGGTGAATTTGCCGGAATAATTTAGTAGCCAGCTTTTTGCCCCGTGACCGAATGCCGGCAGTAGGATGGAATTCCATTTCCTGCTCGATTAATTGCAGTACCTCCGGTTTTAGGTCGGGTTCCATTTCCGAAATGTTGTACAGAATTTGCATGGCATGCACCCGAACTGCCACGGCCTCGCTGCCCGAGGTAAATGTTTCAATGCAATATTCAAATAGAAAACCGATGTGTTCTTCCGGTATTGCATTCATACTTAAAAGCTTCAGCCAGTGACGGCGTTTGCTGGCATTCTGCTCTGTTTTTAATTGCCCAATCAGCATCGGAAGATAGGGCTGCAAGAGCTCCGGATTTTCGTCATGAATTTTATCGACAAGGTAAGCAGCACGCCAGCTCTTTTGCCGGGAGTCGTTTAAGGCGAGTTGAATGAGTGTATTAAACTGTGCCGGATCGTTAAGTATTGATGCGGCAACAATTTCAATGTTTTCCCATGCATCGATATGTTCGAAAATTTCTTGTTCAGTCATCGGTGGTTGATTTCATTTCGAGCAGAAAAGATAGAAAATAATCCGCAAGTTTCTATTTTTACCGAATGATTCAAGTTACCTGCGCCATAATAATCGATCACGGAAAAATCCTTATTGCTCAAAACAACGAAAGCTCGGATCATTCTTTTCAGTGGGAATTCCCCGGGGGAAAAGTAAAATCCGGAGAAACAGAAAAAGAGTGTATTGCTCGTGAAATAAAAGAAGAATTAAACTTGACGGTTGAAGTGGTGGAAGCACTAATATCGGTTGAATACGATTATAAAATTAAAGCCATTCGTTTGATTCCTTTTGTTTGTTCATTGGTTTCAGGTGAAATGAAACTGAACAATCATAAGGAAGTTAAATGGATGACTATTGACGAATTGGGCGAACTTGATTTGGCCGAGGCTGATAAGGTGTTAATTCAAATGGATGAAAACCGTATGCGTTTAAAGAAATACCTTGGGAAATAGATGTACCAGACCCGACAAAACACCTGCCCATCCAATTATCGATAAAATCATATACAAGACGGTGTGTTGTCGTTTGGCGTAATATTTATTGGCCAGAAAAGCGCCAATGGGAATGGTTAAAATAACCGGTGTGGCAATTATAACTCCCCAAAATCCGTAGTTCGATTTCATGCGGGAGATGAAACGGTTTTTCCGGGTAAATATTCGTTTCTTCTTTTTCTTTGATCTATTAATGCACCAATTGCGGTAGCGTCCTCGCATAGAATTCGGAATAGCTTTGCACAAACATGGCCACAAAAGCATTAATCCGCGGTTTAAGGGTTTGCTGATGTAGTAAAAAAACAGAAATCCGCCTATCCCCCCGGTAAGCACAGCTAGCAGCGCGTACTTGTAATCAAGGCCGATAATCATGGCATAAGGAAGAGTAACAATATACTTTACCGATGCCAGCAATACAATATGTAATATTTTTAGCAACACAATTAACCCCTTCGTGTATTGATAAAACGCACGAGGGATTTAAAAAGTTGCGTGGCTTTGAAGACCTTTATATTTTCTTAACGATTAATAAACCCAGGGATCATTTATAAAGAATGAAAAGGATTTTTTTGCTACATCTTCTTTCACTCAGAATGACAAATATTTCCACTAATTGCATGCCTTCATAAAGTTTTATCATTCCGAGCGAAGCGAGGAATATCTTACTGTTTTATCAAATACCAACCACATTAATCGGTCTACCATCAATAAATGCATTCAGGTTATCAGCCGCAATCTGCATTAACCGTTGGCGGGCTTCAAGAGTTGCCCAGGCAATATGTGGCGTTATAAAGCAATTCTTTGCTTTTGGCAGAGGATTTTCGGGCAGTGCCGGTTCCACCGCCAATACATCGAGGCCGGCGCCGGCAATCTCGTCGTTGTTTAGTGCATCAGCCAGATCCTGTTCATTTATCAGTGGTCCGCGGCCCGTGTTTATCACAAAAGCCGTTGATTTCATTTTGGCAATGCTTGTTTTATTAATAAACCCCTGGTTGTCATCGGTAAGCGGACAGTTGATACTGATAAAATCGCTGGTCTGCAGTAAAGTATCAAGATCTACCTGGCAGGCATCAAGCGTTGTGGATTTTTTGCTGCGGTTGTTAAAAATAACTTTCATCCCAAAAGCAAGTGCTATGGGGGCAACGGCTTGTCCAATCTGCCCGAAACCAATAATCCCCAGTGTTTTTCCGGCCAGCTCGCTTTGCGGCGATAGCCAATAGGCAAAGTCTTTACTTGAGGCCCAGTCGCCATTGCTTACCGATTTGGCGTGTAAGCCCACCTTGTTGGTAAAATGCAAAATGTGTGCAAAAACCAACTGCGCTACCGATTGTGTGCTATACGCCGGAATATTACAAACGGTAACTCCGGCATCGTTGGCTGCAGTTATATCAACAACATTATAACCTGTTGCCAGCACTCCAATAAACTTTAACCGGGGCAGATTGCTAATGATTTCGCGGTTAAGAATTACTTTATTAGTGTAAACGATCTCCGCATCTGCAGCCCGTTCAAGCGTTTGCTCCGGAGTTGTGCGGTCGTATATAGTTAATTCTCCCAATGCTTCCAAATCATCCCAGTTTAGGTCTCCGGGATTTAGTGCGTAACCATCCAAAACAACAATCTTCATACTTTTAATTTATTTATTTGTTGTCAAAAATAAACAAAATGAACAACCCGGTTATTTCGCGAATCGAAAGGAAAACTATATATTTAATGTGTTATACAAAAAAGATAAATTAAGGACGAGTTAAATTGTGGATTATTTGCCCGGCACCAAATAGCTTTGCTATGCCTTGTAAATATCCATAAACGCTAATAACCCTATGGAAACAAATAACCCGGGCAGTGCACCTGTCGTAAAAAAACTAAGAATTCTACTGGCTGAAGATGATCAGATTAATCAGAAGTTGTTTTCGTACATGTTGAATGATATTGTCGAAGAACTACTAATTGCTTCAACAGGAATTGAAGCCGTAAATCTGCATAAAGAGCATTCTGATATCGATTTAATTTTAATGGATTTAAAAATGCCCGAGATGGATGGCTACGAGGCTGTGAAAAATATCAGGGAATCGGATAAAGTGGTAAAAATATTTGCCTTATCAGCCTTTGCTCCCGAAACGCAGAAGGCAGCAGCAAATGGAAGTGATTTTAACGATTATGTAGGCAAACCTATTCGAAAAGCTGACCTTATAAAAATTATCAGTAAACATTTTTAATAGTACGTTTTGTATTCGCATAATAGTTTGTCCCAAGTTCAGTTCTGTCTTTTTATTACTTTTTACCGGTTTATCGTCCCTGATGGGACTGTTTTTATCCATGAATAGCTAGAACGAGTTTTAATCCCGGAGGGATGAAATATCAGTAGCCCCGCCTTTTAAGGTGGGGTTGTGAATACCGTGAATAAAGCGGTGCAACCAAAAAGTTGTTCGGGCTTGTCCGTTGCTTGCACCGCAAGAGAACTGGAAAAAGCTTCAAGTTGCAAGTGGCAGGCAGTATCGTGATTAATTCCGGTACAAGTAACAATTGTCCGCTGTCTTCCACCTTGTAACAGAACATTTCCCAATGCGTATATAATATCGCCTACTACATCGTGCGATTATTATTTATTCTAAAAGTTACAACATTAAATCAATAGCCATGAATACAACAAGTAGCATTAAAACAAGTGAAAAAAGAGTCCGTATTCCGATTCCGGGAAATTTAAAACCGATGGCTCATGCAAACCATACCCAGGCTCTGATTGATAATATAAATAAGGAGCTGAACAGTAAATTAGAAATAGGCTATAAAGCCTGGAAAGAGGATGGTAGCCGGATTGAAAAAGGAGATGAATTTAATTTGGATATTATCATCTCGGTGGATGATAACCACTATAAAAATTTAGCCTTTGAGAATTTAAGGGTAACCTTTGCGTCGGATAATAAATTTGCTACGCTGCTAAATCCAACACGGACAAAATTTTTTCGGTGTATCGAAAAGGAATTTAATCGAATCACCGGCTCATCCCCGGCAAGGGTACAAGCCAGGCTTTTAGCTACAGGAGCAATTTATCCGGAAAATGTCAGCGATATAGTAGAGAATATGGGAATGTTGGTGGTTGAAGCCGATCCCATCATTCAGTCGCTATTTCATATTCATCGGGTAATGAGCGATATTCCTGTTGAGATACAACCTGCTCATTAAAAAGCCCCGCCCGTGCATCTGGAAACTTCGGTTTGTGCCAGCCGTGCATTGCTCTTCTAATGCTTACGGCATCAGTTATTTAGGGCAAAAGTTGGAAGGGGTTTATTCGACTCCGGCCGGAGTCGTACCTCCTGTTATAATCCTTGGCTATATACATGCAAATCCTCCGGATTTTATAAGTTAATAAGGTTACCCGCGTTAGGACATGGGTTTGTACAAAGATTTGTTTTTGAAATAAGGTTCGCTGGAATACAAAGTGTATATAAAAAACAAAAGGGAAAAACATCGTTTTTCCCTTTTGTGGTGCCACCTGGAATCGAACCAGGGACACACGGATTTTCAGTCCGTTGCTCTACCAACTGAGCTATGGCACCTTTCTAAAGTTGGGCTTTAAGTAGCACCCTCTTTATTTTGGTGTTGCAAAAGTATACATTTTTTTAAAATCACAAAGTTCAACACAAAAAAAAAGCAAAAAAAATCAATTTTTTCAGCTCACAAATTTTGCTGTGGCTTTATGTGTTTGGGCTTTATTTATGTGTTTTTATTTGAAATAGAATTACTTGACCCCAAAAATACACCAACGGATGCCGGTTCCTATCCGCCAGCTGGCGGAAGGTTCGGAGGGGTGAATATAAATTCCACGTGAGCAGTTTGGGAAATTTCACAATCATCGAAGTTTTCGATTTTACATAGAAACCTTTCATGCGTTTTATAAGTCGTAGGAGCCTGCAATCCAATACTTTTTATACTTTTGCACGATTAGTTTAAAAGACAATGGTTGATACTGATTATCTGATACATACATTACATAACGGCATTCGAATAATTCATCAGCAAACCGATTCGCCGGTGGGGCATCTGGGGGTTTTAATAAATACCGGATCGCGCGACGAAAACGAGGATGAACATGGCCTTGCACACTTTATCGAGCACTCGGTTTTTAAGGGTACAAAAAAGCGCAAGTCGTTTCATGTGCTTAGCCGTATCGAGGGTGTTGGTGGCGAGCTGAATGCTTATACCACAAAAGAAGAAACCGTGCTGTATGCTACTTTTTTAAGCGAGCATTACGATCGCACAGCCGAATTGCTGAGCGATATTCTTTTTAACAGTACCTACCCCGAAAAGGAGCTCAAGCTTGAAAAAGAGGTGGTGGTTGAGGAAATAAATTCGTATTACGATACGCCATCGGAATTGATCTTTGATGAATTTGAAGAGCAGGTTTTTGATGGTCATCCCATTGCCCGCAATATTTTAGGTACAAAAGAAAAGCTGCGTTCTTTTAACCGCGATAAGATTTTCAATTTTATTGCCAACAACTACCATACCGATCAAATGGTGATTAGTTCGGTGGGGAATATCGATTTTACAACTTTGCTAAAAATGCTGGAGAAGTATTTTGGAGAGGTGGAGCAAAGTTTACGACAGTTGAAAAGAGAGCAGTTTGTGAATTACCAACCGCAAGCAAAAACGGTAATAAAAGACACTTATCAGGCACATTGCGTAATGGGAAATGTGGCTTTCGATTTTAAAAATCCAAAGCGTATTGCCATGGTTTTGCTGAACAATGTGCTGGGCGGACAAGCGCTAAACTCGCGCTTAAACCTGGCCATGCGCGAACGTCGCGGAATGGCTTATAACGTGGAATCGGCGTACACGGCGTATTCCGATACCGGTTTATTTAACGTGTATTTCGGTACCGATAAAGAGAACCTGAACAAAGCGGTGGCGTTGGTGCATAAGGAGTTTGACTTGCTTCGCGACAAAAAAATGGGAGCCGTTCAGTTAAGTCGTGCAAAAAAGCAGCTGATTGGCCAGATTGCCATTTCAACCGAAAGTCGCGAAGATATGATGCTCACCATCGGGAAAAGTTTTATGCTGTTTGATAAGGTGGATCCTCTGCGTGTGATCTTCAAAAAAATTGAAGCGATTAGCGCCGAGGATATTCAGGAAGTAGCCAACATGGTATTGGACAAAAACCAGATGAGTACGTTGATTTATAAATAGAAGGAATGGACAGGCAGAAGGCATTACATCAATATATTTTGGATCATATCGATGAGGAAGATCCGGTGTTAATTGAACTGGATCGCGAAACCAACCTGAAAGTGTTGGGTGCCCGCATGATATCGGGGCATTTACAGGGACAGGTGCTGACTATGCTGGCGAAAATGATCCGCCCGAAAACGATTCTCGAGCTGGGAACGTTTACCGGTTACTCGGCTATTTGCCTGGCAAAAGGGTTACCTGAAGATGGCAAGTTGATTACCATTGAGGTTGACGATGAGCTGGAGTCGTTGGCCGCTAAATATTTCGAAAAAGCTGGTGTGGCGCATTTAATCGAACAAAAAATCGGGGCTGCTACAGAGCTAATCCCTTTGCTCAATCAATCGTTCGACATGGTTTTTATCGATGCCGATAAACGCGAGTATGTGGAGTACTATCAGTTGCTGATCGACAAAATGCAGGCAGGAGCGTATATGATTGCCGACAACACGCTGTGGAATGGTAAGGTACTCGACGAGGCTCGCCACGATGATGTGCAGACTATTGGTATCCTTGAATTCAACAAGCTGGTGAAAAACGACGATCGCGTGGAGAAGGTTATTCTGCCGTTGCGCGATGGTATGACTGTTATTCGTAGAAAGTAGTTTGTCGTTGTCTTTCCAGACGGGAAATACTTTTTCCTGTAGCTGAAAAAGTATTCAAAAAAGCCACCGCTGACGATAAAAAGCTAAAAATAAATTCCTTTCACTAAAATCAAGAAACTCCTCCTTTTAGCCTTTCGTACCTCAGGCTAACGAGCGTCAAACAGACTTGATTTTTTAACGTTCAATCCATTGATTTTCTTAACGCTTTTTCTCGAAGACGGACTTCAATGCGCATCTATCTAGTGTGCGCTCGTCAAAAATCCCTTTTAATTGGAACTATTATTCCCCGAAACTGCTGGACCTTTTTTAGCTTTAAACCCCGGTTTCCGTTTTCTATTCGGATTGTTATTCCTTCGTTTATTGGGGCTTTTGTTTTTGTCGCCACCTTCCGCAGCGGATTGTTTGTTTTGCGGATTGTTGCTCTTGTTTTCGAGATTCCGGCCACCCTTTTTGTTGCGTCGTTTTTTGTTGCGCGATGGTTTTTTGTTGTCGAAACGGTCCAGACTTTCGTCCAGCGTAACTTCCATACTATTTTGCTCTTTTGGCTGAGCGCTGAATGTCTGAACTTCGGGTTTTATGCCTCGTTTGTTTTTCTGTATGATATCGCGCACCTGTTTAAGCGACAGGTTAAAAGTAGTTCCCATACTTCCTGCCAATCCGTACCAAATCTCTTTCTTCAGGTAATCGGTTTTAAAAGGCTTGGCAATTCCCGATGCCAGTTCAAGGTCGAGTAGTTCGCGCGGAAATTCGTTTCCTGCCTCAATGTAAGCGTCAAGCTCGTAAAGCAGACAGCATTTTAGTTTTCCGCAGGCACCAGCCATTTTTTGAGCCGATGGCGACAAACCTTGTTTCAATGCCGCGTCCGACGAGATACTTGAAAAATCGGTTCGCCAGCTCGAGCAGCACAGCTCGCGACCGCATGAGCCAATTCCACCAATCAAACCAGCTTCCTGACGGGCACCAATTTGTTTCATTTCCACTTTAATGCGGAACTCGCGGGCATAGACTTTTATCAGTTCCCTGAAATCTACACGCCCTTCGGCCAGGTAGTAAAAAATCGCTTTTTTGTTGTCGCCTCTGAATTCAACATCGCCAATTTTCATGTCAAGTCCCAACTCCAGTGCTGCCTGTCGTGCTCTAATCATGGTGGCTTTTTCGCGGCTGCGTGCTTCATTCAGTTTCTGAATATCGGCATCGGAAGCTTTGCGGTAAACCACATTTAGGTTATAGCGCGACGGGTTTTTAATCCGCAGCTTAAATTGTTTTTCAGCCAGGTAGCCGGTTAGGGTTACTTCACCAACATCATGCCCCGGCGAGGAGGCAACAACTATGCTGTCTCCACGTTTTAGCTGAAGATTCTCAACATTTTTATAGTATTCTTTGCGGGTCGACTTAAACTTAACTTCAACAATATCTGATTTATCGGTGGTGTCTGGCAAATCACTTAGCCAGTCGTATCCTTGTGTTATGCTACTTGTTGAATTATTGAACGAACATCCATTACAACTCATATAATCCTCTCTGCTTTCTGTCTGATGCGTGGCTTTTTTGTGCATTTATTACACTGAGCTTCACGATCATCTTGTAAATAATTCCATGCAAAGATTGGAAAAAAGAATTGATTTTTCTAATCTGGAACAAGTCTAAATTAAAATATTATATTTTATTTATGTGCGAATCGAGCTTTTTTGTTCCTTTATTGAAAATTAAATAAGGCAGAAAACATTCATGAATCTCTTAAAGCGGCTTTTAGTTGTAGTATTTGTAGCTCTATCTTTTAATGGGCAGGCTTTTCAACTGACAGAAAGGGCAACAGTTAGTATCATTACCTGCAGCCCGGGAAACGAAATGTATTCAGTTTATGGTCATTCGGCCGTTCGGGTAAAAGATCCGGCTATAAACTACGACGTAGCATTTAACTACGGAATTTTCGATTTTAGTAGTCCCAACTTTCTATACCGTTTTTGTGCCGGGCAAACCGATTACCTGCTTGGCGCTTATCGTTTTGAGATCTTTTTGAATGAATACCGACACGATAAACGCAGTGTTTTTGAACAGGAACTCAATCTCTCAGCACAGGAAAAACAAAAAATACTAGATTTCTTACTCTGGAATGCCCGACCCGAAAACCGGGTATACCGTTATAATTTTTTCTTTGATAACTGTGCCACACGGGTACGCGATGTAATTGCCGATAACGTAAATGGTGGTATAACTTACACAGACAGTGCCAGTCATAAAACGCTGCGAACGCTGATAAAAGATTGTCACCACAAAATAAGATGGCTGAATTTTGGTATCGATTTTTTGGTCGCCGCTGAATCAGACCGTGAGGCAACGCTCGAAGAAGAAATGTTTTTGCCCGATTATGTAATGCAACATTTTTCAATGGCAAAAAGAAATGAAAACGGACAGAATATCGCTCAACCGGTGCAAGTGCTTTACCAGGCACCTGAGCAAAATCAGGCACTGACATGGCTTTGGGGGCCGCTGGTCGTATTTTCGTTGTTATTGCTGGTGGTTGCCTTTTTCACCTGGAAACAGTTTAATAAAGGTGAAATGAAGCCGGCGCTCGATATTTTGCTTTATGGTATAAACGGACTCGGTGGTTTATTGCTTACCTGGTTTACCATTTATTCCGAACATCCGGCAATGAGCCCAAATTACAACCTCATTTGGCTGGTGCCGCTGAGTCTGCCATTTGCAATTGTTTACTTACGAAAAAAGTGGCGTCCGGCAGTGCGTTATTATCACCTTGTTTTTGCGGTGTGGATGATCATATTTTTTGTTTCATCGCCCTTTATTTCGCAAAAATTTCATCCGGTATTTTTCATCATGGCAGCCACATTTTTTATCCGCGCATTGGCACACTCACTGCTAATTCTAAGGTCATTAAAAGGCTCCCGCAAATAACCATTCATGCGAATTGTTGAAAAGTTTGGATGAACAAATTTGTCCTGAATTTTCTCCATGCTTTGAAACAATTATCTTTGCTCAACGATGGCAAAAAATGAAAAGAAATATGTAGAAACTCCGCTAATGAAGCAATATTATACCATCAAGGATAAACATCCTGATGCGGTGTTGCTTTTTCGGGTGGGCGATTTTTATGAAACATTTGGAGAGGATGCCATAAAGGCAGCGGAAATTCTGGGGATTACACTAACGCGCCGGGCAAATGGTTCTGCCAGTTATGTGGAATTGGCAGGTTTCCCGCACCATGCGTTGGATACTTATTTGCCCAAATTGGTACGGGCCGGACAGCGGGTGGCAATTTGCGAACAGCTGGAAGATCCGAAAATGACGAAGAAGATTGTGAAACGTGGGATTACCGAGCTGGTAACTCCTGGTGTTTCCATCAACGATAATATTCTTGAGAACCGCGAAAACAATTTCCTCGCATCGGTACATTTCGATAAAAAGCGGGCAGGTATTGCCTTTGTTGATATCTCAACCGGCGAATTTCTGTCAGCCGAAGGTAGTTTTGAATACATCGACAAGTTATTGAATTCCTTTCAGCCCAAAGAAGTGTTGTTTCAACGCGGAAGAGGGAAGGAGTTCAACGAGCTATTCGGGACAAAATTTTACACCTTTAACCTGGAAGACTGGGTGTATACCGATGATGCTGCTAACGACCGTTTAACGCGGCATTTCGAAACCAGTTCGTTAAAAGGTTTTGGTGTGAATAACATGCAGTTGGGTATTATTGCTGCCGGAGCGATTTTGCATTATCTTGATATTACTCAACACCAGAAGCTAAGTCATATCTCTGGATTAAGCCGGATTGAGGAAGAACACTATGTTTGGCTCGACCGGTTTACCATTCGTAACCTGGAGTTGTTTGCTCCGCTTCACGAAAGTGGAAAAGCGCTCATTAATGTGATCGATAAAACCATTACGCCAATGGGATCGCGCCTCCTGAAACGCTGGATGGCGCTACCATTAAAAGATATTGATCCGATAAACGAGCGGCTGGAAGTGGTGGAGCTTTTTCTGAAAGATCCGGAGACTAAAGAAAACCTGGAAGAACATCTCCGTCAGATGGGCGATTTGGAGCGACTGATCTCAAAAGTTGCGGTTGGCCGCATCAACCCGCGCGAAGTAGTGCAGGTGAAAAATGCGCTGGCGGCAATTGTTCCGATAAAAGCTGCGTGCGCCGATGTTGACAATGCGGCCTTAAACCGTTTTGCTGAGCAACTAAATCCTTGTGATTTGATCAGAGAGCGAATTGAAAAGCAGATTGTTGCCGATCCGCCAACAGCCGTAAACAAAGGAAAAGTGATTGCCGAAGGTATCTCGGAGGAGTTGGATGATCTGCGGAAAATCGCTTATTCGGGAAAAGATTACCTGGCGCAAATTCAAAAACGCGAAAGCGAGAAACATGGAATTCCATCGCTGAAGATCAGCTTTAACAATGTTTTTGGATATTATATCGAGGTGCGAAACACGCATAAAGATAAAGTGCCGGCCGAATGGATCCGTAAACAAACGCTGGTAAGTGCCGAGCGTTACATTACCGAAGAACTCAAAGAATACGAGCAGAAAATTCTTGGCGCAGAAGAAAAGATCCAGGTGCTGGAAAGTAAGCTTTTTGGTGAGCTGATCTTTGCCTTATCGGAATACATTTCTGCTATTCAGTTGAACTCGCATATTCTGGCACAAATCGATTGTTTATTGTCGTACGCCACGTGTGCAACATCTTATAAATATTTTCGCCCTGAGGTGAATGATGCCACTTCTATTGAAATCAAAGAGGGGCGACATCCGGTTATCGAGCACCAATTGCCAATTGGCGAGTCATACATTGCGAATGATGTGAAGTTGGATCAGGAAGATCAGCAGGTCATCATTATTACCGGGCCAAACATGGCCGGTAAATCGGCACTGTTGCGTCAAACAGCATTAATTGTGCTGATGGCGCAAATGGGATCGTTTGTCCCTGCCGAAGTAGCTAAAATCGGTTTTGTGGATAAAATATTCACGCGTGTTGGAGCCTCGGATAATATTTCGCTGGGTGAATCAACTTTTATGGTGGAGATGAACGAAGCAGCCAGTATCCTGAATAACGTTTCCGACCGCAGTCTGATTCTTTTCGATGAGCTGGGGCGCGGAACCTCAACTTACGACGGTATTTCCATCGCCTGGTCGATTGTGGAACATTTACACGAACATGCTTTTACCAAAGCAAAAACGCTGTTTGCCACCCACTATCACGAGCTCAACGAAATGGAAGGAGCTTTCCCGAGAGTAAAAAACTTTAACGTTTCCATAAAAGAGGTGGGCAACAAAGTTATCTTCCTGCGAAAGCTGGTGCGTGGCGGAAGTAACCATAGTTTTGGTATCCATGTAGCGGGCATGGCCGGAATGCCAAAATCGGTAATTCAACGTGCCGAGCAGATATTATCGAAACTGGAAGGCGGAAAAGAAAAGGAAAGTTTAAGTAAACCTTTAGAGGAGATTGGCGAAAACCGGGAGGGAATGCAGTTGAGTTTTTTCCAGTTGGATGATCCTGTGCTAAAGCAAATTAGAGACGAAATCGCCGGTCTGGATGTGAATAACCTTACGCCGATAGAAGCCCTGAACAAGCTAAATGAAATAAAGAAATTGACAGGAATTTCTTAATGGACTTCAATAATTTTTGCCAGATAAAAAAATAGCAATATATTTGCATCGCTTTTGAAAAAGCAAGTTCATTAAAATACGCGAGAATAGCTCAGTTGGTAGAGCACGACCTTGCCAAGGTCGGGGTCGCGGGTTCGAGTCCCGTTTCTCGCTCATTCACGATAATGCAAAGGATGCCCGGGTGGTGGAATTGGTAGACACGTTGGACTTAAAATCCAATGATCATTATGATCGTGCGGGTTCAAGTCCCGCCCCGGGTACCATTTTTTGCGAGAATAGCTCAGTTGGTAGAGCACGACCTTGCCAAGGTCGGGGTCGCGGGTTCGAGTCCCGTTTCTCGCTCTTTAAAAGGCTTCACAATTTTTTGTGAGGCCTTTTTTTATTTCCCTTAAACTCATAACTTGTTATCATGAACTATACTGTTTACATCCTGTATTCACCGAGTACTGATGTCTATTATAAGGGGCAAACTTCAAATATTTCGGAACGACTTAAACGTCATAATTCAGGTAGAGAAAAAGCTACCAAACATGGAATTCCCTGGAAATTGGTTTGGACTACTAATAAAGCATCAAGAGGTGAAGCTTTAAAATTGGAAGGGAAGCTTAAAAATTTATCAAGAGAAAGAACTACTCAGTTTATTCAAAAATATAAGGTCGGGGTCGCGGGCCCTGACGATTCCCGAGGAATGTCAGGATGCTGACCAAAAGCGTCAGCATTCGAGTCCCGCCTGTCCTGACAAGATCGTCAGGATTTCTCGCTCTTAAAAGGCTTCACAATTTTTTGTGAAGCCTTTTTTTATGCCTAATATTTTGCATTTGGTTGGCTGCCGGGCTTTTCGCTTTACCGGTTTTGCCAAGCTTGTTTTTTGTAATTGGTACGTGGGCTCCATTGTCGCCTTCGTCCAATAACAAAAACTAGTCGCTTGTCTGCAACAGGGGGTCGCTGCAATCCCTGCCAAAGGGGCCGGTGGTTTTAAGTTTTGCTCCATGCCTGATTGATCGGTCGGTTTTAACAGTTAATGTGCTGTATAAGGGCTAAAGCCCTATTAGCAGACTTATGCTTAACCCCGGCATTAATGCCGGGGTTAGTCAACTCATATACAATCCGGACTTTAGTCCTTCAATATTAACTTCACTGGATTTCACTTTCTCAATTTACAAGGTCTTTTACTTTCCCAACATTATTACTATTTTCACCACAAACCAATTAAACTAAATCATGCAAAAACAAATTCATCTATCAATTTGGGTACTGTTTTTAAGTGTCGTTTTATTTTCATGTCAACCGGCGCAGCCAAAAGAAGAAGCTCAGGCTGACGCGACACAATTCATTACCATCAACGGGCCGGATCTGATCGCACCCAACGGAGAGAAATTCTTTATACAGGGTATTAACCTTGGCAACTGGCTAAATCCGGAAGGATACATGTTCAAGTTTCAAAAAACAAGTTCGGCACGTCTTATCGACGAGATGTTTCGTGAAGCGGTTGGGCCTGATTTTACCAACCAATTCTGGAAACAATTCAAGGATAATTACATCACCCGCGAGGATATCCGATACATAAAAAGCACAGGCGTGAATTCTATTCGCCTGCCTTTTCATTATAAATTGTTTACCGATGAGGACTACATGGGGCTTTATTCCAACCAGGATGGTTTTGCACGCGTCGATAGTTTGGTGGAGTGGTGCCGTGAATCGGAGCTGTACATTATTCTGGATATGCACGATGCGCCCGGTGGACAAACCGGTGCTAATATCGACGATAGTTACGGTTACCCGTGGTTGATGGTGAGTGAAGAAAGCCAGGAGTTGTTTGTGGAAATCTGGCAAAAAATAGCTGATCATTATAAAAACGAGCCGATGATTTTAGGCTACGATCTGCTGAACGAACCCATTGCCACCTATTTCCCGGAAGATGAGGCGATGTTGAATAAACAGCTTGAACCGTTATATATGAAAGCGGTAAAAGCCATTCGCGAAGTAGATAATAAGCACATTGTTTTGCTGGGTGGTGCTCAGTGGAACGGCAATTTCAAGGTATTTACCGACTCAAAATTCGACGACAATATCATATACACCTGTCACCGCTACTGGTGCGATACCTTGCAGGCCAATATCCAGGATTTTGTAGATTTTCGCGACTCAGTGAACCTGCCGATTTACATGGGAGAAACCGGTGAGAATACCGATGAGTGGATTGCAGCCTGGACCCGCCTGATGATCAGAAACAACATCGGTTACCATTACTGGCCTTACAAAAAAATGGGAAGCCCGCGTTGTATGGTAACTATCCCAACACCCGAAAACTGGAACGTGATTGTTGAGTTTGCCGAGGGGCCACGTGAAAGTTTTGAGGCTGTTCGTGAAAATCGTCCCGATCAGGAGCTGGTTAAAAACGTGATGATGGACTATATTGCGAACCTGAAATTGGCAAAATGTGAGGTTAACGAGGGGTATATTCGTGCGATGGCAATGGAACCGTAGAATTGTTATAATCGGAGATTGAGGCATAATTATTGTTAATCAGAAAACTCATATAAACAATAATTACTCAAATCATGAAATTTAACTTCCTGAAAAAGAACCGTTCAATATTTTTTTCAGCTAGTGTTTTCGTACTTCTTGTTACCAGCTGCTCCGAAGAACGAGTGGAACCAGAATTAGAATACGGAACCGTAACTGATGTAGAAGGCAATATCTACAAAACAATTCAAATCGGAGACCAGGTCTGGATGGCAGAAAATCTAAAAACCACCACTTACACCGATGGAGTGCCAATCAACGAAATCTCAAATGACAGTTTATGGAGGATTGATACTTTGGGGGCGTATTGCTGGTATGAGAATGATAATTCAAATGCAGAGCATAATGGCGCTTTATATAACTGGTACGCGGTAGCAACGCAGAAACTTTGTCCTATTGGCTGGCATGTTCCCACTGAGGAAGAATGGCGAGAACTTCTCCACACTCTTGGTGGAATTGGATGTGAGGAATTGAGTGTAAGCGGATGGAATTACCAGAGTATGGAAAGCAAGGGGCAAAATTATCAAGGGATTCTTAGCGGGAGAAGGGATCACAGATACCAGCATCAGATGGAGTATGCCGAATTGGGCGAAGCGGGTTATTTTTGGCTTGATCTGGAGTATGCTGAGAGGGCGGCCTGTGGAGCAGCTATTCGTTTACATACTGAATCATGGGGGACACATTTTAAAAATAACAGATTTAGTATTCGATGTATAAAAGATTAAAACTATACACAAAAAAAAAGCGTGCCATTGGCACGCTTTTTTTTGTTATTATTTCCCAAAAATTTATTCAAACACGTAGCGGATGTTTAATCCGAAACCTTCCCAATGGAAACTGGTGTTATCTATAACCTCCAGCGAAGGGCGGTAGTCGAGACCCAGAACCACTGGTATATCTACAAACCGGTATTCAAGTCCGATTTCAAAAGCCGCTCCTAGATTGAAGTTAGTTTCATCAACTTTATTGCCATTCTTGTCGTATTCTCTGTCTAGAATGGCCAGGTAAGGACCAACTCCCATGTACCAGTTAAATGCTTCGTCGCCCAACGGACGGTATAAGAAGTCCCAAAGCAGGTCGGCTGCTACGCCATCGCCAAACGAAAGGTCGGCATGCAGGCGGTTAAATTCTCCGGTAGAGAAAATTCCATCTATGGCAACGCTTCCGGCCGAAACGTCGCCAAAACGAACCCCTAATTCCTGGGCATTTCCAATAAACATTCCGGCAAAAGCCAATACCACTGTCAATAAAATTTTTTGTAATCTCCTTTTCATGTTTTTAAGGTTTTCTGTTGCTATAATTATTTATCTAAAATTTTAATCATGTCTCCTCTTTTTAACTCGTCAGTCAGTTTTCTATTGTTCAGCAAAGCCATTTCTTCAAATTTATCCTGCGGAACTTTGTAATAATCAAAGGCATCTTTTAACGAAACCGATGCACTGTTGATTGAAATTACTTTTATCCGGGCGGGTTGAATATTCAGTTTTGAAGCATTGGTAAGTCGGGCAAAGTTTTTCATTGTCGACTCAAATGCAGGTTTATGCTGGCTAAAATTCTCATCTAAGCAAAGGCCGTGAAATGTATATACCATCGCATCTTTTTTGATAAAATACGACAGGATTTTTAGCACCTGCTCTTGCCCTGCATCGTTTTGCGAAACCCTCTCCGAAAGGGTAACCACTGCATTTAGTCCATTCAGGTTTACATTGCTTTTATCGATAAGTTTAAGTTGCAAATCTGAAATTGTTTTCTGTGCAACCGCATCGGCATCTTTTTCCTGCGAAAGTTCAAAGATCATAGCCGCATCCTTACTCTCCGGAACAATTTGTACCTGAAGCGGTGAATTGATCAGTGTCCAGCTTTTAGGTATCGGGAATTGAAAGGCCAGGTCGGGGTGGTAGAACATATTGTCCTCCACAAAACCATGACGTGGATTTTCGCCATACACGATACCGTCGATCATTTTAAGATAATCGTTGGAGTTAACAGCGTATGTTTGTTGTGGAAGTTGAGCTTGCCACTCAGCCGTTTTTTGATTTACAGCAACAGTCCGGTCACCCGGATCGGGGTGTGTCGACATCCAAATCGGAATGCCTGCACTGCTACCATCTTCTCCTCCTTGCATTCTGTTCAGTACCTCAAAAAAATCAGCCATTTTATGGGCATCGTAACCAACTTTCGATGAATATTCAACACCCAGTTGGTCGGCTTCGCGTTCGTTGGCTCGGCTAAAACTTAAAAACAACAGTTCCATGGCTGCGGTAGCTTCGCCGGCAAACTGTGCCACTTCAGGCACCGCAATCATTCCGGCGGCCAGAGCAAACTGACTGAGTTGTTGTCGTGTTTGTTGCTGAACCGAATGGCGTGCTGTTACGTGACCTATTTCGTGCCCCAATACACCCAGCAATTCTGCTTCGTTATTAAATTGAGCCAGGATTCCTCGCGTAAAATAAACATATCCACCCGGCACCGCAAAGGCATTTACTACCGGCGAATCCAATACTCTGAAATGAAATTGTAAGTTTGGGCGATGCGAGATTTTCCCTATTTCAGTACCTTTTTCCGTAATAAAGTTCAGCAGTTCTTCATCTTCATACAATCCAAATGTTGAAATAACCGTCGGGTCGTATTGTGCTCCCATGGCAATCTCCTGTTCTTCCGTCATAAACATCAGCTGTTTTTTCCCGGTAACGGGATTTACAGCGCACGACGGTATAAGAATTACTAGCGAAACGGTTAAAAGAATAGCTAAAAGTGTCTTGATTGTTCTCATTTTTCTGAAATTTTGAAGTATGGTTAAGAATTCCATTTATTCGTATCAAATTGTTATTTATGGCTTGCCTGTATTGGCTTAATTGCTAAATTCGCTCTTACACAAAGATAACATTTACTTCATTTTTTAAAATCACCCGTATGTTAATACGTAAAACTGTACTTATTTATTTTAGCCTGTTGGTGTTTCTGTTTTCGGCCAATGCCCAGAATGAAGCACTGTCGAAAATCGATATTCCTGATTTAAAAGAATACCTCACATTTATTGCTTCAGACGAATTGCAGGGACGCGAACTGGGTACCGAAGTGGACGGACTTGAAATTACGGCGAACTACCTGGCTGATTATGCAAAAGAAAATGGGTTGAAACCAGCTGTGGAAAACTATTTTCAAACGGTACCAATTTTACACACCACATTAAGTACAGATGATTTTATTGAAGTGAATAATAAAAAAGGGAAGTCGGTTTACCAATCGAAGGAGTTGGTGAAAATTAATCAAACACCGGTTGTTTATAAGCTTGATGAGGAACCCGTTACGTTTATTGGTTTTGGCGAAAATATTGAGTCGCTTGGTATAAAAGACAAGCTTGTAATTGTAGCACAGGGAAGTGCCGAATCGTTTTCAGGCGAAGAGGCTTTTGAATGGCAAAACCGTGTAGAGCGCGCAAAAATAAATGCCATAATGGAAAAGGAACCCAAAGCTTTGCTGATAATTACCAATCCGAAAGACAAGGAAAATAAAACCTTTAAACAATTCCAAGGCTGGATGAGTCGCCAGGGGTACAGCGTAAAAGCTGACGACGATGTTACTGAGCAACCTGCTGTTTTACTTTCCACGCCAAATGTTGCCGATGCCTTGCTGGGTAAAAAAGGACAATACCTAAAGTACTTGGAAGATGTGGCTGCCGGATCGAAAGCAAGTACTGAAGTTTCCGAAACGTTGAGCCTGAAAACAGGAAAAGAACCTGAATTGCTGGAAGGGAAGAATGTTATTGCCTACGTTGAAGGATCGGACCCGGTTTTAAAAAACGAATACATTGTTTTTATGGCGCACTACGATCATCTTGGAATTGGGAAAGATGGCGATGTGTACAACGGTGCCGACGACAATGGTTCGGGAACTGTGGCCATAATGGAAGTAGCCGAAGCTTTTGCGAGCTTAAATGAAAAACCAAAGCGAAGCATTGTTTTTCTGTGGGTAACCTGCGAGGAGAAAGGCCATTTCGGATCGAGTTATTATTGCGATCATCCGGTATTTCCGCTGGATAAAACTGTTGCTTCCATTAATCTTGATATGGTGGGGCGTGTTTACGATGGTTCACGCGATGATGTATGGAAAGACTCGCCTAAAAAAGTAAAAGACTTTGATGGTTTGTACACGCTATCGAACGATGTGTGGCCAGAATTGGCCGAAATAAATGCAGCACACTGCGCCGAATTGGGATTAGTTCCCGACACCAGTTTGCCAAAAGAACGTTTTTTGCGTGCCAGCGATCATTATCATTTTCACAAAAATGGGGTGCCTATTTTGAATTATGCCACCGGTTATCATGCCGATTACCACAAAGTTGGCGATGAGGTTGAAAGAATAAACTTTAAAAAAATTAAGCGTGTTGCCGATCTTTGCTTTTTAGTAGGTTTGGATTTGGCCAACAAAGAAGACGTTGAGTTTTAATCATATTAAATCAAACCTAATAACATGAACACCAAACTTCTTTTTACATTGTTTTGTGTAGCAGTTTCATTTTTGGCTGTCGCTCAAAAAAAAGAATTACAAACCATTACCGAGAATGACCTGAAAGCGCATCTGCAATTTATAGCTAGTGATAATATGCGGGGGCGCGATTTTTTTACCGAAGTGCCGGGCCTTGAACTTGCCGCCGATTACCTCAAATCTCAATGTGTAAAAATGAGACTGACTCCCGGAGTTGAAGGTTATTTTCAGAATATTGAAATGGAAGCAGTAACGCCGGATCAGGACCAGACTGTTTTAAAATTAAAGGACGCCAACGGAAATATAAGCTACCAGACAAAAGATATTTTTTCGCTGGGAGGGCCTCCAAAAAGCGATACCGTTTCGGGCGAAGTAGTGTTTGCCGGTTATGGCTGGTACAACGAGGAAACAAAATACAACGACACCAAAGACTTGGATTTAAAGGGCAAAATTGTGTTGGTGATGACCCGCACACTCGAGCAGGCAAAAGAAGGTACAGCGCCCGATATGGATACCGAAATGAAAAAAATGTCGAGGGCCATGATGTCAGGTGCCAAAGCCATAATTCTGGTTAGCGATCCAATGAACCCAAATCCCGGATACATTGAAAGTATACGAAAATATGCAACCGGCGGAAGTCTGTCATTAAAAGGAGCAAAAGGCTCGCTTATTCTTCCGATAAAGTTGATTTTTGGACCAGAAGAACTTGGTAATAAGATGCTGGAAGGGTCAGGGAAAACTTTGGCAGGCACGCAAAAGGAGATCAACGAAAGTAAAAGCCCAAAATCATTTGCAATTAACAACCTGACAACTGAAGTTAATCTGGTTAAATCAAATGAAACAATTGTAGGAAAAAATGTAATTGCAGTTGTTGAAGGCAGCGATCCGGAATTGAAGAAAGAGTGCATTGTGTTTTCTGCGCATTACGATCATTTGGGAACCGACGGAGAGGGGGGCATTTACAACGGTGCCGATGATAACGGTACAGGTACGGTTGCCTTGCTGGAAATTGCCGAGGCATTTCAAAGCATGAAAAAGAAACCTAAACGTAGTATTGTTTTTGCCTGGGTAACCGGCGAAGAAAAAGGGCTGTTGGGTTCTGATTATTATTCGCAGCACCCGGTTATGCCGATGGAAAATACACTGGTAGATATTAACCTTGATATGATCGGGCGGTCTGCAGAAAAAGAATTGGATTCAGTGGCTGTAAACTCCAAAAGTTTGGCCGGCCCTAACGGAATGTACATTATTTCCGGCCGTCAAAGTTCCGAGCTAATGAATATCAGCGATGAGGTTTGTGAAGATCTGGGACTTGTTCCAAGCGATGAACTGACAAAAGCTTTCTTAACACGAAGCGATTATTACCACTTTTATAAAAACGGGGTGCCGATTCTTGGTTTGTCCACCGGCCTGCACGACGATTACCACAAAATTACAGATGAATTAGATAAAATTGATTACACCAAAATGAAGCGGGTTGCGCAGTATGCGTTTTCAGTGGCTTATAAATTGGCCAACCAAAAGGACCGTTTGGTGGTGGATAAACCGGTGAACTAAATACGAATAGTATTTGCTTTCCAGAATAGAAAACTGCTCTTTCAACAATTAATGAAAGAGCAGTTTTAGTTTTATAACTTCTTCGACGCACCTTTAATTATGATTCTTGACTGATAAGTTTGTGTTAATTATTTCCAACTCCCTACAAAGTTCATATTGAGCAAAAGTTAAATATATATTTTTGTGCTCTAATAATATAGATATTTATATATAACAATACGAAATGTCAAAATATTTAATCATTGGAGGAGTTGCCGGAGGTGCAACAGTGGCGGCCAGGTTGCGTCGTTTAGACGAACAGGCAGAGATCATAATTTTTGAACGTGGAGCACATATTTCATATGCAAACTGCGGATTGCCCTATTATATCGGAGATGTTATTAAAGAGCGGGAGAAATTGCTTTTGCAAACGCCCGAAAGTTTTAAAGCCCGTTTAAATGTTGAAGTGCGGGTTTTTAACGAAGTTGTGAAGATTGACCGCGAAAAGCAGGCGGTGGTTGTTCGCAATGTGAAAACCGGCGAGGAGTATACCGAAGCCTACGACAAATTGGTATTGTCTCCTGGAGCTGAGCCCATCAAACCTCCGATTTCAGGAATTAAAGATCCATCGATTTTTACATTGCGTAATGTGGCTGATACCGATAAGGTAAAAGCGTACTGCAACGACAACCAACCCAAAAGAGCAGTGGTGGTTGGTGCCGGTTTTATCGGTCTTGAAATGGCAGAAAACCTGCACCATTTAGGTATGAAAGTGTCGATTGTGGAAATGGCGAAGCAGGTAATGGCGCCGCTTGATTACGAAATGGCGGCAGTAGTTCACCAGCACCTGAAAACGAAACAGGTAGAGTTCTTTTTGAAAGACGGTGTTACTTCGTTTAAACGTGAAGATGGCGTGTTGAATGTGACTTTGCAATCAGGGCGTCAAATTGAAACTGATCTGGTAATTCTGTCTATTGGTGTAAAACCGGAAAACAAACTGGCGCGCGAAGCCGGCCTGGATTTGGCCCCCAATGGCGGAATAATCGCCAACGAATTTTTGTTGAGTAACGACGAAAATATTTATGTATTGGGTGATGCTATGGCTTTTCCGCACCCGATAACCGGAAAGCTGAGTAATATTTATCTGGCGGGTCCGGCTAACAAGCAGGGCCGGATTGTGGCAGATAATATTGTGAGCGGAAATACTCGCAAGTACAAAGGTGCTATTGCAACAGCCATCGCCAAAGTGTTTGATATTACGGTGGCCTCAACCGGAATTCCGGAAAAGACTTTGAAGAATGAAATGATGCCTTACACGGCAAACATCATTCACGGTGCATCGCATGCAGGTTATTATCCCGATGCTTTGCCCTACACTTTAAAAATCCTTTTCCACCCTGAAACCGGGAAATTGTATGGCGCGCAAATGATCGGTTACGAAGGAGTGGACAAACGAATCGATCTGATTGCAACTGTACTGAAACAAGGTGGCAGCATTTACGATCTGCAGGATATTGAGCATGCTTATGCTCCTCCGTTTTCATCGGCAAAAGATCCGGTGAATCAGGCGGGTTTTGCAGCAGAAAATATCGTGAGCGGCAAACTTAAAATCGTAAGCTGGGACGAGATTCATAACTTTCATTCGGAGAATATTGTATTGCTCGATGTTCGTACGGCTGCAGAAAATGAATTGGGGCATATTGAAGGTTCGGTAAATATTCCGGTTGATGATTTGCGCGAACGATTGAATGAACTGCCAAAGGACAAAAAGATAATTGTTTATTGTGGTGTTGGTTTGCGCGGCTACATTGCCTGCCGGATTCTTACTCAATCGGGATTTAACGAAGTTTACAACCTCAGCGGAGGATACAAAACGTACGAACATTCCATCTGCAAACAAAGTAACGAAGATATTTTTGAAGCCAATTACATAACCAAAAACGACCATATTTATCGCGGAAAAGCGACTAATGGAGAGGCCGTAATTGAAGGAGCGCCGGTAAAAACCATTCAGGTTGATGCTTGTGGTTTGCAGTGCCCCGGACCGATTCTGAAGTTAAAACAGGAAATTGAAAACATTAAACCCGGCGAGCGATTGGAGCAAATTGCCACCGACATGGGTTTTATGAAAGATGTGAAGTCGTGGTGTAACATGACCGGTAACAAGCTGGTTTCCGTTTCTGCAGAAAAGGGTAAAGTAAAAGCCCTGATTGAAAAAGGTAACAAGCAAGAGGGAAGCAGCACAAAAACGAGTGCGGCATCAGCCAAAAATAAAACCATGGTAGTTTTTAGCGACGAAATGGACCGCGCGCTGGCATCGCTGGTAATTGCCAATGGTGCCGCGGCGATGGGAAGTAAAGTAACGTTGTTTTTCACTTTCTGGGGATTGAATGTGATTAAAAAATCAGACAAACCAAATGTAGATAAGGACTTGATGGGCAAGATGTTTGGTTCGATGATGGCGAAAGATGCAGGCGATCTGAAACTCTCGAAAATGAACATGATGGGAATGGGTGCCAAAATGATGAAAAAGCGCATGCTGGCTAAAAAAGTAGATTCGCTGGAAGATATGCTTCAGACGGCCATGGAAAATGGTGTGCAAATGATTGCCTGCCAAATGTCGATGGATGTAATGGGCGTTGACAAAGAGGAGTTGATAGAAGGCGTTGAAATTGGTGGTGTGGCTACTTATTTGGAAGAAGCTGACCAGTCGAATCTGAATTTGTTTATTTAAAAGATTAGAACACTGAGAACGCAGGTTTAACAGATTTGCCTGATACTTATTGAGGGTTTCACGAATAGTGAAACCCTCAATATTTTGTACAAGATAATACAACTACATGTTGTCAGATTTGAGAATATCGATTAACGATTTTTGATTGCAGATTTTATTATGGAAGATACTTTGTACTTCTGCAATCGTTATTCGTTAATCATCATTCATTATTCAACGCTGCCTTCAAACCTTCAGTAGTCGTGTAATATTTTACAATCATATTCGGAACTTCCCATTCCGGCAATTTCCCATCGATTAAATATTGCAGGTATTTTTCGGTTACCTGTCCGAAGTGTGCCTCATGACCGACTTTGTATTTTACCGGGATATTTAATTTCCACTTTTTATCACCAGTTTTTTCCACCGAAATTCCCGGGTACGTCTCTGCCAAACCTGTAACTGCATTATTCAGACTTCCGGCAAATTCCATTGGATCAACCTCTGTTGCTTCAATATACAATTGTGGTTTATAACCTTCCTCTTCACCCTGAATAATTTCGAGATTACATTTTGTTCCACGCATAATGGAGTAGTGGGTATCGCCGGCACCTTCCGGCGCCTGGAAGTTCCAGATAACCGATGCTTTGGCATGAACGCCTTTTAGCGTGTAATTGATCTCGCCGTTGCAATAAACTTTTAAAATATCTCCTTCAACATCTTTTTTCAGAAACTCCGGATATTCATCGAGCGAAGTCGATTTTTTAAACATCTCCGGTGTAAGGCTAGTGGTCCAGTGTTTGGCCGAAACGATTTCCACATCTTCTTTCGAAAGAACTACTTCGGGGAAAGCTTCCCATTGAATCAAATCAACAAGGTGCGTGTTTACATCCACAATTCCTTCGCCCTGTTGTTGGGTGTCGAAATACCATGCCGGACGCTTTAACGGATTCCCTGAAACGTATTTGAAAAAGTGGTGTACACTTTCCTTGGTAATTGCCGGATTTTCGGTAGTTCCTTTCTGAAGAGTTCCAAAAACCTCAGGTAATTGCGATAATTCGCGTTGCAACATGGTGGTAATCTCATGACGTTCGGTCATGATATCATACAGCAAAACTCCATTTTCATTAGCTACCTCGAACGCTTTTTCCAGCTTCGGAAAATTCTCGGGCGAAATTACCATTGGTTTGTCGGCCAGTACGTTAATTCCGGCTTCAACGGTTTTTAAAATGTAGTCAGTTTTTTTTCCGTTATTTCCAGCGGTAACCATTACGTTACCGGGTTTTTCTGCCAACATTTTTTCAAGGTAATCCTCACCTTTATAAACCTTCTCTACCCACAATGTTGGGTTTTCTTCACGAGTATTGTAGCCTTCAATTCGTTTCAGATGATCCACTACATCTAGTCCATCAGGTGCATAAACGTTTACAACAGGATCAACCTGGTCGTACATCGATTTTTGTACCAATGCAGCATGAAAATGTCCCGGGTCGAGGGTCATAATTTTTACTTCTCCTTTTGCTCCTGTAAACATGTTTTTCTCCTTTTCAGAGTTCGTTGATTTTTGGCTGCCACCCGTGCATGCTGAAAACAGAATTGCCAGTGCTGCGGCCAAAGTTGATAGATGTTTCATGAAATATTTTTATTAGTTATTAGATTTCCGTTGGCGTACACGCAAAATTATACTTTTAATTCTGTTTCGAAAGCGAATGGGCAAAAAGAAGTCGCAAAAGAAAAAGCATTCACATCATCCACGCCCAATATCAATCTCCATCAATTTTCTTTAAGGCTCAACGTAGTATTTAATGCTGCAATCGTAATCGGTGTAATGTATGTATTTATTGTTTTCCATCCACAGCACAACGGTTTTAGCATTTTGGGGTTGGTAGCGCGGAATATATGGTCGCACATTGTCGAGGGGTGAGTTTTGGGTAATTGGCTCAATGTCCCAGGAATTTCCACCATCGCTCGTAGTACGTTTTTCAATTTCAAAAACACCGTTTATCTCGCGCGACAGATAAATCTCATTGGGTTTATTCGGATTAAAAGTCATATTGCCCATGTAATGCGGTTCACGCTCTATTTCACCATTGGGTGTTTGTGGAAACCATTTGCCGGCTATGCAAATTTCATGGTCTTCCCAGTTTTGTGTTTCGGCATTGTACCAGGCGTAATAGTAGCGGTGGTCGGTTTCCTGCGGGTGACGGGTGTACAAAATGTAGGGAGTTCCATCTTTTTCTACAATATCGCAAATCCAGGCACGCCCGCGTTCTTCATCAGCTTTGTACACCTCCGTTGCATCGCATACCTGAAACGGCAGGCCTCCAAGGTCGCAAATTTTTGTGCCGTCAGCTTTCCAGAATGCACCTTTCTCGTAATAGCAATAATAAACCGAGTTGGTTGGTTCAACGCGCGGATGCCCGTTGGTAAATATCATATGAATTTTTGATTTTCCATCAGAATAATATTTTACGTAAGGCCGGTTGCCGGAAGTATACGGAACGTCACTCATTACCACATATTGTTCGCTCCATGTATTGCCATTGTCATCCGAAATAATCAGGTTGGGTTTAAACCCGATCCAGCGTCCAAAAGCAAACAGTTTATTATCCTCTTCGCTTAAAACAAATGGATTGGCATAAGTAAAAGTTTCTCTCGGAAATTTTTTGAGCAGCTCTTCGTTTGTAGGTTTAAAAGCCACATTCTTACCAAAACTTTCAATATCAGTGCCGTTTGTAGTTGTATCGCTCAAAATGCCTTTACCCGTTGAGTGCCAGGAGAACATAGTGAGAATGTTGCCATCAGGAAGTATCGTAAAAGCCGGATTATCATGATCATCAACTTCAAACTGCGGATAGATGTTGTTGAATTTTGCTTCTTTGGTTTCCGGGTTTAAGGAAGCCACTTCTATCGATCCGTCTTTTTTTACCCAACCGGTGATAATTTTATCGGCATCGGTGTAAATCGCCCGCGGATCTGAGAACCAGCACCAGGCGCCATCATCACAAAGTGTATGAATTGTTGGAGTTTGTTGTGTTGTTTCAGTGCTTTTTTTCGTAGAAGAGCTGCACGCAAACAGAAATACAAGCGAAAGAACTGGTAACAGAAGAATAGGTTTCATGATAAATATTTTGGGAGACAAAGTTATTAAATCGTACTTTTCTACTTTGATTCAGGATTATCAAATTTTCCATTTTTTCTGTTAAAGATTTGATGTTTCTGGTATTATTTGAGAAGTAAAAGTATTTTTAAGGGTAATAATCGGACAAACAACAACCATGATGAAACGAGCGACCACCTTGTTTTTTATTCTCACAATTTATCTCAGTACTTTTTCGCAGCAAGTTGATTTTCTTCCAAACGACTGGCAAAATCCAGCCGTGTTTGAGAAAGGACAAAATACACCTCATGCATTTCATATTCCCTATGCATCGGCTAATGATGCTATTCAGAACATGCCACGGAAATGCAGGAATTACAAATTGCTTAATGGCCAATGGAAGTTTAAATTGGTAGGAACGCCAAAACAGGTGCCTGTAGATTTTTGGCAGCCCGATTTTGAAACAACAGGATGGAATGAAATCAAGGTTCCTTCAAACTGGCAAATGGAAGGTTATGGGCATCCGAAGTTCCGAAACATTGCCATTTCGTTTGAGAACGATCCGCCCAATATTCCCGATTATTATAATCCGACCGGATGCTACAAAAAGAAATTTACTGTTCCAGAAAACTGGGAAGATAAAGAGGTAATGCTCCGTTTTGAAGGCATAAAATCGGCATCGTATGTTTGGGTGAACGGACAGCGGGTTGGTTATAACCAGGGCGGTTTTGAACCGGCAGAGTTTAATATCACACCATTTATTCAAAAGGGTGAAAACGATCTGGCCGTTCAGGTGATTCGTTTTTCTGATGGTTCGTATCTCGAGAATCAGGACATGTGGCGACTGTCGGGCATCTTTCGCGATGTAAAATTATACACTCAACCCAAAACGTTTATTCACGATTATTATGTGGTAACCGATTTTGATGAAAATTATGAAGATGTAACATTGACGGTGGAAACCCAGATACAGAATCACTTGCCTGAAGCAGAATCGGGAGAAATAACTGTTGATGTTTATGATCTTGCAGGCCGTACAATTTTAAAAGAGGGGGCGCTTCGCGAAGATTTTGAAGTGGATTCAATGGGAAATGTTAAGGTGCAATTGTCTACTTTGGTTGTTGAACCGCCACAGTGGTCGGCCGAGTTTCCGAACCTTTTTATCCTGCTGGTGCAGCTAAAAAATGCGGGTGGAAATGTAACTGAAGCATTCACCCAAAAAATCGGTTTCCGCGAGGTGGAATACAAGGATAAGATTTTAACCGTAAACGGTGTTCCTGTTAAACTGAATGGTGTAAACAGCCACATGCATCATCCGGAACACGGGCAGGCGGTGCCGCTGGAAACTTTAAAGCAGGATTTGCTGCTGATGAAACAGCACAATATTAACTGTGTGCGAACCTGTCATTATCCACCAACACCTGAATATATTGCTTTGGCTGATGAGCTTGGTATCTACATTTTTGATGAAGTGGGCGATGAGGCGCATAACAATATTAATCTATCGGAAAAGCCGGAGTGGACCGAGATGTACCGCGACCGTTCGCGCAAACTGGTGTACCGCGACCGCAATCATCCTGCAGTAATTGTTTGGAGCGCCGGAAACGAATCGGGCAGCGGACAAAATATCAACGAAGTAATTAAAACCGGAAAGGCAATCGATCCCAGCCGCCCCGCCTGGATGTATGGCGGAAACGCCTTTTACATTCCTTTCGAGGATATAGTGGGGCCACGGTACTGGGTGCCGGTTGATTATAAAAATCTGGCGCAGGGTAAAGTGTTACCTGCCAACGATATTCGCGCGTCGTTTATGGACGAGTACCTGGCTGCAACCGGGAATGGTCTTGGCGGCATGGACGAATATTGGGAATATATCTGGAAATACCCGCGTTTAACAGGTGGTGCCATTTGGGACTGGATTAGCCCCGGGATTAAAACAACGCGCTGGATTTTGCCGGATCTCTCACCACAAAAAAACGATGGACAGATAATGGGACGCCCTATGTTTCAGCAGGGCGTTTATGGTTGGGGCCTGGAGTTCTCCGGTCACGATGACTGGGTGGTGTTTTACCGCGATCCAAGTCTGGATATTACCGGAAATCAGCTGACGATTGATTTTTGGGTGAAGCCATCCGAAATTCCGCAGCCTAATGTTTTTGTCGCCAAAGGAGCACACGGTTACGGCATTCAAATGGCCGATGCAAAAACGCTGGAATTTTATGTGTTTGGAAACGAACGTATTTCTTCCAAAGCAAAAGTGGGTGAGGATTTTTATGAAAACTGGCATCACATCTCGGGTATTTACAACGGAAATCAGCTACAGCTATACATCGATAATAAACGGGCAGGCACTACTTCGTTTTCTGGAGATATTAGCTCAACACCTTTCCCGCTTTGTATTGGTCGCGAGCCCGAAACACAGGATCAGGGCGAACACTCGGGGCGTATGTCAAAAATGGTAATTGATGATGTGCGGGTGTTTAATCGTGCAGTAAATATCAATAATATTGAGAAAGAAAAAGCAGGGCTGGTGCTGCATCTGAATTTTGAGGAAGATAAAAAAGACGGTGATTTTTATGCGGTTGGTTTGGGCGGAAGAACGTATGGAATTGTATGGCCCGACAGAACTGTTCAGCCGGAAATCAATCAAATAAAACGATCGGGGCAACCGATAAAAATTGAAGCTGTTGACATTGAAAACGGTGTGCTGAAAGTGACCAACCGTCATCATTTCAAAAATTTAAATGAGATGGAAGGATTCTGGCAGATTACGGTAGATGGTGAAGCCAGTCAGCGCGGATTTTTTGATTGCGATATTCCGGCAGGCGAAACAGGCGAAGTAACTATTGATTACCGCAGGCCGCGCATTGAATCGACAACGGAGTGTCTGCTGGAAGTTTCTTTTATGCTAAAAGAAGATTTGAAATGGGCTCCAAAAGGTCACGAAATTGCCTGGGAACAGTTTCCCGTACCAAGCGATTTTTATTTTGTTGATGAGGAAGAAAACAACGAAAAAGTTACTGCTACAGACGATGAAAATTATATACGGATAAGTGGCAACAATTTTAGCTATTCCATTAATAAAAAAACAGGAAGTTTTGAATCGTTAAAATATAAGGGCACTGAGTATCTCGAGGACGGTCCTGAATTTATGGTTTGGCGCGCTCCAATTGCCAACGATATCGACCCGTGGGGAAGTTACATGTTTGGCGATAGCAATGTTACGCCGGGAATGGGACGAAGTATTGACAACCAGTTGCGTACCCTGGGAATGCGTGATCTGGTTTCAGAAGTAGACGACTATGAGTTGCTGCAGGTGAGCGACGATAAGGTGACGCTGAAAATGGATGTATTTGCCAATTCAAGCCTTGATCCGGCCAGACGAAAAGATCAGTGGTTTTTTTATTCGGCATTCGAGCAAAAACAAACCTGGACATTTTCTGCTGACGGAAGTATTCAGTTGGATCAGGAAGTAATTCCGCACGGACCAATGCCTGAAATGTTGCAGAAGGTTGGACTGCAATTTCAGTTACCAAAAAGTTTTAATCAGGTTCAATATTACGGGCGAGGGCCGTTTGAGAACTACCCCGATCGCAAAACAGGGGCAAAAGTAGGGCTGTATCATTCAACAGCCGACTCCATGTACGTACCTTACATTATTCCGCAGGAATACGGTAACCGCAGCGATGTGCGCTGGCTAAAAGTGCATAACGATGATGATCATGGATTATTGATACAAGGAAATGAACTGCTGAATTTTAGCCTGCATAAATACACCACTGATAACTTGTCGCGCGCCATGTATACGTATCAGCTGGAGGAGGCTCCGAATACGATTCTGAACGTGGACTACGAAGTATCGGGAGTTGGTGGTACGGCCATCCGCCAATTGCAAAAATACCGGGTGCGGCCCGATTTGAAAAAGTATTCGTTAACGATTAAGCCGTTTTAATGCCTGACCGAGTGTTAGCCTCATTTGAAATGAGGTATCACTAAAAAAGAAAAAATCCCCGGGTTGCAGGCAAAAAGCTTATAACCTGCCGATATCCCTGTTGCCTGAACCTTTTTCTATACCCACATTTAAGTCGCCCAGTTCTGCACGTGCTTTTTCAACTACCTGCATCAACTCGGCAGCTTTCCCGGGGTAATATTCTATCACATTGTACTGTTCTCCCGGATCGCGCATCATGTTATAAAGCTCGGGGATTTCAACGGTCATTTGAATACGTTTCCCGCCATTTCCGTCTCTTCCCGGTTCTGTGTTGTACGATGCCCATGTGTGGGGGAGTACCAGTTTCCAGTTTCCCTTGCGAACGCCATTCAGGTTGTTTTTGCCATAATAAAACAAAATGGTTTCGCGTGGATTAGCGTTGTTATCTCCTTTCCAAAGTTCAACAATACTGGTGCCGTCTATTTTTAAATCGGGAAGTGATGTCCCGGCGATCTCTGCAAAACTGGGCAGTATGTCAATGGCGCAGCCCAGTTTATTACAAATCGTTCCTGCCGGAGTTTTTCCGGGCCATTTTATAATAAACGGTACACGCTGTCCGCCTTCCCAGCTGGTGGTTTTACCTTCGCGCAATCCTCCGGATGACCCGGCATGATTACCAAAATTAAGCCACGGACCGTTATCGGTAGTGAAAATAATAACGGTATTTTCGGTAAGCCCATTCTCAGCAAGCGCCTTTTCAATCTGACCAACACTCCAGTCAATTTCCATCATTACATCGCCGTATAAACCCTGTTCGCTTTTTCCGCGAAATTTATCGGATACTCCCAAAGGGATATGTGCCATGGAATGTGGCAGGTATAAGAAAAACGGTTGGTTAGCATTTCTGTTAATAAAGTCAACAGCTTTTTCGGTATATAGCGTGGTAAGAGTGTCTTGTTCTTTCCAACTGTTAATGGTAAAAAGCACATCATTGTTATGCATCACCGGAAGTGCCGGGTATTTTAATCGGTCATTTCCTTCAGGAAGTTTCTGCCCTGTATTGGATAGTGGCCACATGTCGTTGGAGTAAGGTACCCCAACATATTCGTCAAATCCATTTTGAAGTGGTAAAAACGATTTACGATGCCCCAGGTGCCATTTCCCGTAAATGCCGGTTGCGTAACCTTTTTCTTTCAGCATCTCGGCAATAGTTGTTTCATTCGGATTTATACCCACCTCGTGATAAGGGAACAGTGCGCCTGAAATTCCAATACGGTTGGGGTAACACCCTGTTAGTAAGCCTGCCCGCGAGGCGCTACAAACAGGTTGCGCGGCGTAAAAGTTGGTAAAACGCATGCCCTCTGCAGCAAGTTTGTCGATATTTGGAGTGCTGTATCCCGTTCCTCCATAACAACACGGATCGCCATAACCCATATCATCGATAAAAATAACCACAAAATTTGGCGATTGCTGCGTTGCTGTTGTTTGTTGGTTTTTTGGTGTACACGAAGCAGTAAATAAAACTACTGCTGCAAAAATGAGATAAGTTAGCTTTTTCATTTCTAAAGGATTAGGTTATTTCTGGATAACAAAAATAGGATTTTGTGCGAGACCGGCTCAGCTTTTATGTGCATAATGTTTGTGAAGGAATTCAAAAAAGCGGTTAACCCGTTCCACTTTCGTATCGTCATTTTTTGATTCTTCAATATGCTGGATCCAGAATTTCTTGCCGGAAATGGGGAGCCTGTTAAAATATTTCTGCATGTCGCCATCGTTATCAAGCAACCACTGCAGGTAGTCCGGAATTTCAACTGTACGAGGCTTAAGTGCTCGTTGCAATTCAATAGTTACATTATCTCCCTCACGTTTACCAATTTTATCTCTGATTTCTTTTTTCAGATGAAGCCAGTGTCCACCTTTTCCGTTCGGCAATAAATTCATCGAAACAACATGATCATCAATCGAAACCTGGCACCACACATGTCGATTCGTTCCAAATTCTTTCCGACTGTCAAAAGGAAATTCAGCATAAATCCCTTTAAAAGGTCCGTTAATCAGAATGGTTTCAAATTTAAATTTCTTCCCCATCTCTCAGGAATCTTAGGTTTCGTTGTAAGCCATTATAACCGGTTCGTTTTACCGCCGAGTTTTTAAAAAGCTCGTTAAACAGCGGGCGTTCCATATTTTCCCAATCCTGTTTCTGAAGTGTTAAAAGTTTGGGGTGAGGTTTTAAGCCTGCTTCGCTGTGTGGTTCCGATTTTAAATTCCACGGACACACATCCTGGCAAATATCACAGCCAAATACCCGGTTTTCAAACTGTCCTTTTAAATTGGAGTCCATTTCTCCACGCACTTCAATGGTTTGGTACGAAATACATTTCCGTGCATCAACCACACGATCGGCAACAATGGCTTTTGTGGGGCAGGCATCAATACATTTTGTGCATCGCCCGCAGTGGTCGCGCACCGGTTTCGGGTCGTCGTAAGGCAGTTCAATATCGATGATCAGTTCGCCAATAAAAAAGAAACTGCCATGTTCCGGCGAAATAAGGTTGCTGTTTTTTCCTACCCACCCCAGGCCTGCTTTTCGTGCCCAGGCACGCTCTAAAACCGGTGCCGAATCAACAAAAGGCCTACCTGAGCAGGGTGCGATTTCTTTCTGGATAAATTGAAGCAGTTCCTTCAATTTGTCCTTCATCACAAAATGATAGTCGGTGCCGTAAGCGTACTTCGAAAGTACCGGCGCCGTTTGGTCTTCCTGCATTGATTCCGGGTAATAGTTCAGCAGCACAACAATAATGGTCTTTGCATTCTCAACCAGCAACGAAGGATCTAAACGCTTATCAATATTACGGTTCATATAGCCCATTTCGCCAAACATATCGTTGGCCAGCCACGTTTTTAGACGAGGCTCTTCTTCCTCCAAAAACGAAACCGGAAGAATGGCATGATCGAGAAATCCGAGCGATTGTATTTTTTGTTTAAGTTGCTGTAGCATACTTTAATTGTTAGTGCAAATTAAAACAATCGGCCAGAACTAAAAAATAGCTGAAGCAGATCATTGTTGGGGGAGCCCGCATGAAATACGAAGAAAGCTTTGGATATTATAACAAAGGTGTCTTAATTTGTCGCCATTCAACATCTCAAAATTATTTTATGCGCATTGCTGTTATCGATTTAGGAACCAACACCTGCAACCTGCTTATTGCCGAAATGAATGGTGCAGATTACAAGCTTTTGCACCAAAGCAAGGAAATGGTGAAACTGGGCGATGGAAAAATCAGGGATAACCAAATTAGTGATGAAGCTACTTTGCGGACGAAGGCAGCGTTTATTTCGCACAAAAAGGTGATGGACACTTTTGGTGTTGATGAAATAAAAGTTTTTGCGACATCGGCGGTGCGCACAGCCGATAATAAGGCGGAATTTGTAGCCGAAATTGAAAAGATTTGTGCTTGTTCTGTTGAAGTTATTTCCGGAGAGCGCGAAGCAGAGCTTATTTTTAAGGGTGTTTTGCTGGCTTTCGGGGAAATTGAATTTCCTTCTGTAATTCTTGACATTGGAGGTGGTAGTAACGAACTGATATTAACACATGAAGATACAATCCTTTGGAAAGAAAGTCGGCCAACCGGCATGTCGCGAATCATTAATTCGTTTGATCTTTCTGATCCGGTAAGTGATGAACAAATCAAAGAACTTCAAACGTTTTTTGCTGAAGAACATCAATCGGCAATTCAGAATTGTAGAGAAAAGAAGGTTGCTACTTTAATTGGTTGCTCCGGTGCTTTTGATACGATTGCTGATATGATCGATGAGGTAAATCCGGGCGAGAAACAACGGGTAACACAGGTCGTTACGCTGGAGGAATTCTATGCCGTTTATAAAAAATTGCTGCAATCAACCCGCGACGAACGTTTGCAAATGAAAGGAATGGATTATGTGCGTGTAGATTTGATTGTGCCGGCTGTCATCCTGATTGAAACACTGATTTCTTCTATTGGAATTGAAGAGATCATACAAACTGATTTTGCCTTGCGCGAAGGTGAGCTTTATGAAATGCTTGCTAAATAATTACAGAAGCGAAAGTCCCGCATTTTTTACATTTTCCGTCCGCATCAAGAGTTGTAATCTCAGTATTGTAGTGGTTTCTGGATATTAGCGTTGCACTACATTTCATACAATACGTAGTTGATCGTTTCTGGTCGCTAACATTTCCCAGGTAAACATGTTGAAGTTGTGTTTTGGCCAAATCGTACAACTCAATTAATGTTTCTATTGGCGTGGCCGGCGCATTTAACTTGTATTGTGGATAGTAGCGCGAAAGGTGCAGCGGAACATCATTCCCTAACTCTGTGGCGATCCAGCTTATCATATTTTTAAATTCAGTGGGATCATCGTTCAACCCGGGAATAACCAGCGTGGTAACCTCAAGATGAGCAGGGCTTGCAGCAATTTGTTTAAGTGTATTTAGTACAGGTTGCAATTTCCCTTTGGTGTATTTTTTATAGAAGTCGTTCGAGAAAGCTTTCAGATCGATATTAAAGGCGTCGATAAAAGGCAGCAGTTGTTGTAACGGTTCCTTATTGATGTAACCGTTGGAAACTACCACATTTTTTAATTTTTCTGAATGAGCCAGTTGTGCCGTCTCCAATAAAAACTCATAAAAAGTAATAGGTTCGTTGTAGGTGTAGGCAATACCGATGTTATTCCAGGTTTTCAGCGCTTCTTTTACAATCTTTTTGGCACTGATGTTATGAAAGCCGGAGAACTCAGAAGATTTGCATTGCGAAATGCGGTGGTTTTGGCAGAAGCTGCAATGCAAGTTGCAACCCACTTCTCCAACCGATAAAATGTTTTTCCCGGGGTGGAAATGGTAAAGCGGTTTTTTCTCAATGGGATCTGAGCCGATCGCTGCAACTTTATTATACACATCGGTAACTAAAATACCGCTGTGGTTCGTGCGTACTTTACAAATTCCGGTTTGCCCGTCGGATAAGATACAGTTCCACGGGCAGAGTTCACACTGAACTTGTCCGTTTGTATTTTTGCTATAGAATAAAGCTTCCTGCATTTCCTGTTGTATAACTTTTTAAAGTTACGAAAGGAAAACGAGAGTAGTTTCTTTAGTCTTATCCAATTTTTGATCCGAGCTTTTTGATGGCTTGTTGCATGTTGTCCATTTGTTTCATCAGCACACTAATGTCCGACTCGGGTTCGGGGATGCTGGTGTTCAGATAGCACACAAATTTCCATACTTCGGTAACATCGCCAATTGGTATATCGTACGGTTCAAATGTTTTATTCAGCGAAACCAGGTGCAGCGACCGTTCCGTTTTAATATTATTATGCGCCACTTTAAAAACAATGCCTTCGTCGCGCGTAACAATAATATAGGCATCGTTGCTTTTAATGTTGAAAAAATCCTGAATGAATTCGCCAATTACGATCGATCCGGCGGGGATGGGCAACATGGAGTCGCCTTCGATGGTAAAAGCTCTGTATTTTTTGTCTTTGGATAGAAACGGTAGCTGAAAAACCGGAAGCTTCCCGATGTATTCCGGATCGGCAAAACAATTTACATAACCGGCTTTGGCTTTTTCGTTTACAAACTCAATATTGTCGTTGTTATTCGAATCAACCGTTGTGGCAATTACCCGCAATTTGGAGCCGCGTATAAATACATCAAAACCGTTTTGCAGATCGGCAAACTGGCTTTCGGATAATTGTTGCAAATCCACATTAATCAGCGTGTCGATAGCGATCCCAAAATATTTCGAAAAAGTCTGAAGGTGTGAAACCGTGGGTTGGCTGATCTCATTTTCGAGTGCATTTACAGAAGTTCGTTTTAACTCCAGCGCTGCAGCCACCTCGTTTTGTGTACGTTTTTTTCTTTTTCGTAACAGCTTGATATTCTTACCAAAGTAGTTCATGTGGAAAAAATTATTTCTTCAAAAGTAAAAAATATTCTTGCAGTTTAAAAAGAAATGATTAATTTATTATCGACAAAAATGATAATATAAATATCAAAATGATGTATTTGTTTTAGATCAACATATTTCCTTAATGTTCCTAAATGTTTAAACCCAAAATGAACTGAGGTTCCTAATCCCTGGTATAACTGCCGGGGATTTTTTTGACTACAAACAACAATATGAGATAAAGACCATGAATGAAACAGTACATGAAAAACTGAAAATATTATCCGACGCTGCAAAATATGATGTGTCGTGTGCGTCGAGCGGAAGCAACCGTGCCAATACCAGCAAAGGAATTGGCAGCGGTGTGGCATGCGGCATTTGCCATAGTTTTACCGAAGACGGGCGCTGTGTGAGCCTGTTTAAAATACTGATGACCAACAATTGTATTTACGATTGTGCTTACTGTATTAACCGACGTACAAACGACCGTCCGCGGGCAACTTTTACCGCACAGGAAATTGTGGATCTTACCATTGGTTTCTATCGCCGAAACTACATTGAAGGATTGTTTTTGAGCTCGGGTGTGATAAAAAGTCCGGATTACACCATGGAGCGAATGGTGTTGGTGGCTAAAAAGTTGCGCAATGAAGAGAACTACAACGGCTACATCCATTTGAAAGCGATTCCCGGAGCTAGCCGCGAGTTGATTCATGAGGCCGGAATCTGGGCCGACCGACTAAGCGTCAACATGGAAATCCCGACAGAACCCAACCTGAAAAAGCTGGCGCCGGAAAAGAACTATCCCGATATTGTTACGCCAATGGGGCAAATCCGCGATTCGATACTTGTGGCAAAGGAAGAACGTAAAAAGTACCGCAAAGCACCTCGTTTTGCTCCGGCCGGACAAAGTACACAATTGATTGTTGGAGCTACTCCCGAAACCGACCGGCAGATTATTTTGCTGTCGTCGGGATTGTACAAAAAACAAAACCTGAAACGCGTATATTTTTCAGGTTACCTGCCGGTGAACAGTTATGATGAGCGTTTGCCGGCGATTAACCGGCCGCCGTTGGTGCGCGAAAATCGCCTGTATCAGAGCGATTGGCTGATGCGTTTTTATCATTTTAAGGCTGAGGAGATTCTAAATGAAGATCAGCCTTTCCTTGATCTTGATGTCGACCCGAAACTGGGATTTGCACTGCGAAATATGCACCTTTTTCCTGTGGATATTAACCGCGCAGATTACGAAATAATTCTTCGGATTCCCGGAGTTGGGGTACAGTCGGCACAAAAAATTATTCTGGCGCGTAAGCACCGCCGGCTAAATTCATTACACCTTAAAAAACTGGGAATAGTGATGAAACGTGCCAAATACTTTATCACCTGCAACGAACTACCGTCGCCGGGAATGGGGTGGGAACCCAATCGGCTAAAACACAAATTGTTGTGCGAAATGAACTCGAAATACAAAAAATCGCTCGATACTCAGTTGAAACTGTTTACCGATTTTAAGCCGGTGCTGCCTACGTTACACTAGTCGCAGTTTGCAGTTTACAGTCGCAGTATCCAGATCCGGTATCCAATAACCAGAATCCAGTATCCAAAAATCCAGTCATGAAAATATACACCTACGATAATACTTTTGAGGGTTTTTTAACCTGCGTTTTCGATTGTTACAGCCGAAAAGATTTCCCGGTTGATATTTGTTCGCGTTATGGCGAGCAGCGCTACCTCTTTGTTGAAAGTATTGATGTTGCAACCAACCCGAAAAAGGCAGAGCGGGTTTGGAAAGGCATTCAGAAACACCTGTCGGGAAAAAACAAACAGTTGTTGTTTTATGCCTATCTGTCGGAAGAGCTGGGCATAGAAATGAAGATTTACCGTTTTTTACGTCGCATGTTTAGCGGGCATTTGAACCTGGAAACCGATTATGGCGATACCGACGTGCTGCATCTCACACAGGCCTCGCAAAAGGTAAAAAAGGAAGCCATGCGCATGATGCAGTTTGTTCGGTTTCAGCGCACCAAAGACCGGATGTATTTTTGCGGTATCGAGCCCAGATACGATGTAATTCCGCTCATCATTAATCATTACCAAAAACGTTTTACCGACCAGCGCTGGCTGATCTATGATTTGCGGCGCAACTATGGTATTTTGTATGGGAACGATAAAGTGGAAGAAGTGGTGCTCACAAAAAAGCAGTTTAGTGCTTACAACGGTCAGGTGAAAGAGGAGTTGTTGCATGAGGGCGAAGATTTTTATCAAAAACTATGGCGCTCGTACTTTAAACACATTACTATTGAAGAGCGCAAAAACTTAAAATTGCAACGTCAGCACATGCCCCGGCGCTTTTGGCGTTATCTGCCCGAAAAACAGGAGGCGAATTAATCTTAGTCTCTGTTGAAAATAAAAAAGGCTCAGATCTTTTTATTAGATCAGAGCCTTTTTTTCTCGAAGCTAGCAACTCTCCACTCGGAGCTTTTATAAACCTTCTTTTTTAGTTGCCGGTAACACCAAATTCAGAATAATACCCACTGCAGCGGCCAAGCCAATTCCGGCCAGCGAGAAGGTTCCGTATGAAATAACGGCACCACCAATTCCAATGGTAAGAACAATTGAAACAATAACCTGGTTACGGGTTTCATCCATGTTGGTTTTTGAATCAACCAACGTTTTAATCCCGATAGATGCAATCATTCCAAAAAGGAGAAGCATGATTCCGCCCAACACTGCCTGCGGAATGGTTTTCAGGAAACCACTTATTTTTCCAACAAAGGCAAAAACAATTGCTGTAATAGCCGCTATGCGTAAAATGAATGGATTTGTAACCTTGGTAAGTGTTATGGCTCCGGTTACTTCCGAGTAAGTGGTGTTAGGTACACCTCCGAAAAATCCGGCCAGTGCGCTGGCAATACCATCGCCAAGCAGCGTACGGTGCAAACCTGGTTTTTCAATAAAGTTTTTGTTGCATACACCTCCAATGGCATACATGTCGCCCACGTGCTCAATAATTGGGGCAATGGCTACCGGTATCATATACAAAATAGCTTGCCAGCTAAATTTAGGAGTGGTAAACTCTGGTAAACCTATCCACGCAGCTTCTTTAATTGGGGTAAAATCTACTTTTCCCATTATAATGGAAAGAATATAACCAACAATTATGGCAATGAAAATTGGAATCAGTTTGATCATTTTTTTGCCGAAAATAACTACGGTAACGGCTGTAACTAGCGAAACTACAGCAATCAGCCAGTCGGTTTTTGCCATGTCAACAGCTGTAGATGCCAGCGATAATCCAATTAACAGGATGATAGGGCCAACGACAACGGATGGGAAAAGTCGCTCGACAAAGGTTAATCCGCGTAGTTTAACCAGTGCTGAAACTACTCCGTAAACTATACCAACAGCAATAATTCCTGAAAGTGTACCGGGCCAGCCATAAAGTTTTGTTGCTTCAATAATTGGTGCAATAAAGGCAAAGCTGCTACCCAGAAAAACAGGTACCTGTCCTTTGGTGATTAAATGAAAAAGCAGCGTGCCAATTCCGGCAGTAAAAAGTGCAACGGCCGGATCGATGCCCACAAGAAGGGGTACCAAAACTGTTGCACCAAAAGCAACAAATAAAAACTGCACACCCAACACGGTGTTTTTGAAGGTTAATTGTTCATGTAAAGATTTACCACTCATGATTTTTGTATTCGTTTAAAATTTGCGCAAAAATATACCCGTTTGTGAAACAAACGGGTATAAAGTATATTTTTTATTGAAGGATTTCGGCAGGAATTTCCTTAATTGGTTTTATCCGAACTGATTTTACAAATAAATCACCGCCTTCTGACTGGATTTGGATTTTCCCTGAACTCAGCGGTTTTATTTCTCCATCCTCATTAATTCCGGTGTTGGTATTTATCATGGTCACTTGTCCGTTAACCACATGAACAGTTGTACGGCCAACGCTATAAAGTTCAACGGTATTCCATTCGCCCAACGGTTTTTCAGCATCAACGGCCTTTTTTATCCCCGGACCATTAAAATCTTTTCCAAACTGGGTAAGTTCTCCGCCTTTTGAAAATTGAAACCCTTCGTCAGTTTGAGTGACTTCAGTTTCGCAACAAGTATTGTTCATCAGGTAAGTGTCTCCCAACTTTTCGTGCATTAGCTGGCATTCTATGTTGGTCATCCATGTGCCAATAGCTTCTCCAAAATCGCCAAAACTGTGGTACAAAAGTCCGCTATTCCGGGTTGTGTAAACCTGGTCGCCCCATTTAAATACCAGTTCCAGGTGGTAGTTTGCAAAAGTGTCGATAGTAGCCAGCGAGCCATTTACTTCTCCGGAAATGTGAATAAGCTTTTCTCCTTCTACATCAACAACTTTAAAAACGCTCTCGGTTGTTGCCTGTTCGTGAAGGTTTTCGAACCCGGTTAGAGGAGTGCCGATAAACGTTTCCCAGCCATCAAGGTTTTCGCCATTAAACAGTGGTTGCCAAGGGGCTTCGCACGAACTAAATAAGATGCTAAGGATAGCGAGTGAAATAAAAAATGTAAATTTCTTCATTAGGTAATGGTTTAGATATAATTGACATAAAAAAACTGCCCCATAAATATAGGACAGTTTCTTAAATATTTTTATTTTTTCTCTATTAAACCGCTGTACTAGCTAATTGCTGCGCTCGTTCCAAAATTGCCGTATCATCCAAGAGTACAATTCCTCCGTTTGGTCCTGGCTCCATGTGAATTCCCACTGCTCTTCCATCTGTGTAGTTAGCGCCTCCGAAATAATTCCTGACAGTTTCTTCTTTTAATTCAAATTCTTGCGCTATTTGTTTAATCGAACCGTCAGGCAAGCTGTCTTTAATTTTACGCAGCTCGTTAAATGTTATCTTTTTTTCCATATCGCTGTGGTATTAATTAATAATTATTGTATTTGTAAAGAACGTGCTTTAAAATTATAATTAATAATTTAATAATAAAAGCGTCATCAACTGCTATTGTTAAATGTTATAACACAAGAGGAAAATTATGTGTATCACAGAGGTGTTGATTTGTTGTAAATAGCTGAATTATAAAGGTGTTAGATTTTGATGATATGTTGTAGAACAGGTCGCATTCAGGTGCCTGTTAACATTTTTTAAGGGAAGCCGGGCGGCCGTGTTTTATTCAGAAATAATACTGTCGTAAATGGCCTGATGCATTGCTGTACGGATGTTTAATTCGTAGAGTTTTGAATTGTTTCGGGTTGGGTAAACGCGGTTCGACATAAAAATGTATAGTAGCTCGTTTTCGGGGTCGGCCCACGCAAAAGTTCCGGTGTATCCGCTGTGCCCAAAACTGCTTTTGCTACTCGACACTGCAGGGTAGGCATCTTCCAAATCATTTTTATAATTGTCGATTTTAGGTTTGTCGAAACCCAGGCCTCTTCGGTTTTTATTTTCAGGATATTGAATGCGTGTAAAATCGTTTAAGGTTAAGTCGGAGATATAACGCCGGCCACCAAAATATCCTTTTTGCAAATACATTTGAAATATTTTGGCCAGGTCGATTGTTGAACCAAATAAACCGGCATTTCCGGAGACGCCACCCATCATTGCGGCTCCTTCGTCGTGTACATAACCCCGCAGTTTCTCCATTCTGAAAAAGTCATCCGTTTCGGTGGGAATAATCTGGCTAAGCGGAAAGTGTTTGAAGGCATTAAACGTGATCGTATACGCTCCCAAAGGCCGGTAGAAAGTATTTTTTACATACGATTCGTAAGGAGTGCTGGTAAGATTTTCAATAATGTCGGGGTACAGGTAAAAACTCAATCCTGAATACAGATATTTTTTTCTGTGCAACAGTTCCGATGTTCGGATGGTGTCGAACATTGTTTTTCTGAAATCATGATTCATGCACAAATGTTGCGACACGCGAACATCGAATTTTGGCGAAGGATGATCCTGAAACACATTTTTGTCGAGTGTTCCGTCTTCCTGCACGGTCATGGTCCAGAACGCGATCCACGAAGCCAAACGAGCCTGGTGAGCTAATATCTCACGAAAGCTCAGGTTTTCTTTGTTGCTGCCAATAAAATCGGGCCAGTATTTACTAAACTTATCATCAATGTTCATTTTTCGCTCGTCAACTAAGCGCATAATTGCAGGTAGCGGACCGGTAACTTTGGTAACCGATGCCCAGTCGTAAATATTATTCTGGTTTACCGGGTAAATGCTGTCGTAGGTTTGAAAACCATAACACTTGTGAAAAACCACCTGCCCATCTCTGGCAACCAAAACCTGGCAGCCAGGGTATGCGCCCTCCGAAATTCCAAGATTCGCGAGCGAATCGATTTTCCGGTTCAGAATAGCAGAACTCATTCCGGCCTCCTCAGGAATGGTGTACGAAAACGTTTTATTTGGTTCAACAGTCAATCCATCGCCGGCTTTAAAGCGCCTGTCGGATGTAACCGGAAGCTTTCCGTTGGCTTTAAATGCACCAAAAACAAGCTGCGCAGCCAATTCCTGAGTCAGTTCATTATCCTGGTGAGCTACAATCAAAGCCTCGGCATGATGAATGTTGGCAAAGTGTTTTAATGCATAAGCGTTTCCGAAAAGCGAAAACACAACATGCTGTTCATTTACCAAATCAATAACCGCTTGTTTTTGTATTGCAGAAATGCCATAATCATTTGATGAGTATTTATTGATTCCTGTAATTCCGGCAATTACAAAGTTGTAGTTGCTCAGTTTCTGACGGAGAATTGCCCAGGTTTTTTCGGTGGCATCTTTTGGAAGCCAATAATGATCCATACCGGTATATTTTGCCAGCATATTTTGAAAGGCCGATTTTTGGTTGCCGCCGATCATAATTGTTGCAATGGTGCGTTTATCCAAATCCTGCACCGGAAGAGTACTGTCGTTATTTATCACAACAGCCATCGATTTTTTAATCAGTTTTCTGTTGGTAACCTGGTATTCGGGAGCGTTAAGATCTGCAGTAATATTTTTTAAATCCACCGCTTGGTAGTTGTTTAATCCAACCCAGCGTTTTAGTGCCAAAACAGTTCTGCACTTTTCATTAATTTCATCTTCGGTTATTTCGCCGTTGGCAATTGCTGCTTTTATGGTTGCCACAGCTTTGCCCACATCATCCACAAATTCTATCATATCGTTTCCGGCGATCAAGGCTTCCAGTTCTGCTCTTCCGGCTGTAGTTTGTACGCCTTTCATGGTAATGGCATCGGTAACCACAAAACCTTTATAGCCAATCTCATCTTTTAAATAACCGGTTACCACTTTTTTCGAAAGCGATGAGGTTTTCCCGGAATCATCGAGGGAAGGAATATTTAAATGCCCTGACATAATTCCAGCAATACCCTTATCCGATAAATATCGGAACGGGTAACTTTCAACGCTGTCGATACGGCTTTTCGAATGTGGAATAAGCGGCAGTGTTTTGTGTGAGTCGGTTTTGGTATCGCCATGCCCGGGAAAATGTTTTGCCACCGGAATAACATTGTTGTCCTGCATTCCTTTTGCCACCAGCCACGACTTCTCGGCTACATTGTGTTTTTCTTCGCCAAACGAGCGAAATCCGATAACGGGATTAAACGGATTGGTATTGATGTCGGCAACCGGTGCAAAATTCATTTGAATTCCCATACGTTTTAGCTGGCTGGCAAAATCCTGTCCCATTTGGTAGAGCAAGGAAGTATCCTGCACAGCACCCAACGACTGCGCATACGGATAAACAATTGTGCTGTCGGTGCGCATGGCAGGTCCCCATTCGCCGTCAATAGCCACCAAAAGCGGTGTTTCGGAAGCTTCCTGAAACTGATTGATCCAGACAGCATTTTTTGTTGGAGAACCCTGCATTACCAGAATTCCTCCGGGTTTCCAATCCTGTATTCTTTTCTTGAAAATAGCTTTGGCTGCATCGTTCTGTTTGGGGTACACAGTAATCATCATAAGTTGAGCAATGCGCTCATCTAAACTCATTTTTTCGAGTTGCTGATTTACCCATTCATCATTTTTGTATTGCAGAAACGGAGGTTCCTGGGCAGAAGAACAGTTGGCCAGTAAAAGCACTAGAATGGTAAAAAGTAGAAATATTGTAGGTGTTGGTTTCATCATTATAAATTCGCTAAAAATTTGTGCTACACGTTAAACGTTCATCAAAATAAAATAGTACAAAAAGCGCATCATAATTTTATTTCGTTTTCGTTTCATTTTTTTAACTAAATGATTGCTTTTTAAAAAATTTAAAAACTATCTTCGCTTGCGCAAATGTAATATTTTAAAGCCTATGTTCAGGATTTTTTTAGTGTTAGTTTTATGGATCTCGGCCAGCGGTTGCATGGCACTGCAAGATAATGAAATTATTGTAGGAGCGGAGCGTACTTCGCTATATTTAGATGTGCTGAAGGGCAAAAATGTGGGGTTGGTGGTAAACAACACCTCAATTGCTAAAGGCGAACATCTGGTTGATTTTTTATTGAATCAACACGTTGATGTAAAAAAGATATTTGCGCCTGAGCATGGTTTTAGAGGCGATGTTTCGGCGGGAGGAGAAGTAGAAGACGGGTTGGATAAAAGCACGGGGTTGCCGGTTTTTTCGCTCTACGGAAAAAACAAAAAACCAACTGCTGAACATTTTGATGGACTGGATGTGGTTATTTTTGATATTCAGGATGTAGGTTGCCGGTTTTACACCTACATTTCAACCATGCATTACGTTATAGAGGCGTGTGCTGAATATGATATTCCGCTGATTGTTTTCGACCGTCCAAATCCGAATGGCGATTATGTTGCCGGCCCGGTTCGGGAAGAAGGTTTTGAGTCGTTTGTAAGTCTCGATCCCATTCCTGTTGTGCATGGATGTACGGTTGGCGAGCTCGCAAATATGATCAATGAAGAAGGCTGGCACGTTGCCAACAAAAAATGCGATATTACAGTTATACCCGTAAAAAATTACGATCATAAAATGGCTTATTCGTTGCCGGTGCGTCCATCGCCAAATTTACCCAACGATCTTTCAGTGCGTTTATATCCGTCGTTGTGCTTTTTTGAAGCAACCAGCGTAAGTGTTGGACGTGGAACCGATTTTCCGTTCCAGGTTTTGGGTGGATTAAACGAAAATCTCGGCACTTTCGAGTTTACTCCGCGCAGTATTCCCGGAGTGGCAATAAACCCACTGAATAAAGACAAAAAATGTTACGGTGTTGATTTACGAACACTGGAAGAGACCCCAAAATTTACTTTGAAATACTTCCTCGACTTTTATAATAAATACGAGAATGAAGCTGATTTCCTCACGCGAGAACGTTGGCTGAATTTGCTTGCCGGAACCGACTCGATGATCAAACAAATCAGAGAAGGAAAAAGCGAAGCTGAAATTATAGAGAGCTGGCAGCCCGGTTTGGAAGATTTCAAACAACTGAGAAAAAAATATCTATTATACCCCGATTTCGAATAAACAAAAATTATGAGTCCATATCTTGTTCTGGGAATTGTACTTGGTTATTTTTTAGTACTGATTTTTATTTCGTGGTTAACAGCGCGAAAAGCCGATACACAGGCCTTTTTTACTGCTAATCGAAAATCGCCATGGTATTTAGTGGCCTTTGGTATGGTTGGTGCCACGCTTTCGGGAGTAACTTTTATTTCCGTTCCGGGAGAAGTTGGTAATTCGGCCTTTTCGTATCTGCAGTTTGTCCTCGGAAACCTTGTGGGGTACTGGCTTGTGGCGGGTATTTTGCTGCCTTTGTATTATCGTCTTAATCTGGTTTCAATCTATTCATTTCTTGATGACCGTTTTGGACCGCGATCATATAAAACCGGCTCTTTTTTCTTTTTGATATCGAAACTTATCGGGGCTGCATTCCGGTTGTTTTTGGTTGCGGGGGTGTTGCAAATTGCCTTTTTCGATGCTTTTAACATTCCGTTCTCGTTAACCGTAATTGTTACCATCGCACTAATTTGGGTATATACTTTTAAGGGAGGAATTAAAACCATTGTTTGGACCGATACGCTGCAAACACTCTTTTTGGTGAGTGCGGTTATTTTTACCATTGTAGCCATTTCGCGAAGCCTTGATTTAAATCTGTCGGGACTGGTAAAAACAATAGCCGAAGACAGCAATTCGCAACTGTTCTTTTGGGACTGGCGCTCGGGAAATAACTTCTTTAAGCAGTTTATTTCCGGAATGTTTATCACAATTGTTATGGTTGGGATGGACCAGGATATGATGCAAAAAAACCTGACGTGCAAAAATAAGGGGGAGGCCCAGAAAAATATGCTGGTGTTTAGTTTGTCATTTCTGTTTACTGTGGTGCTGTTTTTAAGCCTGGGGGTAATGTTGTTTATTTTTGCCCGCGAGCATGGAATTAGCATACCTGAAAATACCGACGACCTATACCCGATGCTGGCTTTGAAATATTTTGGATTGCCTGTGGGAATTGCTTTTTTATTGGGTATTACGGCCGCAGCCTATTCAAGTGCCGATTCGGCACTAACCGCATTGACAACGTCATTTACTGTCGATTTTCTGAAAATTCATAAATACCCGGAAGAGAAAAAACGCCGTATGAAGATGTTATCGCATTTAATGTTTTCAGTGCTGTTAATTGTGGTAATCCTTGTTTTCGATGCCATTAATAATCAGAGTATTGTGGTGGCAGTATTTACGGTTGCGGGTTATACTTACGGTCCTATTCTCGGTTTATTCCTGTTTGGTATGTATTCATCGCGAAAAGTGAAAGATAAGTGGGTGCCATATATCGGAATTTTTGCACCGGTTTTGTGCTATTTTATTTCAAGTTATTCCGAGGTGCTTTTCAATGGCTATCAGTTTGGGTTCGAATTGCTTATCCTAAATGGAGTAATAACAATGCTTGGTTTGTTACTCATTTCTGAAAAAAGTGCTGTTAAGCACTAAGGATTGCAAAGAAATGTTAAAAATTGTGAATTGATTTTTTATATTTGTAAAATAACGGCGAAAAGTGGACGTTATAAGAATATAAATTAATTCGAATTGGTTAGAAATTTACTTCAAATACTGGCTTCAGCCCTTGTGCTTGTCATGCTCTTCTCGTGTGAGGATGAGGGGTATTTGACGTCTACTGATGCGCAACTTAGTTTTTCCGCTGATACCGTAACATTTGATACCATTTTTACTTCCATTGGCTCAACAACCCGGCGTTTTACTGTGAGTAACCCTTATGAAGAGGATGTTTTGATTTCACGTATTCGTTTGGCAGGAGGCGATGCTTCCAATTTCAGGTTAAATGTTAATGGGTTTGAAAGTAGCGAGCTGTACGAGATTACTTTACCTGCAAAAGACAGTATCTATATTTTTGTTGAAGTTACCATCGATCCAAACGGACAAAACCTGCCAATGGTTGTGCAGGATTCGATTGAATTTACAACTAACACAAATTTCCAGAGTATAATGCTGGAAGCCTATGGCCAGGATTTTAAACTGATCAAAAGCGAACGGATTAAAACAACGACCTGGACTGCAGAAAAACCCTATCTGGTATATGATTACGCGTATGTTGATAGTACCTCGACGTTAACGATTGAGCCGGGAACAAAAATATATTTCCACAAAGGTGCCGGGATGTATGTTCGTGGAAATGTAGTTGCCGATGGCACTTTCGAATCGCCAATTATATTCCGGGCTGATCGTCTGGAGCCATCGTATGAAAATATTCCCGACCAGTGGAATGGCATTGTGCTGTATTCCGGTAGTCATGATAACGTATTCAATTTTAGCACTATTAAAAATGCAAATATTGGTTTGCAGGTTGGAACAATTGAAAACGAAGGTTATGCCTCGGTAGCGCTTACCAACTCGAAAGTTGAAAATATGGCTTATGCAGGAATTTTTGCTTTGAAGTCGAAGATTTATGCATATAACGCACTGATTGCCAATTGCGGGTTTTATGCTGCAGCGCTGCTTGTTGGTGGCGAATATGAATTTTACCACTCAACTATTGCCAATTATTGGGGCAATTACGGACAGGCTGTACGTACCACGCCATCGTTGGTTGTTTCGAATGTGCTTCTTGTTGAAAATTCAAACGGCGAACAAATTTCGTATAATGGTGATTTATCAAAGGCAACTTTTGGAAACAGCATTATCTACGGCAATATTGGAAATGAATTGGAGCTGGGCGATAACGAAAAAAACACATTCAATTACTTGTTTGATCATTGCATTATTCAGGCACCCGATACGTTGAATACAAGCAATACTGATCATTACATTAATGCGATGATCGGAATAGAATTTGATCCGCGTTTTGTTGATCCTTACGATGATTACAACTTCGAATTGGATACATTATCGGCAGCAAAAGATGTGGGAACAACAAAGTATTCTGAGAAGTTTCCAGTTGATTTGCTGAACAGAAGCCGAACCGGCGAAGATGGCCCCGATCTGGGAGCGTACGAACGCATTGAAAAGTAAAATGAAACACTTATTTTTTTGTTTATCCCTAATTTTGCTCATTGCTAAATGCAATGGACAAAATAGTGATGCCGAATTTTCAATACTCTTTTATAATGTAGAAAACCTTTTTGATATTCGAAACGACTCGTTAACTGCCGATGATGAGTTTACACCTGGCGGCGAGCGTCACTGGACCAGAAAACGTTTCGATAATAAAATCGACAATGTCTCGAAAGTAATTCTTAGTGCCGGCGGTTGGCAGATGCCCGATTTAATTGCTTTGGCAGAAATCGAGAATCGTTATGTTCTAAAAACACTTACCGAAGAAACGCCACTAAATACTATGCCATACAAAATTATTCATAAAGAGTCGCCGGATCCGCGTGGCATTGACGTGGCACTGATTTATAATTCCGAAACCTTTTATCCGCTTGATTATGCCTATTACCCGCTTGAAGATAAGAAAGGGGGCATTCGAAAAAGTCGTGAAATTCTTTATGTTTTGGGAACAGTAAATGGAGGTGACTCTGTTCATGTGTTTGTAAACCACTGGCCGTCGCGGTATTCCGGTTTGTTGGAAACACGACCAGCACGGCAGCAGGCCGCTCGTTTGCTTTTTTCGAAATACAAGGAAATCATTCAAAAAAATGAAAAGGCGAAGGTGGTTATTGTAGGCGATTTTAACGATCAGCCAACTGATGAAAGTATAATACAGGATCTTGGTGCTGCTGATCCTTTAAATACCAAATCGGCGGGTTTATACAATCTATCTTTACCCTGGATCAATAAGGAAGAGGGGACTTTAAAATATCAGGGGCGGTGGTTTGTTTTCGATCAGATAATTGTATCGCCCGGTTTATTGACTGCAAAAAATGGATTGATTACAAAACCGGAAAATGCGACAATATGCAATTTGCCTTTTTTATTCGAGCCAGACGAAACCCGCGGAGGTCGAAAATTACATCGCACCTATACGGGCTACCGCTATAACGAAGGTTTTAGCGATCATTTACCGGTATTGTTAAAACTGCAGGTTTATTAATCTTTCGCTTTCAGCCCCATTTCTTCTGCTTTTTTCATCATAAAAGCAAAAGCTTCTTCGTAATTGTTATGAATTTCGCCATCCAGAATAGCTTCTTTAATGGCATCTTTTAGCAGTCCAACTTCGCGGCATGGCGACAAGTTAAAAGTCTCCATAATAAGGTCTCCATCAACCGGAGGCTGAAAATTCCGAACTGCATCTTTCTCTTCGATCTCCTTTAACTTCTGGCGAACCACTTTGAAGTTTTTCATGTAACGTTTCACCTTCTCCGGATTCTTCGATGTGATGTCGGCCTCGCAAAGTGTCATTAAATCATCAATGTCATCACCGGCTTCAAAAAGCAGGCGGCGTACAGCCGAGTCGGTCACAATTTCTTCTGAAAGCACAATCGGCCTCATGTGCAGGCCTACCATTTTCTGAACGTATTTCATCTTTTCATTCAATGGTAATTTCATGCGTTTAAAGATCTTGGGGATCATTTTAACCCCAACAAAATTGTGTGCGTGGAAAGTCCAGCCCAAACCTTCAGCAAAACGTTTTGTTTTGGGTTTGGCAATGTCGTGCAATAATGCCGACCAGCGCAACCATAAATTATCGGAGTTGGGTACCAGGCGGTCGAGCACCTCAATGGTGTGATAAAAATTGTCTTTATGACCGATGCCGTTTACTTTATCAACGCCTTTCATATTTTGAAGTTCGGGAAAAATTACGGCAAGCAAACCGGTTTCTTCAAGCAGCCTAAAACCTTTCGATGGTTTTGGTGCCATAATAATTTTATTCAGTTCTTCGATAATGCGCTCGGCCGAAACAATTTTAATACGGTCTTTATTTCTGGCAATTGCTTTTAAGGTTTTATCCTCAATTTCAAAATCAAGCTGAGTGGCAAAACGAATGGCACGCATAATCCGCAAAGGATCATCGGAGAAAGTAATATCAGGATCGAGTGGCGTACGGATAATCTTGTTATTCAAATCATCCATTCCGTTAAACGGATCGACTAGCTCACCAAAACGATCGCCGTTTAAACTAAAAGCCATTGCGTTAATGGTAAAATCGCGGCGATTCTGATCGTCTTCCAGGGTGCCGTCTTCCACAATCGGTTTTCTCGAATTGCGTTGGTACGACTCTTTTCGGGCACCTACAAACTCAATTTCAAGGTCATTGTATTTTAACATGGCTGTGCCAAAGTTCTTAAATACATTAACTCTTGGGCGAGGTTTAAGGCTTTTGGCCACTTCGTTGGCGAAATCAATACCACTGCCAATGGTTACAATGTCGATATCTTTTGAAGGGCGTTCGAGAAACAGATCACGTACGTATCCTCCAATCACATATGTTTCTGTTTCAACACGGTCGGCAACTGCCTTTATATCTTTGAAAATCTTCTCTTTTAGCTTGCTGTTCATCTGACAAAAATCGTATTTCAAAATGGGCTATTCTGTCACTTTGATAAAAATCGTGACAAAATTACAATTATTTAGTTGAAATTAAGTAGTAACTTGTGATTTCAAAATTTGGTATTATCTTTGATATACAGATATCGAAATAAATAGATATATAAATATTGAAAAATATAAAATCATGTTGGAACATTTAACGAAAGAAACATTTAAAGAGAAAGTTTTCAATTTTGAAACTAATAAAGAGTGGAAATACGAAGGTGAGAAGCCATGTTTGATCGACTTTTATGCCGATTGGTGTGGACCATGTAAAATGGTAGCTCCGGTGTTGGAAGAGTTGCAATCGGAGTATGGCGAGAGTATTGTAATTTATAAAGTAAACACTGAAGAGCAGCAGGAATTAGCCGGAATGTTTGGTGTGCAAAGTATCCCGTCGTTGTTGTTTGTACCACAAGACGGACAACCACAAATGGCAATGGGAGCACTTCCGAAACAAACGTTTGAGAAAGCAATTTCTGACGTATTAAAAGTTGAAAAACCTCAGGCTAATTAAAAAGATCGAGTACTTTTTCAAGCTGTATACCACGGGAACCTTTTATTAAAATGTTCCCGTTTTTTATGGGCTCATTTTTCAGGTAACTACATAATTCATCTACATGAATAAAGGATTTTATACCTTCCCCGGCGTTGACTTTCGAGAACTCTTTCCCTACTAAAAAGGTGCTCCCTTTTAATGTTTCAGGAATCATCTCAACGATTTTTGTATGTTCATCTTTTGAATATTCTCCTAGTTCAAGCATATCGCCAAGAATGAGGTATTTATCGCCTTTTAGGTTTTCCAGAAAACTTTCGATGGATGCTGCCATACTTGTTGGGTTGGCATTGTAGGCATCCATAATAATCTTAATATCGCCTTTGTTTATTAACTGCGAGCGATTGTTAGTAGGTTGGTATTCTTTTATTGCTTGCTGGATTTTTAACGGATCAACATCAAAATAATTACCGATACAGGCAGCCGCTAAAATATTTTCAAAATTAAAATCGCCAATCAGATTGCTGTTCAGGTAAAGTACACCCTTTTTAAAATTGGCTTTTACATGAAGAAACGGAGGACTTTGAATGGTTTGACCGGTGAACGATGCATTTTCTTTTCCGTAAGAAATACGTTTTGGAAGTGCTTCGCCAATTTCTTCAAGTATTTTATTGTCGGCGTTGTAAAAAACAACTCCATTCTTCTTCCCGAGGTAATCGTATAATTCTCCCTTGGTTTTTATTACTCCTTCAAACGAGCCAAAACCTTCGAGGTGTGCCCGGCCAATATTGGTGATAATTCCAAAATCAGGATCAGCAATTTTACACAGATCGGCAATTTCTCCGGGATGATTGGCACCCATTTCCACCACGCCAAATTCAGTGTTTTTATCCATCGCAAGCAGCGTTAACGGCACACCAATATGATTGTTTAAATTCCCCTGGGTGAAACTTACTTTTAATTTTCTAGCAAGTACAGTTGAGATTAACTCCTTTGTGGTTGTTTTGCCATTGGTGCCGGTAATGGCAAGTATGGGCAGTCCCAATTGTTTTCTGTGATGATGGGCAAGTTGTTGTAATGCAGTCAGCACATCGTCTACCAGTAATATTTTGTCATCGGTGGCATATTCTGCTTCGTCAGCAATGGCAAAAGCAGCTCCTTTTTTAAGGGCATCGTGGGCATATTTATTGCCATTAAAATTGGCACCTTTTAGAGCGAAGAAAATACAGCCATTCTCAATTTTACGGCTATCAGTAGATACTTTTGTTGATTTTAGAAAACAACCGTAGATAGTTTCAATACTTGTCATAAAGCAAAAATACGATTCAATTTGGCATAAAAAAAGCTCCGCAGATTTACGAAGCTTTTCTGAAAATATTTTTAAGATTTAGAAACCTTCAGGGCTTCCAACTCTAGTCATTGCACAACGGAAACCAAGATCGTTCTGTGCTTTTGTTTGCTCCAGATAACGACGAGTTCCGGGAACCAACCAATAAGGGCGATCTTGCCACGATCCTCCTTTGTAAACACGTACTTCATCATCAATCAATGATGAGAATGCACCAGGTCTGTCATCCTGAATATACATGCCTTCGGTTTGTTTTTCGTTACCAATCCATGTATCTCCTTCAACAATCTGCGAGTTAGGATCACCATCCAAAACATTTCGGTAGTCCATTCCGGCAATTGTATCTCTTATGAGCTCACCATATTGATCTCTCTCTAATTGTCCATTTTGGTCACGACGATATTCTGTAATTACATTACCACGGAATGGGTTAAACTCTTCCACATCGTTTAACGACATCGGACGGTAAACATCGGCCACCCATTCGTTAACGTTACCCGACATACAATATAAGTTGTAATCGTTAGGTTCGTAAGAGAAAACTGGTGCAGCAATGTCTGCGTTGTCGTTCAGCGCTCCTGCCATACCCATCATATCTCCACGTCCACGAACAAAGTTGGCTTTTAAACGACCTTTCTCTTTTTTCTTATCCTGACGAAGATAAGAACCGTTCCATGGATATATTTTACGGTCGGTAAGTAATTCTCCATCAGTATTACCAATTAAACCGTAGGCAGCATATTCCCATTCTGCTTCAGTTGGCAGGCGGTAATTAGGTAGCATAATTCCATCTTCCCATTTGGGGCGACGTGTTGTTCCATCAGGATTTTCAACAGGTTTGTCACCATCAGCTCCCTGGTATATTCCTGCTAAATAAGTATCAGTTGTATATACGTTCTCGCCCGACTGGGTATTGTCATGCGTAATAATTTCTTTATCTACTAATATTTGTTCGTTAACCCTATCGGTACGCCAGGCACAATACGCTTCGGCCTGTTCCCAGCTAACGCCAACTACCGGATATTCTGAATACGCCGGATGACGGAAATAATTATTTACATAAGGTTCATTGTAGGCTAAATTTTTACGCCAAACACTTGAGTCTGGTGTAATAGCCTTCATTCTTTCTACATCACCGGGGTATACACGACCTGTCCAGTGTGTAAATTCACGATAGTCCTGATTTGAAACTTCTGTTTCGTCCATGTAAAATGAAGCTACAGTAACTCTTCGTGGGTAATTGTCGTTGCGGTACATTACGTCCTGTTCAACACGCCCCATGGTAAATGTACCACCCTGAACAAAAACCAAACCCGGTCCGGCTTCCTGCTCGTAACCCGAAATATTTGGAATATTTCCGGTCTCTTCAGCATTGTATTCCCAACCAGTAGTTCGTGATGAATCTCCTTTACCTCCAATTCCGAATAATCCACATCCGGATACGAATGCAGCTAAGGCAATAAAAACGAATGGTTTTAATCTTTTAAAATTCATTGTTTGTATAAATTTTCTCATCGACACAAATATAACTAATTTGTTCTATTCTTATTGTTCAGCCTTTTCAATTATTTTATTCTTGATTTAATAAGGATGTTAATATCTTTGGCATTATTCGGCGATAATCTGTGATTCGTTTGCTGCTTTATTTGCAATATTGGAACTCAATAGCCGTTTACTAGCTTATATTATTTACTGTATTTTATGAATAAATATCTACTCCTGTTATTTGTTGTTCTGGTTGGTTTTGCTGTTAGCGATGTGCATAACGAAATTATTGTGCTTAACTGGCAGGAAAACCCGGGCAGTCGCGACGGAGAAGTGTTGGAATTCTTTGAGAATGCTGATATATCGGGCGATCTGGCGCACCTTTCTTTGCCTGTTTATACCCGGCTTTATAGACTAGATAATCCAAATAAGATACTTAGGTTTAGTATCGAGAATCCTGTTTTTGAAGAGGTGAGTGACAGTATTAAGAATATATTAGCTGTTGAAATTCCTTCGGAAATAGAAGTGAATACTTCGATTGTACAGTCGGGGAGTGAAAAAAAAATTGAATTTCAGATCATTCCACTGAAAGAAGAAAATGGTGTAATTTACCGGTTAAAAAGTTTTGGTTTGCGCGCTGCTCCCGATGTTTATAAAAAATCGGTTCAAGAGATAAATTGGAAATCAGAATCGGTGCTGGCTAAAGGAGACTGGGTAAAAATCCGTATTTCAGGAAAAGGAATCTATAAAATACCATTTTCTAGATTGATTGATTGGGGATTTTCAGATCCATCTCAAGTGGGGGTATTTGGAAGCGGAGGAAAAATACAATCTGAAGATCCCGGAGAGATTAATTACGATGATTTGGAAGAGTGTGCCGTATGGATGGCCAACAACAGCGGCGAAGAGTGTTTGTTTTTTTATGCACCCGGAATTACCGAATGGAATTTAAACACACCAGGTGTTTTCACGCATCGTTCGAATGAATATACCATGCAGGGATATTTCTTTCTGGGAAATAAAGGAACACCTAAACAGCCCGAAACACTGGAAAATGTTTCAGATGAAATCACTCATTCAACATCAACATTTGATTGCTTCGACCTGATAGAATATGAAAAACACAACTTATTGGAATTAGGTTCGGGGAAAAGCTGGTATGGCGACCGGTATACAAATGGCGGATCAAAAACCTACACTTTTACGGTTACAGATCCTGCAGAAGTAACAGCTGCCAAATTAACAGTGAGTGGTGCTGCGCGGTCGTTTCGGTCGTCGAATTTTGGGGTTGCTGCCAATGGAACGGAAGTAGGAACAGTATCATTCAGAAGTGTTGACACCGGCGAAACTTACGGGATTTATGCTGATCCCGAAACCGCAACAATGGATGTTGATTTATTGGAAGGCGAGCAGGAAATTAGAGTTACCTACAATGCATCGAACAGCAGTGCCGAAGCGTGGCTTGATTATATTGAATTGAACTACCGACGAAAAATTGCAGTGGGCGATGCTCCATTGTTCTTTCGCGATTCAAAATCGGTTGGGGCCGGAAATGTACTTGAGTTTCAGGTGGCCAATGCAGGAAGCGATACAAAAGTTCTGGATGTTTCGGAGAGTAACAATGCAAAAGAGATAAATGCAGTGCTAAATGGCGCCGATTTACGTTTTAAACAAGAAGCTTCGGAGCTAAAAGAATATGTGGTTTTTAATACTACAGGAACTTTCCCGGAACCTGTATTTGTTGAGGCTATTGAAAACCAGAATTTGCATGCCATAAATACACCGGAATTTCTGATCATCTCGCATAGTAATTTTATGAGCTCTGCTGAAGAATTGGCCAATTTTCATCGTACGCAGGATGGAATGAGTGTGGAAGTGGTTGATGTAAATGATGTTTATAACGAATTCAGTTCGGGGAGCAAAAGCGCCACTGGAATCCGCAATTTTATAAAAATGATTTACGACCGGGGGAATACTTTAAAATATGTATTGCTTTTTGGCGATGGTAGTTACGATAATCGAAACATAAGCGGCGGCGGACTGAATTTTATCCCAACTTATCAATCTTCGAATTCGCTGGATCCGTTAAACTCATATGTTAGCGACGATTATTTTGTAATGCTCGATGCCGGGGAAAGTTTATCGAATGGTTCTATCGATTTGGGTATTGGACGAATTCCTGCATCAACAGCTTATCAGGCGCAGTTGGTGGTTGATAAAATAAAACGTTATTACGAATCGGAAGCTTTGGGCGACTGGCGAAATGTGGTTTGTATGATCGGAGATGATGGAGATACCGGAATTCATATGCGGCAGTCGGAGCAAATTGCCGATACACTGAATAGCAATTATGGAGAATTTATTACCGACAAAATATATTTTGATGCATATGCCGAAAATATTACGCCGGCAGGTGAGCGATATCCTGATGTAAATGCCACAATAAATGAAAGGGTAGAAGAAGGGGTGTTAATCCTGAATTACATAGGACACGCCAATAACAGTTTTCTGGCACATGAACATGTATTGGAAAAGGGTGACATTAATTCGTGGTCGAACCGAAATAAATTACCCATTTTTGTTACCGCAACCTGCGAGTTCAGTCGGTTTGATGCTGATGAAACTTCGGCAGGTGAAGAAGTGCTGATGAATCCAAACGGAGGAGGTATCGGGCTGTTTTCTACCTCCCGAGTGGTTACTTCGGGGGCGAACTTTATGCTGAGTAGAAGTTTTTACCGCTTTATTTTTGCCAAAGACGAAAATGGAGAACATTACCGCATGGGTGATGTAATGCGCCTTGCAAAATCGAATCTTGCCAACGGAATCAACAAACGTAATTTTTCTTTGCTGGCCGATCCTGCATTAAAACTTTCGTATCCGAAATACCAGGTGGTAACCACTTCTATAAATGGCAAGGATGCAGCAAGCAGCGCCGATACGATTGGTACACTCGAAAAAATTACCATCGAAGGTTATGTGGCCGATTATTTCGATAACCGAATAGATGATTTTAATGGTGAGATAACACACACAGTTTATGATAAGGAAATGGATATAACAACCCTTGGAAATGGAGACGACAACAGACCGTTGACTTTTCAGGTGCAGAATAACATTATCTACTCGGGAACGACCAGTGTTACCAACGGAAATTTTAGCTTTAGTTTTGTTGTACCCAAAGACATTTCGTATAAAATAGGTTCGGGTAAGATCATGTATTACGCCAAAAATGGCAAGGAGGATGCACACGGTGCCTTTACAAATTTTAGTATTGGTGGCGAAGGATCGAATATTGCAGATAACAGCGGACCTGAGATATTGCTTTATCTGGATTCGGAAAATTTTCAGTCGGGCGATGAAACCGGAAAGAACCCAACCTTACTGGCTTATCTGTCGGATGAGAATGGTATTAACACGGTTGGAACAGGAATTGGACATGATATTACAGCCGTGATCGACAACGATTATTCGAAAGTATACGTGCTAAACAATTATTATCAGGCCGAAAAAGACGACTACACCAGTGGCTCATTACAATATCCGCTAAATAATCTTTCGATTGGAAAGCACACGCTGTCGTTAAAAGCATGGGATGTTGCCAATAATTCATCAGAAGTGGAAATTGAGTTTGAAGTCACCGGCGACTTTATCATTAAGGGAATAAGTAATTACCCGAATCCCATAACGGATTATACCTATTTTGTAATCGAACACAATCAGGCAGGCGAAAGCTTTTCAGCAGTTTTCGATATTTATAACATCAACGGCAAATTGGTCGATCAGTTCGAAACTGAGATCAGTTCGAATGGAAGTACAAGTAATCCGGTGCGCTGGGATCTTTCAGAATCACAAATTCCGCTTACTCAGGGGGTTTATGTATACCAGGTTTTTTTGAAAAACAACGATGGGGTAATTTCTTCAAGGTCAGGAAAATTGCTGGTAACACAATAATTTTTCACTTTCGATAAAATTTTTCGTAAAAAGCTGCGTTTTCATTCTTGTATGCTTACAAGCTGCAGCAAAAGAATTGAAACACCTGGAATGAAAAAGTATTCAGGGTACAGATTTAACCTATTGTTGCAAAGACAAATGTTATATCTTTGCACGCTCAATTTTTAAAAGTATGATTAAACTAATACGAATTTTATTTGTGGTGGCTCTGGTCGCCACGGTAAGTAAAAATGTACAGGCCCAGACAGTTTCCGGTGCCAATACTATAACCACTGCTGTACCGTTTTTGGCAATTACACCCGATTCGCGCGCAGGAGGAATGGGTGATGCCGGCGTGGGTACCACCGCCGATGTGAACTCGCAGCATTGGAATCCGGCAAAATATGTTTTTATGGAGAGTGAAATGGGAGTTGGTTTGTCGTATTCGCCATGGTTGCGTAACCTGGTTGATGACATTAACCTTGCTTACCTTACAGGATATAAAAAATTGGACGATGTGCAGAGCATAAGTGCTTCATTGCGTTACTTTGCGCTTGGCGACATATTGACAATGAATGATCAGGGACAGCAGGGAATTCAGTTGAATCCAAATGAATTTGCCATAGATTTTGGCTACTCTCGTTTGTTGAGTGATGTTTTCTCGGGAGCGGTTGCAATACGTTACATTCGTTCCGACCTTACGGGAGGACAACTGGTAAATGGTGTCGCTTCTCAAGCCGGTAACTCGTATGCGGCCGATGTGGCTTTCTATTATTATAACGAATTCAGTGCAGGCCGACAAGACAATATTTTCGCTGCCGGTATTAATATTCAGAATATTGGTTCAAAAATATCTTATACGGATGGAACGGTGAAGGACTTTATTCCAACCACGCTGAAACTGGGTGCATCATACACCATGGAGCTTGACGATTATAACTCGTTTGGTTTTACAGTTGAAGCAAATAAATTGTTAGTGCCAACGCCAAATGATTCTATTTATAGTGATGGTGCTGTAATCTCCGGAGGAATTGGTTCTGATATTGGTGTTATAGAAGGTATTTTTAAATCGTTTGGCGATGCGCCGGGCGGATTTAAAGAAGAGATGAAGGAAATTACCTGGTCGTTAGGTGTTGAGTACTGGTACAACAAGCAGTTTGCTTTGCGCGCCGGTTACTTCTACGAGAACGAAAACAAAGGTAACCGCCAGTTTATTACTGCAGGTGCCGGTTTAAAAATGAATGTTTTTGCGCTCGACTTCTCGTACCTGTTGCCAACACAACGTAACCACCCGTTGGAAAATACGCTGCGTTTCTCGCTGGCGTTTGATATTGACGCATTTAGCAGCCAACGCTGATGGATTTCAGAATTGGACAAGGATATGATGTACACCGTTTAGCCGAAGGAGAAACTTTGTGGTTAGGCGGTGTTCTTATTCCCCACAGTAAGGGGACAGTAGCACACTCTGATGGCGATGTATTGATACATGCCATTTGTGATGCTATGCTAGGCGCGCTGAAATTACGCGATATTGGTACACATTTTCCTGATACCGCTGCCGAGTTTAAGAATATCGATAGTAAAATTTTGCTAAAAAAGTCGTACGAGCTGGTAAAACAAAAGGGCTACGAAATTGTAAATATCGACTCAACGGTGCAGGCGCAGCAGCCCAAATTGAAGCCGCATATTCCGGCAATGGAGCAGTGTATGGCCGATGTTCTGGAAATTGATGTCGACCGCGTATCGGTGAAGGCTACAACTACCGAAACGCTTGGTTTCGAAGGCCGCGAAGAAGGTATGTCGGTTAATGCGGTGGTTCTTCTAAAACGCATATAAATGAGTAAACGCACACTTGTTATCGGTGCCAGCGAAAACCCGGCACGATATTCCAACAAAGCAATTCTTGCACTTCGACGGAACAATCACGAGGTTGTGGCGCTGGCTAAACGCAACGGACAGGTTGATGATGTTGCCATTGAAACAACTTTTCCCGAAAAGGACGAAATACATACCGTAACACTTTACGTTGGTCCACAACATCAGCCCGGCTATTACTCGGATATAATTAAACTGAAACCGCAACGTGTTATTTTTAATCCGGGAACTGAAAATCCGGAATTTGCTGAAAAGTTGGAAGCCAACGGAATTGAGGCAGAAAAAGCGTGTACGTTGGTTTTGCTGAGTATAGGGAATTACTAGGCTTCGACTGCGCTCAGCCTGATGTCATAGTGAGCGAAGTAGAACTATGATACTTACAAATTTTATATGCCGACCATGTTCAAAGAAATACAATCATTAGAAGAGTTTATTGCACTGAAAGAAGAGCAGACTGCTGTTCTTGCTTATTTCTCAACCGATGCCTGTTCAGTTTGTAAGGTTTTAAAACCAAAAGTAGAGGAAATGGCAACAGCCAGCTTTCCAAGAATGCAGTTAGTTTACGTTAAATCGGATGTGTTGCCCGATGTGGCTGCCCAAAACAGCGTATTTACTGCACCTACCATTGTGGTTTTTTTCGATGGCCGCGAAACAATTCGAAAGAGTCGCGCCTTTAGTGTTGATGAGTTGCAACAAGAAATTGCACGTTATTATTCAATGCTTTTTGATTAGCGATTACTCCATCACCGAATTTCTCGACGGAGGGAATAAGTGTCAACTCTTTTACCAATTTCCAAAGATAAAACCTGGCAAAGTACTTCTAGATTTCATAGTCTGCGGCCAAAAGTTAATAAAAGAGCCCATCCAGCAAATCATCGTCAGCTTCTTCAGGTAGTGTAACTTTCAAATCCGGATTTTCTTTCATTGCCTGCTCAATGGCAAAACGTGCCGGTTTGTTTCGTGCCCAGCTGCGCCGCGAAATTCCGTTGTTTACATCCCAGTGAAGCATTATTCTCAGGCGTTCTTCTGCTTCGGGCGAGCCGTCGATGGTCATTCCAAAACCGCCGTTAATTACCTCTCCCCAGCCAACACCGCCGCCGTTGTGCAACGAAATCCAGGTAGCGCCACGGAAACCATCTCCCACAAAATTCTGCACAGCCATATCGGCTGTAAACGAGGAACCATCGTAAATATTTGAAGTCTCACGATACGGCGAATCAGTACCAGAAACATCGTGGTGATCGCGTCCTAAAACGATAGGAGCAGAAATGCGTCCGTCGGCAATGGCATCGTTAAACGCTTTGGCAATTTTTGTGCGGCCATTACAATCGGCATATAATATTCGTGCCTGCGACCCCACGACCAGTTTGTTTTTGCCGGCTTCTTTTATCCAGTGAATATTGTCTTCCATCTGTCCGGTTATTTCATCCGGCGCTGAAGCAGCTATTTCAGCCAGCACATCGGCCGCAATTTTATCTGACGTTTCCAGATCCTCAGCTTTCCCTGATGTGCATACCCAGCGGAAAGGGCCAAAACCATAATCGAAGAACAGTGGTCCCATAATATCCTGAACGTACGACGGGTATTTAAACTCACCATCGGCTTTGGTAATATTGGCGCCGGCTCTACTCGCTTCTAACAGGAAAGCATTGCCGTAATCCCAAAAATACATGCCGTTTTGTGTCAGCTGATTCACTGCAGCTACATGTCGGCGCAGGGTTTTATAAACTTCTTCCGTAAACTGTTCCGGATTTTCTGCCATCATTTTATTCGATTCTTCAAAAGTTAATCCGGCCGGGTAATAACCTCCTGCAAACGGATTGTGCAACGACGTTTGATCCGATCCCAGTTCAACCGGAATATTTTCTTCGGCCAGCTTTTCCCACAAATCAACAATATTGCCCTGGTAAGCCAGCGAAACGGCTTCTTTATTCTCACGCGCTTTTTGTGCACGTGCCATCAATTCGTTCAGGTCGGTATAAACTTCATCCACCCAACCCTGACTGTGGCGAACTTCTACTGCTTTCGGATTTACTTCAGCAACAATACAAACCATCCCGGCAATTACCGTTGCTTTTGGCTGCGCTCCCGACATGCCTCCCAGTCCGCTGGTAACAAATATTTTTCCTCCAAAATCGCCGGGCGAGTGCAGGCGGGCGGCATTCATAACGGTAATTGTTGTGCCATGCACAATGCCTTGCGGCCCAATGTACATGTATGATCCGGCAGTCATTTGCCCGTATTGCGAAACGCCAAGAGCATTCATTCGTTCGTAATCGTCGCGGCCCGAATAGTTCGGAATTACCATGCCGTTGGTAACTACAACACGCGGTGCACTTTTATGCGACGGGAACAAGCCCATTGGGTGACCGGAATACATTGCCAGCGTTTGTTCGTCGGTCATTTCGGCCAGGTATTTCATAGTAAGCAGGTACTGCGCCCAGTTTTGAAAAACCGCACCGTTTCCACCGTAAGTGATCAACTCGTGCGGATGTTGCGCTACGGCATAATCCAGGTTGTTTTGTATCATCAGCATAATCGATGCTGCCTGTTTCGACTTTGCCGGGTATTCATCAATAGGGCGTGCATACATTTTGTAATCGGGGCGGAAGCGGTACATATAAATGCGTCCAAATGTTTCCAGTTCGTTCAAAAACTCGGGGGCGAGTACTTCATGAAATTTAGCAGGGAAGTAACGCAAGGCATTTTTTAACGCCAGTTTTTTTTCATTCGCCGATAATACGTCCTTTCTTTTGGGGGCGTGGTTAATGTTGGTTTCATACGGTTTCGGCATTGGAAGTTCGTCTGGGATCCCTTGTAAAATGGCAGTTTTAAAATTTTCTAAATTCATGGTTCCTCTGCTTTAATCTTAAATATTTCGAAATACAACGGCAAATTATCGCCTTTCCCCGAATTTACTTCTGATATTTCACACCTTTTGAAAATATTTGCAGTTATTGTATACGTAAAAGGGAAAACAAATAATAATTAAATAGATGAAAAGATTTAGAATTGTATTAATCGCATTAGTAAGTGTAGTGTTATTTTCGAGTTGTGGTTACAACAAAATGGTGGAAATGGATGAGCAGGTAACTGCATCGTGGGCACAGGTAGAGAACGTGTATCAGCGTCGTGCCGATCTGATCCCGAACCTTGTAAATACTGTAAAAGGTTATGCCGAACACGAGCAGGAAACGCTGACCGGCGTTATTGAAGCGCGCTCGAAAGCTACTTCCGTGAATATCGATCCTACAAAATTAAATGCACAGTCGCTTCAACAATTTAACCAGGCGCAGGAAGGCCTTTCCTCTGCTTTAAGTAAGTTGATGGTAGTTGTTGAGCGTTATCCTGATTTAAAAGCCAATCAGAATTTTCTGGAATTGCAGGCGCAGTTGGAAGGAACCGAAAACCGAATTGCTGTAGAACGTCGTAAATTTAACCAGACTACACAATCGTACAATGCCTATATCCGGAAATTTCCACGGGTAATTTATGCCGGTTGGTTCGGTTTCGAAAAGAAAACCTATTTCGAAGCGCAGCAAGGTGCAGAAAAAGCTCCTGAAGTACAGTTCTAGTAGTTTTGCGAAGTACGTCATGCTGTCCATCAGCTGACGGATTCAGCATTTGGCAAGTGAAAGAGGAGCATCTTTTGGGATGCAGTAATTATAAAAAGGAGTAAAAATATGGGAGTTCAAAAATATTTTAGTGAAGCAGGAAAACTGCAAATAACCAATGCCATTCGTGTGGCTGAAACCAATACCTCGGGAGAGATACGGGTGCACATCGAAAATCACTGTAAAGGCGATGTTTTGGATCGTGCAGCTTATCTTTTTGAAAAGTTGGAAATGCACAAAACCGAATTGCGCAACGGTGTGCTTTTTTACCTTGCGGTTGAGGATAAAAAATTTGCGATTTTAGGCGATGGAGGAATAAACCAAAAGGTCCCCGACGATTTCTGGGAAAGTACCAAAGAAGTGGTTATTGCCAAATTAAAAGAGGGTAAATACGCTGAAGCTTTGGCCGACGGAATTATAATGGCAGGCGAACAGTTAAAAACGCATTTCCCTTATCAGGATGATGATGTGAATGAATTATCAGACGAGATTTCGTTTGGAAAATAAAAATCACTGTTCCGCTTTTTCTCTCTTTGTAAGGGAGGTGCCCGCGTAAGGAATACGGGTGAATGGCAGAGGGGTTAAAATTTAAAAGTATGAAAAGAACAATAATATTACTAATTGCACTCGTCGTAAGCGCTACAAGCTTATTGGCACAAATACCCGAACGTCCGCAACCTGCTCGTTTGGTTAACGATTTTGCCAACTTATTAAGCGATGGTGAAAAGCAAAATATGGAAAATGCCCTGGAGCAGTTTGCACGAAAAACTTCCACACAAATTGTAGTGGTAACGGTTCCTGATCTGGAAGGATATGATCGTGCCGATTACGCGCAACGACTGGGTGAAAACTGGGGAGTCGGCCAAAAAGGCAATGATAATGGTTTGGTGGTTTTGGTTAAACCAAAAGTTGGGAACAGCAGGGGGCAGGTGTTTATTGCAACCGGCTACGGACTGGAAGGTGTTTTGCCTGATGCCATTTTAAATACCACAATCGTTAACGAAGAAATGATCCCACGCTTTAAACAGGAGGATTATTATGGTGGTTTGGCGGCAGGATTAAACGTAATTATGGATATCACCCGAGGAGAATATACAGCAGCGAATTACCAGGAAAAGGTTAACGCCGGCGGCAGTGCCGGAATTCCCTTTATAATTATCTTTTTTGTTTTGCTAATAACCTTATTTGGAAGAAGCAGGCGAGGTCGGTTTTATTCACCGGGCAGAAGTTTGCCATTCTGGTTAGCTATGGGAATGATGTCGGGGAGTGGTCGTTCATCAGGCTCGTTCGGAAACTTTTCGTCGGGAAACGGAAGTTTCGGTGGCGGAGGCTTTGGAGGTTTTGGTGGCGGAAGCTTTGGCGGCGGAGGCGCCGGTGGAAGCTGGTAACAGAAGTTCATTTTCCGTTACATAAATAACAATGTTCAAATTTAATGAAGTCGTTTCTGGAGGAGCGGCTTTTTTCTTTTTAAGGATTTTGGTGGTCAGTGCTAGGGTTTTGTAACCCTCCTTTTAAGCAGGCTTGCGCAGCCAATTTCGAAAAACATCATGCATAAATACTGCTTTTGTCGACTTCGATTAGGCAAAAAATTGTGTCGGGGCTCAATCGTATCCGCTACATTTGTACCATACAAACCCGATTTATACAAACTCTTAATAACAGAGTCAGTCAAAAGAAGAATAGATGCAAAGAAGAAAAAATCCCGGAGTGGACGCCGGGATTTTTTTATGGACGAAATCCTATAAAAATTTAGTAGTGCTTTTGAGCTTCCGTCAAAAAAAACAGCCGGTTCAAAAATTTTGAACCGGCTGTTTTTTAATCAATATCTTAATGCTTATTCAGCAATATCTTCAACTACGTTAATATTCTGGTCAACCAAAATACGACCACAATATTCGCAAACAATAATTTTTTTGCGGCTGGCAATATCCAACTGGCGCTGAGGTGGGATTTTGTTAAAGCAACCACCACAAGCATCACGTTGAATAGTAACTACGGCCAAACCGTTGCGTGCATTTTTGCGAATACGTTTAAAAGCTCCCAAAAGGCGGGGCTCGATAAACGACTCGATTTTTTCTGATTTCGTTCTCAGCTTATCTTCTTCGATCTTGGTTTCTTCAGTAATTTCCGAAAGTTCGCTTTTCTTTCTGTCCAGATCTTCTTCACGCTCTTTTAACTGTTCTTTCGATGCAGTAATGGTTTCTTTTTTCTGAGCCATTTCTACTGTGAACTCTTTAATACGTTTTTCAGAAAGTTCGATTTCCAGGTTTTGGAACTCAATTTCTTTCGAAAGCGAATCGAATTCGCGGTTGTTACGAACGTTGTTTTGCTGCTCGGTATATTTTACAATCAACGCTTGCGAATCTTTAATCGCAATTTTTTTGTTATTGATTGAAGTGTCGAGATTTTTAACCTCGTCATCAAGATTTACCAACCTGGTTTTTAAACCGGCGATTTCGTCTTCCAGATCCTGAACTTCTAAAGGAAGCTCACCCCTTAGGGTTTTTATTTTATCAACGTCAGAAACAACACTTTGCAATTCATGCAACGCGCGTAATTTCTCTTCTACTGAAATGTCTTTGTCTTCTTGCCTTGAATATGGTGCATTCATGCTCGTAATATTTTTTTATACATAAAAATCAGAAGTAAAAAACCGGGTTGGTATTCACCTCTGATAAATGGACTGCAAATTTAGGGAATTTTTTTGTAAGTATCTCATAAAAAAGTTCTTTAGTGAACTGTTCACTCTCAAAATGTCCGATATCGGCGATAACTATTTTATTTTCGGCATCAAAAAATTGATGATATTTAAAATCGCCTGTCACAAAAAAGTCAGCTTCGGCCGCAATTGCCTGGTTTAGAAGAAACGAACCTGCTCCTCCGCAAACGGCTATTTTCTTCACCTTCTTATCTTGCAAAGCGGTGTGCCTGATCATTTTTACATCAAAAGTTTTCTTTAACTGGCGAAGAAAAGCGGTTTCGCTTTTTTCTTTGGGTAACAAACCGATCATACCTGCGCCAATCTGATCAAATTTATTGTCTAGCGAATAAATATCGTAGGCTACTTCTTCGTACGGATGTGCCTGAAAGAGGGCATTTATAACTTTTCCCTGAAGGTAATCGGGAAAAATGGTTTCAACGCGGATTTCGTTTTCGTAATGTTGTTCGCCTTTTTTTCCAACAAAAGGATTTGTGGTGTCGCTACCACGAAAAGTGCCTTGCCCATGCGCATTAAAACTGCACGAGTCGTAATTTCCAATCTGTCCGGCACCGGCAGCAAAAACAGCTTCGCGAACTTTATTGGCATGATCAACCGGTACAAAAGTCACAAGCTTTTTTAGCCTACCGCCGGCGGGCTGAAGAATTTTGCAGTTCTGCAATCCAAGTTTCTCGCAGATCTTTCCATTTACTCCGCCTGTTACACTGTCGAGATTGGTGTGTGCTGCATAAATGGCTACGTCGTGTTTTATTGCTTTTATAAGTGTACGTTCAACGTAATTTTTTCCTGTAATCTTTTTCAATCCCGAAAACACAATGGGATGGTGGGCAATAATTAATCCTGCTTTTCTTTTTATCGCTTCATCAACAACTTCTTCGGTTACGTCGAGCGTAACCAGGGCTGCTGAAACCTCGGTGTTTTTATCGCCAAGAATTAATCCGGCATTGTCGTATGATTCCTGCAATTTTAACGGTGCAAGATCTTCCAAAAAATTGGTAATAGCTTTAATTTTCATTTTCCCCGAGTCCTTCTTTTATCGCGATAAGTTCTTGTTTTATATCCTGTAAACGTTTAACCACCTCGAAATTGTTTAATGTGTCTTCCGGATTTTCTTTTAATTTTTTTCGGGCGCCTTCAATAGTCAGTCCGCGTTCTTTTACCAGGTGATGAATAAAACGAATCGTTTCAATATCTTTCTTGGTAAATTGTCGGTTGCCCTTTTTGTTTTTTACCGGTTTTAGCACCTCAAACTGATTTTCCCAATAACGAATGTGCGACACGTTTACTCCAAACATATCAGCTACCTCGCCAATGGAATACAGTATCTTCTCTATTTTGGGCTTTTTGTATGGCACGTTTTTTTGAATTTAAGATGCAAGATATATAGAAATTAGGACTCCATAAAATAAGGAGAAAATTTTTCCATTCTCACATCCAACATATAAAAAGGTGAAAAATAGGGGCAATAAGAAAATTGGAACTAACTATATATATTCCTTTTAGGACTAAAAGGTAATACCTGAAACTGAGTGTTATGAAACATCTGTTTGAAATTATGCCCTGTAGGTGTCATTAAGACAGCTGTTTTGGGATTTGTAAAAGAGAAAGTTTAATTATCGGCTTTATTTTATCATTTTTTTTTCTAAAATTTGAATTAATGAAAACTCCCTGATTTCGTACCCCGGATTCAGGACGCAAAACAAAACATACAACAATGCAACTACTCTCATTAATCGGAAAAAACAAATTTATTGGGTAAGCCTCTCCGGGAGCTTGGTCCACTCGTTACTTTGTTCCCGGCCCGGAGAGGCAGGCAGTTTTGATAAACCGCCCATACAAAACTACCATCCAGGACGCACTTTTGCAAATTGGCACTTGTTAAAGTGGGGCACAATGCTGTAATACTTAAATTCTATAATTATGAAAGAATTGAGTTTTGAGAGAATGGAAGTTGTTAATGGAGGTTCCTCTTGTGGCTGGGCCATTGGAGTGGCTGCTTTTTCTGCAGTATGTGTTGTTGGAGCAACAATAGTTAATCCAGGCATCTGGGCCGTTCCAGCTACTTGGTATGGTGCGGCAACACTTGCTGCCGGGAATATCGCGAATGTATATAGTTCTTGCTAATTGTATAATTTCTTTCAAATGGCCTTCCTTTATTGTATGGGAAGGCTGTTTAAGATAAAAAAATCGAATAGAATGAGAATGCTGAAAATTTTAATATATCTGATTTCTTCAGTTGTGCTAGTACTTGGTTCTATTTTTATTTTTGGAACATCGAATGATTATTTACATACCGCATTTGTTGTTGCTCTGATTGTTTTAGCAATTGTTTTTTTTCTAAATTCATATGTGAGCAAGAGAAATAAAAGTAATTCAGCTAATTAGTACCTATGGATTTATGTTGCATGGGTGTGTTGTAATAACTAGCACATGGGGATCTAACTGTTCTACTTGAGGGAATTTCATTACAAATCTCAACTGAGATTATTCTAATAAATTCTTAGTAAACAAACATTGTTATTTAAAGAGCATTTTTGGTTTATAAAAAAGGAGAACCTGGTCAGTGTCTTTTGTGATTGCTATATGTGATTACTGTGTTAGCATATGGATACTTTGATTCTCTTCTATAAGAATTGAATCAACCATTATTGTGTAAAAAATTACACAATAATGGTTGTATTTATTCATTAGTTCACCACAATAAAGTTTAATTATTTTTCACTGAATTGTTGTGGGCATACCATTTTATGGGCAATGTGTTATTGCGATAAAATCCGATACGTGTAAAAGTTAGTCAATCGGTTATCTTGGTGATTGTCTTATTGTGTTAATCATTTTTAATTTCCTCAAATTGCAATGAAGAATACTTATTATAATGGATGGATATTGTTTTTAGTGTTGTGTTTTGTTAATGCATTATTGGCATTCTCGTTTAATTACTTATTTGTGAGTGATATACTGTATTACCAAACCTACGGAGAGCAATTGGCCTTAAGCCGAATTGATAAAATGCTGGAGTTTTCGAAAAAATGGGAATGGTTGGGTTATATTTCAATGCCGATAATACTTTTTATACGAGTGGCATTTGTTAGTTTATGTCTTTATATCGGAATATTTTTTGTAGAAATTGATCTAAAATTAAGCAAGTTATTTAAAATAGCCCTGTTGTCTGAATTTGTTTACTTCTTGTCTGGTTTTGCAAAACTGATTGTTTTTATATTTTTTAAAGAAATATCAACTTTAAATGATTTACAGTTTACCCCCTTTTCTCTTCTTAATATTTTTGATAAAGATGTTATCGACCCTTTGTTTGTGCCCCCCCTGGGTATGCTTAATATTTTCACTGTTGCCTATTTTCTTGTGTTAGCATGGCTGTTAAAAGACCTTATTAACGAAGAAAAAGAAGATCCATCGCAAAAATATGGAGGGGCCTTAAAACTGGTTGTTACATCGTATGGTAGTGGACTGTTATTGTGGGTAGTGCTGGGTATGTTTTTAACACTAAACTTAAACTAAATGCGAAAAATAATTAAGTACCTTATAATTGTAATAATAGGATTTGTGGTTGCTTATCTTATTGCTCAGGTTACCAATAAATACAACGAAAAGAAAGAAGCAGAAATAAGAATACAAACATTACCAGATGTTGACTTTGCCTCTGTTTTAGGAGACTCGATAAGTTTACAGGATTTTGATTCAGGCCGGTCATTGGTTTTGATCTACTTTCATCCTGAATGTGAACATTGCCAATATGAAGCCAAAGAAATTGGGCTGCGAGCTGATGAATTTAATAATTGCCAGTTAGTAATGATAACTCCTGATGATTCATTGGCACGTATCGAAAAATTCTGCGAACAATACCATTTACAGGAGATCGATAATTTGGAGGTATTGCTTGACAGGGATAGTAAATTTGAACTAACATTTGGGAATGCGGTTTTGCCTTCGGTGTATATTTACGATAAAGGGCAAAAGCTGAAAAAACAATTTTTGGGTGAAACCAAACCCGAAGCTATTGTTGCAGAAATTGGGAGTGATTCGGATACACAAGTTTTAGAGAGTGAATGAAAAACATAGCAAAAATATTTTTTTATTTGGGCTTATTGTTAGCAAATTTAATTTTGGTAAATAATAGTAAAACTAGAGATCGTAGCAATAGAGAAGAAGTTCCAGCTAAGAAAAGTATTCAAACAAGAGAGTTGACCAAAAATTATGATAACCAAACAAAAGACCAAACACATTACTAAAACCTTTACCAAACAACACAGCCAGTTTTACTGCGGACTTGCCTGCTTAGCATCGCTTGTTAAATATTATGGTGGCGAAACCACCCAGGAAAAACTGCGCGAGGAAAGCGGAACTACGCTAAATGGTACGTCTATGCTGGGATTGTATCAGGCGGCTGTTAAGCTGGGTTTTGAGGCGGGTGGTTATGAGGCAGATATAAAGAACCTGAAAGAACAAGGTGAACCGGTAATTTTGCACATCTTAAAAGAAGAAAAACTGGAGCACTTTGTGGTTTGTTACGGCTTTGCTAATGGTAAATTTATCATTGGTGATCCGGGGTGGGGAGTTACAGAATATACCGAAGAAGAATTGGCTGCAGTTTGGAAAAGTAAAACGCTTCTTAAACTTTCTCCCGGTAAAAGTTTTATTACAAAAGAGTCTGAAACCAAGAATAAACGTATCTGGTTTCTGCGTTTAATAAAAGAGGATTTCCCACTATTGGGTATTGCTGCTTTTCTTGGGGTTGTAATTTCGGTATTAGGTTTGGCCACCGCTATTTTCTCGCAAAAATTAATCGATCAGATTTTACCCGAAAGAAATATTCGAACACTGGTGTTTGGAATTGTAATTTTCTCCATTATTCTTTTGGCAAGGGCGCTTATAACCTATGTGCGCAGTATATTTTTGGTACGGCAAAGTAAAGAAATGAATGTGCGCTTAATCGCTAACTTTTTTGGCAAATTGCTTTTTTTGCCCAAACCTTTTTTCGATAGCACTTCAACCGGCGATATGATTGCTCGTATGAATGATGCCAGCCGTATACAAAAGGTTGTTGTTTATTTAAGCAGCCAGATAGTTATTGATGTATTGGTTACATTGATATCAGCAGGATACATCTTCTTTTACTCGGTATCAACCGGTTTTATAAGTTTATTGTCGGTACCGGTTTTTGGCTTTTTGGCGTGGCGTTACAACAAAAGGATTATTGTTGCCCAACGCGAAGTAATGCAAAGCTATGCTGCTACTGAAAGCAAGTATATAGATACCATTAGCGGAATAAAAGCGATTAAATCGTATAACCGCGAAAACCTGTTTTCAAAAGTTGTAAATGCTATTTATGAATTTTTTATGCAGAAGGTTTACAGTTTAGGATTGCTTGGAGCCCGGCTTAATTTCTGGATTAGCCTCGGAAGTGCAATACTGCTTGCAGGAGTTATTTCATGGACTTCATTTTTAATATTGTCTGAACAATTAATGTTGGGGCAAATGATGGCCATTATTACTTTGGTAGGAGGAATGGGAACCTCGGTAATAAATATTGCCATGGCGAATATTCAGTTTCAGGAAGCCCGCATTGCTTTTGATCGAATGTATGAATTTGCTGCTGCTGAACCTGAGTACCAGGTTTGCGATTTTGATAGGCAAGAAGATGTGTTTCAACTTAACAACCTTCAGGTAAAAGAATTAAACTTCCGTTTTCCCGGGAGGAGTTTGTTGCTTAAGGATATCAATTTCGAGGTGAACAGAGGAGAAATGGTAACTTTTTTTGGAGACATTGGCTGTGGCAAAAGTACATTGCTTTCTGTTTTGCAACGATTTCAGAAGCCTGAGTCCGGTAGAATTCTGGTAAATGGAGAAGATTGGTTGAGGAATGAAACAGTAACATGGCGGAAATACTTAGGAGTTGTAGAGCAGCATGTTCAATTATTTAATGGTACTATACTGGAAAATATTGCGCTGGAAGAGAATCCTGATACAGAAAAGGTTGTTCAGTTTTGCCAGGAATATGGATTTCATGAGTTCATTACAGAATTCCAACAAGGATATGCAACCATCATTAACGAGAACAGTACTAATCTTTCTGGGGGGCAAAGGCAAATGATATCTTTAGCAAGAGCTTTATATAACAAGCCCCAATTGCTATTACTCGATGAAGCTACGTCTGCAATGGGGCGACGAACAGAGAAATTTGTTATTGAAATGATGAACCGGATTAAAAAGGACGTTGCAATAATTTTTGTAACGCACAGGCCTCAACTTGCTCTTTATTCAGATAAAATTTATGTGATTGAAAATAAAGGTGTAGCAGCAATTGGCAGACACGAAGAACTTATTAATAAAAACCGGTTTTACCGGGAAGCCTTTGAAGGTCTGGTTGTGGTCGAAAAGAGCTAAAGTTTTTTGTTATTTTCAACATATTTTAATAAACCTACTTTTGATTATGAAGAGTTTCTTTCACAAGAAGATTGGATCTGTGAGATTATTGACATGGATTATAATAGTCATAATCTTTGCTATCTACTTCCTATTTTTCTACGAATAGGATATTTTAGGAAATTGAAAAAGGTTAATCCAGTGACTGCCCGATATTCGACGAAATCGCAATCATCTTGTCGTATTCCTGTGGTGTCAGATCTTTAAACATGTAATAGGCGGGATTTACTTTTCGTCCGTCTTTATGTACTTCGTAGTGCAGGTGCGGTGCAGTTGATCCGCCGGTATTTCCAACATAACCGATAATGTCGCCACGTTTTACCTGCTGGCCGCGTTTTACATTAAACTCATTCAGGTGACCATAAACAGTTTCGTAACCAAATCCGTGATCGAGTTTAATGTGCAAGCCTAGTCCCACTTTAGTTCTTTTAGAACCTGATACATCGGTAATTTTTCCATCTCCGGTTGCATAAATCGGAGTTCCAACAGGAGCAGTAAAATCCTGTCCCCAGTGCATTTTGCGCACTTTGTAAATCGGGTGAACGCGATAACCCCATCCACTTGAAGTTCGCTTCAGATCGGTATTGGTAATAGGCATTATCGCCGGTAACGAAGCCAGCATCTTTTCTTTGTTCAATGCCAGTTCCAATACTTCGTCGTACGATTTCGACTGAATATAAGCTTGTTTCGAAATTACATCCAACTTATGTGCTGTGGCAACAACCAAATCAGCATTATCCATATCTTCCAACTCCGAATATTTATTCGCACCACCAAAACCTGCATTTCGTACTGTTGACGGTATGGGTTCGGCTTCAAAAATTACACGGTAAATATTATCATCGCGCTGTTGCAGTTCCGACAATACATTTTCTACTTTATCCAGATCTTTTGAAAGCAATTCGTACTGAGTAATCAAACGCTTGTTTTCACGCATCAACCGTTTAGCTCTTGGCGTATCGTAAAAGTTTACGAAGATTAGCGAAATGACAATTGCTAAAGCTAAACTACTCGAAAAATAGGTGAGTATTTTTGTTGCTTTGGTTTTCCAACTTAATCCTACACTCTCGTAGCTGAGGGTATCCGGGTTAAATTTATATTTCTTTTTTGCCATATAAAAGGCCGGTTTTATCTCTTTTTTAATGTCTATTCATTAAATCCTATAACTTTGCATGGATTTAATAAAACGTGATTTTTCACGTGGCAAAGGTAAGTAAATAACTCATAATTAATGAATTTGTTTTCTTTGCATTAAATATTTTTAACGAATTCATAAATCATACAGACGGAAAATGAAGACTTCTAAAGAGATACGTAAGGCTTTTCTCGACTTTTTTACCGAGAAAGAACATCAGATTGTAAACTCTGCTCCAATGGTGGTAAAAGGCGATCCAACGCTGATGTTTACCAATGCGGGAATGAACCAGTTTAAAGACCAGTTTTTGGGTAACGAACCGGTAAAATACCCAAGGGTAGCCGATACACAAAAATGTCTGCGTGTTTCGGGGAAACACAATGACTTGGAAGAAGTTGGTTTGGATACGTACCACCACACCATGTTTGAAATGCTGGGAAACTGGTCGTTTGGCGATTACTTTAAAAAGGAAGCGATCGACTGGGCATGGGAGTTTTTGGTTAAACGTATGGGTATTGATGCCGGCCGTTTGTACGCCACCGTTTTTGAAGGTAGTGCCGATGATAACCAGGAACGCGACAATGAGGCTGCCGGTTATTGGGAGCAGTACCTGCCAAAAGACCGTATTCTGAACGGTAACAAAAAGGATAACTTCTGGGAAATGGGTGAAACCGGGCCATGCGGACCTTGTTCGGAAGTGCACGTTGATATTCGCTCGGAAGAGGAACGCGCAAAAGTACCCGGACGCGATTTGGTAAATATGGATCATCCGCAGGTGATTGAAATCTGGAACCTGGTTTTTATACAGTTTAACCGGAAAGCAAATGGAGCTTTGGAAAGTTTGCCTGCCAAACATGTTGATACCGGAATGGGTTTCGAGCGTTTGTGTATGGTCTTGCAAGGCGTTCAGTCGAATTACGATACCGATGTTTTCCAGAATACAATTGCTGAAATTGGCAAACTGTGTAACAAAAAATATGGTGAAGATTTAAAGGTTGATATTGCCATGCGCGTTATTGCCGACCACCTGCGTGCTGTTGCTTTTGCCATTGCCGATGGTCAGTTGCCATCGAATAACAAAGCAGGTTATGTAATTCGCCGGATTTTGCGTCGTGCTGTGCGTTATGGCTATACTTTCCTCGATTTAAAAAACGCTTTTATTTATCGTTTGGTTGAGGTATTAAAAGAAACAATGGGAGATGCCTTCCCTGAGTTGGTAAGCCAGCAAACGCTGATTGAAAAGGTAATTAAAGAAGAGGAAGAGTCGTTTCTGCGCACACTTTCAACCGGAATAAAATTGCTCGACGATATTATTTCGAAAGCAAAAAAAGACGGTGCCAAAGAGATTGCCGGAAAAGATGCTTTTGTATTGTACGATACTTTTGGTTTCCCACTCGACCTTACGGAGTTGATTGCCCGCGAAAACGATTTGGGAGTCGACGAAAAAGGTTTTGCCGTTGAAATGCAGGCACAAAAAGACCGTTCACGAAACGCAGCAGCTCAGGAAACCGACGATTGGGTGGAACTGCGAAAAATTGAAAAGACCGAATTTTTAGGCTACGACAAACTGGAAGCCGAAATTAAGATAGCACGTTACCGCAAAGTAACACAAAAGAAGAAATCGTTTTACCAACTGGTATTCGATCAAACGCCGTTTTATGGCGAGTCGGGTGGTCAGGTTGGCGATGCTGGTTACATCGAGTTTGATGGTGTAAAAACATCAATCTTCGATACGCAAAAAGAAAATAACCTTACTGTTCATTTGGTAAATGAGCTTCCTGAAAATCCGGAAGAAACTTTTTATGCTGTGGTAAATGCCAAACGCCGGACAAATATTGCTAATAACCACACGGCAACTCACTTGCTGCATGCTGCATTGCGCGAGGTTTTAGGAACTCACGTTGAACAAAAAGGATCGCTGGTAAATGCCGACCATCTGCGTTTCGATTTCTCGCATTTCCAAAAAATGACCGATGAGGAAATTGCAGCAGTAGAAAAACTGGTTAATGAAAAAATTCGTGCTAATTCAGGAAAAGAAGAAAACCGCGAAATGCCGATTGAAGAGGCCAAAGCTTCGGGAGCAATGATGTTGTTTGGTGAGAAATACGGCGAGGCTGTTCGTGTAATTAAATTTGGCGAATCGGTTGAGTTGTGTGGAGGAACTCACGTTGCCGCCACCGGGCAGATTGGTTTGTTGAAAATTGTTTCGGAAAGTGCCATTGCTGCCGGTGTTCGCCGGATTGAAGCAATTACTGCCGACCGTGCCGAGAAATACATTAACGACCAGTTGGCGCTGATTAACAACATTAAAGAAACGCTAAAAGGATCGAAAGACCTTTTGGGAAGTGTAACTACACTGTTGCAGCAAAATAACGAGTTGAGCAAACAAATTGAAGCTTTCCAGCAGGAAAGTTTAAAATTGACAAAAGCCAACCTGAAGAGCAAAGTGTTAAACGAAAACGGCGTAAATATTATCGCTGATAAAATTATTATCGACAATGCCGGATTGGTAAAAGATCTGGCTTTCCAGCTAAAAGGCGAGATCGATGATCTGTTTTTGGTAATTGGTGCCGACGTAAACGGCAAACCAAATTTAACAGTGATGATTTCAGACAATATTGTTGCCGATAAAGGATTAAACGCCGGGCAGATCGTTCGCGAAGCCGGAAAAGAAATCAAAGGTGGCGGTGGTGGCCAGCCGTTTTATGCTACTGCCGGCGGAAAAGATGTTGACGGTTTGCAGGCTGCTATCGAAAAAGCACTGTCGTTTTTGCAGTAGGAAATAATACAAAGTGATAACCTCACGCCAAGTGAGATTAACACTAAAATAGAGCCCGTTTGGTAAATGTTTAAAAAATACCAAACGGGCTTTTGTTTTATCTGTTTTTTTGATTTGTTCTAAATAAGAATTATTTTCAGAAACTATTTTAGGAGAAAACGGTTATACAAAAGACTTGAAATTAAATTGATAAAACAGAGATGAAGAAATTTTATTCCTTTATAACATCCGTGCCGTTCGCGGCATTTATTTTTCTTGCTTTGGCATTTTCGATGGCTGTTGCCACCTTTATCGAAAGCAGCTATGGCACACCAACTGCCCGTGCGTTGGTGTATAACACGCATTGGTTCGAGTTACTTTGGGGGCTGTTTGCACTCAACCTTATCAATAACATTTTGCGTTACCGCTTATTCGCCAACAGGCGTTATACACTGGGTATTTTTCACGTGTCGTTTTTAGTGATGATCTTGGGTGGTGCCGTTACTCGTTTTATCAGTTTCGAAGGCGTAATGCACATTCGCGAAGGAGAAAGTGCCGACTATATTTTATCGACCAACGATTATTTTTATGCAGGTTTTGAGGGGCAGGAAAAAGTGTCGCATGTGCGATTCTCGGAGGTTACACCCAAGCAGTTTTCCACAAAAATCGATGTAAACGGCAAAGCTGTAAAAGTAAAGGCCGTTGGTTTTATCGAGAATGCTGAAAAAAAGGCTATCGCTTCCGATTCGGGCGAGCCGATAATCGACTTTGTTTTTTCAGCACCCAATACCCAGGGCATGCAATCGTTTTCTTTTAAGGAAGGAGACGTGTTGGATTACCCCGGTTTTTCTGCCGGTTTTGAAGTTGATGAAGAAAAAGTGATCAACTTTTTTATGGAGGATGGCGCTTTGTTTATGACCTCTTTTGCGCAACTGGAAGAGACAACTATGGCTACGCAGGAGACGGTTGACTTATCTCCGGGCGATACAATTCCGGTTAAGCCAATGTTCTTATATGGTTATGATAATTTCCGCTTTCTGATCCGCAAATTCTTGCCAAGTGCCACATTTACAGCAGTGAAAAGCCAGACCGAAACAGGTGAAGATGCTGTGATGGTGCAGATTTCTGATGGTGTGCGACAGCAAAATATTCCGGTTTTTGGTCATTCGGGGCAGCGTGCAGATACAGTGCGTGTGCCGCTGGGCAACGGTAATTTAAAACTGGCCTATGGCGCTTTGCCGTTGCAGGTTCCGTTTAGCATTCATTTAAAAGATTTTCAGATGGAGCATTATCCGGGGTCAAATTCGCCGTCGTCGTTTGCTTCCGAAGTGGTTTTGGTCGATCCGCAAAAAGGCATTAACGAGGATATCCGCATTTTTATGAATAACACCTTAAATCACCGGGGCTACAAGTTCTTTCAATCGTCGTACGACCGCGATGAACAGGGAACAATCCTTTCGGTGAATTACGATTTTTGGGGAACCTGGATATCGTACCTCGGTTATATTTTGCTCATTGTTGGTGTAATTATGTCGTTGGTAAATCCAAATTCATATTTCCAGTATTTGGCCAAAAAACTAAAAGCCAGTTCGGTAAAAGTAATCGTAATCCTGACATTGTTAGGAAGTGTGGCTTTTTCAGCATCGGCACAAAGTGGTATTGGCGCCGGAATCCCATCGATTGACAAAGAAGTTGTAAAAGAATTCAGCGAATTGTGGGTACAAGGTGTTGATGGTCGAATTGAGCCGGTTTCAACGCTGTCGGGCGAAATAGTTCGCAAAATAAGCCGAAAATCAGGTTTGTATGGTTTGTCGGCCGATGGAGTAGTGCTGAGTATGATGGCGTATCCCGAAATCTGGCAATCGATGCCCATTATTAAAGTGGCCGATAAATCGCTGGAAGGAGCGCTTGGCGCACAGAATAAATACATTACGGTTGAATCGCTTTTTGATGCAAACGGCAATTATAAAATTGCGGATGCGGTGCAGGCAGCTTATGCCAAAGCACCCGGAATGCGCAACAGAATGGATAAAGAATACATTAATATTGATGAGCGTGTTAATATCTGTTTTATGGTATTTCAGGGCTCTATATTTCATCTATTCCCGCGCGAACGGGTGGAAGATACCTGGTATGCACCCGGAAGTGCAGCTGCAGAATATTCTGATGGCGATTCGATATTTATACAAAGTGGATTTCAGTTGCTGTTGCAGTCGATTACCGAAAACCAAAGTCAGAATGCCGTGCAGGTATTACAGGCGGTCGATAATTTCCAGGTGAAATACGGAGCTGATCTCTTACCCGGCGAGAAGAAGAAAAACGTTGAGATTCTTTTCAATAAAGTAAATCCGTTTAAACGCATTTTCCCGTTTTACCTGTTATTTGGTTTCTTGCTGTTAACAGTACTTTTTATCAATATTTTCAGGCAAAAACAGCTGCCGTCGTTTCTGCGGTATTCGTTTTTCGGATTCATTATAATCCTGTTTTTGGTACACACCGTTGGATTGGCTGTGCGCTGGTACATATCAGGACATGCACCGTGGAGTAACGGTTACGAATCGGTGGTTTATGTTGCCTGGGCAACCATGCTGGCCGGTATTATTTTTGGCCGAAAATATCCGATGGTAATTGGTACGGCAGCATTTTTAACCGGAATTGCATTGTTTGTGGCTCACCTAAGCTGGATGAATCCGGAGGTGACCAATCTGGTGCCAGTACTTAAATCCTACTGGTTGGCTATTCACGTGGCAATTATTACGGCCAGTTACGGATTTCTGGGACTGAGCATGTTTCTTGGCGTCTTGGTAATGATTTTAATCGTTCTGCGAAGAGGAGTGAACGAAACAAAAGTAAATGGCTTTATTGAGCAGCTCACCACAATCAACGAAATGTCGGCAACGGTTGGTTTATATTTTCTAACCATCGGAACATTTTTGGGCGGCGTTTGGGCTAACGAAAGCTGGGGCCGTTATTGGGGCTGGGACCCTAAGGAAACCTGGGCACTTATTACTGTAGTTATCTATTCGTTTATTGTACACATGCGACTGATTCCTTCGTTAAAGGGAATTTTCAATTATAATTTTGCCTCGATACTTGGTTTTGCCTCGGTGTTGATGACATATTTTGGCGTTAACTATTACCTTTCAGGATTACATTCTTATGGAAAAGGTGTTGCCGATGGAGTCGATCCGGCTGTTCCTGTCTCTATTTTTGTATTGGCCGGATTGATAATCTGGGCGTATATAAAAGACAATAAATATCAGGCTCAACAAGCCGAAAATGAGGATGGTGAATAATTGTCATCTAAATAAAATAATAGAACAATAGGCTCAGAAAGTCGATGGGATGAGTTTTAACTTTTTGTTTTACAGGTAATTAAAATTATTTAGAATGCATATAAATAGGATAAGCTGGAAAATAGCATAATCGCATAGTAAATCAACCATCAACAAAAGCCTTATATTTCGAGGTTTTTAAAATTGAAATATGGGACAGACAGTTACACGTACTTTCGATATTCTCGAACGCATATTGAAAGAATTCCCCCGTGAAGATGCCATTGCCGGAAAAAAAGAGGGCAAATGGTACACCTATTCAACCAAAGAGTATTACAAAAAATCGCATCAGCTGGCCATGGGGCTAATGGCTTTGGGTTTAAAGCCGGGCGACAAAGTGGCCACGGTTACCACCAATCGGCCGGAGTGGAATTTTGCCGATATCGGAATGGCAATGGCGGGAATTATTCATGTTCCTATTTATCCAACGCTGGGCGACGATGAATACAAGTATATTCTGAAACACGCCGAAGTAAAGATCATTCTGGCAGGCGATAAAAAGCTTTTCCAAAGTATGTGTCCATTAGCCAATATGATTGATGGTGTTGATGCAGTTTACACTTTTGAAGATGTTGAAGGTGCAAAAAATTATGAGCAGATTCTGGACTTGGGAGAGGAGAAAGAAGACGAATTTGCCGATCAGTTGGAGGCCGTAAAAAAAGACATTAAGCCGGAAGATCTGGCAACTATTATTTATACTTCGGGAACAACAGGTGTGCCCAAAGGAGTTATGCTAACACACAACAACCTTGTGTCGAACTTTACCGCGCATGTCAAACTTCACGACCTGGGAATAGAACACAGAGCATTGAGTTTTCTCCCACTTTGCCATGTTTACGAGCGAAGTGTGAATTACCATTTCCAGTACAAGGGAATGGGCGTGTATTATGTGGGTAATCTGAGTCAGATAGTTTCATCGATTAAAGAAGTGAAACCGCACATGTTTAACTCGGTGCCGCGTTTGCTCGAAAAAGTATACGATGGATTTGTGGCCAAGGGGAAAGAACTAAACGGAATTAAAAAGAAGCTTTATTTCTGGGCTTTAAATCTTACACGTCATTTTGAATACAATAAAAAGTTTGGCCCGTTGATGCAACTGAAAATTTCGGTGGCCGATAAATTAATCTATTCCAAATGGCGGGAAGCACTTGGCGGAAATATCACTTATATTGTTTCCGGTGGTGCCGCACTTCAACCGCGTATTGCCAGGGTTTTTGGAATGGCAAAACTGACTACGCTCGAAGGATATGGTTTAACCGAAACCTCGCCTGTAATTGCCGTAAATAATCCCACCACGATGGAAATGATGGTGGGAACAGTGGGGCCAATTCTGGAAGGTTTTGACGTGAAATTTGCTTCGGATGGTGAGATTTTGTGTAAAGGTCCGGGAGTAATGAAGGGCTATTATAAAGCCCCGGAGTTAACTGATGAAGTGATTGACAAAAACGGGTGGTTTCACACCGGCGATATTGGTGTTTTGGTAGATGATAAATACCTGAAGATTACCGATCGTAAAAAAGAAATTTTCAAACTCTCGGGCGGAAAATATATTGCTCCGCAGATGATTGAGAACAAGTTGAAAACATCTGAACTGATTGAACAGGTGATGGTAATTGGTGCAAACGAGAAATTTGCCAGTGCCATTATTTCACCGTGTTTTCCAATTCTTCACGACTGGGCAGGCGAGCGCAAACTGCATTACGAAAACAACGAAGAGCTGATTCAACTTCCGGAGGTAATTCAAAAAATGCAAAAAGAAGTGATGAAGGTGAATAAAACGCTGGGATCGCACGAGCAAATCAGCCGCATTCGTCTGGTGTGCGAAGAGTGGACTCCAACATCGGGAGAACTGTCGCCAACACTAAAACTAAGAAGAAATGCAGTGGCAGTAAAATACCAGCACTTAATTGATGATATATATGCCGTAGGGGTAAAGAGGTAGCATTACGAAACAGGTGCGAAAGCACAAGCTGAACCAAGCTTAAAAGGTTGCAAGTTCATTCTTGCAGCCTTTTTTATTGCCTGATTTCCAAATATGTTGTTTAAAACAAAGCTCTGTCCCAAGGAATGGCTGCCAGAACGAGTACCAAAGCAAGACCATAAAAAATTGCCGCTGCCCTGTATTTCTTAAGCGGAGCTACATCTTTTTTCGATTTTGCCCTGCCAATGTGCACCAATGCCAGTGCAACTATCATCAATAAGATATGTTCAACGGCGTAGAAACGCAGATCGCTGTTTTTCATGGCTGCACCAAAATCGTTAAATGCCGCTTTGGTAATCGGGCTAACAAAAGCGTAGAGCACAATGCCTACCAGAAACTGAATATCCATAATCATTACCAGAATTAATCCTGACAGATTATCGGCCCGCCCCCATTTTCGTTTACTAGCCATGCCGCTTACTGCAAGCAAAACTGCAAAAACTAGTGCAATTAAAACCAACCAACGAAATCCGTTATGTGCGTGTAATAGTCCTGTATACATAATTTATTATTTTATAGAAATGTAACACCAGATTTTGCTTTTGGTTGAAAATTTCCGGAAAAACATCGATTGGTTTTATGATAATCCGATCAGTTTTTTCAATCCCGTATTTTCTTATCTTTAATTTTTTCAAAAACAAGCTCTTGAGAATTAGAACTCAAAACACGAATTAGCCAATATGCAAGAAGTAAAGAAACAGCTTGAAATATTACTTGTAAATTATTTCCGGGAGCAGTATCCTGATTTCCCAAAGGGGAAGGTTGTGGCTTCCGAGTCGCCCGATTTTGTGGTGAAAATGAAAAACAAACACAAACTGGGCATTGAACTTACACGGCTTAATCCGGCCAATGCGGTTGTTAAAACTGCTGAAATGCTGGCTCAAATTGAATTCAGAGAAGAGCTGGTAGAACAAATGCAAGAGCTTTTTGAAACCGGTTCGGACGAAAAGCTTTTTGTGAAATTTATGTTTTCGGATAAGCAGATTATCAGCCCGGAACGGGAACTGGCTGTGCGTTCAAAAATGGTGGCAACAATCAGAGCGGCTGTTGATGGTAAGGATGATGGTAGTTTTTTTCATAAAATTTTAACGGGTAGCGATCTCCCGGAAGGGTTGGAACAGGTAATGATTGCGCATCATCCGGAATTAAAATCGTCGGTTTGGGAGCGTTCGAATAACCTCGGGATTTCAAATAATGTGGTTGACGATATTCGTTTAGCGATTGCCAAAAAAGATGAGAAACTGCGGATTTATCAAAAACAGCAACTCGATCAGTACTGGCTTCTGATAACCACCGACTTTCTTCGGGCTGATAAAAATATCAATCTTCTGAATAAGATTCGTAATGAGGAATTTGAGTCGAGATTTCAGCAGGTTTTTGTGCTGGATTTAATGCGTGCCCGGGTTATACCACTAATTGAAAATATTAAATAGCCGAAGCCTGATTAGAAAAAGACTTCGGCTATTAAATGTCCTAGTTTACAATGGCCGCAATTGCAGCACCAAGCAAACTCGAGTTTTCCACTTCAACAATTTCGTAATAACGTTGATTATCGCCTGAAAGGAAATCCTGCAGGTATTTTTCAAACATTTTCTGAAAATTATGAAGCTTGTAAAATGTTGTCCCTTCTATAGTCATTAACACCGGCTTTTCGTGGTGTTTCCCTTTTCCGGTTTGCAGAATTACGGCGGCCAGGTTGGCAGCTACCAGTTTTGCGGCACGCTCGATAAGCTTGTCGATGATTTCGGCAACAAGCATTTTATCTGAATCGCTGGTGAAAACACCGGGTAATACATTGTGCGCACTTTCAATGCCGTGCACATAATTATTTACTTCTTCCGATGTTAATTCCTTAAGGTTCTCAAAAACTACCGGGTCGGCAAAAACTCCTTCTGCGGCTGCTGTTTTTAAAGCCTTGGTACACAAACCACCCAAGTAACCACCCGAGAACATTTTTTCAAAAGCATAACGGCCCGGATTCTCGGTGGTATTGTCGAAGGCAATGTCAATATCAGTGCGTGGTGCCAGTGTAAATGCACCCGATTCGATATTGATGATCTGGCTGCCTTCCATGTTCAGACCATCGGTTTTAGTAATGTTTTTATTGGCCTCGATGTAGCTGGTGTTGGTTCCGGTACCAAGGATAAAACCAATGTAGGTGTCGTATGATTTTACCGCCCGCGCAGCCTTTCCGGCAAGCAGGGTAGAAACGGTGTCGTTCATCAGCACCAGTTGTTTGTCGGGTGTTTGCATGGCATTCAAAAGTCCTTCTCCGATCATTTCTCCAATTACATCGGGTGCTTTCACTTCTTTGCTCCATTCTATCAGTTTCCCGTCTTTGTTTGGGAAAATTTCTGCAGCATACGAAAAACAAAATCCCAGTTTGTCGGAGACTGTCTTATAATCTGCCAGGTACGAAGCAAACGTATCGAAGAACTCAGTTTTGGTCAGTTCTTTCTCAACGCCTGGCATTTTTGCCTTTTTAATGTTTTCAGTTACCAGTTTCAGGTTGTCATCGAAATACACTTTAGCGGCCCTAAAATTAGTTCCTCCTGCATCGATTGCGACAACAGGTTCGTTGGCTTTTACTTCTCCGTCAGCTTCAATATAAGTTGGTAGCATCAAGAGTGAGCTGTCTTTTCCGGCCAGCCCTTTTGCCATTTCTTCTAAGAAGGCGTTCACCACCTCTTTAATTTTAATGTCTTCAGCCGTCATTTTGTGGCTTTTCAGAAATTCAGTTGCTTTGGTCATTTTACTATTACATTTAGTTGTTTATCTTTATTTAAGTACATTTTCAAGTTTAAAAACCCAGGCATAGGTGCGGGTAAGTTTACCCGGAGTTAATACCGGCGCCGAAATGCTGATTGTTTTACCCGATTTTTTGAATTTTACATCACCCTGGTAGCCCAACAAATTAACAGATGAGGCTTTTTTCAGCCCTTTTATTTTTAAATCGGTTGTAGGATATTGCGTGCAATGCACGTACAAGTCTTTTCCTTTTTTTGTGAAATATACATCAGCGATATCGTTCTTTTCAGCGCCTTCCCATTTTCTTGTTTCGTATATGGCTTCGCCGTTTGTCTCCAGCCAGTCGCCAATATCAAGTAAGCGTTGTTGCTGAATTACAGGAATACGACCGTCAGCAGTTGGTCCAACATCAAGCAGGAGATTGCCTCCTCCCGCAACCTTTTCAATTAAAAGATGAATCAGTGCTTCAGAGCTCATGTAGTTTTCAACGGTTTCAATCTGGTTATACCCAAATGAAGTTCCTATTCCGCGACATTCTTCCAGGCTTTGTCGATCTTATCACTTTTGCCGTCATGAACTAAATCGTACTCTGTGGTATAAAATCCACCATGTTTGCTTCGTGTTTCTTTTCCCCAGCGGTCGTTAATACAAATCCGGTCTTTAACCGGAGATTCGTTGTAAAGCCAGGCCAAAAACTCTGTGCTTTTCCAGTCTTTACTTGGATGATCCCACTCGCCATCGGTCCATAAAATATCAGGTTCGTAGCTGGTAACAAGGTCTTTCATTTGCGGAATCATATGGTCATCGACATATTTCTGCAGATTATTTTTGTAAAGCGGATTGTACCATTCGTAAAGCGAATAATAAAACCCCATGTGTAAACCTGCTTCTTTAACAGCAGTAGTTAAATCGCCACAAATATCACGATGAGGCCCAATATCAACACTGTTCCAGTTCCAGCTTTGGGCACTTGGCCAAAGCGTAAATCCTTCGTGGTGTTTCGATGTTAATACCACATATTTTGCTCCGGCGCGTTTAAACAAATCGGCCCATTGTTCGGGGTTCCAGTGTTGTGCTTTAAACCGTGGGGCAAAGTCTTGGTACAGGAAATCTTCACCATACATATTGTTGTGGTATTCGCGGAAGAGTTTGCCGGCTTTGCTATCGTCGTTAATCCGGAAGCCATACCACTCAGCGTATTTGGCATAAACGCCAATGTCGGCATTGGCGGGGGCCCAGGCTGGAACCGAGTACACTCCCCAATGAATGAAAATGCCAAATTTTACATCCTCAAACCATTGTGGCACTGGTCGACTATCAATTGATTTCCAGTTTGCTTCGTATTTCTGGGCGTACGAAATAGTAATAAAAAGAGACAAGACAAACGGCAAAATAAGTCGCTTCATTTTGTTGGTTTTAGATTATGATTTAAATTAATCAGAAAAGGCTTCTGAAACCATAAACTTACAATTATTTTTATTTTAGTTTTATAAAAAAATATACTTACATGAAATTTCTTCTGACTTCCGCTTTTATTTTACTTTTATTTTCTTGCCAGCTTTCATCTAAAAAACCGACCACCATAGTATCTACAGAACTTCAAACGAATACAGAAGCCAGTTTTCGGGGCTTGTATGTAGTGGATGAAGACATTGTTTGGGCCAGTGGTTCGGGAGGAACTGTGTTGGTATCTACTGACGGAGGTAATAGTTGGAAAGATGTTTCCATTCCCAGACCTGAACAGAATGATTTTCGCAGTATTCATGCATGGGACGAAAAAACGGCCCTTGTTTTTGGTGTTGCCGGCCCTGAATTTGGCTACAAAACTGTTGATGGTGGAGCTACGTGGAATGTGGTTTTCAGCGATACGACAAGTGGCTTATTTTTTAACTCGATAAAATTTGCCGATGCAAAAAATGGTTTGGCTGTCAGCGATCCGATTGACGGAAAGTTTTTTGTGTTGCGAACAGAAGATGGCGGAAATACCTGGGATCAGGTTACAGATATTCCACCTGTGGAAACAGGAGAGGCCAACTTTGCAGCTTCAAATACCTGTATTGAATATTTGCCATCTGGGAAAGCATGGATCGCCAGTGGCGGTATAGCTGCGCGTGTGTTCTATTCTGATGATTTTGGGAAATCGTGGAAAGTAAGCAAAACGCCAATGGTTCGTGGACTGGCATCATCAGGAATATTTTCTGTAGCCTTTAAAAATGACCGGGAAGGAATTGTTGTTGGAGGAATTTACGACCAGCCGGAACTGAATACCAATATTGCATCGTATACTTTTGATGGTGGAGTGACCTGGCAGCCCGCTGTAACAATGCCAAAAGAATACCGCTCGTGTGTGCAGGAGGTAAAAGCTGGTAACGATTCGTTTGTATTCGCTATCGGAAAAACCGGTTGCGATATTTCAACTGATGGTGGAATTAACTGGAACTTTCTTTCCGGCGAAGGTTATTATACGTTTAGAGCAATTCCCGGCAAGCTAGCTGGTTTTGCAGCCGGAAGCAACGGAAGTATTACGAAGGTAGAATTTAAATAAAAAAACGGGCTGCAATTTTGCAACCCGTCATCGATATTTTAATCCAATCAGTTTCTTTTATTCTTCCCACGGAACCAGGGCTGATTTGTAATAATCAATTCCCAATGCCTCGAATCGTTTGCCGTGTTTCGCCAAACGTGTTTTATATTCGTCCCAGCTTCTATCGCCCGGTGCTGTCCAGCCAATTTCGGCATATCCCGGCAGACGAGGGAATGTCATGTATTCCACTTCATCGATATTGGTAACTGTTTCCGACCAAAGCGGCGCTTCAATTCCTAAAATATTCTCTTTGGTAATACCTTCAACCAGTGTTGCCGGATCCCAATCGTAACCATGATCCACTTCAATGTAACCGGCCCAATGCAAGCCCAGGTGAGTTGTTGAATCGTACTGCATATCGAGGTATGCGCGTGCTGCCGGCGACATTAATACCTGTGCACCTTTTTCAACGCCCATTGTCGTGTTTTTAACATCGGCCCAAAATTGTACAGTTACATTGTCAATTAATTTGGCATTAGCAATTTCGTCCCAGCCAATAATTTTTTTACCGTGTTTTTTTACGATGTCCTGAACTTTATTTACAAAATATACATAGTCGTCGTGTGCTGTAACATGCGATTCGTCTCCACCAATGTGGATGTATGGGCCGGGAGTTATTTCTGCCAACTCGCGAATTACATCGTCGATAAATTGGTAAGTAATTTCTTTATCGGTACAAAGTGTACTAAATCCAACTTCAGTCCCTGTGTATAGCTCGCGGGCTTTGCCGTCGCAATTTAGTTCGGCGTATGATGCAAGTGCTGCATTGGTATGTCCTGGCATATCAATTTCAGGAACGATCATAATCTGACGATCAGCAGCGTACTGAACCAGCTCCTTGTATTGCTCTTGTGTGTAAAAACCACCTTTGCCACCACCAACTTCAGTCTGACCACCAATTTCAGTAAGTTTTGGCCACGATTTAATTTCAATTCGCCAGCCCTGGTCATCTGATAAGTGCAGGTGAAGCACATTCATTTTGTACATAGCCAGAAAATCGATGAATTGTTTTACTTCGTCAACATTGAAAAAATGGCGCGAAACATCGAGCATAGCACCACGATAGGTGTATTCCGGTGAATCAGTTACAGTTCCGGTTGGTACGTATAATGGCTGCGAATTATCTGCTTCAACAGGTAAGGTTTGCAAAAGCGTTTGAACGCCAAAGAAACATCCTGCGGCATCGGCTCCCTTAATTGAGATCAGGTGTTTTTCAATCTTCAGCTCGTAAGCTTGTTCACTTAAATGTCCGTTGTCGACATTGGAAATATAAATTTCTCGCGAAGGAGGTGTGGTGGTTGGTTTTACGGTAACCGATCCCCCGGTAAGCCGGTTAATCTTTTCAGCCAGTATCTCAGCCGAACGAAGCACTCCTTCACTACCTGCCTGCACATAAATTACGCTGGCTTTGTTAAGGTTAAAGCCGTCGCCTGTAGCTGTTACGCTGGTTGGTTTCGGTATAAAAGCCGTTTTTGCAAGGTCGGTTTCAACTTTCTCAGAGCAGGATTGAAGCATAGACAGGAGGATTACTAAAATTGACAAAACTGATATCTTTCTCATTTAGTTAGTTTTTAAAAAAATTAAATAGATAGTAAAAATATGGAAAAAAATTAATATTCAAGCGAACTAATTATGTTTTTGCACGATTAAGAAAGTTGGAATTTGCTCAAAAATATTTTTTGAGTGAAATTCAGCTTTAATAGCGTTCAAATGTTTTGAGTTTATCGTTCAACGGCTCAGGGTGAATGGTGGTGAAAAAACCAAATTCCTCGTTAATAGCCTTCTCAATTTTTGTGCAGATCTCATGCGTTTCGTAGAGTGTCATTTCCGGGGGGAGTTTTATATGGCAGCTCATTTCGGTGTGGTTGCCGTAGTGGTGTAAATGTATGTGATGAAGGTTAACCCGAATTACGCAATTTTGGCTAACTGTTTTATGTATTTTTTCCAATAACTCATCAGAAGGACTTTCGCCAAGAAGTGATTTGATTTCTTTCGACAGAATTTCAAAACTGGCGTAACCAATCATACCGGCAACAATTAGTCCTAAAACAGCATCTGTCCACCAGAAATATTTCCCAAATAATAAGCCGACTAAAATGACAACCGATGACAGTGCATCAGTGCGGTGGTGCCAGCCATCAGCTTTTAATATTGATGAGTTGGTTTTCCGAAACCCGAAGAAAGCATATTGGGCCAACAGTTCTTTCACCACAATTGAAATAATAGTAGCTATCCAGGCAATCGTTCCAAAGACGGTTTGTTCGCGGGTGCCAAATTTATCTACTGATTTCAGTACAAAATCGAAAGCAACAATGGCAAGTAAAACGCCTATAATAACAGCAGCAATATGTTCAGCACGACCGTGACCGAACGGATGATCGTCGTCGGCCGGTTTGCTCGATATTTTACCTCCTATCAAAACAATAACCGACGAAACTGAATCGGTTAGTGTATGCCAGGCATCAGCAATTAAAGCCACCGAGCCTGTTACAATTCCTGCCCAATATTTCAGTGCGAAAAGTATTGTGTTGGCAATAATCGATATCCAACCTTCTCTGAAAATGTATTTATTGTTTTGCATGCGGTTTAGAATCCGGTTTTAAAAGTAGGTAAAACAGATTAGAAATGGAAAGGTTTAAAGCGACAATAATTTCTGAACATCGGGTTTGTAATTTCGCCCAACAGGTAATTTTTTATCCTTAATTTCTACAAACCCGGCACCAATCGATTCAATTTTATCAATAGAAATAATATAACCACGATGAATTTGTATAAAACGTTTGGCGGGAAGTAAATCAGAGAGATGACTGATCCGTTCTTTGGTTACAATTTTTTGGTCGTTGGTGTAAACAATTACATAATCGCCAAGGCTTTCGAAATACAGGATCTCGGTAAGATTTATTTTATGATGTTTTTTATCGGCTTTAAGGAAAATAAATTCTCGTGTTTCTTGCTTTTCTGATGTTGACGTAGGATTAGCCGTCTGTAATTCCAGAAAATGGTTAATGGCCTTGGTAAAACGCTCGAACGAAATGGGTTTTAGCAGGTAATCAACCACGTTTAACTCAAATGCATCGATGGCATAATCGCGGTAGGCAGTTGTAAAAATTACTTTGGGCGGGTGTAGTAATGAGCGAATAAAATCGACGCCGGTAATTTGTGGCATCTGGATATCGCAAAACAGCAGGTCGATGTTTTCCTTTTGCAGAACAGGCATTGCCTCCAACGCATTGCTACACTCGGCAACAATCTCGAAATTGGTAAAAACCAACAGGTGGTTCCGGATTACCCTAATGGCAATGGGTTCGTCGTCTATGATGATACAGCGGTACATTATTCAGCTAATTCTAGTGCTAAAGTTACTGAAAAAGTCGCTTCTTTTTCGTCGATTTCTAACTTGTATTTTTTGGGGTAAAGTAACTCCAGCCGTTTTTTTACATTACTCAGGCCAATTCCTTTCGACAGATTTTTAATATATGGTTTTGCCGGATTTTTTGAGTTTTCGATTTTAAATACCATGGAGGTGTGTCGTGTTTTTAAACTGCATGTAATCTCTGCTGTGCCGGGATTGTGGCTCACACCGTGTTTAAACGCATTCTCTACAAATGGCAGCAGAAGCAGTGGTGCAATTTGCAGGTTATTGGTTTCCTTGGGGAAATCAGTTGTTATACTTAGTTTCTCTGAGTAGCGCAGCTTTTCAATTTCGATATAGTTTTGCAGGTTCAAAATCTCGTCAAAAAGCAAAACATTTTTTTCGTTGCAGCGGTAAAGAATATAATCAAGAATATCAGAAAGGCGTAACACCAGCCCCGGTGCTTCGTCCGATTTTTCTATGGTAAGCCCGTAAAGGTTATTCAGCGTGTTGAAAAGAAAATGAGGATGAATCTGTGCTTTTAGCAACTTCAATTCGGTTTCTTTCAGCCTCAGCTCCGTATTCAGTTTTTTTCGTTCCAGTTCGTTCTTTTCCTGCTGAATAAAATAGGCACGTTTTATCTGTTTTACGGCGATGGCAAAAAATACAATGAAATTCAACGAAATCACTTGTAGCTCGGGGTGAAGCACCGACGGATCGATCATTGCTTTGTTCTTCAGAATATGAATAAGCGCGTAAAAAACGATAAGTAAGGAAAGCCAAACGCCGGAAAGCAGGGTAAACAAACTATACAAAAAGAACAGACCGTAGCGTTTTTTCCAGAGGTAGCGCGGCACTAAAAAGTGGTTGAAAAAGTAGGTAAGCAAAATAGCCACCGGCAGCAGCCCGGCCGAGAAAATAATAGTAGCCTCGCGAAAAGCACTGTTCCAGCTAAACATGAAAAAGTAGAAACAGGCAACCATTATCCAAAATGCTACGTGATAGGCAGATCGGATGTATTTCGAGGTTTTTACCCGGGTTATTATATGTTGGATCTTGTCGGTCATAACACAATTAATACGTAAATTATCGAGGATTTTCGGATTAACCTATTTTTATCGTCTAAAATCACAGAAATGAAGATGAATAACTTAAAAGCCGCCTGATAAGTTATACTTCCCGGAAATTGTTACTGAGCGTTGATTTGTGGTTGTTAAACGATTAAATTCGCACTAACAGAACAAACTGCTGTAGCTTGCCGGTGTAAACTTTAAAATTAACTATCATGAACTTTTTAGAATTTCATAAAGCAGGTGGCCCGTTTATGGGAGTAATTACTGTAATGGGCTTGTTAATGCTGGTAGTGGCCGGGATAAAAATTTATCAGATGGCTGTGCAAAAGCATTATGATTTGAAACTGGTGAGCTTGATTCGAATGGCCGGGCTATTTGCCGCCGCATTTGGTGTACTGTCGCAAATTATTGGAATTGTACAGGCTTTGGAGGCTATACGTGCCGCTAGCGATATTTCGCCCGAAATTGTTATGGGCGGAGCGATTGTTAGCTTTTACAGTACTATTTGGGGGCTAATAGTATTGCTTGTTTCCTTACCGATTTACTATGTGCTAAAAGAATTTATTAAACTGAAAATGACAGGAAACAATTAAACAATGTAATTTATTTTATGAGGCAGGTTTCATTTTAGAGGCCTGCTTTTTTGTTATAGCTGAAAAGTTGCACAGGCCACGCTGGCTGTAGTTTATTTTTAAGCGGCCGTTTAAAAAGCCGTTAAAACAATCGGGAAATACGAGGCTACTTTATTTTATCCGATACTTTCCCGATAACCTTATTCAGCATCGGAATTTTGTTGAGCCTTTCAAACAAACTGCTTTTGCCATAATGCAAAGCAATATTTCGCATGTAGGTAAAAAGTCCCAAACTGTGAGCTGCAAAAAGTACCGGGTCGAGACGGATAATCGAATAGGTAAAAATCATTAGCGAACCACAAGTACTGATGATCCAGAATCCCAGTGGAAAGTACGATTCTTTTTTACTCTCGGAGTGAATCCATTGGTAAAAAAAACGCGAGATAAATACTATTTGTGCGGTGGTTCCCCAAATCATCCAGAAAAGCGATACATCTTCGTTGTGCAGTATGTTGGCAAAGCTGCCCGAGGTAAGCAGCCAAACCCAGTAGGCAACAGGAATAGTCAGGGCGAGAACTTTTATGGCCCAGTGCATTTTGGTCCACACATTTTTAAGCTGAAGGTTTCGGATGTAAATTCCGTACACCAACGATTGCCCCATAACAATGGCAAAATCGTGGCGCAGAATTCCATAGGTTAGCATCATTATTGATGCCACCAGGCTAATCTGCCAGTAAATTACCGGCGATATTACTTCACCTTCTTTCTCCGATTTAAACCATTGCGCAATGGTGCGGATAAAGAATAATCCCTGGGCAAAAAATCCAAGCCCAATAATTAAAATCCCTTCCATGTATTGTTATTGCGGGGCAAATTTAATAAACGTAACGAATAAGTTGTGAGAGCACAGAATATATTAAAGCTGGTCGAGCTTTTTTAATGTTTCGTGTGCTGCTTTTTGGTGGGCTTCTTTTTTAGAAGTTCCAACACCCTCGCCGGCCTTTTTATTGTCGATTTTAACAATCGATTTAAATCGTGGCTGCTTAATTTTTTCGTCGGTTTCTTCAGTGGTTTCAAACTCTATTTCGCGTTTGTTTTTCTGGCTCCATTCAATCAACTGGCTTTTAAAATTCGAGTCTTCCTGTTCAATTTCGTTCAGATCAACAAATTGGGGCAGGATTCTTTTTGTAACAAAAAACTTTGCCGCTTTATAGTCTTTATCGAGATAAATGGCACCGATCAGCGCTTCAAGTGCATCGCCGTAAATATGGCTTTTATCGATGTTTTTTGTGGTGTTTGAATCGATAAATATATGCAAACCCATTTCGTGCGTTAATTGTGTGAGAATGGTACGGTTTACAAGTTTTGACCGGGTTTTGGTTAAAAAACCTTCATCTTCCTGCGGGAAACGATTGTACAGAAAATCGGCAATAATAGCACCAAGAATGGCATCGCCGAGGTACTCCAAACGTTCGTTGTTTACAAAATTGCCCTGCGAATCGACTATCGAAGCCGACTTATGAATAAAAGCAAGATCGTACAAACGTAGATTTTGGGGGTAAAATCCTAAAAGATCTTTTAAAAACAAATAAAACTCTTTTCGATCAGACGAAAAGAGTTTTACTCGTTGTACTATTTTTCTAACCACAGTGTACTATAGTTTTTTAAAAACTACTGTTGCATTATGCCCCCCAAAACCAAATGTATTGCTAATAGCTACATTGATTTCCCTTTCTTTGGCTTTGTTGAATGTGAAATCCAACTTTTCGTCAATTTCAGGATCTGGTGTAGAGTGGTTGATTGTAGGTGGAACAATGCCTTCGCGCATGGCGAGAACACTTGCAAGACCTTCAACAGCTCCGGCGGCACCAAGAAGGTGACCGGTCATTGATTTGGTTGAACTGATGCTTAGTTTGTAAGCATGTTCGCCAAATGTTTTCAGAATAGCCTTAGGCTCTGCAATGTCGCCAAGCGGAGTTGAAGTTCCGTGAACGTTGATGTAATCAACGTCTTCAGGTTTTATACCCGCATCTTCCAATGCCCATTTCATAACTAAATTAGCGCCTCTTCCTTCCGGATCAGGAGCAGTCATATGATAAGCATCAGCAGACATGCCACCACCTGCAATTTCTGCGTAAATTTTTGCTCCGCGAGCTTTCGCATGTTCATAATCTTCGAGTATAAACGCTGCTGAACCTTCACCCATAACAAAACCATCACGGTCTTTATCAAATGGGCGCGAAGCAGTTTTCGGATCGTCATTGCGTGTTGAAATAGCCCGCATAGAGTTGAAACCGGAAATCCCCGCTTCGTTAACTCCTGCTTCAGAACCTCCTGTAAGCATCATGTCGGCTTTGCCCATGCGAATCATGTTTAAAGCGTCGATCATTGCGTGAGAGGCAGATGCACAGGCACTAACAGTTGTATAGTTCGGACCTCTGAATCCATACTTAATTGAGACTAATCCACCTGCAATGTTTGCAATCATTTTAGGGATAAAAAACGGAGAAAAACGAGGACGCTCCTCTTTGTAAGCTCTTACTTCCTTGTGGAAAGTTTCCAAGCCTCCAATTCCTGCACCCCAAATAACGCCAACTCGGTCGCCGTCAACTTTTTCCAGGTCAAGGTTACTGTCTTCAACAGCCTGGGCCGCGGTAGCAAATGCATACTGTGTATACAGATCGTATTTGCGAATTTCCTTTTTCTCCATGTACTGAAGAGGATCGAAATCTTTAATCTCGCATGCAAACTTTGTGGTATGCAGCGAAGCGTCGAAGTGGGTGATAGGCCCAGCTCCACTTACGCCGTTCTTAAGATTCTTCCAGTACTCTTCAACGGAATTCCCTAAAGGATTAACGGTTCCAATACCGGTTATTACTACCCGTTTAAATTCCATAAATGAATTCTATGAATATAACTTCTTTTGGTAAAATTAGAGAGCAGCTTCGATGTGAGCTACTGCTTCACCTACTGTAGAAATTTTTTCTGCCTCGTCGTCTGGAATAGCAAGATCAAATTCTTTCTCGAATTCCATGATCAATTCAACTGTGTCAAGTGAGTCAGCACCAAGGTCGTTAGTGAAAGATGCTTCTGTAGTTACTTCACTTTCGTCAACACCTAATTTATCAACGATTATTGCTTTTACTTTTGCTGCAACGTCAGACATAATTCTTAATTTTAATTAATACTAAATTTTGTTTTCAAATAATTCGCTGCAAAGTAATACATTTACGTTTTAAATCTCCAAGAAAATAATTAAAAAAGATGTTAACGTAGCAGCTCATATAACTATTAATCGCCTAAAATTGAACGAATTGTTTAAAAGTTCTAAAGTATAAAGAAACGTTAAAATGGAACAAAAGAGGATTGCAATCTTTGCTTCGGGATCGGGAACTAATGCCGAGAATATATTTAAGTACTTTCTTGGAAATGAAAAAATTATGGTCGATTCGTTGTGGGCAAACAAATCTGATGCTTATGCATTGGTTCGTGCTCAAAAACACGGGGTGAAGACCTTTGTGTTTAATCGTAACCAATTCTATAATACCAACGAAATTATTGAAACATTAAGAAATCGTAAAGTGAATATTATTGTGCTGGCAGGTTTTTTGTGGCTTATCCCCGATAACCTGGTCGAAAACTTCACTATTATTAATATACACCCGGCTTTGCTACCCAAATATGGCGGTAAAGGTATGTACGGAATGAATGTGCACAAAGCGGTAGTTGAGAACAAAGAAACGCACTCGGGAATCACTATTCATTACGTAAATCAGCATTACGATGAGGGTAAAATCATCTTTCAGGCAAAATGTGAGGTGAATCCGGATGATACTCCGGAAATGGTAGCGCAAAAAGTTCACGAATTGGAATACCAACATTTTCCGCGCATTATAGAGCAGGAGGTATTAGGCGATAATAGCTAACAAATGTCAATTAAAGACCTAAAATGAGAGCGGTTGGTTAATTAATTTTACAAATTACAATATCCTGTTAAATAATGTTAAGTGCCATATTCTCAGCATTTCAATAAAGTTATCTTTGTCGTATGAGTCGAAAAATGCTAATAACATTAATTGTGTTGATGGCGGTTGTGCTGTCGGGTTTGATATTGGTGCAGGGATCAATGATCAAGTCGGCATCCGATATCAGGGAGGAGCAGTTTAATCAGTTAGTGGCTAATGCATTAGATATGGTTGCGGTGCAGCTGAATTTAGAAGAACAGCGACAGGCACGCGAGTATGCAAGCCGTGGAATAATTCCGGGGCAAAAGAATAATCCGAGCGAGTTTAGTAATGTTTTTCCGCGAAATAACCTGTCGCAAGCAACGGTAAGTTTTCAGCTCAGCTATTCTCAAGGTAGCGTTTACGGGCAAATGGAAGAAAAGTATAAAGCAGAAGTTGCTGATTCGGCAGAAGTAAGTGTTATTTCCCAAATGCAACGCTTTCTGGAGGAAAGTTTAGAGCAAGAGCGCAGACGGCAGAAATGGATACGTGATGGAAATTGGCAGAACTACGAAATTCTTTTGGAAGACCGGCCCATTGAAGAGCGTATTGATTCGGTACAACTGGAATTGTTTTTACGCAATGCCCTCGCGCAAACCGAAATCGATCTGGAATATAAATACGCTATTAAAAACTCAACACTGGGAAAAGACCGAACAATTTTTGGCGATGCAGATTATAAGCCCGGTAAAAAGAAAGAATATCCGCAGTTACTATTTCAGAACGATTACAATGGCTCGAAACCCAATTATTTAAATATTTATTTTCCTGATCGCCGAAGATACCTCGTGAAACAAACCGGATTAACTATTATTCCAACATTTATATTAACCGGGTTGCTGATCGCTATTTTTGCATACGCTTTAATTGTTATCATGCGCCAGAAAAAGCTGTCGAACATTAAAAACGACTTTATTAATAATATGACGCACGAGTTGAAAACACCAATTTCAACGATTTCGCTGGCCAGTCAAATGCTTCAGGATGGAAGTGTTACAAACACACCGTCGATAATTGAACACGTTGCAAATGTAATTAATCAGGAAAGTAAGCGTTTGGGATTTCAGGTGGAGAAAGTACTGCAAATGGCTGTTTTTAATGAAGGCCGTTTAAAGTTGAAGTTCCGGGAGTTCGATGCGAATAAAATGATAAAAACTGTAACCGCCAATTTCGAGTTGCGGGTTAACAATAAAAATGGAACACTTCATACCGAAATTTTGGCAGATAATGCACTTATTAAAGGCGACGAGGTGCATATTACAAATGTTATTTTTAACTTGCTTGACAATGCGATGAAGTACAGCAAGGATGTACCTGAGATTTGGGTGAAAACCGAAAATCGAAAAGATCAGATTGTAGTTTCGGTTCAGGATAATGGCATTGGAATTGCTAAAGAACATCATGCGCAGATCTTTGATCGCTTTTACAGGGTGCCAACAGGTAATGTTCACGATGTAAAAGGTTTTGGTCTTGGATTAAGTTATGTGAAGAAGATTATCGACCTGCACAACGGTACAATAAAAGTAGAAAGTGCATTGAATAAAGGAACGAAATTTAAAATTTATTTCCCACAAATAAATAATTAACCATGGAACAAAAAACAAAATTACTACTGGCAGAAGACGACGAGAATTTAGGCTTATTATTAAAAGAATATTTGGTTGCAAAAGGATATGATGCGGAGCTTTATCCTGATGGAGAAGCAGCCTATAAAGGATTTATGAAAGAGCATTTCGACATTTGTGTGTTGGATGTGATGATGCCAAAAAAAGACGGATTTACACTGGCAAAAGATATACGTATTATAAATGCCGACATCCCGATAATTTTCCTGACAGCAAAAAACATGAAAGACGATGTGCTGGAAGGTTTTCAGCTGGGAGCCGACGATTATATTACCAAGCCTTTTAGCATGGAAGAACTGATTATGCGTTTGGAAGCTATTCTACGCCGTACTTCGCAGGAAGGACAGGCCAGCGCACAACAGGTTTTTACATTGGGTAAATTTACTTTCGATACCCGGAAGCAAACGCTTACTGAAGGTGAGAACAGCGTAAAACTGACTACAAAAGAATCGGATTTACTGAAATTGCTTTGCCAGAATGCTAATAAAGTGCTGGAACGAAATTATGCATTAAAATCGATTTGGATCGACGATAACTATTTTAATGCACGTAGTATGGATGTTTACATTACCAAGCTGCGCAAACACCTGAAAGAAGAACCTAGCGTTGAAATTATAAATGTACACGGTAAGGGTTATAAACTAATTGTTTGATAGAACGAAATAGAAAAAGAAAAGCCTGATAATTTTATCAGGCTTTTTTTATGATTTTGAATTTCTTTTAATCCAATTTCAATACAGCTAGGAAAGCTTTTTGAGGCACTTCCACATTACCTACTTGTTTCATTCGTTTCTTTCCTTTTTTCTGCTTCTCCAGCAATTTCCGTTTACGTGTAATATCACCTCCATAACATTTTGCAGTTACATCTTTTCGAACAGCTTTTACTGTTTCGCGGGCAATAATTTTTGCACCAATAGCTGCTTGGATAGCAATGTCAAACTGCTGTCTCGGAATCAGTTCTTTCAGTTTCTCACACATCCGGCGTCCAAACGTGTACGCATTATCAAAGTGAATTAATGTAGACAATGCATCAACCATTTCTCCATTCAACAGAATGTCCAAACGTGCCAGTTTGGCCGGTTTAAAACCACTCATATGGTAATCAAACGAAGCATAACCTTTCGAAATACTTTTTAGTTTATCGTAAAAATCGAAAACGATTTCACCCAGCGGAAGGTTGAAGACCAGTTCGGCGCGCTCGGCAGTCAGGTAATTCTGGCTGATCAGTTCGCCGCGTTTATCAAGACACAAGGTCATTACCGGCCCGATAAATTCCGAGGCGGTAATAATATTGGCTCGTATGTATGGTTCATCAATCTCGTCAACTGTTGTTGAAGCCGGCATTCCCGAAGGGTTGTAAACTGTAATTTCGCTTCCGTCGGTAAGGTGAGCTTTGTACGAAACGTTGGGTACCGTTGTAATAACGTTCATATCGAACTCGCGCTCCAAACGTTCCTGGATAATTTCCATGTGTAACAACCCGAGGAAACCGCAGCGAAATCCAAATCCAAGTGCTGCCGATGCTTCTGGCTCAAATGTCAGGGATGCATCGTTCAACTGCAATTTGTCCATCGCAGTACGCAGGTCTTCGTAATCATCAGCATCAATCGGGTAAACACCGGCAAAGACCATCGGTTTAACTTCTTCAAAACCTTCAATGGCTTTGTCGCATGGGTTGTCAACGTGAGTAATTGTATCACCAACTTTAACCTCTTTGGCCGTTTTAATTCCCGAAATTATGTATCCAACATCGCCGGGACCTAAAACATCACGCGGCTGCAAACTTAGTTTTAGCACACCTACATCATCGGCATGATATTGTTTGCCGGTGGCCACAAATTTTACCAGGTCTTTTTTCCTGATCTCACCATTCTGAATTTTAAAATAAGCAATAATTCCACGAAAGGAATTAAAAACCGAGTCAAAGATCAGTGCCTGTAACGGTGCTTTCGAATCGCCTGTAGGATGTGGTATTTTATAAATAATATGATCCAGAATGTCCTGAATTCCTTCGCCTGTTTTTCCGCTGGCCCGAATAATATCTTCGCGTTTGCAGCCAATCAAATCGATGATTTGATCCTCTACTACTTCGGGCATTGCATTAGGGAGGTCCATTTTATTAAGTACCGGAATAATCTCCAGATCGTGTTCAATGGCCAGATATAAATTTGAGATGGTTTGCGCCTGAATTCCCTGGGTCGCGTCGATAATTAGCAATGCTCCTTCGCATGCAGCAATTGATCTCGAAACCTCGTATGAAAAATCCACGTGTCCCGGAGTATCAATCAGGTTTAATTTATAAGGTTCACCATCGTGCACATAATCCATCTGAATGGCATGGCTTTTAATTGTGATACCACGTTCCTGTTCCAAATCCATACTATCGAGTACCTGTGCGTGCATTTGGCGTTCGCTAACCGTCTTGGTAAATTCCAACAAGCGGTCAGCCAGCGTACTCTTTCCGTGGTCGATGTGTGCAATGATGCAAAAGTTTCTAATTTTCTCCATTTACTACCTCTTAACAACCATTCACTTAAATGGTTCCTTCTATTTGGCGCAAAGATATTCTAATTTTTGATATAAATCAGGGCAGTATTGCCGATGCTGATGATTTAATTTTTACAATAAGTTCGGTAATAAATCGGTAGGTTTGAGGGTAGGCGTCAATCCACTCGCTTTCGCGGGGGCCGGCTATATTTAGCGTGTTTATATTATTGAGAATAAGCCATGGAATTAAGTGCGAAGGATTTGTGTCAGGCCGAATGACGCGGAGAGGTTTTTTTAGCTTTTGGGCAAACTGTTGGGTTCGCAGTGTTCCTCCCTTTAAATCTTCAGAAACAACTATTAAAGTTCCGTCAGACTCGGTGACGTTTTTTCGGGTTCTCGCAGCGTAGTCTTCTTTGGGTAATTCGCTTAACCGATACTTTGCAGCAATTTTACCGTCTTCGGCTTTCCGATTTTTAGGACACCAGCCGCCGCACGGAAAGGAATAATTCAGGCAAGCATCTAAAACTGCGCGATCAACACCAGTTTGTCCTCCCGAAATCAGTTTTTGGCATGGTATTTGTAATTTATATTTCGTCATGAAAACAATTAAACTGAGTACAATTAATTGTATTCAGTAAATAGATTAGAAACAAAATACTTCACAGCAATATGCTGTTTTTTCATAAGTTTGGTTTAGTTAGGTTTAGTTTGAATCCCGGTAGCAGAGGCGCCGGGATTTTTCTTTTATGATTCCTTTTGTTTGTAATATTCAACTCCTCCTGATTGAGCAAGAACTTTAACTTTGTCGATAAGAGTCTGTTTTTCTTTCTCTGGCAATTCGGAGAATGAGCGTGCCAGCGCAATTTTTTCACGCATGTATGTTGCGTTCTCGTTTCCCGATATCAATACTGAAACAGGTAAGGACCAAACAAAATGCATGGCTTCTTTTATGCTTACATAGTTCGGGATAACAGGGTTGTCAGATGCCCAGTTGGCTTCTTTCTTTTTTGAAAAGAATCTTCCGTCAGCCAACGATTTAATGGATAAAATTCCCATGTTCCGATCCAGTGCCTTTGGCATTACATTTTCGATAAAACTATAATACGATGCATCAAGCAGGTTAACCGGCATTAACACGGCATCGAAAATATCACTTGATTCAGTTTTTTCGAGCATTCGTGTGTGTGCATAAGGATTTTGGTGCCCCGTAAATCCGAGGTATTTTATTTTGCCGTCTTGTTTCGCTTTTAAAAGTACGTCTAAAACACCATTGTTTATTCTTTTATCAACATCATCGGGCGTTGAAATGGCATGAACCTGATAAAGGTCAATCTGGTCAACTTTTAATCTTCGTAACGATCCCTCCAAATGTTCCTGCACGGTTTTGGCATCGCGCCCGGTTGATTTTGTCATCAGGAAAATCAGGTCGCGGTACTTTGGAGTGAGGAATTTTCCATAACGCTCTTCACTGGTTCCGCTGGAATAACTTTCTGCAGTGTCAAAAAAGCGAACTCCGCCTTCAAGAGCGGCTTCTATTACTTCCTGTGCATCGCGTTCGGTGGTCCATCCTACGTGATAACCACCGGTGCCAAGCATTGTAACGTGTTCGTCGGTTCTGCCTAATTTTCTTTTTGGCAATACTTCGCCAAGTCTGTCGCGCGTTTCCTGGTTGGTTGCAAAAGAGCCTGAAGCCAGGCTAATTCCAGCAGTAGCACCGGCAAGCGATTTTAGAAATGATCTTCTGTTGCTCATAGTTATTAATCTTATGGTTTTTCTGTTTTAATACTCATTTTTTGAAAAAAGGTTCTCTAAAATATATCGTAGATAGTCGGCATATTTTGTAAATTTACACTATAACTAAAACCAATTAAAATGACTAGTGTTCAGCAGCTTGCAAAAATGATCGATCATTCCATCCTTCATCCAACAATGACAGATTATGATTTGGAACGGGAATGTGCCGTTGCGGCAAAGTATAATGTGGCATCGGTTTGTGTAAAACCTTATGCAGTTAAACAGGCCAGGCAACTTTTAAAAAATACCGGTGTAGCGGTTGGTTGTGTTATCGGTTTTCCGGCCGGAAATTCGGCAATTGAGGTAAAAGCTTTTGAAGCGGAAACAGCTTGTAAAGACGGTGCGGTTGAGGTTGATATGGTAATAAATATCGGGAAGGCTTTGCAGGGCGACTGGGATTATATTGAAGATGAAATTGGCACAGTAGTAAAAACCTGTCATAAAAATGGGGCAATTGTAAAGGTCATTTTTGAAACCGATTACATTGCAAATGAACTTGACATTAAAAAACTGTGCGAGATATGTACAAAAGTGGGAGCTGATTACGTAAAAACATCCTCCGGTTTTGGTTTTGTAAAAGGTGCAGATGGGCGCTATTCATACATGGGAGCTACTATTGAAAATCTGAAATTAATGCGCGATAGCAGCGGGCCAAACGTAAAAATTAAAGCAGCCGGAGGAGTGCGTACGCTCGATGCTTTGTTGGCCGTGCAAGAAGCCGGTTGCTCACGTTGTGGTGCCACTGCAACTGTTGCCATTCTTGAGGAAGCAAAAAAACGATTCGGGGAATAGAAAAGAAGCTTCCCTTTCAGAAAGCCTGTTTTATTTTTTCAATATTTTATAGGTGTTATAATCTCCGTTGCTTAATTCTACCTTAAGCAGGAAAAGTCCGGTTAAATTGTATGGCAGATTGAACTCGGCTGTATTTTCATTGGGTTGCAATTCATCGATTTTTACACCGGTGCTGTTATAAACTGAAATACTTGCGATTGCTTTATCTGCAGTGATCATCAATCTTCCTTCAGTTGGATTTGGGAATACCTTAACAGAAGCTGATTCGATTCGCTGTGCCGAGAGCACCAGTGTTCCGTCGTTTTGTTTAAAGCGATAAGCAAACTGCTGGTAATACTGGTTGGCAATATCAGCATCATGAATAATGAGGGTGTTTTCATCATTTCTGTCGTTGGCCGAGCTGCTCCAGTTATGGCTGCCGGTTATTGTTTGCGGATCAGATTCCGGGTTGTTGGCATCGATTAGTGCCACTTTGTGGTGAAGCTGACCTGCTGCATCGTCAAAAATGTATTTTTTAGCGGGCAGTGTAGTGCCAAGAATATTATTTACAATATCTGTATTGTCGCTCTCTGATTCTGTTATAATATTGACATTCACGTCGCGATCGAAGGCATCAATTATGATATTGGCCAAATCAGATCGGGTGATCAGCATGGTTTCGATATCCAGATCGTAATCTGCCGTGTTAATTGCATTTATCAATTGCTGGTTTGTATTGTCCGACGGACTGAAATAGCAGGCAATTAGTTTATCGCCCACCTGAATCTGGTGTGGAGTATTGTCGATTTTTGCATTTCCAAATTTTGCATTTCCGGCATTTGGTTGGTTGCCGGTGCTGCCCCACATTTCTTCAAATTCAAGCTCGTAAACTTTTGCCAGCGACTGGTCTTGAATAAAAATCATATTATTGCTGTCGTCAGTTAATTGATAGTAGGTGAGATTTGTTGAGCCCGACCAAACCCAGGCAGCATTAGCATCGGTAGTGTTGGCATCGATAATGGCAAATTTGTTGTGCATAATTCCGCCTTCTGCTAGCTCAGGACGTTCAAGAATCGGAATATTGTTATTCAAATCGTTAACGCTGGCGTGGCTTGTTGATCCGCAGGTGATAAAACGAATTGTTACACCTCTATTGTAGGCGGCATTCAGCGCATCTGATATTTTTGAATTGTCGATATTGTAAATACAAAAGTCGATCGATTCGCTGGCCCTGTTGATATAAGCAGCGAGTGTGTCGGCCATAAAATCATCAATATCAGAGGCGATAGTTGGGTTGGCATAACTGTCGTCAATATCGGTATTGAAGTATACTTTTATTTCTCCTGTCGATATTGAATTGCTTACAAAAGCACTGATAGCCGAAAAAGCAGTGTCTCCTTCGTTAACAGAAAAAGCTTGTGCGTAAACGATCTCTGAATTTTGCAAACCCGTAATTTGCGCCTGATGGGTATATTCATCAGTACTAACTGTTGATTCTCCACTTGCATGATTCGTTAAGGCTGCTATTTGCATTTCCGATCCGTATCGTATTTCAGAGGTGCCATCGGTGTCGGTGTTCCATTTAACCGTAATCGAACTGCTTGTGCTTTCAACTGCTTCAAGCGCTGAAGTTAGCTGGATGTTGGTATTAAAAATAAAATCATCGGCATCGCGCGGAAGGAGCTGGTAAGTTGAATTGTATTGCGAGCAAATAGCAACCAGGTCGAATGTTCCGGTTGGGATTGCCTCGCCAACAAGTGGGCAGCTTGAACTTATTCTCATTACTCCTGTATTTGCTCCATCTGTAAAAGAGTAATTTGTGTTTCCGCCAAATTGCCCGCCGGCATTTACAAACTCAACATTATTTATCCGAATCAGTTCTGCCTCGTAATCTTCGCTAATATCGCTTATATTGATTAATTGTGGCTCGGGTAGCTGCACTCCCGACGCAATAACAGAAAAGCTGGCAACAGGGTTTATTTCCAGCAAGTTGTTGTAATCGTCCAATTCTCCGGTTACGGTAATTGAATCTCCGCGTTGCACATCGTTCAGATCATCATCGTAAATGCCAATTCCCCCGGTATTATCCTGTATATATCTGATGGGGCCAAGTTCGGAACCGTTAGTCACTACTCCTGAAACCGTAACGCTTGTCGTTAACGCTTTCTGACGTGCCTCATAAATACTTGTTTGAGCGAATAACTCAACGCTTATAAAAAGAAATAGAATGAATGTAGAGATTTTCATGTGATTAAAATAGTTTGTTTTTAGCGGAATCACATGGAACTCGCATGTGGAATTTTGTCATTCCCATTTGTGCGTAAAATATCCATGCTCCTTTCATCTTATTAAAAAAGTTTGTTTTAAAGGTATAAGATGTAACTCGCATGATTTTGATTATTCGCTTTTACGTGATAACCTTTCTCATGCTCGTTTAACAACGTGCAATTTAATTTTCATGTGAAAGTAAATAAATACCGTTGGAAATTACAGGGGAAAAAGAAAATTGTTCAAAAATTAATTTCTCGAGATCATCAGTTTTTTTACCGTTCGTTTATTGTCGGTTGTTGAGATTTGAATCAGATAGATTCCGTTTGGAATATCGTTTAGTTGCAGCTGTATTTTTGAAACAGGAAATTTGTACTCTTTCAAATAAACCTGTTTTCCTGTAATGCTGGTGAGACGAATTTCGCTGATTTCTTTAAATGCATAATCAACGGTAACTTTATTGTTCTTACAAGGATTGGGGTAGATTTTTACCTCGTTTTTTGCTTCTTCTTCATTCTGCAATGAAGAGAATCCCGTGTCTTGAGCATAAGACGCTGAAGCAATAAATAATGTAAATAAGAAAAGTATAATATATTTCATGGCAGAACTGTTTAATTGTTTCCTAAGTATATGCAGCAAATAACATGCCTGTATGCACATAACGACAGGAAAAAATTAGAACAGTTGCAAAGCGGCTTCTAAATCTTCCGGAGTATCAATGCCAATGGTAGCAGATGTTGTCTCTGCTGTTTTTATTTTGTACCCATTTTCGAGCCAGCGCAGCTGTTCCAGCGATTCGGCCAGTTCCAGTTTTCCTTGCTCAAGCTGAGTTATTTTTTGTAATACGTCGGCCTTAAAAGCATACATGCCAATGTGGCTCCAGAATGTATGTTTTTTTACCCAGTTTTTATTTTCTTCTCCACGGAAATACGGAATGGGAGAGCGGCTAAAATACAAGGCAAAATCGTTTTTGTCGAGCACCACTTTTGGGCGGTTCGGATTAAAAAGTTCCTCTTGTGAATTTACTTTTTTTACCAGTGTGGCAATTTCTGTTTCGCTTTCAAAACACGACTTAATCAATTCAATTTGTTCCGGTTTTACAAAAGGCTCGTCTCCTTGTATGTTTACCACGATATCTACAGGGTGCTTTTTGGCAATTATTAATGCTGCCTCGGCACAGCGGTCGGTGCCACTTTGATGCGAAGACAGTGTTTTTACTACTTCGCCGCCAAATGTTTTTACTGCTTCGAAAATACGATCGTCGTCGGTAGCGACACAAACATAGGGAAGGGCTTTTGATGCATTTTCATACACCCACTGAATCATAGGTTTGTCCTTTATTTTTGCCAGCGGCTTTCCCGGAAATCGTGAGGATTGATAACGAGCTGGTATAATTCCAATGAAGTTCATTCTTCTATTATTTAATTCGTTTACAGTATGTTTTGCGAACAATTTGTCAGAAATATTTACCGACGCATCAAAGATAATAATCGCTTAAGATATAACCTGCATTGCGCAGGAAATATGTTGAAACAGGATTTGCAAAAGACTCCTCGATGTAGAAAAAACCTAAAAAAACTTAATTGTGACTGACTTTCTGTCATTGCCGTTGAAAAATTGTAAATTTGCAAGTTGTTGACTGGATATAATATGGAATTACAAGCAATAAAACAAAGATTTGGAATAATAGGAAACACCGCCGGAATAAACCGGGCCATTGAAGTTGCCGTTCAGGTGGCGCCAACCGATTTGTCGGTTTTTGTAACCGGAGAAAGTGGTGTTGGTAAAGAAATATTCCCACAAATAATACATCAGTTCTCGAGCCGGAAACATGGTAAATACATTGCCGTAAACTGTGGAGCCATCCCCGAGGGAACAATCGACTCAGAGTTGTTCGGGCACGAAAAAGGAGCATTTACCGGAGCACTTGCCGACCGAAAAGGATATTTTCAGGAAGCCAATGGCGGAACCATATTTTTGGATGAAATTGGCGAGTTGCCTTTATCAACTCAAGTGCGTTTACTGCGTGTGTTGGAAACCGGCGAGTTTATGAAGGTTGGTTCGTCGCAGGTAATAAAAACCAATGTGCGGGTAATTGCCGCCACCAACGTAAATATTCCTATAGCAATTGAGGAGGGAAAATTCCGTGAGGATTTGTATTATCGTTTAAATACGGTGCCGATTGCAATTCCACCGTTACGCGAACGCCCCGACGATGTTATTTTGTTGTTTCGAAAATTTGCGCGCGATTTTGCCGAAAAATACCGGATGCCACCCGTGCGTTTAGAAGAAGACGCCCGAACTGTTTTGGTAAGTTTTCGCTGGCCCGGAAATATCCGCCAGTTAAAAAATATTACTGAACAGATTTCGATAATTGAGCAGGAACGTGATATTTCGGCCGAAGCGTTACGCCCGTATTTACCTGTAAGCGGAGGAGCTAATTTGCCGGCTTTGCTGGCCCGCGATGAAAACAATAAATCGTTTGCCAACGAACGCGAAATATTGTACAAAGTTCTTTTTGATATGAAGAGCGATATGAACGACCTGAAAAAACTGGTACTCGATTTAATGGAAAACCGAGATGCTCCAATTTCAGGTGATCAGGCACAGATTATTCGAAATTTGTACAATACCGACGATGGCAAATTTGTGGCAAAAGAACAGGTGCCGAATCCGATTCATATTACCTCGGTTGATAAAGATAATATTCAGGATACGGAGGAATTTGTTGAAGAATCACTTTCTTTGGCCGATAAAGAAATTGAGTTGATTCAGAAAGCATTGGAGAAACACCGCGGGAAAAGAAAATATGCCGCTCAGGAATTGGGAATTTCGGAACGGACATTATACCGCAAAATTAAAGAATACGATATTAAGGGATAAAAGTATGTTGAGAAAACTATTGTTTGTTGCCGTTTTAGTGGGTGTGGTTGCCGTTTTGGCGCCATCGTGTAAAGTTAGTTATTCATTTACCGGAGCTAACTTGTCGCCCAACGTAAAAACATTTACTGTATATTATTTTCCTAATCGTGCACGTTTGATCAACCCTACTTTGAGTCAGAGTTTTACAGAAGAATTGCGCGAAAAATTAACGCGTCAAACATCTCTAAATGAACTGTCGGAAAGCGGCGACCTTGAATTTGAAGGGCAGATTACAGGGTATGAGTTCCGTCCAATGTCAGTTCAAAAAGAGGATGTGTCGGCACAAACACGTCTTACCATTACAATTAATGTGAAGTATACCAACAATCAAGAGCCCGAAGAAAATTTCGAAAAATCATTCTCGGCCTATGAAGATTTTGATAGTAACCTTTCAATCAGTTCGGTGGAAGAAGAATTGAGCGCCGAAATTATTGAGAAACTTACCGACGATATTTTTAACGCAACCATTGCAAACTGGTAGTATGGAAATGGAGCAGTTTCTGTCATATTTAAATACATCGAAATCGCTGAATGGAGAGACATTGGATGAGGTAAGAAAACTCACTGTCGATTTTCCATGGTTTTCAGCAGGATGGTTGTTGTATTTAAAGAACCTGAAGAATCTGAAGCATACTGATTATGATACTGTTTTGAAGAAAGTGGCGGTTATGGTTCCCGACCGAAAGGTATTATTCAAATACATAAATGATGAGTTGCCTAACCAGCAGGCGGTTGCTTCCGAAGATAAAACATCAGCCGGTTATCGATTGGAGGGAGATGTTGAAATTCAAGCTGAAAATTCGTTGATCGACAAATTTTTGTCGGCCAACAGCACTCGTTTAGGAACGGTAAAAATTAATTCGGATACCAACGGGAATGTTGGCGATACTGCACATATAGAGCAATCGGTAAAAGAAGATGACGAGTTGGTTACCGAAACTTTGGCGTCGATTTATTTTCAGCAAAATAACTTTGATAAAGCTTTGGATGCCTATAAAAAATTAAGTTTGAAATATCCGGAAAAAAGTGTTTACTTTGCAGGCCGTATTGAAGAAATTGAATTGTTAAAGAATAATAATTAGAAAAGATGTATACTTTAATCACCGTTTTACTATTTATCGTTTGTATCCTTTTGGTACTGATTGTGCTGGTACAAAACTCTAAAGGAGGAGGTCTGGCAAGTAACTTCCAGTCTTCAGGTCAGGTTATGGGCGTGCGCAAAACAACCGATTTTCTTGAAAAAGGAACATGGTTTTTGGCCGGAGCGTTATTATTCCTTTCTGTTATAGGAGCGGGTTTTATTCCTCGTGAGCAGGCAGAAGAAGGAAGTCGTGTACAGGACCAAATTGAAACAGCTGTTGATCCTACCCAGGTACCAACATTCCCAACAACGCCTCCACCTGCAGCTGAAGAAACTCCGGCTGCCGACGATGAAGGTGGTGAAAACTAGGATTCAAAAAAAATGATATATAAAAGCCGTTCAATTTCGAACGGCTTTTTTTATGGTCTAAGTTCTTATATAATTATTGATGTGAGTTGGGAGGAGTTGTCTTTTCTGTAATATCATCAATAATAAGGATGATGTATTTCTCTTTTCTAAAATAGAAATGACGGGTTGAAAACTGTAGGTCTTTCATTTCGCATTCGCCATGTTTATTAAAAAACGGGCGCCTGATATGTTGTTTGTACACAACAGTATTGTTGAGGTACGAATCGAAGGCTGCCAGCCGTAGCTCACAGGTACAACATTTACTGGTTTTTCCACAATCTTTTGCTTCTTCAATTTGGTAAGCACATCCAATTGCTTCGCCGCAAAGCATGTATAAAAGGTCCTCGCCAGTTTTGTTCGAAAAAATCGTTTTTAGCGCATTATTGAACGCTTGCAATCTCATGTCTTTGTCGAGCAATAACACACAGCTGGTAATATTGTCTAAAACCAAATTCATAAACTCTCCTGATTCGGCAAGCATGTCGAAGCTGTGATTGGCCATTGTTTTTCTTGATTGCATAATAATGCAGTTTGGTGTATTGGTGTTAAATGTACAAAAAAAGATATTGTAAATCAACAAGTAAGATTGTTTTTGATAGCCGGCTGATTGCTGTTTTTTATGTGCATTTAAAACGAAAATAGCCGGGCATTCTTTTTTAATTTTGTTGAATGCTCGGCTATTTTCCGGTAAAGATGTTTCTTGTTCTTAAAATTCTATAAGGTAAATCGTGGTGAGTTGTATTCACTCTCAATAATTAGAGGAATTGCAAATTGTGCGTTGGATGAAAGATTAAAGTTGGCAAGGCCCTTAATCTCAATTGAAATAAGATAACGTGGATTTTCGTTCAGCCGGTTGATTAGCGGAGCCAGAACATCATCCAATTCTAATGTATGTGTATCGCTGCTCAACAATTTGCCAGCCTGTAACAAATCTACTGAATGAATTTGCTGGTAATTGTCATCGCCTTGTATTTTGTACGAGATTATGAGTTGAAGCTCTTCAATTATTTCGTTGTTTTGCAAAGCTTCAAACGAAATTGTAGAACCCACTCCCGGATTAATCTGAACAACATCGCCCGGGCATTTTTTCAGTTCATTGCTGTAACTCAGGCAGAAGATTCCAATACCATCAAAGTGATAGGTTTCTGTAGATTCGCTGAGATTGGCTAAATACGATTTTGTTGGAATGTCGACGATCAATTTGGTTTCGGTTGTATAATCGGTGTTTGCATCGTCGCAAGCAAACAGAGGTAGTAAGAGTACCCCCAATAAAATTAAATTTTTGAGTTTCATGGCTTCCTGTTTTAAGTGTTACTGTTCCAGGGTACTTAGGCTCGAGTTTTCCGACTTTAATAAGTACGAGGAATTTGAGGTAATAGTTGCGGAAAAGTAAATAAAAAGACAATAAAGTATTAAATGGGATGGAGTAGAAAATCCAGTCATTTTACTGCCACCATGACAGGGAAACTGTCAGGCGTGTAATGTGAAGAAAATCAGCTGTTAAGGTTGGTGTTGTGAGGCTCGAAAGAAGTTCCTGATGTAATTTTGTCCTTAATTTGCAAGGCTGGGAGGCTTTTTCTGTATTGGCATAAAATATGATACAGAAAGTGCGTTAAAACGAAAAAAATATTTAATCATAAAAAACTAAAACAAAATGGCAGATTTAAAAGGTAAAATTCTTGCTGGCAAGATCCTGGTTCAACCACAGGAAGCAGAAGAAAAAACAGTGAGTGGAATCATTATTCCTGATTCGGCAAAGGAAAAACCACAGGTTGGTACTGTAGTATTGGTAGGCGCTGATAAAAAAGATGAGCCAATGGAATTAAAAGTTGGTGATATTGTTTTTTACGGTAAATACTCAGGTACTGAATTGAACATTGATGGAGTAGATTATTTATTGATGTCGCAATCTGACGTTTTATACATTAACTAATTTCAAAAAGTAAAAATCAGAAAAGATGGCTAAAGAAATTAAATTCGATATTGAAGCACGCGATTTGCTTAAGAGTGGTGTTGATCAACTGGCTAACGCTGTAAAAGTTACTTTAGGACCAAAAGGTCGTAATGTAGTAATCGAGAAAAAATTTGGTGCACCACAAATTACTAAAGACGGTGTAACTGTTGCAAAAGAAATTGAGTTAAGCGACGCATACGAAAATATGGGCGCACAAATGGTTAAAGAAGTAGCTTCTAAAACCGGTGATGACGCTGGTGATGGTACGACTACTGCAACTGTTTTGGCACAATCGATTGTTAATGTTGGTTTGAAAAACGTAACTGCAGGTGCAAATCCAATGGACCTGAAACGTGGTATCGACAAAGCTGTTGAAGCTGTTGTTACAAGCATTAAGGAGCAGGCTCAAACAATTGGTGACGACTACGCAAAAATCGAATCAGTAGCAAAAATCTCTGCTAACAACGATGCAGTTATCGGTTCGTTGATTGCAGAGGCAATGAAAAAAGTTCATAAAGAAGGTGTTATCACAATTGAAGAAGCAAAAGGTACTGACACTTACGTTGATGTAGTTGAAGGTATGCAATTCGACCGTGGTTACCTTTCTCCATATTTTGTAACCGATGCAGAAAAAATGGTTGCAGAATTGGATAATCCATATATTCTGATCCACGACAAAAAGATCAGTACAATGAAAGACCTTCTTCCGGTATTGGAAGCTACAGCTCAAACAGGTCGTCCGTTAATGATCATTTCTGAAGATGTAGATGGCGAAGCATTGGCAACTTTGGTTGTTAACCGTTTGCGTGGTTCGTTAAAAGTATGTGCTGTTAAAGCACCTGGTTTTGGCGATCGCCGAAAAGAAATGTTGGAAGACATTGCAATCCTGACTGGTGGAACAGTGATTACGGAAGAAAAAGGTATGAAACTGGAACAAGCTACAATTGATATGTTAGGCCAGTGCGAAAAAATTACTGTTGACAAAGAAAATACAACAGTAGTTAATGGTGCCGGAGCACAAGAAGCTATTGCTGCTCGTGTTAACCAAATTAAAACTCAGATGGAAACAACAACTTCTGATTACGACAAAGAAAAACTGCAGGAGCGTCTGGCAAAATTAGCCGGTGGTGTTGCTGTTATCTATGTTGGTGCTGCTTCAGAAGTAGAAATGAAAGAGAAAAAAGACCGCGTAGACGATGCATTGCACGCAACTCGTGCAGCTGTTGAAGAAGGAATTGTTCCTGGTGGAGGTGTTGCTTTTGTTCGTGCAATTGCTGCATTAGAAGACCTGAAAGGAGAAAACGATGACGAAACAACAGGTGTTGAAATAGTTAAACGTGCCATCGAAGAGCCATTGCGTCAGATCGTAGCAAACGCTGGTAAAGAAGGTGCCGTTATTGTTCAAAACGTAAAAGACGGAGAAGGCGACTATGGTTACAACGCTCGCATTGATGAGTACCAGAAACTTTACGAAGCCGGTGTTATTGATCCTGCAAAAGTAACTCGTGTTGCGCTTGAAAACGCTGCTTCAATTGCCGGTATGTTCTTAACTACTGAAACTGTAATTGTTGAGATTAAAGAAGATGCTCCTGCAATGCCAATGGGTGCTCCTGGCATGGGCGGCATGGGTGGTATGATGTAATAAATATCAGCTCGTAATAAAACATAGAAGGCTCTTCTCGTTTGAGAAGGGCTTTTTTTTTGCCCAAAATTTTACGATTTCATTCTCTCAGAAAAATACACCCTGCCATACATTCTGTTTGACGATTTATGCTGAGCTATGTTTTTTGATACTTTGATAGAAAAAACAGCTTATAACTAATAAGCTTTAAAGTTTCTGAAATGCCACAGTTAAGAATTTAAACTCTGGATATAGAAATGCTTACAATTGCCTGTTTTTGAGATGTTTCGGGGAATGCTATCAGGAATACTGACTTACGTCACACAGTGTTTTTTAACATCTTTTGCTTGGGGTTTAAAGTGTTGGTTATCAGTGAAAAGTAGTTGTGGGGAAATCTTAAGAAAAGCTTGTTATTTATTTTTTTACTTCTCTACCTTTGCCAAACAATCATTTTTTGATTGCAAAAGTTCATAAATGAATATGATTTTTAATGGGGCAGCTGCACGTTGGTTGTCCTCTAATTTTTAACCTTATGAAAACAGATATAAATGAATTCATCGCGAATTTAGAGCACAGGACTCCGGGGGAAAATGAATTTCACCAGGCGGTAGAAGAAGTAATTGGTTCGGTTTGGGATTTTTACGAAAAGAATCCGCGTTACCAACGTGCTAAAATTTTGGAACGTATGGTTGAGCCCGAGCGGGTAATTATGTTCCGTGTGCCTTGGGTCGACGATCGGGGAGAGGTACAAATCAACCGAGGATACCGTGTTGAGTTTAACTCTGCATTGGGCCCCTACAAAGGAGGTTTGCGATTTCATGCCAGTGTTACTCTGAGTATTTTAAAGTTTTTAGGGTTTGAACAAACTTTTAAGAATAGCCTTACCACCTTGCCAATGGGCGGAGGAAAAGGCGGCTCAGATTTTAGTCCAAAAGGAAAAAGCGATGGTGAGATCATGCGGTTTTGCCAGAGTTTTATGACAGAGTTGTATCGCCACATTGGGCCACATACCGATGTCCCTGCTGGTGATATTGGCGTAGGCGGACGTGAAATTGGCTACTTGTTTGGACAATATAAAAGGATTAAAAACGAATTCACCGGAGTATTAACCGGAAAAGGTTTGGCCTGGGGCGGTAGTTTAATTCGTCCGGAAGCAACAGGTTTTGGTGCAGTATATTTTGCACAGCACATGTTGCACCGAATTGGAAAAGACATCGATGGTCAAACAATTTCGGTATCGGGATTTGGAAACGTTGCTTGGGGAGCCATCTCAAAAATTAATGAGCTTGGCGGAAAGGTGGTTACCATTTCAGGGCCTGATGGCTATATCTACGATAAAAATGGAATTAGTGGCGATAAAGTGGAGTACCTGCTTGAGTTACGAGCTACAAATAATGACATTGTTTCTCCGTATGCCGAAGAATTCGATGCCGAGTTTGTTGCCGGGAAACGCCCTTGGGAAGTGCCGGTTGACTTGGCAATGCCTTGTGCTACTGAAAACGAAGTTGGCCTGGAGGATGCAAAAGAATTGGCTAAAAATGGTTGTAAACTGTTGGCCGAAGCATCGAATATGGGATGTACTGCTGATGCGGTTGACTTTTTAGGCGAAGCAATAGATTATGCTCCGGGCAAAGCTGTAAATGCCGGTGGCGTCGCCGTCTCCGGATTGGAGATGTCGCAAAACAGCATGCGAATTAACTGGCCGCGCGAAGAAGTAGACGAGCGATTAAAGGGAATTATGAAAGCAATTCACGAAACTTGCGTAAGTTACGGCTCGAAAGGAAATAAGGTTGACTATGTGAAAGGTGCTAACGTAGGCGGTTTTGTTAAGGTAGCCGAAGCGATGCTGGCACAGGGAGTTGTATAGCCGGTTAAGAAATACTTAATATTGATAATATAAAAAACATCCGTTCGTATTTCGGACGGATGTTTTATTTTACCTGCGATTCAGCGATCTCGCAAACTCCGAAAGTGAAAATTTAATTTTTAGGTAAAGTTGAAAAGAGGGTAAGGAACAAACACTTTTTTACTTTTGTCGGCAATTAAGGTTTAGTTGTCTGATTTCCCAGAATATTAAAAGTAAAACTAAAGAATAGATAGGAAAGCAGGCAATAGTTAGCTTAAGGTAAAAGTACCTAGATGTTAATAGATACACATTCTCATATATATTCAGAAGATTTTATTCACGATCGGGACGAAGCATTAAAGCGGGCTGATGAGAGTGGAATCAAAAAAATTATTCTTCCGAACATTGATTCCGGCTCGATAAAACATATGCTTGATTTGGCAGGTGCATATCCAAATTTATGCTTTCCGCTTATTGGTTTGCATCCAACTTCGGTGGAAGAAGACTACGAAGAGGAGTTGGAGGCCATTGAATACTGGTTGCAACGACGGAAATTCTATGGGATTGGAGAGATCGGCATCGATTTGTATTGGGAAAGTAAATATGAACAGGAGCAAAAAGAGGCTTTCCGGTATCAGATACGTTTGGCAAAAAAGCTAGATTTGCCGATTGTCGTGCATGTACGCAAGTCTTTCGATCAGACCTACGAAATTGTAAAGGAGGAGCAAGACGGAACATTGCGTGGAGTCTTTCATTGTTTTAGCGGAACGGTGGAGGAAGCACAAAAAATTACAGAACTGGGATTTTTGCTCGGTATTGGCGGAGTCGTTACGTTTAAAAACAGCAACCTTGACGAAGTAATTAAAGAAATCGATCCGCATCACCTTGTTCTCGAAACCGATTCGCCTTACTTGGCGCCGGTTCCTAAAAGAGGTAAACGCAACGAGAGTTCCTATCTTATTCATGTGGCACAGAAAGTGGCTGATATATATCGCTTACCCCTTACTCGCATTGCCGAAATAACTACAACCAATGCCCGTAATTTATTCGGAATTTGATAACTTGCAGGCATAATTAGAAACTGCAATGACCACAAGAACTGCCAAAAAGACTTCTATATTAATAATATATACCGGCGGTACCATTGGTATGGTTCAGGATCCCAAAAATGGGGCCTTGAGACCTGTAAAGTTTGATAAAATTCAGGAAGTGGTTCCTGAGTTGAAAAAGTTTGATTCTATAATAAAGACTATCACTTTTAGTCCTGCTCTCGATTCTTCCAATATGAATCCGATTTCGTGGATTAAAATTGCAAAAACTATCGAGCGACATTATAATACATACGATGGTTTTGTTGTTTTGCACGGAACCGATACTATGGCTTATACTGCTTCTGCCTTAAGTTATATGTTCGAGAACCTGGACAAACCAATAATTTTAACCGGATCGCAACTGCCGATTGGGGTAATTCGTACCGATGGAAAAGAAAATCTGATTACGGCAGTTGAAATTGCGGCCGGAAAAGTCCATGGAGAATGCCTGGTACCCGAAGTGTGTATTTATTTTGATTTTAAATTGTACCGCGGAAATCGTACTTTAAAGCGCGATGCTGAATTGTTTAGCGCGTTTCGTTCGGTGAATTATCCGGCCTTGGCTGTGGCCGGTATCGACATAAAATATAGTATTGAGTTTATTTATTATCCTGAGAATAAAGGGATTTTAAAAGTAAATACCGATTTTGATGACAATGTAGTTATCCTGAAAATATTTCCTGGGATTAACCAAAACGTTTTTAACTCGGTGTTAAATACTCCCGGGTTGAAAGGTGTTGTTCTTGAGACCTTTGGGTCCGGAAATGTGCCTACATCGCGCTGGCTGATTAATGCTATTAAGCGGGCTATTAAACGTGGCATAGTGATATTAAATGTTACCCAGTGCCAGGGAGGAAAGGTGGTTATGGGGCAGTATCAAACAAGTGTTGAGTTACTTAATGCAGGAGTAGTTTCCGCAAAAGATATGACCACTGAAGCTGCAGTTACAAAGCTGATGTTTTTGCTCGGGCAAGGCCTAAAACCGGACGAAATCAAAATGTACCTCAATAAAAGTCTGCGCGGGGAAATTAGTGAATAGCAAAGTTTTTTTTTCACAATTTTTTATTAATTTGCAGCCCTCATTTTTGGGGGGCCGCGCCAAAAAATATTGGAGAGGTGCAGGAGTGGCTGAACTGGCACGCCTGGAAAGCGTGTGTACCCCGAAAGGGTACCGAGGGTTCGAATCCCTCTCTCTCCGCAAAAATGAGACGTTCATTAAAAATTAAAACAAGCTTTTGAATAGAGGCATGTTTTTTGTGGAAAATGGATTAATATTTTAAAAATCAATACAAAAACAAATTCAAAGAGATTATTAATTAAAAATTCAAATCAATTATGAAAAGACTATTCGCGTTAATAGCCGTATTTGGGATGCTGTTTTTTATGGCATCGAATGTAGCGCTTGCTCAGGAGGAAGAAGCAGCTGCCACGGAAACTGCTACTGAACAAGTAGAGCAAACATCTGCTGCAATAGCTGAAGAAGATGCTGCAGCCGCTGCAGAAGAAGGAAAATCACTTCACAGCCAGATGAAACAAAAATTTATTGAAGGTGATCCTGCTTTCATGAGCTTCGTATTGGTAGCCCTTATTTTAGGTCTTGCCTTTGCAATTGAAAGAGTTCTTTACCTTAACCTTGCAACCAGCAACACTAAAAAATTGTTGGCGAGTGTTGAAGAAGCATTAGAAAGTGGTGGTGTAGAGGCTGCAAAAGAAGTATGTCGTACTACTCGCGGACCTGTTGCCAGTATCTTCTACCAAGGGCTTGATCGTTTCGATCATGGTATTGATGTAGTTGAAAAAACAGTTATTTCTTACGGTGGTGTTCAAGCCGGTCTTTTGGAAAAAGGATTAAGCTGGATCGCACTTTTTATCGCTTTAGCTCCGATGCTTGGTTTCATGGGTACTGTAATCGGTATGATTGGTGCTTTCGATGCTATTGAGGTAGCTGGTGACATTAGCCCTTCTCTTGTGGCTGGTGGTATTAAAGTAGCTTTGATTACAACTGTATCAGGTCTTGTAGTTGCTATTATTCTTCAGATTTTCTACAACTATTGTGTAGCTAAAATCGATAGCATCATCAACAACATGGAAGATGCTTCTATCTCGTTGTTAGACTTATTGGTAAAACATAACATGAAAAAATAAGGAATAGAAAAATGGGTAAAACAGCAAAAATAGTTACGATTGTACTATGGGCTCTTATCATTGTTTCTACTATTCTTCTTGTTTCTTTATTTGTAAACATAAGTGATGTAGATACAGACCCTACTATGGGGCGTTGGATTAATTCCAACTTGGTATGGAGCTACATACTTGTAGCTGTTGGTGCCGGTGTTGCAGTTCTTTCTGGACTGTTCCACATGTTCACCGACAAAAAAGCAACAAGATCAGGGCTTATTTCCCTGGGATTCATGGCAGTAGTGGTTCTTGTAGCCTACTTATTGGCTTCTCCTGAAATTCCACAATTTATAGGAGTTGACAAGTTTTTGGCAGACGGAACCTTAAATGAGAGAGTAGCAAAATTAACAGACACTGGGCTGTATGCAACATATATCCTATTAGGATTGGCAGTATTGTCGGTTGCATCATCAGCAGTAATGCGTTTGTTTAGATAAGTTTAATCGTGGTAATTTAAACAGGAAAAAGTTATGGCTAAGAAAATACCTGAAATACCGGCAGCATCTTTAGCAGATATTGCATTTATGTTGCTGATCTTCTTCCTGGTAACAACCACGATGGACGTTGACAGCGGTCTTCGAAGAAAACTTCCGCAATGGGTTGATCCTGCAGAATTGAAGGATCAGAATAACGAAATCAATGAAAGAAACATTTTCGTTGTGCTCGTTAACAAAAATAATGACCTGTTAGTAGAAGGTGACTACGAACAAATTGAGAACCTACGTGAAAGGGCAAAAGAATTTATGGCGAACCCATATAATGCTGAAAATTTGCCTGAGAAAGAACCAACGGAGGTACCATACTTCGGACAAGTTATGGTAACCAAAGGGGTAATTTCGTTACGAAATGACCTGGATACTCAATATGGAACCTATCTCGCTGTTCAAAACGAACTGGTTGCTGCCATTAATGAATTAAGAGACGAGTTGGCTAAACAACAGTTTGGTAAAGCATACGAAGATCTTGAAGATGACAAACAAGACGCCATCAGAAAGATCTATCCGCAGAAAATTTCTGAAGCTGAACCAAAAGGTAAAATTTAAAAGAATAGATTATGAGCAAGTTTAGAAAAGATGATGGTAAGGAATTACCTCCTATTTCAACGGCCTCGTTGCCTGACATTGTGTTCATGCTTCTGTTCTTCTTTATGGTTAGTACAACAATGCGTGAGGTAACACTAAAGGTGAAAATGCGTATTCCGGAAGCTACTGAATTGAGCAAACTGGAAAAAAAATCTTTAGTAAGTTACATTTATATTGGTGAACCTCTTCCATCGTTCCAAAAAACGTTTGGTAAGGCACCACGTATTCAGTTGAACGATCAATTCGCAACAGTTGACGAAGTACAAGATTTCGTTATTGCTGAGCGCGAAGCCAGAGATGAGGCTGAACAACCATTTATGGTTACTTCGTTGAAAATTGATGAGAATACAAGGATGAGTATTGTAGGTGATGTAAAGCAGGAGCTGCGTAAATCGGCTGCACTTAACATTAACTACTCGTCAAGAAAGAAAGCTGAAAGATAATTCATTGAATTAGATACAAGAAAAGGGAAGCATTAGCTTCCCTTTTTTGTTGCCCGCTATTTGATTTTAAAGGCGCACTTTGCGTAAAGGGAATTCTCAAAAGGGTACCAATAAAGATTAATGTAAACGCGAAACTTTCAATAATCATATCTAGCCTCTTTAAACAGAAAATTCAATTGAGCCTTAATGGTTAATAACCATGTATTTATAACGAGAAGAAAAGAATATTTTACTGAATTTCTAATTGCGATTTATATCGATTAGTTAACTTTGATTTTCCGATATTAATAAAAAGTCAAAGGCTCCAACTGTGAAGCAAGGGAATAAGCCAAAAGACCAAAACAAGTATAACCGCAAATTAGCTATCAAAACACAATGAGAGTCGCTGTAGCACAAATTGAAGCCATAAAAGGCAACATTGAAAAAAATGTAGAAAACCACTTAATGTGGATAAAACACGCTATACAAAATAAAGCGGATATGATTGTTTTTCCTGAATTGTCGTTAACCGGCTACGAGCGTGTTTTGGCAGAGGAGCTTGCTACCAACCAGAATGATAACAGACTGGATGAAATGCAGCGGTTAAGTGATGCGAATGGCATTACAATAGGAGTCGGATTACCAACACGTAAGGCGGACAATGTTTTTATCAGCATGATTATTTTTCAACCTCATACAGAGCGGATAACCTATTCAAAACAGTATTTGTACCCACCGGAAGAACCGTTTTTTACAGCGGCCAAAAATCCGATGGTGCTGAATTTAGAAACAGAAGTGGTGTCGCCAGCAATATGCTACGAAGTATCAAATGACGCACACTGGGAGTATGCAAGCCAAAATAATGCAACAATTTATATTGCAAGCGTATTAAGCTCGGTTGCCGGAATTGATGCAGAACTCAAAAAGCTTTCAGGTATGGCCAGGACCAAAAAACTGGTAATATTTATGGCCAATTATGTTGGAATGTCAGGAGGTTACGAATGTGCCGGAAGATCATCGGTTTGGAATGAAAAAGGGGAGCTAATGGGGCAACTCGGCAATAAATCGGAAGGCTTACTAGTTTATGATACACAAACAAAGGAAATAACAACGATTACTAACGGAGAGGCATAACAACTCAAAATAAAAAATGAAAACAATGAACAAGCTTCATGACGACAAACAGCTTGGCGATAAAGCAGCAAAACTGTTTTGGAAGGATTATAATTGTGCTCAATCTGTTATATTGGCTTATTCCGATGTTCTGCAAGTAGATAAGGAAACAGTTATTAACTTATCGTGCGGATTTGGAGGCGGTATGGGCAGGGTGCAGGAGACTTGTGGTGCAGTATCAGCAGCTTGTATGATTTTTGGTTTGGCAAACGCCGATTTGAAAGATAATCCGGAAAAGGTTGCGAAGACATACACGATGTTTCAAACATTTCATAAGCAGTTTACGCAGCTAAAAGGAACAACCGTTTGTAAAGCCTTAATCAATTGTGACTTAAATACCGAAGAAGGTCAGGGTTATTTCAAAGCTAATAACCTGAAAAAGGATATCTGCGAAGGTTGTATCCGCGATTCAGTTAAGCTGATAAATGAAATAATCCGAGAATCTCACCGGGAATAATTTTCACCGACTCTGATTGATAATTCATTCTATATTTTAAGCCTGGATTTGCTTAATTTGGTTTTTGCCGGCCTTTAAGAAAGGTGATAATACCACCTGCAGATGCCAGAACAAAAAAGTATTCGGCAATAATACCAATATAAAAAAAAAGTGATTCTTCACTTCCGGTTTTGCCCGAGTGTAGATTATGTATAATTACACCGGCAATGGCTATAGGAAGTGAGATCACTGCAATAGTCAACATGCCTTTTAATCTTTTTTGGAGTTTTTCTACTAATCCCGCTTCCATTTCAGATGAGAAGAAGGAGTGTTTTTTTCGGAGGATTACGCCCAAATAAATCCAAAATGCCAATGAAAGAATTATCCCCCATGGAAACGCAAAGAAGATCATCACCATAACACCTAATCCAATTCCTAAGCCGTTTAGTAGCTTCTTGTCAGCTGCAGTTTGAATTTGTGTATTTATTGGTTTTATCGATGCGGCTATAAAAGTTAGTATCGCGGCAGTCAGGTCGCAAAAGATACTTGTAAACATCAAAAAGGAAATGTAAAGGGCATCCGTATTATCGAGGAATGCAAAAGCGCCGTCGGTATCTATTAATCCCAAAATAAGCAGAACAACACCGATGGTTATGTATCCTCCAATCCGAATGTTGTCGTTATATCTGCTTCTTTTAATAATTAGCAGGTAGCCGAACAATAGTGCCAGGCGAAGTACAATTGCCAGTGATATTCCTATTAAAGCTCCTGTATTGGCTGAGCCGGGGAGTGTTTTGGTATAAACACCGGGTGTAACTATTAGTAAAAAAAGTATGGAAAGTATCAACATTCCAGATGCAATAATTAGTAGTCTGATATGTCTTTGTTTTATTTTCATAATACCTTCTTTAATCCGTTGCGGTTGCTGCACATTTGCACGCACCGATATCTTTTTTTACATAAATATTCTGAAAAAGGTTACGGGCTTTCTTCTATTGAAATCGTTTAGGATTCCGGAAGATTTTTACGGTTTAGGATGCAAAACCTTCGATAATAAGTTGTAGTGGTTCCTGTTGAGACAAAATCAATCCAAGAAAAATGAAACTGAAAAGATGCGTGTTCTTGACAGTTTCATTAAATAAGTGAAACGCGCACTTTTTTATTTTTCAATTTAGTGTTGCTGACTGCCGGAATTACTGCTTCAACTTTATCCGATCGAACAGCAACAAAAGCGCAGTCGTGTTTTAATTCGATCACGCCTAATTCATCTTTGCCGAGTTTACCTTGTTTAAAAAATAATCCGGCAATATCTCCTTTCGAAATCTTATCTTTTCGTCCACCCGAAACAAAAAGCGTAGCCCACCCTGTTCGGTCGGGTAGAGGTGCTTCTGTGAGTTCCTCAATTTTGGTAGGTTGAATAAAGTCAGGATAATTTTCCCCTTCCCATTTTAGTATATAAGCGGTTCCTTCACTGTGCATTCGTGCTGTTCGTCCATTGCGGTGTGTAAATTCCTGAAAACGTAAAGGAAGATGGTAGTGCAGGATAAATTTTAATTCCGGAATATCTAAACCGCGTGCTGCCAGATCGGTTGCTACAATTAACCGGTATGTACCGTTTCTGAATTTTATCAGTACCCGCTCGCGGTCGGTTTGTTCCATACCTCCATAAAAAGTACCGTGGCTGATATCGTTTTCAGTAAGAAAAGTACTAACCCGGTCAATCGATTCTTTAAAATTGCAAAAGATAATGCCGGGTTGGTTTCCCAAATGGCGCAAAGCTTTTACCAATGTTTCCAGTTTATCCTTATCTGGCGAAACAATTGTTTTTATCTCCAGTTCAGGAATCTCGTCTTTCAGGAAATTAACGCTAAGCGGATTTTTAAACGCCAGAAACTCGGGGATACGAACACGATGAGTCGCCGATGTAAGAACCTTTTTCTCCACTTCGGGAAGGAAAGATACAATGTCTTGCATGTCTTTTTCAAAACCAATCTCCAGCGATTTATCAAACTCATCAAGAACCAGCGTTTTTATTTTATGCGTATAAAACGTTTCACGTCGCATGTGGTCGGCAATTCTTCCCGGCGTACCAATTAAAATGGCTGGTGGCCGGTTTAAATCAATTCGGTCTTTACTAAAATTTCGTCCACCGTAAAAAGCATTGCATTTATAACCGGTACCCATATCGCGGGTAACCTGCTCAATTTGTATCGCCAGTTCGCGCGAAGGAACTAAAATGAGCACCTGCACAAATTCGCAATCCGGATCGAGTTCGGCAACAATGGGTAGCATAAAGGCCAGCGTTTTTCCTGTTCCGGTTGGCGAAAGTAATATGGTATTATCTGCTTTATGAATGGCAAGTTTTGCTTCCTCCTGCATCGGATTAAGCTTTTCGATATTTAGCTTGCTGAGAATATTTTTCTGGTTCTTCTTTTTTCCTGACATGGCGCAAAGGTAAGTTTAATTCGTTGAGTTTGATTGAAAAGAAGTTTTACGCCATGTAATATTATCGCAACCGATTAAAATGTCTTTGAAATTAATTCGCGTTCGTCCAGAAAATCCGCTTCATCAGCGTTCCAATATTTCAGTCTATTTGTTGTGAAAAGAGTCTTGCAACAAAACTTTCAACATCGGGAATACCAAATCGCCTATCTTCTCCTACGCCGCCGTTCCTCCTTTGTGAAATTCCATGTCAATTTAGTCCCGATCATTTGTGGCGATCCCGGCACAAAGGTTGGTACGCCAAACAGACTTCCGGAATTTCCGGCGCTGGTAACATACTGTTCGTCGAGCACATTGTTGGCCCAAACGGTTAATCGTATATTCGGATCGGCTAGTTCCAGCCCCCCATTAATATTCAGCAAACCATAAGCATCCTGTTCCAGCCCGGGAGTGTTGGCATCCTCAAAATAAATGTGTGATTTATACGAATACATTGGCGTTACAAACAGCTTAATATTGGGTGTAATGTTCACACGTGCATTTAGTCCTACTGCAAAACTGTGTTCCGGTGCCAGACTAAAAACATTGCCGGCATAAAGTTGTGCAGCTCCGTCAACATCGGTAGAGTCGAATTCGGTTTTTAACCATGCATAATTGGCAAACATATCCAGTTGTTCTATAATGGCAACTCGCAAATTAGCTTCGGCTCCGTATGAGGTTGCCTGACCGCCATCTTTAAACAGCAGGTTGTATTCTCCGGTTCCGCTGTCGGCTACCCATGCACGGGTTTGAAAATCTTTGTAAAGCGAGTAGAAGCCTGTTATATCCACAAACACGCGATCGTAAAAAGAGCCTTTAAAACCGAGTTCATAATTGTCTAGGATTTCCGGCTCCAATACTTCCTCTTCTCCAGTTGAGGTAAACTGTAACACGGCGGGTCGGCGTCCGCGCGAGTAGTTAGCATAAACATTTCCGTATTCGTTAAAGCGGTATTTTAAACCACCGCGCCAGGTATAGGAAATTGTATTTTTACTGATTTCTTTTGAATTATAAGGCAAAAAGAAAACGTTGGGAGCGTTACCTGTAAACATTCCCAGTGTTGATTGCGAACCGCTGACAAAAGAAGATTCGCTATTCAGTTTATAACGGTCGTAAACCATACGAACTCCTGCCGAAACAAAAATCTTCCGTGATAACTGGTAGTTCAAATCCATAAACGCTTCTACTGACATGTTCGTGGCTTTGCTATACATTTCCTCCTGGTGATTTGTTGGAAGAGGGATGTAAATCGTTGTGTCCAATTCAGGATCATAATTTGGTATTGCCGGAATTGAAATTGGCCCGCCATTAGCATCCACCAAAGGCATTGGTGGACTTGAGAGCATAAGATTCGCGAGTTGTTGCTCGTTGGGCGAGAACCAGTAAGTCTGGTCGGCTTTTTCGCGCCAGAAACTACCTCCAAGCGAACCGTTCATCCGGCTGTTTTGCGAAAAGTTTCCTCGTATCTCCTGGTAAAATTGTGATGCTCCGGCATACTCTGCCATATCGATGGCTGCCGAGGCGGTACCGTCGCCATCCCACCGCGATGAGGCATCCGTTTTACGATACGAAGTGATACTGGTCCAGTAAGTATGCTCGCTCATATAAAAGCGGTAGTTCAGTGTGGCATCAAAAATTTCTTTTCCCGTTCCCAGGTTCTTGCCTTGCTCGTGTGAGGCTACACCGCTAAAAATGCCAATGTCGCCGTTGGTATTTGGCAAACTATCGGGCATAAACGCAATTCCCGGTGTTTCGTCTTTTTGGTAGTTCATCACCACATCAAACCGATGATTCCACTCTGGCTTGAAGCGCAATGAAAAACGTCCGGCAAGTGTTTCTTTACCCATCAGGTCGCCGCCAAAGGTATTTTCCACATAACCATCGCGGGAGCTGTAAATTCCCGCAGCCCGCATCATCAATTTGTTCTCAATTAGGGGAACATTTACCATTCCGCGGTATTCCTGCTGCCCGTAATCGCCCAATCCGGCAGTAACACTTCCATAATAGTTGTTCTCCGGCATTTTGCTAACGTAATGAACTGCTCCGGCCTGTGCTCCCCGCCCGAAAAGGGTGTTTTGCGGTCCTTTCAGCACTTCTACACGATTCATGTCGTAGAGCTCAAGAGAAGCTGAATTAGCGCGGTTTATCGGAACATTATTAAAAAATACCGAAACCCGTGGTTGTGCGCTGGGGCTCACTTCGTCGCTACTTAATCCGCGAATGGCAAAAGTGGGACGGTTGGCACCCTGCTCACGTATATATAGGCCGGGTACAAATTCACCAAGGGTGCTTAGTTCGGTGATGTTGGCTTCGTTCATTAACTGATTGCTTACCGACGAAATAGCCGTTGGAACATCCATCAACTGTTGTTCGCGTTTTTGGGCGCTTACCAATATCGGTTCCAAATGAATGTCGGCTGTAGGTAGCATCACATTCTTTTCGTTACGGCCTTCCTGCAGAATAATATCAGCAGTATGGGTTTCATATCCGATAAACGAAACCCTGATTCGTGCTCTTCCCGGTTCCAGGTTCGTGATAAAATATTCGCCGTCTTCGTTGGTATTTACTCCTTTATAAGTCCCGTCAATCGTAACGGTAGCGCCGGGTAAGGGGTGGTAATCGCTATCGTATACCGAACCGCGTACAAAAACGGTTGGCAATTCGCGCGAAACGGCTTCAACATTCCGGTATTTACGTTTTACCTTATCGCGTTTTTTATTTTGACCAAATGAGGTTGAAACAATAAATACCAGGAGAATTATACTGAGGAAAGTTTTCATGTTTCTTTATTTCTGAGTTTGCTAGAATAAATAACGGAAAATCGGTGGAAATAATATATCGTTGTTAATGAGAATTAACGTCGCACTATAAATAAAAGTTTAATCCTGATAAATTAATGCTTTGTGCTGTAAACCGGCAAATGTAACCAAATGGCCAGTTCATCCATCCCTCGCTGGGCTTCATCGTGTGTTTTACATTTCTTTAATGCAATGGAAGGTCGTTTCTTATTATTTACAAAATATACTCTGAATTCTTTCTTGCGGGAAGTTGTATTGCGGTTCGATCGGCTGTACAAACTGTATACTTTGTTCATCGATACTAATGTAAGACCAATGTATTTGCCAACGGGTTCCCATTTGCCGGTTTTTACGACGCCAAACCACATGTTAAAACTTCGGAACAGTTTTTTTTCGGTGTCGATATCAATACCGGAATAAGAGCCCAGAAGAAACCAACCCAAAACAGCGTGAATACTGAAAATGATCCAGGCTTGCTCGTATAAGGATATCGCAGCTACAAACACAAAGTAAAAGCCAATAAAACGATAAGGGCCTTCAAGTGTTCTTGAGATTTTGTTGGAAACGAGCATGGTTTAAAGGTAGTGAAAATCTTTACAGTGTGTTTTACTGCTTTAACTTTACTCCAGAACCAGCTTACGTTTTTGAATGTAGAAATGCCACAGAATATAGGTTGCCACCGAGCGATTGGGCGAAAAACGTTTCATGTATTCAACGATTTCCTCTTTTGTGGCTTCGGGTGTAACAAGTTCTAATTCGTAAACCGCTTTTATTGTTGCCAGATCTCCCGGAGGAAAAATATCAGAATAATGAAGGCTCATCATCACATACATATCGACCGTCCAGTTACCGATGCCCTTTAGTTTTATCAGAGTTTTACGAATGGCAGCTTCGTCCATTTCGTTTAATTCATCAAGGTTAAGATTGCCGCTCACTAATTCGTTGGCAAGAATACGAGTGTATTGAATTTTCTGACGGCTAAAATAACAGGCACGCAATTCCTCGTCCGATAGTTTTAACAAGTTTTCAGATGTAACATCTTTTATTTTCTCAACCAGTTTATTGTACGCTGCTTTTGCCGATGCCAGCGAAACCTGTTGTTCTAAAATAGTGAGAATAAGTGTGGAGAAATCCGGCTTGCGATACCACAGCGGAGGATAATCGTATTCCTTGATTACGGTTTCGAGTTTTGGCTCTACGCCGGTACACCAGTCACAAAGTTCTTTAAAATGGCTTTCGTTTTTAATTTTGGTCATGCTACAAAATACTTACCACAAACAACTGATTTCGGGCGGATATGTTCAATAAAAAGGAGGAACACCTGGCGTCCCTCCGGGTAGGTAATACCGAATTAAATTTTAAATAACGCTGAAATAACAAAGTTCATCCCCGGCGATACAACTCCCGAAGAATAAGGGCGATAGCGTTTGTTGAAAATGTTCTCTATTCCGCCACTCAGTGTCAGGTTCGAATTCAATTGGTAGTTCGATTTTATATTGGCCGTCCACCACGATGGCGAATACGGATTGCCGTTTTCATCGGGAACATACAAATGTGGTTTGTCTTGCTCGTCGGGTGCCAGGTTCTCGAAATTAAGTTTGCCATTGTAGTTTACGTACAAATCGAGGTACAATTTTGGCCCTTCGTAAATAATGTGCGACGAACCAAAAACGGGCGGCACATGCCGGATTGGGAAGCCTTCCGAATCTTCTCCTTTTGTAATCGTAATATCGTGGCGGGTGCGCCACTGGTTATTAAAAAGGTAGTCTACATTCACTGTTGTTCCGAAAATGGTGGCCGACTCTGCATTTACCAGTGCTTCTACGCGGCTCATTTCTCCATCGTATAAAATGGAGTCCTGTCCCAGTCCGTCGAAAGCTCGACGAACCATAGCATCTTTCAGCCAGGTGTAAAAACCGGTGAGTTCAACTTTAACTTTATTTTGGTACGATCGGATAAGGCTTAACTCCAGGTTGCGGGCATATTCCGGTTTCAAGTCGGGATTGGGAACCACAACTGTGCCGGGCTCCGAATCGAAAACCTTGGCAACATCATCAATGTTGGGTGAACGAAAACCGGTGGAGCCATGAATATTAATCTGCCACTCGGAGGTAGGGTGCCAAACCAGTCCCAGGTTACCGTTAAATGCCGAGTTGTTCATATTGAACCCATCAAACGGGAACTGATAATAATCGGTGTCGAATTCGCCCTCTAAATGAGTATAAGTAAAGCGTGATCCCATCTGGAAAATAATTTTAGGGCTGATGGAATATTTAAAAGAATAATATGCCGCCAGACTCGAATACTTTGAGTCGTCGGGATATCGTGGAGCAATATCTTCCTGCTCGCCCGAAATAAGATCTTCGGAAAAACCGCTTGAACCGACCTTGTTAAAATAGCCTTCTAAACCATAAAACAGTTCACTTTTTTTATCGATACTTTTTCCAAAATCGAGGTTGGCCGAATACACATTTACATTTTCGGTACGGTTGCGTAATACGTCTTTATTCCTTTTGCGGTCGTGGCGGCTTTCTTTGTAATCCTGGTAGCCCAGCAACAAGTTTGCCTTGTCGAAGAGCAACATTTCTTTTTCCAGTTGCAGTCGCCCCGATAAAAGTGTCCATTCTTGCGGACCATAATACCATTCGGCATATTTTAGTTCATCTCCACTGTACTGGAGAAGCCTGTCGTAACGCGGAATATCACCGGTTTGCGAGTGCTGAGCACTCAGTACAATATCAATTGCTTCATTTGGTCTGTAGCGCAGTTTTCCCAACAGGTTGAACTGGTTGTAGCCGGTATATATTTGTTCCCGGTTGTTGCTGTTTTGTACAATCTGGTCTTCACCGGAATACGTAGCGTCCGCCACATATTCGGGACGTAAATATTCGTCGGGGCCTGAAGTTCCCATTGTAAGGTCATCAAAATCGGTAAAGGTCGCGCTAATTACTGATGCCCATTTTTTGCCCCCAAAATTGTACGAGAGATGTCCGGTTTTTTCAAAATTGGCAGTTGAGTAGCGGGCGTATACTTTTCCAAAAGTTTCAAAATTATCGTTTGTAGAAAGTTTGGGCGAAAGCGTGTTAAAACTCATTACGCCACCAAGTGCGTCGCTTCCGTATATTACCGAACCCGGTCCAAAAATAATCTCGGTATTTTGCAGGCTTTGCGCATCAACAGAAATTACGTTTTGCAGGTTTCCGCTACGGTAAATAGCGTTGTTCATCCGAATTCCATCTACCATAATCAGTACCCGGTTGGCAGCAAAACCACGGATCATCGGGCTGCCGCCACCCATCTGGCTTTTCTGGATAAATATACCACTTTCGGTACCCAGCATGTCGGCAGTGGTTTGCGGGTTGTAATGCATTATTTCCTCGGGCTGTATCGATTTTATAGTATGCGGAATTTCTGTTTTCGACTGTTTCCATCGGTTTACCGAAACAACCACTTCATCGAGCCTTACCGGACTTTCAACCAAAAGCACTGTTCGGCTTTGATTTTCAATTTTTTGGCGAGTACTTACGTATGAGATGTAAGATGAATGCTTGAAAAGTATCTTTTCATCTTCCAAAAAACCGTCGAGTTTTGCTCTGCCTTCGTCATCAGTTTGTGTAAGAAAGTTATCCGAAATAAGCATGGCATGCTCAATTGGCGAACCGGTTTTGGCATTTATTACACGAACATACGACTGACTAAATGCAATAGGAATAAATAAAATAAGAATATATAAGGTCAATACGATTTTTTTCACCGAGAATAATTTTGAGTAAATGTATCAATCGGCCGCATTACAGCAAAAATTGTGCCTGCAACTAATGACTTCTAAAATAAAAATTGAATAAAAAAGATTGATCGTAAATTGGGGCATAAAAAAACCGGTCTGCCAAAACAGACCGGATGAATTATAAACTAAAATTGGTTAGTAATTAAACGAGTCCCTGAGCCATCATAGAATTGGCAACCTTTACAAAGCCTGCAATATTTGCGCCTTTAACGTAGTTGGTAAAATCTGCACTCTCTTTTCCGTATTTCACACACATTTCGTGAATGTTGCGCATAATCAAATGCAATTTTGTATCTACTTCCTCGCGACTCCACGAAATGCGCATACTGTTTTGTGTCATTTCCAGCCCTGATACGGCAACTCCACCTGCGTTGGCGGCTTTTCCCGGCCCGTAAAGAATTTGTTTTTCAAGGAAATAATGAACTGCATCTTCGGTGCTCGGCATGTTGGCACCTTCTGCAACCACAAAACAACCATTGTTAAGCAGCATTTTTGCCTCTTCAAGATTTAGTTCGTTTTCCGTAGCACAAGGCAAAGCCACATCGCATTTTACACTCCACGGGCGTTGTTTTTCCATATACTGAACCGCATATTTATCGGCATATTCTTTGATCCTTCCCCGATGTACATTTTTCAGCTCCATCACAAAATCCAGTTTTTCGCGATCAATACCTTCCGGATCGTAAATTGAGCCGCTCGAGTCGGACAAGGTCACCACCTTTCCGCCCAGTTCAATTACTTTTTCGGTGGCAAATTGTGCTACGTTTCCTGAACCGGAAACAGCCACCACTTTTCCTTTAAAACTTTCTCCGCGTGTTTCCAACATTTCTTTGGCAAAATACACGGCACCATAACCGGTGGCTTCCGGCCTTATCAGCGAACCTCCCCACTCAACACCTTTTCCGGTTAATACACCGGTAAATTCATTCCGCAGGCGTTTGTATTGCCCAAAAAGAAAGCCAATCTCGCGTCCGCCAACACCAATATCGCCGGCCGGTACATCGGTATACGGTCCTATATGGCGCGATAATTCGGTCATAAAACTTTGGCAGAAACGCATCACCTCATTGTCCGATTTGTTTTTCGGATCGAAATCAGAACCTCCTTTTCCGCCTCCCATTGGCAGCGAGGTAAGGCTGTTCTTCAAAACCTGTTCAAAAGCCAAAAATTTAAGAATACTTTGGTTTACCGTTGGGTGAAAACGCAAGCCACCTTTGTACGGTCCAATGGCGCTGTTCATTTCCACCCGGTAGCCGCGGTTAATATGAATTTTTCCACGGTCGTCTATCCACGGAACACGGAATTGAATGATGCGCTCTGGTTCAACCATACGTTCCAGAATCTGTGCGTGAAGATACCTTGGATTGTCGAGTAGAAAATCGGCCAGCGATTCAACAACTTCGTGCACTGCCTGGTGAAACTCAGGTTGCCTCGGATCTTTGGCCCGCACGTGATTCATAAAATCATCAACAAATAACTTACTATTCTTAGTGTTCATTTTAATGGTATTAGTTTTTATATGTTGAAGTTACAAAAAAGAGAGAAGTTATCTGATTGCTTTTCAGCATACTAATTGATACGCAAAATATTAGTCTGTTAGATATGGAGCCCAATCAGTTGTAAACTCATACATTTTGTTTTGATTTATTTTGAATGTGTAAAATCACCTGATACATCCAACAAAAATTTTATCTTTGCGCCTTTAAAATCAACCTGATTCATTCATGAGTTTTCGTTATGAGAAGTCAAAAATGCAATGAATAAAGGTAAGCGCAGATTTGAGACTCGTAGGAATAGCAGTAGCTATTTCGAGGCTCGAAAATCGAGCATTGCCTTTCAGTCGAAGCATTTTTGATTCGGAATAGGAAATTTGTGAATTAATCAGGTTAGAATCTTATTAAGTAAGAAAATGGAATATAAATTCGCAGAAATAGAGCCGAAATGGCAAAAGTACTGGGAGGAAAACAAAACGTTTAAAACCAACGACGACTACTCAAAACCAAAATATTACATTCTTGATATGTTCCCGTATCCTTCGGGAGCAGGATTGCATGTTGGTCACCCTGAGGGTTATACCGCAACCGATATTTTAAGCCGTTACAAACGTATGAAAGGCTTTAATGTGTTGCACCCGATGGGCTACGATGCATTTGGTTTGCCAGCCGAACAGTATGCTATGCAAACAGGTACTCACCCGGCAATTACCACTCAGAAAAACTGCGATAATTTCCGTCGACAGATTAAAGCCATTGGCTTGAGTTATGATTGGGATCGTGAAATAAACACCACCGACCCAAAATATTTTAAGTGGACACAGTGGATCTTCAAAAAATTATACGACACTTATTTTGATGAAGAGCAACAAAAAGGGCGTCCAATTTCAGAACTGGTAATTCCTGAAGAAGTAAAAGCAAACGGCGAAGAGGCTGTAAAAACATACATCAGCGAAAAACGTCTGGCCTACTACGATAATGCACAGGTTTGGTGGTGTGATTCGTGTAAAACGGTGTGTGCCAACGAAGAGGTACTAACGGATGGTTCGCACGAAAAATGTGGGAACACGGTTATTCGCAAAAACCTGAAACAATGGTTGCTGCGTATTCCTCATTATGGTGAGAGATTGCTGAGCGGGCTTGAAAACCTGGATTGGCCGGAAGGAGTAAAAGACATGCAGCGCAACTGGATTGGTAAATCAACCGGTGCCGAAGTGGATTTTGCTATTGATGGATTGGATAAAAATTTGCGTGTTTACACAACGCGTCCTGATACTTTGTTTGGTGCAACTTACATGGTAATTGCGCCGGAGCACGAGTTGGTAGATGAAATTGTTACCGATGACAAAAAAGAAGCGGTAGATGCATATATAAAAGCTGCGGCTTTAAAGTCGGATTTAGATCGTACAGATCTGGCTAAAGAAAAGACCGGAGTATTTACTGGCCGTTACGCTGTTAATCCGGTGAATAAACAGTTGATTCCGATTTGGGTGGCCGACTATGTATTGATGGGCTACGGAACAGGTGCAATTATGGCCGTTCCGGCACACGACACCCGCGACTTTGAGTTTGCAAAAGAATTTAACATCGATATTAACTGCATCCTCGATCCGAAAGATGCTGAGAACCGCGAAGAGATTTTAGCCGGAGATGCCTGCTGGACAGAAGACGGTGCTTACATTAACTCATCGAGCGATGAGACCGGATTGGATATAAACGGCTTGAATAAAGCTGCAGGTATTCAACAAGTTGTTGAGTGGCTCGAAAAGCAAGGTATTGGAAAAGCAACCGTTAATTTTAAATTGCGCGACTGGCTGTTTAGCCGTCAGCGTTATTGGGGCGAGCCGTTCCCTGTAATTCACTGGGAAGATGGTGAAGTAAGCTTGGTTGAAGATGAATACTTACCATTACAATTGCCAAATTTGGAAGAATATTCACCAAGTGCAACAGGCGAATCGCCATTGGCAAAGGCAGAAGATTGGTTGGTAGTAACTGATAAAAACGGACGAAAGGGCCGCCGCGAAACCAACACAATGCCACAGTGGGCCGGTTCGTGCTGGTACTATCTGCGTTACATCGATCCGAATAACGAAGACAGTATTTTCGATGTGAAAAAAGAACAGTACTGGATGCCTGTGGACTTGTATGTAGGTGGTGCCGAGCATGCTGTTCTGCACTTGTTGTACTCGCGTTTCTGGCACAAAGTGTTGTTCGACCTGGGCGTTGTTTCAACCGACGAGCCTTTCCAAAAACTGTTTAACAGGGAATGATTCTGGCTTTTGCCTACGAAACTGCAACAGGAGCAAAAGTAGCTTCTGATTTGGTAGAAGAAAAAGACGGTAAATATTTCCACACAGAAACCGGCGAGGAACTGAGACAGATTGTAGCAAAAATGTCGAAGTCGCTGAAGAATGTGGTGAATCCTGATGATGTTATCGCTCATTACGGTGCCGATTCGCTGCGTTTGTACGAAATGTTTATGGGGCCGCTTGACGAGCGAAAGCCCTGGGCTGAAAACGGTGTGAAAGGAGTTTTCAACTTCCTGGCACGTGCTTATCGTTTCTTTGCCGATCCAACAAAGATTGTAAAAGGAGAAGAAGATAAAGAGGTGGCTAAACTGCTGCATCAAACCATACAGAAAGTTGCGCACGACATTGAGAACATGAAGTTCAATACCGGAATTTCGGCGCTGATGGTTTTTAATAATCTGGCAATAAAAAAAGGAAAAGTTACCAAACAAACGGCTGAAACCTTTGCCACAATACTGGCGCCTTATGCACCACACATGGCCGAAGAGTTATGGTCGCTTTATGGAAATAAAGAAACTTTGGCCTACGAAACCTGGCCCGAGGTTGACCAAAGTTTGCTGACCGAAGATTCGCACGAATACCCGGTGTCGTTTAACGGTAAAATGCGCTTTAAAATTGAGCTGCCGTTGGATATGCCAAAAGATGAAATTGAAAAGACAGTGCTTGCCGACGAGCGCGCTGCCAAATGGATGGAAGGAAAAACCGTTCGGAAATTCATTTTTGTACCGAAAAAGATCATCAATATTGCTGTAGGATAGTAAGTTAAACTTTTAGTTTTCACGAGATATTTTGAAAGGGTAACCACATGGTTACCCTTTCGTTTTTTTAATCTATATTAATTCGCAGATTCCTGACAATCATCACGATTTATTCAGAAAAGGCTTTGTTCATTTGCGCGATTTTTGAATACACTTATAAAACGAAAAATGGTAAAAGAAATATTGTCAGAAAATACACGCATTGGACGTTTGATACAGGACTATGCGATTATTACATTCGGGTTGCTGCTGTTTGCAGCCGGCTGGGTATTGTTTCTAATTCCGGCAGAAATAACCGGCGGAGGAATTAGTGGTGTGGCTGCAGTAATATATTTTGCCACTAAAATACCTGTGAGTATTACGTATCTGTCAATCAACGCTGTGTTGGTGCTTATTGCCATAAAAATTCTGGGAGCAAATTACGGAGTGAAAACCATATACAGTATTTTGGTTTTAACAGGTTTTTTTGCGCTTTTTGAGAATGTGTTAAGCGAGCCCATTGTGGACGATACTTTTCTTTCGGCAGTGCTGGGCGGTATGTTTGGTGGGATTGGCCTGGGCGTAGTTTTTTCGAGAGGAGGTAGTACCGGAGGCACTGATATTTTTGCCATGATAATAAACAAATACCGGAATATAAGTCCGGGGCGTATTATTATGCTTTGCGACGTGATTATTATTGCTTCTTCGTATGTGGTGTTTCGTTCGCCCGAGAAACTGGTGTATGGCTACGTTTCTATGTGGGTGGTCTCGTATTCGCTCGATTCGTTTTTGAGTGGTGCCAACCGCTCGGCGCAAATGTTTATCATCTCTAAAGAATACAAAGAAATTGCTGAATATATCAATAACGAAGCCATTCGCGGAGTTACCTTACTGGATGGCTCGGGGTGGTACACCAAAAAGGAAACAAAAGTGATTATGTCAGTTGTGCGAAAAAAAGAAACCGGTGCCATCTTTCGTAAGATTAAACAAATCGATCCGGATGCTTTTATCTCAATGGGCAGCGTAATGGGCGTTTACGGCCAGGGTTTCGACAAGTTGAAATTGTAAGCGATACTCCCGGCAAACATTTATTTTTCGTACAAAAATTCAATTTTTTAAATAAATACATACTAATCTTGATATCTATACAGTTTTCTTATTTTTGCATTTAATAAAATCTGAAGATGAGGAAATTGAGATCGATAGTTGTGGGGATGGGACTCATTGTTGCACTGAGTCAGTTGTTTTCGTGTGCACCTAAAAAAACTCAACAGGAGGAGGCTCCGGTGTTAGATACTGTTGTTGAAGTAAAAATGCCGGAATTAAGATATGGGCTTCCCATTGATTCTTTTTCGCTGGAGATGGGGAAAGTGAAAAACAATCAATACCTCAGCCAGATTTTAAATGCACGTGGTGTGGGCATGGGCACCATCGATAAAATTGCCCGTAAATCAAGAGACGTTTTTGATGTCCGAAAAATTAAAAGCGGCGAAAATTTCTGTATTCTTTCAACCCGCGACTCTGTTCCTGTAGCTAAATATTTTGTTTACGAAAACTCACCGGTTGAATATACCGTATTCGAACTGACCGATACATTAGGGATTTACCAGGGCGAAAAGGAAGTGAAAACCCGCCAACGAACGGCTTATGGTGTTGTGGAATCGTCGTTGTGGAATGCCATGGTGGATAACGGACAAGACCCGATGCTTGCATTGGAACTGTCGGATATTTTTGCCTGGACTATTGATTTCTTCGCTATTCAGAAAGGCGATCGTTTTAGGGTGATTTACGACGAACAATTTGTTGATTCCGTTTCCATTGGTATTGGCGAAATTTATGCGGTTCAGTTTGACCATTATGGTGAAGAGAATTATGCATTTATCTTCGATCAGGAAGACCGTTGGGATTATTTTGACGAGCAGGGAAAAAGCCTTCGAAAAGCTTTCCTAAAAGCGCCTTTGAAATTCTCTCGTATTAGCTCTCGCTACTCAAATAGTCGTATGCATCCCGTATTACGTATTCGTCGTCCGCACCGTGGAGTTGATTATGCTGCACCAAAAGGAACACCTGTTATGAGTATTGGCGATGGAACAGTTGTGGCGAAAGCTTACCAGAAAAACGGAGGAGGAAATTATCTGAAAATAAAGCACAATTCGGTTTATACCACTACCTACATGCATCTTTCAGGGTATGGAAAAGGTATTCATACCGGAGCACGTGTAAAACAAGGACAGGTTATTGGTTATGTTGGTTCAACCGGATTGGCATCAGGGCCTCATCTTGATTTCAGGGTGGCAAAAAACGGGAGTTTAGTCGATCCCTTAAAAGTAAAGGCACCGCCTGTTGAGCCGGTTAAAGAAGAAAACATGGAGCGCTACACCGTCGTTAAAGATTCGTTAATGCTGGAACTTCAAAAAATTCAGTGGGAACCTGGTGAGCAAATACTTGCAAAAGTAGAAAACGGTCAGTAAATCGTTTGTTTCGAGTTACTTATTCTAAGCTTGTTGAATTGTATTTCGGTTCCCCGAAAATTTCTTACATATCTAGAAATTTAGATGCGTTTTAAATTAATTGTATTAAAGTTGGCAATTAAAATCCTGCTTTTGATTCTTGGTAATGGTTTTATTCTATCCTATTAAACATTTGTTTGGTATAAATCCAGCAAAAATGTAACTTTCTAATTTATAGTTGATTTGAAATACTATTCCGTTGCTTTTTAACGTATAGTATTTAATAAAATATTTCTAGATTGTAATCTACAAACCTAAATTGTGGAAGATAAATGGGACGATTCTGGCACTCGCTGTATATACTTTCATTAGTAACAGTAACAATTTTTGTATTTGTTTTTTTAGCTGTTTATGGTTCGGACTATTATTTGGCTGATTTGAGTGATCGTCATTTTCATGAACAAGATGCTTTACTAAGACCAACAGGGTTAATCGGACACGGACTGGGAATTATTGGAGCCACTTTAATGGTTGTTGGTGTATTTGGATACATGGCACGTAAACGATTCAGATTCCTCTCAAGAATTGGCGTTTTAAGATACTGGTTAGAGTTCCATATCTTTTTGTGCACATTAGGACCGATTATGGTCTTGTATCACACATCATTTAAATTTGGGGGTATTGTTGCAGTTAGCTTTTGGAGTATGGTAGCAGTTGTCATCAGCGGTGTCATTGGCCGTGTTATTTATCTGCAAATACCGCGTACCATCGAAGGGCGTGAAATGAGTCTTAACGAACTGAACAAAATAGAAGCCCAACTTTGGGCACAGTTTGGCGACGGGAATGAAGCACTTTCTGCCGGTATGCAAAAGGTTAATGTTGCATTAAAAACACAAACTTACCTCGAGGAAGGCAACTATATAAAGCGGCTGGCAAATCGATTAAGTTTTGAGCACAATTTAATTTCTGAATTGCGGAACGAACTAAAACAGAAAGGTTTTAAAGGCAAAGATTACCGGAAAGCCATAAAAATATTGAGATCAAAAATCATAATGAACCGTCGAATTGCGTGGCTTTCAACCATGCAAAAGTTAATGCGTTACTGGCATGTAGCACACCTTCCTTTTGCTTTAATAATGCTGGTAATAATGCTGGTGCATATTGTTGTGGCTTTGCTTTTTGGTTACACCTGGATTTTTTAAACTATGGAAAGCTTATTGGAACAAATATTGATTTACGGCGCAGTAGTAATTTTTCTGCTGGGGGTAGTTTTTGTCTATATCCGGAAATTGCGACGCGAATCGAAGATTGTTGAAGATAAGATACAACGGGCAAAAGAAGAAGGCTTGTACGAACCGGTTTCATTACATCCGGTTGTCGATCCAAATTCATGTATTCAAAGTGGAGCCTGCGTGCGTGCGTGCCCTGAACATGATATTCTGGGAATTAGAAACGGAAAAGCAACAGTGATAAATGCCAGTCAGTGTGTGGGGCATGGCGCTTGTTTTCATGCTTGTCCAACGCAGGCTATTTCATTATTTATTGGTACCGAAAAGCGGGGCGTTGATCTGCCGCATGTTAATCAAACTTTCGAAACCAATGTAAAAGGAATGTTCATCGCTGGTGAAATGGGCGGCATGGGACTTATCAGAAATGCAGTGGAACAGGGGCGGCAAGCTGTTCAGAATCTTTCAAAAGGAATAAAATCGGAAAGCGAAACACAATATGATTTGATTGTGATTGGCGCCGGTCCGGCAGGAATTTCTGCCACACTGGAGGCAAAACGCCTAAAACTTAAAACGCTTACATTGGAACAAGACACACTGGGTGGAACTGTTTACTCTTTTCCGCGGACCAAAGTTGTAATGACCTCGCCAATGGATCTTCCGTTGTTTGGAAAAGTAAAACTGTACGAAACCAGCAAACCCGAATTACTGGATTTGTGGAACAATGTTCTTTCGAAGAATGACATTAAAATCTCCGAAAAACAAAAGGTTAATAAGATAACAAAAACAGAACAGGGTTTTTGTGTGGAATGCAACAACGGAGCAGAGTATTCCGCGCAACGCGTTTTGCTGGCTATTGGCCGGCGTGGCACACCACGAAAATTAAATGTTCCGGGCGAAGATTTGCCAAAGGTTGCTTACCGTTTACTTGAGCCTGAGCTTATTTTGGGGAATAAAATATTGGTTATTGGCGGTGGTGATTCGGCCATTGAATCAGCCTTATTACTTGCTTCAGGAAATGAAGTTACTCTTTCGTACCGGAAGGAAACCTTTTCGCGCCTAAAACCGAAAAACCGAAAAAAACTGGAAGAAGCCATTAAATCGAAAGTTCTTGATGTGATCTTAAACTCAAACTTACTTGCCATTGAAGAGGAGTGTGTGCATTTAAAAATTGCCGGGCAGGAAGAGGAGTTGGTAATTGAAAATAACCTGGTTTACATTTTTGCCGGAGGAGAATTACCAACCGAGTTTTTGCGAAATGCCGGAATTGAGATAACTACAAAATTTGGCGAAGCAATATTAAAACACGCTTAAACGATTGAAAAACTTGAGTAAACATATCGCATTTCTTTTGGCAATATTTTTAATGGCTGCAAAATCCTTTGCGCAATTATCGCCGGGAGAATTATCTGCAGTACATGCTCATTTGGAAGGTCTTACAAACTGCACAAAGTGTCATGTTTTAGGCGAAAAACAAACCTCTGCAAAATGCCTGGCATGTCATACCGAAATAAAGAAAATGGTTGATCAAAAGAAAGGTTATCATGCATCCACAGAAGTCACCGGGAAACGTTGTGCAGCTTGTCATGGAGAACATTATGGCCGCGATTTTAAGGTGGTTCGGATTGATAAAGATATTTTCAATCACGATTTAACGGGCTTTAAACTGGAAGCAAAACATGCAGAAATAAGTTGCGCCGATTGTCATAAAGCTGAGTTAATCAAAAACGATATTTCGCAGAAAAAATCGGCAGGTACTTACCTCGGAATGGGCACTAAGTGTAACGATTGCCATACTGATGTGCACCAGAATACCTTGTCGCAAACTTGCACCAACTGCCACAACCAGCAAGCCTTTGTGCCGGCTATTAGCTTTAATCACGAAACAACTCAATTTCCATTGGTTGGGAAACACAGGGAAGTTGATTGTGCCAAATGCCACGAGAAAACTACGTTGAATGGCAAAGCATTTCAACAGTTTGCCAGGGTAGAATTTGGAAACTGCACCAGCTGCCACGAGGATGTACACAACAATAAATTTGGTAACGACTGTCGTAAATGTCACGATGAGTTTTCATTCACACAAGTGAAGAATATTGGCGAGTTTAATCACAACAACACCGACTATCCGTTGCGTGGAAAACATGCTGCTGTAGATTGCAAAGAATGCCACACCTCGGGTAATCACACAAAAGTATTGCCACATAATAATTGTACCGATTGCCACAGTGATTACCATAAAGGGCAAATGGCAAAAAACGGGATTACACCTGATTGTAATTCCTGTCATTCTGTTCATGGATTTTCGCCTTCTTCTTTTGGACTTGAAAGGCACAACAAAACCAAATTTGCCCTAAATGGGGCGCATAGGGCAACACCGTGTTTTGAATGCCATAAAAAAAGTGATGAATGGAATTTTAAGTTTGATCAACTCAATTGTGTTACCTGTCACGAAAATATTCACGAGAATAGAATCAGCAGCAAATTTATGCCTGATTCCGATTGCCGCTCATGCCATAACGAGGAAATCTGGAGTCGAATAGAATTTAATCATACAAAAACCAATTTTAACCTTGAAGGAAAACATAAAACGGTATCGTGTCGCGATTGCCATTTTACTGAAAATGCCGGGGTTGTAACACAGCATTTTGCCGGACTCCCGGTGAACTGCGAAAACTGTCATGATGATATTCATAGGGGACAGTTTAATGAATCTGGAAAGAATGATTGTGAACGGTGCCATACTTTTGACAACTGGCAACCCGAAAGATTCAATCATGATAATGCACGGTTTAAAATCGATGGAAAACATGAAGGGCTGGAATGTATTGCCTGTCATAAACCCACCGATAATTTAATCCGGAATTACATCGTTTATAAATTTGAAAATATAACATGCGCAAGTTGTCATTAATAATTGTAATGTTGTTTTCGGTTTTTCAACTGAGAGCACAGGAAAATCCCCACGGCGAGGATCTTTCAATTGATTGTCTTGATTGCCACACAACCGAAGGGTGGATTTTCTCGAAAGCGACGGCACGTTTCTCGCATGATTCAACTGATTTCATGCTTGACGGGCAGCATGCTTTTACTGATTGTAGAGCGTGCCACACCACCCTGGTTTTTAACGATGCAAAAACGAATTGTATTGATTGTCACATCGATATGCACAACAATACTGTTGGCTTGGATTGTAGTCGTTGTCACGATTCAAAATCTTGGCTGGTCAGCAACATTACCGAAATCCATCAAACCGGCCGATTCCCTTTATTGGGAGCTCACAACACCGCCGATTGTTCGGCCTGTCATACCAGTGCTTCCTTGTTGGAATTTCAGCCTTTGGGAGTGGAATGTATTGATTGCCATAGCCAGGATTATTACGCGACTACTGAGCCCAATCATGTTGAGTCAGGTTTCTCGACTGACTGTATTGAATGCCACCGAATTGATGCATTTTCGTGGTCAGCGCAAGGCATTAATCACGATTTTTTCCCTTTAACAAAAGGGCATGCTGTAAGCAGCTGTACCGAATGTCATACTTCGGGAGTTTTTGAGCCCATCTCAACGGATTGTTTTAGTTGTCATGAAACAGATTTTGCATCGACAACAAATCCTTCGCATCAAAGCAGCGGTTTTTCAACGCAGTGTACCGACTGTCATACCACCGATCCGGGGTGGAGTTCGGCGGAGTTTACTGTTCATGATGATTATTATTTCCCTATTTACTCTGGGGCGCACCGCGGTGAGTGGAACGACTGTTTTGATTGCCACACACAACAAAATAATTATTCGTTGTTCAGTTGTATTGATTGTCATGAGCACAACCAAAATGAAACAGACGATGAACATCGGGGAATAAATGGTTATTCGTACAATAGTCTGTCTTGTTTTGCATGTCATCCGCTGGGTCGTGAAGAAGGAGCTTTTAACCACGACGCAACAGGATTTCCGTTGAAAGGTGCACATATTCAAAACGATTGTTTAAGTTGCCACACCGAAGGATTCTCGGGGACTTCAAGCTCATGTAACAGTTGTCATATCTCCAGCTATAACGAAACTGCAACCCCAAGCCACTTAACGGCAGGTATTTCGCAGGAGTGTGAAGCTTGCCATAATGAAGAGGGGTGGAGTCCATCGTTGTTCGATCATACCGTAACGACCGGTTTTGAACTTACCGGAGGACACGATAGAACACAATGTGCAGATTGCCATTTGGGAACAACAACCGCTGCTGATCCGGCTTGTATCAGTTGCCACCAGGAGAATTATAATAATGCTGAAAATCATCTGGCATCGAATTATCCAACAGATTGTTTACAATGCCACAGTGTAAACACGTGGGAGGGAGCAGACTTTGACCATAACCTAACAGAATTTCCTTTAACCGGGGGCCACGTAGCAACGGAATGTACGGCTTGCCATACCAATGGTTATGCAGGAACATCAATGCTGTGTAGCTCTTGTCATCTCACAGATTTTAATAACACGGCAAATCCAAACCATTCGTCTTTAGGATTGTCGACAAGTTGCGACGATTGCCATACTACCAATCCGGGATGGGAGCCTGCATTGTTCCCAAATCATAACGATTATTACGCGTTGAATGGAGCGCATACCATTATTTCAACCAATTGCTTTTTGTGTCACGAAGGTAATTATACCGCCGCCGCAACATCTTGTTACGGTTGTCATACATCAGATTATAATAATACAATTGATCCATCGCATACGGCTGCTAATTTTCCGGTCGATTGTGAGTCTTGTCATTCGGAAAATGCCTGGGAACCATCCACATTCAACCACGATGGACAGTACTTTCCGATATACAGCGGGAGGCATAATGGTGAGTGGAATTCCTGCACCGATTGTCATACGCAAGCAACTAATTATTCCGTGTTTTCATGTATCGATTGTCACGAACACAATCAAACCGAAACCGACAGTGATCACCGGGATGTAAGCGGCTATGTTTATGCATCGGTGAGTTGTCTTGATTGTCACCCAACAGGAGAGGAAAATGATTAAACGCATAATAGGAAATACCGGATTATTGTGCTTGCTCTTCTTAACTATAGCAGTAAGCCAAACAAGTGCTCAGGAATCGACTAATCTGAAGGACGGAAAGGTTTCGTATATCACAGGTGAAAATATTTATGTGCGTTTTGCCTCAACTGATCAGATTGAAAATGGTGACACCTTGTTTATCCAGGATGAAAATGGCCTTGCGCCGGCTTTACTTGTTGCTAATAAGTCTTCCATCTCATGTTTGTGTTCCAAATTAAGTGAGCACACGTTTAAGGTTGACGATATTGTTTTTGGCCGAACAGTTAAGCCGGTACGTGATGTTGTGCAACTGCAACAAGCTTTGCCTGAAAAGGATGTCAATGAACAGGTATTAATTACTCAGGAACCAACAAAAGAATCGTCGAGGACACAGGATATATACGGTAGATTGTCGATGTCTTCTTACTCCAATTTTTCTGATGAAGCGGATAATATTCATCGTTTCCGTTATACTTTATCGGCAAAAGCTTCGAATCTGTCGGGATCAAAAATATCTGCCGAAACTTATGTGTCTTTCACGCATAAATTAAATCAATGGGATGTGGTTCAGGAGAATCTGAACAATGCATTGAAAGTATACAGTTTGGCGCTGAAATACGATATCAACGAGTCGGCAACTGTTTGGGCCGGGCGAAAAATTAATCCGCGTATTGCTAATGTTGGAGCAATTGACGGCTTGCAGTTTGAGTATAAATTTAAAAATATGTTTGCCGGAATTGTTGGCGGTTCGCGGCCCGATTATCAGGATTATGGTTACAACTTCGATTTGTTTGAATATGGTGCTTACGTTGGGCAGAGTAAAAAAACTTCCAACGGTTTTGTACAGTCGTCGCTGGCTTTTTTCGAACAGCGAAATACCGGAAATGTCGACCGCCGGTTTATTTACATGCAGCACACCAATTCAGCCATTAAAAATCTGACCTTGTTTTCTTCGCTGGAGCTCGATTTGTACAAACTCGAAAATGAAAAGCCCACAAACACAGTGAGTTTAACCAGCCTGTATTTTTCGGCACGTTATCGCTTTTCAAAACGACTTTCGGTTTTTGGTTCGTACGACAATCGGAAGAATGTGATTTACTACGAAACATTCAGAAATTATGCCGACGAGATTTTACAACAGGCAAGCCGGCAAGGAGTACGCGCCAGAATTAACTACCGACCTGTAAATGGCTTAATTGTTGGTGTCAGCGCCGGGACACGTTTTCGCGACCAAGATCCACGACCTACAAAAACATTGAACGGTTTTGCAACATGGACAAAAGTTCCGGCTGTGAATGCATCGTTGAGTATCACAGCCAATTTGATGCAAACCAGCTATCTTGACGGACAGGTTTACGGAGCGCGTTTATCAAAGGATCTTGTTTCAGGAAAATTGTATACAATGCTGCATTATCGATGGGTAGATTTTCAATATGTAAATACTTTAACTAATTTGCAGCAGCACATTGGAGAGCTGGATTTGTCGTGGCAATTCAGTAAAAAACTGTATTTGTCGGCCAATTATGAGGCAACATTTCAGGAGCAACAGTTGTTTAACAGGTTGTACCTTAACTTGAGAATTAAATTTTAAAACTATAAAAAGAATGATGAGGAAGAAGACAAGCAAAATCTTGATGATACTGGCTGTTGCCGGCATGTTTTTAGGTTGTGTAAGAAATAAAAATGGGGCGCCTGCTCAGACCCAGAGTGAGAGCGCATTCAACATGATTAAAGTCTCGGAAGTGATTCAGGGAGGAAGTTATACCTACATCAGTGCAACTGAAAACGGAATTGCAAAGTGGATTGCAGTAGCGAAACAAGACGTGAATCCCGGCGAAGTTTTATATTATTACGATGCACTTCCAATGGAAAATTTCCACAGTAAAGAGATCGATAAAACCTTTGATGTAATTTATTTTGTGAATAAGATCACCAAAACACCCGGGGCCCAACAGCCTGCCATGAGTGGTGGAATGCCTTCATCGCATCAGGGGAAAGTGGCTGTTAGCGATGCCGAAGTTGAAATCAGTAAGGCCGATGGAGAGCTCAAGATTGCTGATGTTTTTGCCAATAAAGCCGATTACAGCAGTAAAGAATTTGAAATTCGTGGTGCTGTGGTAAAAGTAAACGAACAGGTGATGGGTAAAAACTGGGTGCACATTCAGGATGGTACCGGCACCGGTGGTAATTTCGATCTGACTATTACAACACAAGCCGATGTTAAAGTAGGCGAAGTTGTTACTTTTAAAGGAAAACTTACGTTAGAGAAAGATTTTGGCGCAGGTTATTTCTACGATGTAATTATGGAAGACGGATCGTTGGTTGAAAAGCAGGGAGCAGCAATCTAATTTTTAGAGATATATCCTTTAATAGCTTCGAGGTAAGCTGTTAAAGGATATAACTTTTCATCGTACCACAACGATGCAAAATACAATCCGATGGAGGCTTTTTTAAGCCCGTTTTTTTTGTAATAATCGTCGAGCCACGCTAATCCCTTTTCAATTTCAGTTTCAGATTTTGTACTGTTCAATGCTGCAACAGCAAGTGCTGTTTCTTCAATTGTGCCTTGAATCCCAAAATCTCCACCCCAGCTGCCATCTTCATTCTGGACTTTTTGCAGGAAGTTCGTTCCTTCAGTAATCATTTTCTGTATTCTTTCAGTCAGAACCGGCTCATCTTTCAACAACAGTTTTGCTTTTTGAAAATAGGTGAGTACGCGGGCGGTTCCGTAAACCGGGTTTTCATGATTTTTGGTATGCTGATTTCCAAACCAAAGCGGTAACCACGAACCATTTTCTTTTTGGTGTTTTTCCAGATAGTCAACTGCTTTGTTTATGGCTATGGTGTACTGCTTTCTTTGTTTCAATTTCAAATCAGATTTGTACACATCCAGCAGTTTTGAAAGCGCAAAAACACAGTGTCCGGTTAAATCGGCACAGCTTTGGTCGAAGGGTAATTTCCCCCAACCCCGCGAAAAGGTTGGAAAGCCGCCATCGTTATTTTGAAGTTTTAGCAACCAGTCACCACCAACCAACATTTCCTCTCGGATGGTATGGTGCGGCGCCAGATTTAAAAGTGCCAGAATCGCTCCGGGTGTATCGTCACAGTCGGGTACGGAGCCCGAGTAATTTGTCCAGCCCCAGCCACCCGGCGAAGTGCCGTTAAACGGATGTATCGATTTATTCTGCACCGAAAGCAAGTGATTAACAATGTCCTTTTGTTGAGTTTCCGATAACACTTCGTTTTTTCGTTTGCCCAACGCTTTTACACTCAATGTCGTCACCCAGGTTGACAGGTCGACGTCAATGGGCCAGCTGCCATCTTCGCGTTGTGTACGCTTCAAAAAAGCAATTCCTTTGTCTACTACAATCGAATCTCTTAATCCTGCATTTATGAGGCTTAGTGCAACAAAAGCGGTCAAGGGAATCGCTTCCAGAAAACCGCCGCTTTCGGGTAGCGATCGTTCCAGAATTTTGAGGGCTTTCTTTTCAGCTTTTGCACGGATGGCACGTGTTAATCCGTTCGATTTTTTCTTGCGGAAAACCACAATTCCAACGGCGATCAATGCCGGGATTGCATAACTTACCACACTCAGATTCAGCAAGCGATAAAACCGGCGCGACAGCAACGCCAGCTCAAAAGGCAACTGTGGAATGTGTTTAAAACCATCGTCGCCGGGAACGCCGCAAAGTGCACACAACGTTAAAATGGGCACCGAAAACGTATAATCTTTTTGGTAATGATCGAGAATAACTTTTGCTACCTGCTCAGAACGGACATCAACATTTTGTGAAAGCAGGTAGTCAGCCAGTTTTTGCTGGGTTGATTTTACTTCCGAATTTTTTTCTGCATATAGGTTCAGCGCTGCATAAGAAAGTAAAGAAGTTGAAATATTAGCCGGACTCTCAGGTGTGTCGCCAACACCACCGTCGGGATTCTGATGTAAAGAAAGCCACTCCATACCTTTTTCTATCTCCTGTTGATGAAGACTGGCGTCGTGGAAATGAAGAGCAGCAACAGCCACCGCCACTCCCAGTGCACTCGACGATAATTCTCCCGACCAAAATCCTTCGTCGTTGAGTTCGCCAAGCAAAATGTCGCTCAATTCCTTAAACCGTATTTCCAGCTCTTCTTTTTTCAATTTCTTTCTTTTTAAACCACATTAGGCACATAGGTAACATTAGAATTTTGCCTATTGTATTTTGTCAATTGTCAACTCCTTCTAAAATCTAAAATCGTTAATCATTATTCGTCATTCAATCAATCCTTCATCCTGCCAATTCATCCTTTACAAGGCTTCCCAAAGCCAGCAAACCATAAAACGTATATTCCAAATCGCGGGTTTCGTCGCCATCACCCGAAAGAAAGGCTCCTGAAAGATAATTCATTTGAATAAAATCAAGACAATCAGGAGTGATCAGCCGAAGATCATAATTGGTTTCAGCCAAAGAGAAAAGTGCCACTCCGGTTGATAAGGTATCGCTGAACGGTGTGGTTTCAAAAGCCCTGAACCCTGCTTTTTCCTGGTGAAATTCCAATAACAATTTTTGATATTTATTGTACTCCAATCCAAGGTCAAATCGGGCGAAACAAAGTGCCGCAACCAAACTACATGGCGAGTTTTCTTTCACTTTGTAAAAGGGCAGCCAAACACGTGCCATCAGGTTAAATACAAAGCGGCTTTTAGCAGTTGCATCAATCGTTAATGCCAGCAGAAAAAAGCGGTAAGAAATATCCATAAAGTTATGCCCCGAAAAAACTTTTTTTAGCAACGAAAATCGTGATTCGTTTTTTTGTTTCGGGAACAACTCCGTTTTCATCAGGTTGATAGCCAGTTCTTCAACGGTACTTGATGTTGCGGGCTGTTTCGAAATGTATGCTTTTAATTGCTCGATTTCTTCTTTTTGTCCGGTAGCTACACTTAGCCAGCAGCCAAAAAGCGAGTAGTATGGATCAGGTTTTCCGGCACGGTCGCAAAAGCCACCCGAAGCGTGTTGCTGACTCGATATAAAATCAATGATTTCCTGTTGTATTTCGGGCGATAAAGTTTCAAAGCCTAAAGAAAGTCGCCGAACCAGTTTTTTATAGATCGCGATTTTCTCTGGTTTACTCATTGGTAGTTTCTGATTTAAAGATCTTTCCCATAACGCCATAAAGGCTCAGGCGAAGTTTGGAATTTTCCAGTTTATCGAGTTCAGCATAGCAGTAGTCAACGTATTGCTGTAAGTACTCTTTGGCAACTTCCAGTAGGTCGGTTTCATCAATCAGCTTTCTGAATTCGGCAACCTGTTCGAACAAATTCGTTGGCGTTTCTTTTTCCTGATTTGCAAAATGTTTGTTCAGCAAAGCCAGCAGGAAGGGATAATCGCCGGTTTTTTCGGCTGAGTGTTGTTCTGTATATTCATTCAGGTCGTCGCGAATTTGATAGGCAATTCCCATAAAATCTGCAAACTGCTCCAGTATTTCCTGTTCCTGTTTGTTTGCTCCGCCAACAATTGCTCCCAGCAACAAGGCCACTTTGATGGCTTCGCCGGTTTTATTTTTGAAAACCCCAATCATTTCATCGGGTAGCAGCTGTATTTTTCCGTCGTTAAAAAGAATGTCGACGCCTTGTCCGCGTGTCAATTGAATATGCGAGCGTGCAATAAAACGCAGGCAGTTTTTCAGGATTTCGTTCGAAATATCCAGATCACTCAACAACTCGTATCCTTTCCCAATCAGAAAATCGCCGGCATTAATAGCCTGAGGAACGCCGTATTTTTCATGCGCGGTAAGCGTGTTGTAACGCTGGTTGGCATTGTCTTCAATATCGTCGTGAATAAGCGACGCCTTATGGAAACACTCGATGATAAGTGTTAAAGGTTTTAGAAGCTCATCGGTTTTAGAAGTTGAGTAGGCCAGGTAAGCTAAAGCGGCAAGCAGCGGGCGTATCCGCTGTCCGTCGATAAGAATATATTCCTGTGCAATTTGTTCTGTTTTATCGCGGCCGGGAATATATTTTTCGATGTTTTCTTTGGTGAAAAAACCTTCGATTTGGTTCTTTAATAACGACACCGAGATGGGTTGGTGATCTTCATCAGGTTGATACGAACGCATTTCATCCAGGATCCATTTTATATCGGCCCGCGTTTCTTCGCAACCATCAAAAAGCAGCGGGATGCCAATTACCGGAACAGCAGCGTTGGATACCGGCTCGAACGACCGTTGCAATACCGGCATACAACTCACGCCAATTACGGCATCAATCGATCCTTCTTCCACCAAACCAACGGCTACGGTAGTTCCTTCGGCTACCAGGTTGGCATAACCTTTCGATTCGGCTTCAATCAAAAGGTCATCGATAGGGCAGGCTTTACAACCGGCACAGTTTAGTCCCAGTTCGTCGAATAGTCCCTCACATTTTTCCTTGTCGTTCAGGCATTGTGGGAGCAACAAAAGCCGGCGGTTCATAGGCGTGGCTTTTACCGTTTTGCGCCACGATTCGTTACCAAGCAAAACCATGGCAAAGGGAATAAACTTTTCAGAAATTTCCTGTTCACGCACCAAATCAGCGGCTAGTTCTTCCAATTTTAGGATGTTTACCGGTGGGCGTAGCTCGAGCTTCTCAATCATATTCGCCGCAGCCTTACGCATTTTGTTGCGCACGAACGATTGCTCAGGAACTTTTAATATGCCGTTTGTTTTTTCCATATTAACCATAGGCGCCAAAGCCAAAAAATGCCCGTTTTTTTGCAAAGCGATACACCCAGCTCTTTTCGCGAACGGGTTTTGCCGAACCATGACTGGAAACTTTTACCATTTGGTTCAGACGTTCCGCTTCGTTATCCCGCCCCGATGTATCTTTTGCGGCGTGTTGTTTTGTATAATTAACCAACCACTGTGGATCGTCCATAAGGATGCAGCCCGTGGTGAGTTTTGGTATTTCTGTTTTAAATCCGGCCAGGAAAGTTGAATTGCGATAAATACTTTCCAGATCGCTATCGGCCACATTGTTAGTGGCAAACTGAATGACAGGACAAGGTTCAATATCGCCCGATGCATTAATGTGGTGACTTAATCCTGATGCCGCAGGGCACAAACCTTTACCATTCTCATCCCAGTAAGCATCAATTATGGCAATGTTATATTTCTGGCGAGCATCCACCATAAATTGGCGAAGTTGCTCAATCTGCTCTGCCGAAAGACAGAGGTCAACGGTTGCGTTTTGTCCTGCAGGCCGATAAATATAGTACCACAAATAAAGTACGCCACGGTCGATCAGCGATTGAATAAATTCATCTGAAAATGCGAGGTCGATGTTCGATTTACAAACACTCATCGCCACACCTGTTATCAATCCTGCGTCGGTTGAATGATCGATGGCAGCCTGTGCCTTTTGGTAAACGTTTTTCCCTCCACGACGTACATCGGCAACTTCGTTGTCGCCTTCAAAACTAATTAGCGGCGAAACGTTGGCCAATTTGCGTAAACGTTCAGCTATATCTTTTGTGAGCAATGTCCCGTTGGTAAACAGCTGAAAATAGCAATCGGAATGTTTTTCAAAAACATCGAGAAGCGGCTTGTACATCAGTGGTTCCCCACCAAGAATTCCGAAGAAATAGGATCCTTTTGCTTTTGACTGCGTGATAATGGAATCCAGCATTTCGGGCGACATGCGTGCATTCTGTTTTTTATGGGTTACCCAGCAGCCCTGGCAATTCAGGTTGCAATCGTCGGTAACCGAAATAAAATGAAATGCCGGAAAGAAGTCGCCTTTTTTCAAACGTTTTTGAAAACGCTGAATACCACGGGCGCCTTTTATGCCCATGTTGTATGTAAACTTATACAGGCATTTTTTATCTGTTTTCAACAATTGTTTAAGCATTGCCTTTTGGTTTTTTAAAGCTGTTCTTCAATTCTTCCAGGGCCTTTTTCTTCTCTTCTTCGGCTTGTTGAAAAGCGCCTTGTTTGAAAATATTTCTGCGGGCATTGTTGCGTTCGTTCAGCATAACAAACAGATTTCCTTTTTGATTGTTGCCCGATGGCTTTTTATCCTCGCCTGGTTCAGCACCTGATAAGGCCGAATTTTCGGGTAATCGTGGAAAAATAATTGCCGATGCCGGGCAGGTTCGTCCGCAAGCCGGACAGTTGTTTTTACACGACAGCGGATTGACAACCTTGAGGCTTTTTTTGTTGTACGAATAAACGCCAAAAACGCAGAATCGTGCACATTGTCCGCAAAGTGTGCAGCGCGATTCGTCGATAATCGGGTACCAGGCCGGAACTTTCAGGTCGGTATTTTTTACCTCGTAAAAAGTTTCGTCTTGTGTTTCGTCGATATTACCTGAAATCTCAGCTGTAATCTGTTCGGTGTCGGTTTCCCTGAAATTAAATACCTCGAAATTGCTAAGTTGTACTCCGTTCTGTTCGAACATATTTTTTATGGCTCGCGGGTAACAGGCAGCAATTAGTTTTTTATCGTAGTCTTTATCAAGTTGGTGCAGGAAATCTTTTTCACTCAGCGAGAAAGCACACAAATCATGTAGCTCGTATATATCAACTCCGAGCGGTTTAAAAGCTTCAGAAAGCTCTTCCTTCTTTTCGTCGGAAATGATTCCTGCACCACAGTTGCAAAAAATCAGGCAAGTTTTGTTTGTCATCTTTTTGGTAATGAAAAGCTAAATAAGCAAAATTCTGCACAACTTAAAAATGCTTGCATGGTATTAACAATCAATTAAGACAGATAGGCTGTTAGCCGCGATAAATAAAATTGTTTTGCAGATGAGTTGACCCGATTGGCAGAGGAAAAGGAACGCACATTGAATTAATGGCACAAAAGACGAGGAATGGCCTGATTTTGTAATAATTATTCCGAAATTTATACCAGTACATTGAAACAGACAATCTTAATATTATGAACCGCTTAGTACTTTTTGCCTTGTTTGCGCTGCTATTTATTTCGTGCGATTCGAAGAAAGAGCAGAAGCCCAAAAAGAATGTTGAACTATCTGCGCACGACCAGAAAATGGAGTGGTGGCGCGAAGCCCGCTTTGGAATGTTTATTCACTGGGGGCTGTATGCCGAACCGGCAGGAGAATGGAAAGGCGAGCGTATTCCTGGGATCAGCGAGTGGATTATGGCCAATGCGAAAATTCCGGTAAAGGAATACGAAAAACTGGCTGAATCGTTTAATCCTGATAAATACGATGCCGAAGCATGGGTGAAACTGGCTAAATATGCCGGAATGAAATATATTGTAATAACCTCGAAACACCACGATGGTTTTGCCATGTTTCACTCAAAAGCGAGCAAATACAATATTGTTGATGCTACTCCTTTTGATCGCGATCCGTTAAAAGAGCTTGCCGAAGTTTGTAAGAGAGAGGGGATACGATTGGGATTTTACTACTCGCAGGCGCAAGACTGGCACGAACCGGGCGGAACTTACTGGAACATTGAAGAGGGTGAACCGCATTGGGATCCTGACTTGAAACGCGAGCCACTTATGAATTACATTAACGGAAAAGCAGTGCCGCAGGTAAAAGAGATTCTGGAAAATTATGGTGGCTTGGATATTTTGTGGTGGGACACACCACGGGGAATGACCGAAGAAGCGGCTAACGCTTTGAAAGCAGTGACGAATGATTATCCGAACCTGATAACGAATAACCGCTTGTATCGACCGTGGCCCGGCGATTTTCAGACACCCGAGCAGCATGTGCCGCCAACAGGATTAGATTACGATTGGGAGGTGTGTATGACTATGAACACCAGCTGGGGCTATAAATGGTACGACGAAAACTGGAAATCGACAGAAGAGCTGATCAAAATGTTAGTTGATATTGCCAGCAAAGGCGGAAATCTGTTGCTGAATGTTGGACCAACTGCAACCGGAGAGTTTCCGAAAGCCAGTGTTGAGCGGTTAAAAGAAATGGGACACTGGATGCAGCAAAATGGCGAATCGATATACGGTACCAGTGCCAGTCCGTTTTATAAATTGCCCTGGGGGCGTTGCACCACAAAAAAGGAGGGCGGCGTAACCAATCTCTACCTGCATGTTTTTGATTGGCCAAAAGATGGTTTGCTCAGCGTACCGGGTTTGGAAGCGAATGTACGTGACGTTTACCTGTTGTCGAATCCGAAGCAACATTTTGCCTGGAAATTTGAAGAGGGTGATTTACATGTTCATGCGCCATCGGTAATATTTAATGAGATAAATACGGTTGTGGTGGTGAAGATTCGCGGAGAAATGACGGTAACAAGTAATAAGCCACGTTTAAAAGAAGGTAGTATTTTGCTACCCGCTGATTTTGCCGATATCTATAATCCGGGTTATGGCGAACATGCCGTTTTAAAGGGTAGTGGTTCAAACTCAATAATTGCTAACTGGGTTGATGCACGAGCACGACTGGAATGGGTTTTTGATGCAGAACCGGGTAACTACCGCGTTGAAGCCTTGGTGTGGAGCGCTGAAAAAGGCGGTGTGACAGTTAGCTTAGGCGATCAGAAAATAAACGCTGAAATTCCTGATACCGGTGAGGATTATGAACTGGTAAAGCTGGGTGAAGTAGAAATAATGGAAAGTGGTGAGCAAGCCATTTCATTGTTGCCTGCAGCCGAAAATAAAAGCGATAAACAGTTGATGTATTTGGAGTTAACAAAGTTGTAGGCTTCGTATACAATTTCGACCTTCAAGGTTAAAAAAACCTTGAAGGTCGAAAACGTTTTCAAATTCCCAGTGACCAATATCTAATGCCCCAATCAACCTGTTACTAAACATAAGCCCACAATCTTGTTTTAACGCAACCCTTTTTTACCTTTAAACATCTTAATTTCATAAACATAACAATAAAACCAACCATGAACACCTCGTAATACTCGACAAAAACAAAACAAACCGTTTGTACAGTAAACCGCCCATACTGCCGCAAACCTCAGGTTGCCAAAGCAACAGAAACCTACCTTTTTAATGCGCTCTTTTTGGGTTCCTTATTCTATAGAATCTGTTTAAGTACTTAATACTTTTTATTGTAACAAAAATTTTAGAACTAAGCACAATGAGAAAAATAATCTTATCGCTTTTAATTGTGATTCCAATAATTTCGTTTGCCCAGGAAAAAGTTATATGGGATTATCCTGTTAAACCGGGAAGTGAAGAATGGCGCTATTCTACATATGTAGAAAAAGTTAAGAAAAATCAACCTCCATTCTGGTTAATGAATGAACTTAAGACTCCTGAATTATATGGACTATGTATTGGCTACCCATTTAATATGGATCTTTTTCTATTCAATAACCCTAATATCGGAATTCGAAAGATTCTTAGCGAATCATCATGTTGGCAGGAATTTATTAACAGAAAAGATGCATTAAAAGTATTGTCATCAAAATATAATGAGGCTCTGATTAATGAAATAATGAATATTAATGATAAAAATGAGCGAACCCAAAAGATCATCAATATATATATCATCGAAAAAATTATTTCTGAATCTGATATAATAAAGAAATCAGATTTAAAGGATCAGAAGCTTTTAATTAAATATTTAATTAATAAGCATGATGAAAAGAAGAAATTCCCTGATGAATATTTTGGCTATACTTACTCTTCAACGTTAAGTGCAATGCTAAAAGTATTAGAAAGTCAGAATAAAATAAATGCAAAAATATCTGAAAATAATGACTTTTACAATTTAGAAAAACGAGGAATTAATAACAGTGAAGAATTAGAACAAGAAATACTAACTGTTGCAGAAAGTATATTAGAATTATGAAAAAAAATTACCTTCACATTCCATACATTTTTGTGTTTGTAATGATTGTTGGATGCAGTAAAAATGAAAGATCTAATGATTTAGAGATTAATTATGAGTATTGCGAAAATATTACAGATACAACAGGATTTACAAATTATTTTAAACCTTTCTCTGAATATGAATGGAAATTTGAGAGTTATGATTACAAAGTTGAAAGACGACAACTCCCCGAAGATGTTTTAAAATCCTTGACATTAGAAGAGTTATTCTATCAATGTGTTTGGTTGGATATGGCGAGAGACGCTCTTGTTTTTGATTCTTACCAAGAAGGATTTCGTGCATATTTGAATAATTTTAATTGTATTCAGGAGCTTTATGAACGAGAAGGGGTACATCTGTTTTTAGAAGAAAAGCTTAGAATAATGGATGTCAAAGATGTTGTTGGAGTTGATTGCTGGTTTTACAAACATCTTTTGGAATTTAGTTACGTGCAAGAAGAATGTTTGTCGCTATATCCGGAAGAGAAAACACTAAATATTTTGAGTTTCATGTTCGAAAAGACCGACCGATTATCATTTCTGACAACTCTGGAATCACCTAACTATAAGTTAGTGGATCTTAGTCAATGGATGTTAGGTATTGGAAATATTATGATTATGCATGGTTATTCTCCATTTCAGGAAGAACTAAAGGTAGATGACGAATTGAACCTGTTTATGAATGGAAGGATAAATGCGAATGCGAATGTAATTATTAAAGTTTCAGAGTTTGGAACAGAATTTTATAAAACAATTTCAAAAAGTTAATAATATGAAAAAGATATTACCATTAACGCTAATAATACTATCAATTGCCTCCAATGTATTTAGTCAATGTGATGATTTAACTAGGCAAACGCCTTTGGGAACTAATGTTAAAGCATGTAGTAGCGGTGGATATTCTCAGGCTGTTGTAAATGCAACAGATCAGTATACTCGTTCTTATGCAATAGAAGTGTTTGATAATGGAACGAATGATTACAATTGCCATGGTTATGCCTGGCATGTCGATTATGGAGGAGATGAAGTCTGGATAAATAATTTATACACCGAAGCGGAAAATATAAATAATTACTGGGAAGATGGCAGTTATATTGAGTTGAATAGTCAACCTTCTTCTACCGCACATGTAAAAGTTTTTTATGGTTCAAATGATGCCTCAGATGGTTATGATGACGATCATTCAGCAGTTACGACCTCAAATTCAAATGTCTTTATTTCAAAAATGGGGTGTGGAGTACTTTGCTCTCATCTTAAATCAAACTCCCCCTATGACAATTCGGATTTGAGGTATTTTTCATTGTTAAAAATGGATGCATCTACTAATATCGTTTGCTACGGTAGCACAGCAACTTTTACAACTCCAGACTATGTTAATTGCACCTTTAACTGGACCTACAATACTAATCTTCTTAATTATGTATCAGGGCAAGGAACTAAAACATTTGTTGTTGAACCAAAGACATCGACTAGTTGTGGAGAAGCTTGGGTAAAATTGGAGTTAACGATTGATCTTGATGTTACAAGAGAAATAACAAAAACCGTATGGGTAGGTACTCCGGATCATGATAATATAAGCATTACGGGTGACGATTGGGTAGTGCCGAAAAACAGTATTTTTATGGCTACAGCTTCCGAAGAAATGTATATTGATGATTACCAATGGGATCTCCCTTATGGGTTTAATATTACAATGGGGCAAGGTACTTACACCATCCGTTTTAATGCTCCTTCTGGATTTGGCTCCGATTATTACGGATTGCAGTTGCACAATACTTGTGGAACTTCCGGACGGAATTATATGATGTATGAGGCACCATTTAAAAGCGTACTAATCGTAAGCCCCAACCCAACCAGTGGTGAAACCACTGTAAGTATTGAGCCGGAAGTTACTCAAGACGAATTTCTAAAATCCACCTCAACCGAAACAACATTAGACGAAAACACCGAATGGGATATAGAAGTATACGATAATATGCAAAGTCTGAAACTTAAAAAACAAAAACTAAAAGGCAAAAGCACAAGAATAGGTACCCAAAGCTGGAAAGAGGGTGTTTATATGGTACGTGTTAAGTATAACGGGGAAATACTTACCGGTAAGCTGATCGTGAAATAAGCCCAGCCCTTCAAGGTTTTTAAAACCTTGAAGGGCTATTATAACATCACCGGGGCTTCCCGAAAATTAGAACCAAACTAAAAACAGCCCATCGGGTATTCCCGGCACATGGAAATAAAATGAAAACAACCCGTCGGGGCTTCCCGACAGCAAGAACAAAAGTAAAAACAAGCTTTCGGGCGTTCCCGACGATTAAAAATAAACTCCGGGCTAAGTTTCGGAGCTTCCCGACAAGCAGAAATAAATGATCTACACGTTTTCGGGGCTTCCCGATTATGCAACTAATAACTATTAATCATCCAAAAATTAGAATCGAATGGAAATTTTAAAAATTGATCTTTCGCGACTTCGCAACGAAGAGCACCACAACTTTCACAACGAGGTAAACGAACTAATTGTTCGTTTTACCGTTGACGCACTAAAAATTCAGCGTTATTACCCTGCTTTCGAAGCAGCCCTGGCCGATGAAAGTGCAGCCCTGGATTTAGTTCAAAAAAGTATTTTTACAGGTCCCATTGCCGATGCCGACCACGAGCGCGATACCATAACTCTTGGTATGGAAGATATGGTTGACGCTGCCTTGCGCCATTTTAACGAAGACGTACGCGAAGCCGCCCGAAAACTTAAAATTGTTTTTGATGGTTTCGATGGCATCACCACAAAACCCTACGACCAGCAAACAGCGGCTACCGATAAACTTACTGAACTTCTGGAAACAAAGTATGCCGACGATGTGGCATTGGTTGGCCTTACTGTATGGGTGCCCGAGTTAAAAGCCAAAAACCAGGCAGTGGTTGCATTGGTGGGCGAGCGCTACACCGATGAATCGGGCAAACCACCGTTAAAAATGAAGGCTGCCCGCAAACAACTTGACGCGGCTTACCGTAATGTTGCCAAATTGGTAGATGCTTTGATTTTTGTTCGCGGATCGGAAGATTATGAAGCTTTTATTTCGGAGCTAAACCAACGTATTGAAAAATACAACAATCGCCTTAGTCTGCGCGATGGGAGAAATAAGAAAGACAATGATCCGGAGGAAGAATAATGGTTTGTTTTAAATATTCAGGATAGACCTTCAAGGTTTTTAAAATCTTGAAGGTCTTCTGATTTTATTTACTCATTTCCGCAAAATATTTATTGATGGAGAGAGCTGTTACAACAGAGTTGTTTTGTGACAGATTCTTCGCTGCGCTCAGAATGACAGTTATTTAGAATCTTTTACTTACTCATTTCCGCAAAATACTTATAAAACAGCGGAATGGTTTTTATGCCTTTGTAAAACTGTTCCAGCGGGTAATTTTCGTTGGGTGAATGAATTGCATCCGATTCCAGTCCGAATCCCATTAATACCGATTTAATACCAAGCACCTTCTCAAAAGTGGAAATGATTGGTATACTTCCTCCAGAGCGAACCGGTACCGGGCGTTTGCCAAAAGTATCGGTGTAAGCTTTTTCAGCAGCCTGGTAGGCTGGAATATCAATCGGGCAAACATAAGCCGGACCTCCGTGTAACGAGGTAACCTCTACTTTTACCGATTTTGGCGCAATACTCTCGAAGTGCTCTTTAAAAAGTACGGCTATTTTTTCGTGATCCTGATCGGGAACCAAACGCGATGAGATTTTTGCAAATGCTTTTGATGGCAAAACAGTTTTTGCACCTTCGCCGGTGTAACCTCCCCAAATGCCACATACATCAAACGACGGACGAATTCCGGTGTGCTCGCTTGGCGTAAATCCTTTTTCTCCTTTTAGCTCGTCAACGCCAATGGCTTTTTTGTAGGCATCCTCATTAAACGGAGCTTTAGCCAGCAAGGCACGTTCTTCGGCCGAAACTTCCTGTACGGTGTCGTAAAATCCCGGAATAGTGATTTTGCCATCTGCATCAACCATCTGGTCGATCATCGAACAGAGTACATTAATCGGGTTGGCAACCGCACCGCCAAATATACCTGAGTGCAGGTCGCGGTTAGGGCCGGTAACTTCCACCTGCCAGTAAGCCAGTCCGCGCAATCCGGTGGTAATTGATGGAATATCGGCAGCCAGCATCGAAGTGTCTGATACCAGGATAATATCGGCTTTTAGCATTTCTTTGTTTTGTTCACACCAAAGTCCGAGGTTTGGCGATCCCACTTCCTCTTCGCCTTCAATCATAAATTTTACGTTGCAGGGCAGGGTGTTGGTTTTTACCATCAGCTCGAAAGCTTTAGCGTGCATCATTCCCTGACCTTTATCGTCGTCGGCACCACGGGCGTATATTTTTCCGTCGCGCACTTGTGGTTCAAACGGTGGTGTGTCCCATAAATCGATGGGATCAACGGGCATAACATCCATGTGCCCGTAAACCAATACGGTTGGCAGTGCGGGATCGATGATCTTTTCGCCATAAGTAACCGGATTACCGGCGGTTTCAAAAACTTCGGCTTTGTCAGCACCCGCTTCCAGCAATGTCTTTTTCCAGTATTCGGCAGCTTTATACATATCCGGTTTATGAGCGGCAATCGAACTGATCGACGGAATGCGAATCAATCCGAATAATTCCTCCAAAAACCGGTCTTTGTTTTCCTCTACATATTTATTAATGTACTCCATAACTTTTACTTGAATTACCCTTAATATTTGAGCTTGAAAAATAGTGTTTTACGCAGGATTAAAAAAGAGGTTTTGTCATGGATATAATATAGGAATGCGATCCGGATGATTCTACTCAGTTAAAGTAAATATTCTGCAATCTGATTCTCGTTGATTACCCCAGCCTTAAAAGGAGCAGGGAAAATCAATTCGCTTCCGCCAGCAGGCGGATAAGGGAAAACGAATAGATTGTAAGAAATTATACTGCAAGGAATAAAAAAAGGGCGATCAAACGATCGCCCTTTTCGGTAAGTTTATCACAACTTAATTATACCGATGTGAAATCAGATTGAGTCTTTAACTTTTCAATCGGCATTAACCATTGTAATTTCAGTGTTTCGCTAATGGCTCATACTGCAAAACAATTGGTATTAGTCAACAATAGCTTTAAATTTAGCATTGTCGAAATATTTTGCGAATTCCATATCTGTTTTGGCCACTTCTTTCAAACCGGCATTCATGTCAACGGCAGCTTTCAGGCTATCGAACAATAACGATTCTTTAGCAGTGCGTGCACCAATAACCGCTTTGAAATATTGAGTCATGTAGCAACCTTCGATTGTACAGGCGTCAAGATCTTTAACTGCACCGTTGTTGTTTCCGGCCAGTAATTTTGCCAATCCTGAGTTTACATCAGCAAATCTGTTGAAATACTGAACCGCTCTGTCGTATTCGGCTTTTTTAATGCTCACAATTCCCATGTTGTAGTTAACAGCGTCGCCGGCACCCGCAGCAGCACCAAATAAAGCTTCAGCAGCGTCAACATCACCTTCGGTTAACGTAACCGCGCCAACGTTGTTTTTAACGATAGGCTCGTCGTTAGCCAGTTTCTCTGCTTTCCCGAATAATGGTTTTGCATCGGCATATTTGTATTGCTGAACCATTACGTAACCTGCGTTGTTTGGTCCTCTCCAGTCGTTCGGATAAACTTCCATAAACGCATTGTAAACTGAAAGTTGTTCGTTAAGATCTTCGAACAAAGTAGCAGCGTAAAGCAACTCCGCCGGATTTAATGAAGCAGGATCAGCTGTGGCAGCGGCTTTTAATTCTTCGTCGGTTTTACCAATCAAGTCAACGCTGGTAGTCATTTTTGCACGACGCAACTGAGGAAGAATTTCGTCAGCTACTTCACTAAAAGTTTCACTTAAATTACGGATCTCACGCTCGCGAACTTCCGGGTCGTTGTACATCGAAAGTACACGTAGGATCAGCTCTTTGTCTTTAATGTTCGACTGCTCCAACAAGGTTTTAAAACCGTCCCAGTCTTCAGGAGTGTATTTTGTTTTCAACTTAACATCAATACCGGCTTCTTTTAATTTTTTTGCTAAAAATGCCGAAGATGTTTCTTTACGTTTTGCAGCAAGATCAAGGTTCAGATCGATTGTACCATCAGGTGATGCATAAGCAGATACCTCAACATCTTTAAGATCGATTCTTTCTTCTTCGTTTGCCTTTTTAGTGTAGTCTTCCAATGCTGTTACTTCACTTTTCGAAATCTCGTCTCTGCGAATGTTTGAGCGATTAATCAGGTATTTGATGTCTGCAGTCATTTCGTCAGGAACGATACGCTGGAAAGCATCGATATTTGGATCGTATTTTCCGCTGTTGTTAGCTTCGCGCTCAACACCCAAAATCGCTTTAGGGATCATGATTACTTTTTCGCTGGTAGCAATAACACCATCGGCAATTTTTATTGGTTCGAAATCAACCGATTTTCCACCTTGTGAAGCTTTGATGTTTACGTAAAGCTCTGATTTTGCCATGGCTTTAACGTATGCAACAGCATCTTTGTAATTTACACTACCACCGTTGTAGCTAATTACTTTGTTGTTGGCTTCTACGCTTTCGCCCTGAACAGAAACAGGATCATATGGAGTTTCGCCACCATCGTATTTTAGCACTGGTGTAGCGGTTAATGTAACTTTTTTATTGAAGTATTTGGCGGGGAAACGGGTGTCGATTGCAACTGCAACTTCGCTGGCGTGAGCTTCAAGCAGCTCTGGGGTAACTTTGAAGTTGATCTGATCGGCATCTTTTTTCATTTTGTTGAGTCCGGAACATCCGGATAATAAAACCGCAACACCAATGAAAAGGGGGATAGGTTTAAAGTTGATTCTTCTCATAACAGACATTATTTATACTATAATTAAACATTCACATTCGAGCAGACAAAAGTAAAAAGCTTTTCATTATTTAAAAGCTGTGCCCCATGTTTTTATCACAATATCAGACGGTTTATTCCTAATTTATATTCACTATTAAAAATGGCCGATTTCAATTGCTGATAATGGTCGGGATTTTTAACAAAATCAATGCCGTTAATGTCAATAATCAGGATAGGGAAGGTGGAAATTTGTTTAAAAAAGTTAAAGTATCCATCACCGATTTTCCCCAGGTAAACAGGATCCATATTTTGTTCATAATCGCGCCCGCGCATTTTTATATTTTTCATCAGCCGGTCGACATCCGAATGGAGGTAAACATACAAGTCGGGTTTGGGCATCGATTCGAAAATAATGTTGAAGATTTGCCGGAACAGGTGGTACTCGTCTTTTTTTAGGGTGTTTTCGGCAAAAATGGCTGTTTTGGCGAAATAGTAGTCGGCCACCATAAACGAGTGAAAAAGATCGAGGTTGAGCACTTCGTTTTTGATTTGCGTATAGCGGTCGGCCAGGAACGAAAGTTCCAGCGGAAATGAATAGCGTTCTTTGTCCTGGTAAAACTTGGGTAAAAAAGGATTGTCGGCAAATTGTTCCAACACCAGTTTGGCGTTGTAATCTTCGGCAATCATTCGCGAAAGTGTTGATTTGCCTGCCCCTATATTTCCCTCAATTACCAGAAACTGCATCGTTCTTCAACATAAAAATTCCCGGTAACAAATCGTGCTACCGGGAATCCAAAAGTAGTATTTCTTGATTGAAAATTATGGCTTGCCTGGAATTAATTTTTTCGGGATAATCGTTTCCTGGTAATAATTCTAATTAACCCCGTCATTTATGGCGGGGCTAAAATATGCATGTGAAAAAGGATTAAAAGGGAATTTTGTAAATTAAAAATTACAAAATTCCCTTTTAATCCTGTGGTAAACCTGAAGTTGTTAATCCCCACCCTAAAGGATGGGGTTATTCATATTTTCATTCAGAAATCCACTTTTTTATTCGGCCAGTGTTTTAATTCCCATATTCCACAATGTGAAGCCATAAATATCGGCATACTGCTCAATGGTTTTGCTTACCGGTGTTCCAGCCCCATGGCCGGCATCGGTCTCAATACGGATAAGAACGGGGTTATCGCCCGCCTGTTTGGCCTGCAGTTCGGCTGCAAATTTAAAGCTGTGTGCCGGTACGACACGGTCGTCGTGGTCGCCGGTGGTTACCAGTGTTGCCGGATAAGCAACATCTGCCTTTACATTGTGTACCGGAGAATAGCCTTTCAGGTATTCAAACATTTCTTTGCTGTCTTCAGCTGTACCATAATCGTACGCCCAACCTGCACCTGCGGTAAATGTGTGGTAACGTAACATATCCATCACGCCCACTGCCGGAAGTGCCACTTTCATCAAATCGGGACGTTGTGTCATTACTGCGCCAACCAATAATCCTCCGTTCGATCCGCCACGAATGGCCAGGTATTCGCTCGATGTATAATTTTCAGCAATCAGGTATTCGGCAGCAGCAATAAAATCGTCGAAAACATTTTGCTTTTGCATTTTTATTCCGGCGTCGTGCCACTTTTTACCATACTCGCCACCACCACGTAAATTGGCAACAGCATATACGCCACCTTGCTCTAACCAAACAGCATTGGTAACCGAGAAACTTGGTGTAAGGCTGATGTTAAAACCACCATAACCGTATAGGATCGTTGGGTTTTTACCATTCAATTCCGTACCCTTTTTATACGTAATTATCATTGGTATTTTAGTGCCGTCTTTCGAGGTGTAGAAAACCTGTTTGCTTTCAAAATCGTTGGGATTAAAATCGATAGCCGGTTTGCGGTACAGTTCCGATTCGCCTGTTTTAAAATTGTATTGATAAATGCTTCCCGGCGTTATGTAGTTGGTGAAGGTGTAATACATTTCAGTAGCCTTTTTCTTCGCACCAAAACCACTAACCGAACCAACTCCCGGAAGTTCCACTTCGCGAATCATTTTGCCATCGTAGTCGTACTGAAATACTTTTGATACCGCATCAATCATATATTCGGCAAAGAAATAACCACATCCGGTTGACGGGCTAAGAACGTTTTCAGTTTCAGGAATAAAATCCACCCAGTTTTCAGAAGTAGGATTACTTACATCGGTAGTAACCACTCGTTGGTTGGGCGCATTTAAATTGGTAACAAGGTATAGTTTAGTGCCCACATTGTCAATTACGTAGGTATCGCTTTCGTCGGTTCCGATGATGGTAATCAGTTTACTGTTTGCCTGGGTAAGGTCTTTTATAAACAGTTTATTTCCTGAGGTGGAAACACTGGCCGTAATTACCAGATAACGATTGTCGTCGGTGACTCCACCGCCAACGTAACGGTGTTTTTCTTCGGGAGTTCCACCAAATATCAGCTCGTCCTGGTTTTGAGCCGTGCCCAGTTTATGGTAGTACAATTTGTGCTGATCGGTTTTTGCCGATAGTTCGCTGCCTTCAGGTTTGTCGTAGCTCGAGTAGAAAAATCCTTCGTCGCCTTTCCACGAAATGCCACTGAACTTTACATCAACCAGTGTATCGCCCATTTGTTCTTTGGTGTCGGTATTCATGATGATGACCTTACGCCAGTCGCTACCACCTTCCGAAATAGAGTAAGCGGCAATTTTACCATTTTCCGAAAAGCTCAAAGCATCTAACGACGTTGTTCCGTCTTCAGCAAAAGTATTCGGATCAAGAAAAACTTCGGCAGTTGATTCGTCTGCTCCGGTTTTAAAACGATAAACCACATATTGGTTTTGTAATCCGTCGTTTTTGTAGAAATAAGTCCAGTCGCCCTCTTTAAATGGCGCGCCCACTTTTTCGTAGTTCCATATCGACGAAAGTCTTTCTTTTAATTCTTCACGGTACGGAATCTGGTTCAGGTAGCCGTAAGTTACTTTGTTTTCTGCCTTTACCCATTCGGCCGTTTCATCCGAATTGTCGTCTTCAAGCCAACGATACGGGTCGGCCACTTCAACACCAAAATAGGTGTCTTTTACGTCTCCTTTTTTTGTCACAGGATAATCTAATTTTGGTTGTTGTTCAGTACAGGCAAACAGAACAAGTGCTGCCAGTACAAATAAAACAGTGTTTTTCATTGTGCAGTAGTTTTTCGCTAAATAAATAATTCTTGATTACAATTTCCTTGATATCAGTCATGAGTGTGTGGGGAAAGTAACAGCAGATCACCGTTTTTTGTTGATTACATCTACATTAGCCTTTTCTCTTTTCTGATCTTTTTGTCTTTTAAATACCCCATAACGTAAGTTGGCAACAGTCCGATGGAAAAACCAATAAGGAATAGCTCGAGTTTAATGTCGGCATTCAGTTGCATAAGCAGGTAGCCCAGAATAGAGCCGCCAATAATTCCAAAGAATGAAATAAGGTAGGTGAAATAGTACGGCGCGTAAAAACCGTGTTCTTTTTGTATGTGTTTTGAAAGACGGGTTATCAGCCGGTCGTAATCGCGGCGCTGTTTGCCAACGTGGTTTACTGCTTTGCCGATCGTGTCAACTGCTTCTGTAACATCGATCCGGACTTTTTGGCATGTGGGGCAGTTGCCAGAAAAATCATCAACACGCGAAATATTACGTTTAAATTCGTCGATACGGAAAAAGCGCAGGTCTTTATCTCTGCTGCCTTGTAATTGTTCGTCTATTTTATTATGAAGTTCTTCTGACCAGTTGCCCATGTTTTCAAATTTTTGTGGCGAAGTTAAGAAAAGGAAATGGAAGTTTAGTTATCTGTCATCTCGAAGCAAAGCGAGAGATCTGTTTCAAGTTAAAAGTTCTCAGTCGTAGTTTTCAGTTTCCAAAGTATTGGGATACGGCGTTTAATAGTTTTTACCGCAGAGTTACCCGGAGAAGTCGCGGAGTTTCGCAGAGAGTTAGAAGGTTACAAGTTAAGAGTGGCCTTTTTTAGTCTCAATCCCTCAGCCCATAGAGCAATAACGGAATGACAATCTTCTAGAAGATGAAGGTTGTCTTGTTTCGGCTTATTATTTGCTGCTGGGAGAAAACTACTATGCATCACCCGTAAAATCCTGTGGATTAATTTATGAATTGACTATTGTTCCATGCCTGCCGGCGGCCTTCATTTTTGTCTTACCACAAAAACGAAGCAAAAAAGGCAAGGCTGCTTTTGGTTGTTACCCTGCGTTTTCATAAAACTCAAGTTCGGACGGGTGATCTCCTCGCCAACTTGGAGCTTCCCGCTCTCACTAAAGTTTTATTTTAACTCCGGGCAACCACCAAAAGAGGCCGTCCACTTATGCAACGCTGCTGCATTGAAGCAGGGCCTTGGCCGGAGAGCCGGAAAACAAGCGGTGACGGCGTTAAAAAATTACTGCTGTCCGCCTGCCTGTAGACAGGACTTTTCCAAGCGAAGCGGGTGCAGCCATGAATTTTCTGTTTCGTCTTTGCTTCAAGTTGGAGCAAAGACGAAATCCCGACATTTCGTCGGGGGCAAAGATGAAAGCCGCCGGCAGGCAGAAAGTTCCAGTTCCTCTCTTGCCGTCTATAGAATGTTAAATACACCGGATTTGCGGGTGATCCGATATGTCATCTTTTAAGAGTAAACTGTTAGTAATAAAAAACGCCCCACCAAAAGGCGGAGCGTTTAATTATTTTGCTTGAAATTTATTCAGCTCTTATACCGATGTGAAATCAAATTCAAACTTTAATTTTTCAATCGGCATTAACCATTGTAATTTCAGTGTTTCGCTTAAGGCTCACACTAAAAACAATTGGTATTAGTCGTTATCGCGACGAGGACGGAATTCTCTGCGATCACCACCTCTGCGGTCATCACGTCTTCTGTCTCCACCTCTGCGATCACCACCTCTGAAATCACCACCACGGCGGTCGCTGCCTCTGCGGTCACCACCACGGTTTTCTCTTGGTGGGCGCTCCACATAACCTTCAGGTTTTGGAAGCAACACTTTGCGCGAAAGTTTCAGTTTGCCGGTTTTTTCATCAATACCGATCAGTTTCACTTCTACTGTTTCACCTTCTTTGGCAAAGTCTTCTGCGTTTTCAACGCGCTCCCAAGCCATTTCAGATACGTGCAACAGTCCTTCTTTTCCAGGAATAATTTCGATAAATGCTCCGAAAGAAACTACCGATTTTACTTTACCCTGGTATACTTCACCTACTTCAGGAAGAGCAGTAATGGCCTTAATTTTCGCTTTTGCAGCTTCAATTGGCTCCAGTCCCTGTCCCGAAATTTCAACTCTACCCTGATCTTCAACTTCTTCGATAACAATAACCGTTTCAGTTTCTTCCTGAATAGCTTGAATTACTTTTCCACCAGGTCCGATAATTGCACCAATCATGTCCTTCGGAACCATAACGATTTCGATACGAGGAACATTTGGTTTGTAATCTTCGCGTGGCTCTGGAATCACTTTCAGCATTTCGCCCAAAATGTGCAAACGACCTTCTTTTGCCTGTTGCAATGCTTCGGCTAGTACTTCATAAGGAAGTCCGTCAACTTTAATGTCCATTTGTGTAGCGGTAATACCATCGGCAGTACCGGTTACTTTAAAGTCCATGTCGCCAAGGTGGTCTTCGTCACCTAAAATGTCAGAAAGGACAGCGTATTTTTCAGCACCTTTATCGGTAATCAATCCCATTGCGATACCCGATACCGGTTTTTTAATTTTAATACCGGCATCCATCATTCCCATTGTTCCGGCACAAACAGTTGCCATCGACGATGAACCGTTTGACTCTAAAATATCGGACATAATACGAACAACGTATGGGAAATCTTCAGGAATCATTCTTTTTAAACCGCGCAAGGCCAGGTTACCGTGTCCAATTTCACGACGGCTGGTTCCACGTGGTGTTTTTGGATCGCCAACACAAAATGGAGGAAAGTTGTAGTGTAACAAGAATTTTTCAGTTCCCTGGAAAGTTACACCGTCAATTTTCTTAATGTCCATTTTTGTACCCAATGTAACCGAAGTCAGCGATTGAGTTTCGCCACGCGTAAAAATAGATGAACCGTGTGCACCCGGCAAATAGTTTGTTTCACCCCAAATAGGACGAATTTCGTTGGTTGCACGTCCGTCTAAACGAATTTTGTCGTCAAGAATCATGCGGCGCATGGCTTCTTTTTCAACATCGTGGTAATATCTTTTAATTAAACCAATGTGCTGGTCTAAATCAATTTCCTCGTTTTCCGCATTTTCTTCTGTGTATTTCTCGATGAACTCATCGCGAATTACCATAAACGAATCCATGCGCTCGGCTTTGTTGGTTAGTTGCTTTTTGGCAACTTCGTAACAAGCTTCGTAAGTTTCTGCGGTTACACGTTCGCGTAACTCTTCGTTGTTGTTTTCGTGGCAATACTCACGTTTTACAACACCAAGTTCGGCAGCCAGTTCTTCCTGAACTTTACACTGCTTTTTAATTTCTTCGTGCGCCACTTTTATGGCTTCCAACATTACTTCTTCCGAAACCTCATTCATTTCGCCTTCAACCATCATAATGTTCTCGTACGATGCCCCAACCATAATTTCAAGGTCGGCTTCTTCCATCTGTACACGAGTTGGGTTGATTACGTATTCGCCGTTAATACGGGCAACACGACATTCTGAAATAGGCGTTTCAAAAGGAACATCTGAAACTGCAATGGCTGCCGAAGCAGCTAATCCTGCCAATGCATCTGGCATTTCGTCTTTTCCAACAGAAATCAGTGAGATCATCACTGCTGTTTCTGCGTGGTAATCGTCCGGGAAAAGCGGACGAAGAGCACGGTCTACTAAACGTGCTACTAAAATTTCGTCGTCACTGGGGCGAGCTTCTCTTTTTAGGAACCCTCCGGGGAAACGACCTGCGGCTGAAAATTTTTCGCGATAATCAACCGATACCGGCATAAAGTCTACATCTTCTTTAGCTTCTTTTGCCGACACAACTGTTGCCAGCAACATGGTGTCACCCATTCGAACCACTACCGAACCATCGGCTTGTTTTGCCAATTTGCCGGTTTCAATGGTAATCGTCCTGCCGTCGGCAAGTTCGATTGTTTTAACTGTAGCGTTTACCATAATTTAAATAAAAATTTTTGCGGCCTGTTTTGCGGCCTTTGTTAATTACAATGGGTGGTGAGGTTTTGCAATTTACAAAAAAAGAAAGGCAATACCTATGCATTGCCTTTCAATATAATTTACTTACGTAAGTTCAATTCTTTGATAATCGCACGGTAACGTTCGATATCTTTTTTAATCAGATAATCGAGTAAGCTACGACGTTTACCTACTAATTTAATCAATGCACGACGTGTGCTGTGGTCTTTTTTGTTTTTTTTCAGGTGCTCTGTTAAGTGGTTAATTCTTAACGAGAACAATGCAATCTGACCTTCTGCACTACCTGTGTCCTGAGCTGATTGGCCATGTTTGGCGAAAAGCTCTTGTTTTTTTTCTGATGTTAAATACATTTTTTAAAGAACTATTTGTTATACAATTTTTACGCCGCAACATCGCTTTCAATAGAAACGGCATAAAATTAATTGGCCGCAAAAATAGTTAAAAGATTTTTGATTGACAAAGGTTTAGCGGTTTTTACTGAGCAATAGTAATTAGGCAGCGAAGAAGCGGCAAAAATAATACGATTTTACACCTGAATAAGAAAGTTAATAACAAGGTTAAGCATTTTCGGATTAAAGATATTTCACCTGTTTTATCCATGATAATGGAACGCTATTCACGGTAAGTTGTTGATAAGTAGCGAGCTAAAAAATGAACATTCCTGTTTCGATTACTTAAACTTGTTGTACCCTTATTTTTTATCATTATACATTACGAATGTGAGGGTGGTCATTGGGCTACCCTTTTTCTTTTTCAGCGAAAAAAAACACCCCATATTGAAGAGGTGGCCCAAAACTTAAAATCGTTTCAATGGGTGTGTTATTTAAGAATTAGTGTGATTTCTCCTTCTTCAATCCAGGTAATACCGCCGGTTTCAGGAACCATATTTGCCTGCAGAATTTGAATGGTCCCGGAAATTCCGTCAAATCGACCTGTTCCTCCTACAAGTTCATTGTGTCCCCAAATATCGCCGGTGGCAACATTAATATACATATGGGAAATTACAAATGTTCTATTGCCATTTGTTCTGAGAACATCTGCGCTAACAACATTATGCGCAACAGGTCCGTCTGGTGTCATTGTTACATCACATGAAACTTTTTCGTAAGTACTTTGTTCGCGAACAACGGTTCCCAGAATATTTTCATGTCCCATAACCCAACCTCTGGTGCAAAATGCAATTTCGTACTCTTCAGGAGTACATGTGAACATTCCTGCATCCCAATCGGGTATAACCTCAGCCCAACCTTTTATCTGAAAAGTTTGGGTTTTTTCAGATTTGGCACTTTTAAGACTGTCGTCTGTTTCAATAAAATCATCCTGGCAAGCGGTAGCCAAAATGAATATTCCGATCAATAAAAAGATGATACGTTTCATGATAAAATATTTAAAGTTAGTAGCGGCTACAAATTCTGAAATTTAAGGTTGCCCGACATAGTAACTATATATGGTAATGTTAGAGGTATGTGTCAATAGTTTCGATTATGTGTCAAGTGATGGCGGGCGAAATAATTCTTGTTGATCGGCCCAGTTTTTTAGTTTGGCACGTTCTGTTTCGGCCTTGGTTTTTACCTGGTATAAAATTTCTTGAAACTCCGGTTCGTTGCGAATAGCATTTAACAGCGGGTCATTTTTCATATAGAAATAAATAAACCAGAGGTTGGTGGTTTGTTGTTGTATTTCTCTCAGGTTTTCGAAAGCCTTGTCTTTTTCGTTTAAAATGGCGTAAGCTGCAGCAAGATCGTAAAGAGCTTCTTCTGCATTTCCCATTGCAATTAACTTTTGGCTGGCATCAATTTGCCGGTGAAAGTATTTTGTTGCGGTTAGCGTATCGCCATTTACGAGGTATACATAACCTATCCGATGATGCTCGTTGTTTTGTTTAAAATTGATATTGTTGGAGATTTGTAAGATCCTTTGATTATAAAATGTCGCTTTCTCATAATCTTTAAGTAAGACATAATTGAAAGCCAACAGGTTATTTGTATTTAAATTGGTTGAGTCGATGGCCCTTGCTTTCAGTGCATATTCGGTGGCTTTTTCAAAATGCTCGTTGTATTCTGCAATGAGCGCCAATCGCCGGTAATAATACACCGAGTCGTTGTCCCACGATAGTTTTCGGTTAATCAGTTCCTGCCCCTCGTCGAACAACCCGTTCAGAATAAATATAAAAACCAGTTTGTCTAGCATTATAGGGTATTCCGACCCTCTGCGCCGTTTTGTTGCTTCAAGAATATTCTGCGCCGACTTACTACTGTTTTTTAATAAATAAAAATTACCTAAACCATAATAAGCCTGCCAGCTATTTGGATTAAAGTGCAAAGCCTGTTGATATTGCACAATGGCTTTATCCGAAAATTGGGCACGGTAGTAATCACCTCGCAATGTATAAGCATCTGATAACGTGTTATCGAACGACAAGGCTCTGTTCGCAAGACTTAAAACAGTGTCGAGATAAGTATTTTTAAAAATATCGGACCATGTGGTTTTATCGTACGCAATTTGGGCCAGTCCTACATAGGCCTGCGCAAAGGTAGAGTCATTGTTCAATGCTTTTTGGTAGTAATCTTCTGCCTTGCTTAGCGATTCAAGATCGGAGTTGTTTTGCCAGTATTCCATATGTGCAGCCCGCCCCGACTGATAAAAGTCGTTGGCTTCGGAACTGAGGGTAGGTATCTTTCTCATTCGCGCTTTTTCATCGGGAGTTATAAAAGCGTTTACCTGTTGAGCTATTGCCTGAGAAATATTACTTTCTACTTCTAATATATTTTCAAGACCGGAGTTAAAGGTTTCCGACCACTCAATTTCTCCATTTTTTGTGTTGGTAAGGTTAACAATCAATTTCATCTTGTTGCCTGCAATGTGGAGGTTGCCTTTGAGCAGATAATTTACCCCCAGTTTTTTGACCAGCTGATTGTTCGGTTCTTTCTTGTCAGTATCAATCGCTGGAATTGAAAGAACTACCAGATTCTCAACCATCGATAGTTTACTGGTAATTTCGAGCATCATTACATAAGAGAAATGTTGCTTTTCTTTTTCCGATCCTAAATAGTTAAATGGTAATATTGCAATTGTTTTTTCAGTAGTGTTTTTATTGGCCAATAAAGAAAAACGGTGATTGGGAATTAAAAAAAATACGAAGAGCAGCAAAACTGGTAGAAGGTAAAAAAGACGATGGTGTCGGGTTCCTGTTTTTTTCGACCTGAATTTCTTTTTAAATTCTCCCGGAGGCATTCCAAATTCATCATGAAAACATTTATTAAAATAGGCAGGGCTCCCAAAACCAACTTTGTATGAAATTTCGGCAATCGTATATTCGTCGTTTAAAAGTAATTCCCTGGCTGTATTCAATCGTATTGCCCGTATAAACTGACTGATGCTTTGTCCGGAATATTCTTTTACCCGCCGATGGATGGTGGAATGGCTTTTCCCGATGATTTTAACAAGCTTCTCTGGGCCAAAATCTTCATTCTGCAGGTTCTCCTGAACAATTAAGGTGAGATTTTGAATGAAGTTGTGGTCCATCTGGAAAAGAATGAGTTAGTGGCTTTTTTTACATACCTCAAAATACGTTGGAAGCTGATTATTGTTGCGTTTGAAACAGTACTTGTAAAATTCTGATAAGGTGTTCGGATTTAAATTATTTATAACATTAAACTTTTTTGTCGGGATAAGGTCATATCAAACGTAACAGGCTTGTAATGAAATTAAAATCGATTTCTTCAAAATTTATCGAGTGGCTAAAATCTCCTGAGGTGTTTGGCAGTAAAAAGAAACTGATTCCCGGCAAGTGGCAGTTGTTTGAATATTACGTAGACGAGGGGGAAGAGCTGTTACATTTTGATGAGGACGCGCTTAAGAAAAACAATATACTGTTTGTTTTATCTTTTCTCGAAAATCATGAATTTGTAGTAGCAGGCAATGCGCCGGTAAAACTGCTGGAGGGAACAACCGAAGGAAAGTGGAGCGTTGCCCGAAACTTCATTACATTAATCAATACAAAAGATTTCAGGAGCAATATTGAGTTTCAGTTTGCTTTTGAAAAAGGGAATTTGAAACTGCTCAAGAAAGATGCCTTGGGCAAGATTGAGTTTTTTGGCTTCTTTCACTGTCCAAAACAAAAATCCTAAGTAACGTCTGATCTTTGCGTTGAAAATTGCCCGTACTCTTTGTCTTTTATTATCTGCTTAAGGCGTTGAGCTGTGAGCCATACTTCTCTAAAAGTGGTATAAAGTGGCGTAAACCCAAAACGAATATTATCGGGATCGCGAAAGTCGGGAATGATTCGGGTAGTAGAAGATTTTGGATGAATTAGTGCCTGGCAAATCCGATAGGCTTCATCGTGTTTTAGCGAAACGTGCGATCCTCTGTTTGCTGACTTTATTGGAGAACCTATTTCAAATCCATAATTACGTAATTCCGTTTCAACCAGCGAAAGGAAGAACTCAGAAAGCCGGATGCTTTTTTGATGAATGGTTGCCATCCCTGCTTCGTTGATTATATCAATGCCCGGTTCTATTGCCATAAGATTAAGTACCGGAGGTGTTCCCGTAAGGAATCTTCGAATACCTTTGGCCGGCCGGTAGTTTAAATCGAATTCAAATGGCAAAGCATCGCCAAACCAACCCTGTATTGGAGATGACAGTTTCTCTTGTAAATCTTTGTGAACGTATAAAAATGCAGGCGACCCGGGACCTCCGTTGAGGTATTTGTAAGTGCAGCCTACAGCCAAATCTGCATTGGATTTATTCAACTCAATTTCAACGGCACCCGCGGCATGACTAAGATCCCAAAGAACCAGCGCTCCCATTTGATGCGCATATTCTGTTATTTCGTTAAGCTGGTACATAAATGCACTCTTAAACGCAACGAGCGAGAGTACAACCAAAGCTGTATTTTTTGTGATCTTCGATTTTAGCTCTTCCGTTTCAATTGTAATGCTATCGTTTGATTGTGCCAGATGGAGCTGGTATTCCGGGCCAAATTCTTTTATAAGTCCTTGTAAAATATAAAGGTCGGTTGGGAAATTAAGATCGTCGCTTACTATTGTTGTTTTTCCTTTTTGCAATTTCAGTGCTGCATGTGCCAGCTTGTAAAGGTTAATCGAAGTACTGTCAGAAACAATAACTTCTCCTTGCGTAGCACCGATTATAGGTGCGATTTTATCTCCCAGTTGCGTAGATTTCTGATACCAGTTTTGGTTCCAGCTTTCGATCAGTTCCGTTCCCCATTGTTTTTCTACCACTTCGGTAAGTAATGCTTTGGTTTTGATCGGGAGGCGGCCAAACGAGTTTCCATCAAGGTAAATTGTATTCTCCGATTCGATGTAAAACCGGCTTCTGAATTTGCGCAAGGGATCTTTACTGTCAAGCTGTTCGGCAAAGATTCGGTTTTGGTCTGCTGTCATTTAGTTTTGGCTTTCGAGAATTTCTTTTGCTTCAGGAAGAATTTTTTCTACCCAACGCCGGTACATCTCTCCCGATGGATGCAACCCATCGGAAGCTACTAGCGTTGCATCGTTAAGTGCCTCGCGCGAAATGGCTGTGATTTCCACATAACGGGCATTGGCCTGCTGCGTTTCCTGAAAATTTATGGTGTTGTACTCATCTATTTCTTTGGCTATTTGTTCCGGATTACGGCTTTTACCGAAAGGAGTAACTCCATAATCGGGGATTGAAATTACAATCACATTCTGAGCTTTGTTATTCGCAAAATCAATAGCCGTTTGCAAAAGAGCTCTGAATTCTCCCCGGTATTCGTCGGCACTTCGTCCCCGGTATTGGTTGTTTACACCAATTAATAAAGTTACAAGGTTGTACGATTCTCTTAAATTCTCATTATCGATGGCAGCGGCCAATTCGTCGGTTGTCCAACCTGTACGTGCCAGAATTTTTGCAGGTTGCATTTCAAAACCTTCAGCTTTTAATTTTTCAACCAATTGAACCGGGAAACGTTCGTTTTCCTCCACGCTTTCGCCAATGGTATACGAATCGCCTAAAGCCAGGTAGTAAAAGGATGAATCCTGATTCTTGTTTTCATTAGAATCACTCGGTTCCTGTTGTGCAGTCATAATTACAGGGTTTTCCTTGTCGGTGCAGGCCAGTCCTGCAAACATTAAAAATAGATAAAGTATCCGGCTCATTTTTATTCTTTTATTCTATCAACAACTCTACTTTGTTCCCGGTTTGAAAAAACCTTGAGAATTTCAACGCTACTTTTCAATGCCATTTTTATAAATGTCCAGTGCTGCCGGAAACGGTTGCAATGCGCGCTCAAAAATTCCCAGCGAATAAGCAATGGTTAATCCGTAATTGGTAATGGCAACTCCTGCTTGTTTCGCTTTCATAATACGGCTCAGCATTTCGCGGCGGTTCCACATACAGGCTCCGCAATGAATGATGAGCTTATAATCGGAAATATTTGGCGGGAAATCGTGCCCGCGAGTACTTTCAATTTCTAATTTACCGCCAACATATTGTGTGAGCCAGCGCGGAATTTTTACGGTGCCAATATCTTCACCAATGGGATGGTGCGAGCAGGCTTCGGCAATTAAAACTTTATCGCCGGTTTTTAGCTTGTCGATGGCCATTGCTCCGCGTACCATTTCGTTCAAATCGCCCTGGTGGCGGGCAAATAAAATGGAAAATGAGGTTAACGGAATTTCGGGTGGCGTGTCGGCAGCCACTTTTAAAAAGGCCTGCGAATCAGTAACTACCAGTTTTGGTGGTTTGTTAAATCGCGACAATGCTTCGCGCAATTCACGTTCTTTCACCACCATACAAAAGGCATCACTGTCGAGCAAGTCGCGGATACTTTGCACCTGCGGCAAAATCAGTCTGCCCTTTGGCGCTTCTTTGTCGATGGGAACCACCAAAACAGCAGCTTCTCCGGCCCCAACAAGGTCGCCTAAAATACTGGGGCGATTAATAAAATCGGCCGGGGCTGAGTTCAGCAGCAACTGGCGAAGATCAAGTAAACCTGTTTTTTCAAGTACCGAAGTCTGCACGAGCTTTATCTTTTTTCCATCGAGGGCACCAATAAGTTCAAAGTTTTCTTCGTAGAGGTCGCACTTGTTAAATACTACAACAAACGGAATTTCCCGTTCGTTGAATTCTCCGATCAGTGATTCTTCGTATTCTCCCCAATCGTTAAAGTTCGAGACAATTACTCCTAAATCTGTTCGGTCGAATACGGCAAGTGTTTTGGCAATTCGTTTTTTGCCAAGTGCACCTACATCGTCGATACCGGCTGTGTCGATAAAAAGTACCGGTCCCAAAGGAAGTAATTCCATTGGCTTTTCAACCGGGTCGGTGGTTGTTCCGGCAACATCCGAAACAATTGAAACATCTTGCTGTGTTAGTGCATTTAAAATACTTGACTTGCCGGCATTTCTGCGGCCAAAAATTCCAATATGTAAACGAAATGATTTTGGTGCTCTCATGTTTTCTGTTTTGCGCGACTGAAAGTACAAATTCAATCCAATTTCCGCAATTATTGCCATAAAAAAAGGGTGCCAAAGCACCCTTTAATTGATTTATTTGAAGTTGATTTTACTTCGATCCCCCACAACAACTTTTTTTCTCAGTTGTGGCTTTTTTATCACCACAGGTTTTTCCCGATGCTTCACAACTTTTCTTTTGTGCTTCGGTGCAACCTGTCGCCTTCTTGTCGGCTTTTTTAGCGGTTGTGGCTTTCTTTTCTGTTTTCTTCTTTTTTTCGTCCTCTTCTTTGTTGATTACAACGGAGTTATTATCGTCGGCAACTACAGTTACTTCCGATTTTTTTGTTGTATTAATCTTCGCCGAAGTGTTTGCTATTGCAACACTGTAAGCAGCAATCAGAGTGATAACGATTAGAATTCTTTTCATACGATTTAATTTTTGTTTATTAAAGCATCGTATGGAATTCGCATGACCATTAAATATTTCGGGTTCGCATGAATTCCATTTGCATGCTCATTTCATGATTTTTTAGTTTTTATTGTGATCGTGTTACAAATATATTGTTTAAACATTAATATAAGCGTTAATGCGAGGTTAATGGAATTAACAGTCTGAGTCATTGTTGATTTAATGGCTATTTTTGACTTTTACAACTACAATAAAACAATTGGTTATTAATGTGGTTATGGTAGTAATCATTGATTCGTCCAGAATAAGAAAAAATAATACGTGAAAACAGTATTTCGAAAATATACATTTTTGTTGGCATTGCTGATTATTTTGGCGCTGCTGGCAACCCAAATAAAATGGATCGTTTATTCCATTCGCTTTCAGGACAAGGTTTTTGAGAAGAGTGTGGAACTGGCGCTTGCTGAAACGATGACCACATTGACAGCTGATAAACCACTTTGTAATAAGGTAAAAGCTTGTCTGGACTGCGACACGGTTCGTTTAAAAACACAATTAACAACTTCCGGAGTTTGGCAGAAGATACATGATGCTATTGAGGATGAGCTAAAATCGTATGATATTGATTTGGAGTATGAAATGTATATTCTGGAAAATGATTCAGAAGAATTAAAAAAATTAGAGGCTGAATACGATAAAGGATTGTACTACTCGCGGTGTATGGGAGGAATTCTCGGGCAAACCGGTTATCAGCTGGTGGTGGAATTTCCATCGCGAACACGTTTTTTCTTTGCCACAGCAGGATACATGTTTGTGGGATCGGTTGTGTTGATCTTTTTATTGATCGTCTCGTTGTTTTACCTGTTGCGCATTTACAACCGCGAAATTCGTATTGCAAAACATACCAAAGAATTGCTGAATAATGTAAGTCACGAATTTAAAACACCGTTGTCATCGATTGCGTTGGCATCAAATATGATCCGTAAAAAACGTTATGGTGATGATGAAACAAAATTAACCAGTTATGCCGAGCTGATAACAAAAGAAAACCGCAAACTGCAAAATCTGGTTGAGAGCTTATTACGGCTTGAAGCTGTGGAACGGAATGAATTTGATTACAACAAAGAAAATACATCAATAGAGGATGTGGTGAAAGAAGCCGCGTCGACTTGCGAAATGTTGATTGATGAGCAGTTCGGACGAATAACTTATGATCTTGAGTCGGGAGATAACCAAGTGTTTATCGATCGGATGCATTTTGTAAATGTATTTGTTAACTTGCTTTCGAATGCTATAAAATATTCAAAACGTGCGCCCGATATTGCCGTTAAGGCCCGCGTTGAAAACGAAAATCTGGTAATTTGGGTGAAAGATAACGGGATTGGTATTCCGGTTAAATTTCAAAAGTATATTTTTGATAAGTACTACAGGGTGCCAACGGGCGATGTGCATAACGCCAAAGGTTTTGGGATTGGGCTGGCCTACGTAAAACAAATTGTTGAAGCGCATAACGGAACCATTGTTGTTGAAAGTACAAGCGATGAAGGAACTGTTTTTAAGATTCAATTGCCACTGGAAAAATCATAAAGATGGAAGAAATAAACTTAAACATTATTTTAGTTGAGGACGACCTTAACCTTGGATTTTTACTGGAGGAATTTTTAAAAAGTCGTGGAGTTCGTGTTACGCTGTATCGCGACGGAGAAAAGGGCCTGAAAGGATTCAAAAAAAACGGAGATTTCAATTTTTGCATTTTCGATGTTATGCTTCCTGAAATGGATGGTTTTACGCTGGCCAAAAAGGTAAAAGCTGTACAGCCCGAAATTCCAATAGTTTTTCTTACGGCACGCGCTATGAAAGAGGATAAAATGAAAGGCTATAACATTGGCGCCGACGATTACATTACCAAACCTTTTGATGAGGACGAGTTATGGTGTAAAATTGTAGCCATCAGTAAACGTAGTGATTTTATCCAGGAGGAAACCGAAACGGTGTATCAGGTTGGTGCTTACGAATTCGATTATGAAAACCTTTCGCTTAGTTTGGATGGAAATATTAAACGACTTACAACGCGCGAGGCCGAGGTGTTGCGTATGCTTTGTAAGGAGAAAAAGAATGTGGTTCGGCGTGAGCAGATTTTAACTGCCATTTGGGGCGAGAACGATTATTTTGCCGGGCGTAGCCTCGATGTATTCATTTCGAAACTTAGAAAGTACTTTGCCGGAGATCCCTCAATTTCAATCGAAAATGTGGTTAAGGTGGGCTACATTTTACATTGCTAGCAAAGCTCATTCTTTATTCACCGTGATCACCAATTAGAATCTAAGTTTTTATCATCCCCTTGTGTTCTCTTCAAAAGACGATTTTATTTAACCAATGTAGTGCTAATTGACCAATCCTCCCCTTATAAAGGAGTTGGCTGACGATGGAAGCCGGAAGATGAATTAAATTGACTTGGTGTAATGAGGCAGACTTTCAAAAAAAAAGTCGCTCATTAAAAATGAACGACTTTCCTTTATTAACGGTAATCAATTATGATTTACCTGATTTTTCGCCACCGCAGGTTTTGCTGCAGTCACTTTTCTTTTCTGCTGATTTTTCACCTGAGCATCCGTCTGCTTTTGCTTTAGCTTTTGAATCTGAACATCCTTCGCCTTTTGCTTCAGACTTTGCGGCTTTCTTGCCATCCTCTTTCTTTTCTTTTTCTACTTTATCAGCATTGTCTACAACCTGAACGATCTCATCGTTGGTAACAACTGTAGCTTCAGTCATTGCTAATGATACTCCGTAAACTGCAACAAACGCTAATAGAAATAATACTTTTTTCATGATTTTAATTTTAGTTATTAAAGAATAATTTTTGTCTCAATGTTTATTTAGACTCAATATTAATAACTAATCAGATCAAAAGCAAGTAGAGAATGAGATAAATCAGTCTTTATTTTCATTGTGATGTGCAAGTCGCAGAAAATGAGGGTGTTTCGACTGTGTTAATGTGTTGTTAAAATGTTAAGAGTTAGTTGCCTAAGCGGCAAACTGCTTCGGGACTAATCAGTTGGTCAAACTCTTCATCAGTTAAAAATCCTGATTTTAAGGCTGCTTCTTTAATTGACAAACCAAAACTTTCAGCCATTTTGATGATTTCAGAACAGCGGTCGTATCCAATTACAGGAACAATTGCAGTAATTGTAGCGGTTGAGTTATTTACATGTGTCCGGCAAACATCTTCGTTGGCGGTTATACCTGAAACACATTTTTCGTTGAATAATTTACAAGCATTTTTAAGGAGATCGATCGACTCCAAAAAACTGTGGGTAATTAGCGGCATAAACTGGTTGAGTTCGAGATTCCCGGCGCTGCAGGATTGTGCCACAACCTGGTCGTTGCCCATAACTTTTATAGCTGCCTGTGCAACAGCTTCCGGAATAACCGGATTAACTTTACCCGGCATAATCGACGAACCCACCTGAAGTTGTGGTAGGTTAATTTCTCTTAATCCGGCATGTGGGCCACTCGATAGCAAACGAAGGTCGTTGCTGATCTTTAGTAAATTAACAGCACATGCCTTTAATATACCAGATACTTCCACAAAAACATCTACGTTTTGGGTGCCGTCAATCAGGTTTTCGCTTCGTGCCAGTCCAATATTTGTGTTTTCGCGTAGTTTGTCGACTACCCTAAAAATAAACTGTTTCGGCGCTCCCAGTCCCGTGCCGATGGCTGTCCCGCCCAAATTTACTACACGTAAACGTTCTTCACATTTATAAATGCGCCAGCGATCGCGGTTAAAAGCTTCAGCATAAGCGCTCATTTCACGCCCTAATGTTGTAAGAACAGCATCTTGTAATTGCGTACGCCCTATTTTAACGATGTGCGCAAATTCCTTCTCTTTTTTCTGAAAAGCCTCCTGAAGGTTTAGCACATTTTGTTCCAGTTCGCGCAATAATCGAATAGCAGCAATTTTAAGTGCGGTGGGGTAGGTGTCGTTGGTACTTTGGTGGAGGTTAATATTATCAAGTGGTGAAACAATATTGTAATCACCTAATTCTTTATTTAGAATCTGTAACGAACGGTTAGCCAGTACTTCATTTACATTCATATTGGTAGAAGTTCCGGCACCACCCTGCAAAGCATCCACCAGAATGTGTTCATTCAGCAATCCCTGGGTCATTTCAAAAGACGCCTTTTCAATGGCTTCAGCTTTTGTGTTATCATCCCAAAAACCAAGTGAATTATTGGTTTGCGCACAGGCCAGTTTTACTTCTCCATACGCTTTAATAAGCTCGGGATGAACTTTCTGTCCCGAAATCGGGAAATTCTCCATCGCGCGAGCCGTATGAATGCCCCAAAGAACATCAGCAGGTATTTGCTTCTTTCCAATAAAGTCACTTTCTTCTCTTGTCTTGACCATGATTTGTTTGATTATTGGATTACATGATTTTGTTGTAGCTCGTCACTTGATTCTCGTGGCTAGTGGCTGTGTTAACAATAAACATCATCGCGTCCGGCCTCTACACGTTTTACCAGTTTTTCGGCGCGTTGTCTTGCGATGCCACTCATTCCTGCAATTGTTTCACGAATTAGCTGATCGCCAATCTCACGTGTTTCCGGAGATGCATAATTCTGTAAATATTCTTTAAAAGAACTAAGCCCGTTCGGGGCACAATGCAACCGAATGTCGCCTGGTTTTGCCAGATCCATAAAATCCTGACCGGTTCGTCCCATACGGTAACACGCTGTGCAGAACGACGGAATATAACCCATTGATGCCACATCGCGGATCACTTCATCCAGCGGGCGGTGATCGCCAAGACTAAACTGGCCTGAGATTGCATCATCTTCCTCATATCCTCCGGGATTGGTTTTACTCCCCGCAGAGATTTGGCTAACACCCAATGCAAAAGTGTCGCGGCGCATTTTGGCGGTTTCTCGTGTCGACATGATGATTCCGGTGTAAGGAACTGCCAGTCGAAGAATGGCCACTATCTTACGAAAATCGATATCCGAAACAGGGAATGGCGGATGCGATGCCATATCGCTGTTGGTTGCGGGCTCCATACGTGGAACACTTATGGTGTGTGGCCCAACTCCAAACTTATCTTCCAGCTCAAAAATGTGCTGCATCATTGCCATAATTTCAAAACGATAGTCAAACAGGCCAAATAATACGCCAATTCCAACATCATCGATTCCGGCTTCCATGGCGCGGTGCAAAGCCCAAACTCGCCAGTTGTAGTCACGTTTTTTACCGCCAACGTGTACTTTTTGGTAGGTTTCGCGGTGGTAGGTTTCCTGAAAAATCTGGTAGGTCCCAATACCTTCTGCTTTTACCTGTTTAAATTCATCAACCGTTAGCGGAGCCACATTTATATTCACCCGGCGAATTTCGCCGTGTTCATTTTTAACACTGTAAACGCTTCTAATCGCTTCCAATACATAGTCAAATCCTTTTTTCGGATACGACTCACCGGCAACAAGCAATACTCGTTTGTGCCCCTGGTTGATGAGCACTTCTGTTTCGCGAGCAATGTGTTCCTGCGAAAGTGCATGGCGGTCGATTTCTTTATTTGTTGCCCTGAAAGCGCAGTACAAACATTCGTTTGCGCATAAATTCGAAATGTAAAGTGGCGCAAACAACACCAGGCGTTTGCCATAAATGGTTTCTTTAACGGTGTTTGCCGTGTTAAAAAGTTCGCCTAGCATTTCCGGATCGCTGATCGAAGTTAAAACAGCGACATCGGCCAGGTTTAAACCTTTCATTTCGGCAGCTTTGGCCAGTACTTCCTTAATTTGTGCCGGCTCGGGATTTTTGTTCTGCTCTAGTGTTTCCCAAACTTTGGCTTCGTTGATAAAATCGGCAGGTACGTTGTACATATTTCTTTGAGTTAAAAGATCTGTTTTTATTCTTCTATTTTTTGGCGAGACCAGATTTTACAGATACACCCGGAATGTTTCCCAGTTTTCCGGTTAATTGGCCCAACTCATCGGTTGTGGCATCAATTACCAGCGTAATAACGGAATAGTTTTCTCTTGCATTGGGCAGGCCGGTGCGCGCCAGAATAAGTTCAGAATATTGACTAAGAACCTGGTTTACGCTTCCCGAAGACTTCTCGCGGTTTTCAATTATTATGCCCACAAAACCCAATCGTTTCATTTAAAAAAGTTAGTAGTCAGAAGTCGGAAGACAGAAGTTTTCTTTCCGTCAACAAACATCAACTTAAGTTTTACAAATAAATTCTACGGGAAATACAGGGAAAGCAGATCAGCGATTAACCCTTTATCGTTAATCATTAATCCTTTATCGTTTTCCCTAAAGTCAGCCGTGGCCTTCCCGCAGGATGAGCTACAAAAGTAAATTTAATTTCCATTGACTAACATGAGAAATGTTGTAAACTGCAAATGTTATGCAACCTAGTTCTAAAACATAACATACCATTTCGTTCTTGAGTTTTATTGGGCAGAAAAGCATATTTTTGTGGCTCAAAATGATTGATTTGGATAAACAGGAAATCATACAATTACTAAAGGCTACAGGCGAAGAACGCACTGCGCTGTTAAAGCGGGCACAGGAAGTGAAGGTAAAAGAAACGGGAAATAAAGTGTATTTCCGTGGTCTGGTGGAGTTTTCGAATATTTGCGCCAAGGATTGTTTGTATTGTGGCATTCGTAAAGGAAACGACAAAGTTATTCGCTACGATGTAAGCGATGACGAGATTTTGGAATCGTGCCGTTTCGCCTGGGAAAATCGTTTTGCTTCGGTGGTTTTACAGTCGGGCGAATTATCGTCACCGGCATTTATTAAAAGGGTAGACGATTTGCTGAAAAAGATCAAGGGATTTTCGAATGGCGAATTGGGAATTACACTTAGTTGTGGCGAACAAAGCCTGGAAACCTATCGTCGCTGGTTCGAGAGTGGTGCACACCGTTATTTGTTACGCATTGAGTCATCGAACCGCGAATTGTATTACAAGATCCATCCTGAAAATGATATCCATTCATTTGAAAAGCGAGTTGAAGCACTTGGGAGTTTGAAAAATGCCGGTTATCAGGTAGGTACCGGAGTGATGATCGGACTGCCATTTCAAACCTACGAACACCTGGCCGATGATTTGTTGTTTTTTAAAAAACTGGATATCGACATGTGCGGAATGGGGCCTTATCTCGAGCATGAAGACACTCCTTTATATCAATATCGTAACCTCCTAAAAACAAAGCAGGAACGTTTTGATCTGGCATTGAACATGATTGCGGTTTTACGCTTATTAATGCCCGATATTAATATTGCTGCGGCCACCGCTTTGCAGGCCATTGATCCGGCCGGACGTGAAAAAGCGCTGGCCATTGGCGCTAATGTAATTATGCCGAATTTAACGCCAACTGCATATCGCGAAGAGTATCAGCTATACGAGGATAAACCTTGTTTGGATGAGGATGCCGAATTGTGCCGTAATTGTCTGGAGGCAAGAATTCATATGTCCGGTTCGGAAATTGGTTATGGCGAATGGGGCGACTCGAAACATTTTCAAAAGCGAAAAGAAAAATAATAGAACGCTGGTGACGCAGATATTGCAGAATTTCGCTGATTAATTTTTAAGAAAAACATTTATATCATCAACGGATTATACAAGTGAAATTTCACTAATAATATTCATGAGATGAGAATAACTAGTGGGGTTTTTTAATGATCGGTGAGCATCAGAAAAATCAGCGTTGTCAGCGTTCTAAATCTTACGATAAAAAAGCAGCCTAAAACTGAAAGATGAACATTGTTTTTGTTTCAGGCCGCTTTCAAAGCTAATCCGTAAAAGCTTTTCTATATTTAATGACAAGTATTTTATTATGAAGTTGCATTTTCATTCAATTTCGTCTGCAATTTCATTAACTTGTTGTAGTGATCGATGGCCACAAAATAGTTCGGATCTTCCACCACATTTACAACGCAAATAGCTTCTGCTTTTTTCACCAGTTTTATACAATCGCGACTTAAGTGGCGCAGGTGAATTGTTTTGCCTGCTTTTTGGTAACGCTCGGCAAGTTTGTTAATGGCTTCAATTGCCGATTGATCGGCAATACGCGACTCTTTAAAGTCAACGATCACTTCATTCGGATCGTTTTGAACATCAAACTTATTTTGGAAAAGCGCAGTGGAACCAAAGAACAGAGGGCCAAATATTTCGTAGTGTTTAATCCCATGTTCGTCAACACTTTTGCGGGCACGAATACGCTTGGCGTTTTCCCACGAAAATACCAGGGCTGAAACCACAACACCTGCCAAAACAGCGATGGCAAGATCGAAAGCCACGGTGAGTCCGGTAACCAAAATAATTACAATAAGATCGGAAAGCGGGATTTTATTCATGATTTTGAAAGTACTCCACGCAAAGGTGCCAATTACCACCATAAACATTACGCCTACCAGCGCTGCAATCGGAATCATTTCAATATACGATGAGGCAAACAGTATAAAAACAAGCAACATTACTGCTGCAACAATTCCCGATAAACGGCCACGGCCACCCGATTTTATATTGATAATACTTTGTCCGATCATGGCGCAACCGCCCATTCCACCAAAAAATCCGTTTACGATGTTGGCCAATCCCTGTGCTGCAGCTTCGCGGTTTCCACTACCACGCGTTTCGGTTAACTCGTCAACCAGGTTCAATGTCATTAACGATTCTATCAGACCAACTGCTGCCAGAATTAAGGCATAAGGAAAAATCAGCTCCAGAGTGTGCAGGTTTAAGGGAATTAACGGAACATTAAAAGTTGGCAGGCCGGCTTTAATACTATCGCCGCCACCACTCTGAATAAAACTTCGTACTGTTTCTGTTTCTATGTTTCCGAAAATTGCGATGGCGGTAACCACTAAAATTCCAACCAGCGCTGCCGGTATGGCTTTACTGAGTTTTGGCAGAAGAACCATTATCGCCATGGTAAGACCAACCAAACCAAGCATGGTGTACAGGGGTGTTCCGCTTAACCATTCGCCACCGGTTTTAAACATGTTCAGCTGCGAAAGGAAAATAACAATGGCCAGTCCGTTTACAAAGCCCATCATTACCGAGTGCGGCACAAGGCGAATAAACTTACCGAGTTTGAAAACGCCAAAAAGTGCCTGTATCGTTCCGGCCAAAACGAGGGTGGCAAATAAGTACTGCAAACCTTGTCCGTCGCCCATGGCGTTACCTTGTTGTATCAGGCTAACCATCACAACGGCCATTGCTCCTGTTGCTCCGGAAATCATTCCCGGACGGCCTCCAAAAATGGAAGTAATCAGTCCCATCATAAACGCACCGTACAACCCAACGATTGGCGACACGCCTGCAACAAAACTAAAAGCCACCGCCTCGGGTACCAGTGCCAATGCCACGGTTAGTCCCGAAAGGATATCATCTTTTATGCTTCCCTGCTTCTTATCTATAAATTTAAATTCAAACTTCATTCGTTCTACTTATTTTCTGTTGTGGAAAAACCCGGAAGGTGTGAGACCCCAGCACTGTGTGGCTGGTTGGAGAAGATGGTTTTGTATTCTCCTGAAGTCTCATTCCGGGGGATTATCAATAAAAATTCAAAAAGACTATTCGTTTAATTGTTTTCACAACTAAAGCGCGCGAAAATAGAGTAAAATTTTAGGAAATATGTTGTAAAGCATGTTTGAAGAGGGATTGTTAATGTAGGGGTAAAGTGCCTTTAGGGAGATAAAAATAAAAAGGAGGCAAATTATTATGCCTCCTTTTTTAATGCTATTGAATAGCCGATATTTTTACGGCCCATGCTAAATCGCAAGGCAGGTTTTTCTGAATGCTGGAAGGGATGGTAACTTTTACTCCTTCGTTGGTGTTTTTCCATTTTAAGTATCCCTTGGCACCAAGCAGAGAGAGCTTTGCGTCTTTGGCAGCTTTAATTCCTTTAACGGTAAATGATGCCGGCAATCCGCTACCATCTTCTTCTTCAAGATAAAGTGCATACACTGCCTTTGTATCCTTTTGCTGGCTCAGACAGATATTGTCAGTTTTGTACGGAGCGATGGCACGGGTAGAATAAATTGCTTCGCCGTTCACTTCGATCCAGTTACCCATTGCTTCCAATAACTTATAGGCATCGACAGGCCATTTCCCATCGGGGCCGGGAGCGATATTGTACAGGAGATTACCGCCTTTGGCAACAATATCAATCAACATGTGAATCGCTTGTTTAGGTGTCATAAATACTGCATCCGGCACCCACGACCAGCCACCGCCGGCAATTATACAGCTTTCCCAAGGGTAAGGGAGTTGGGTTTCCGGCACCTTGTTTTCCGGTGTCAGGTAGTTCTGGTTTGGACCTTTTACTGCACGATCAACAACGATCAATCCCGGCTGCTTTTCACGTGCTTTGGCCGCCAGCTCGTCCATTTTTAAATCCTGGTCAATCACCCGGTTTTTAATAAAGCCACTTGGAGCCTCAGCATGACGACCTTCATAGTATTCTTCTAACGCTTCATCCGACTGCTTACAAACCCAGCCACCATCGAGCCATAGGATATCGATCTTTCCGTAATCGCTCATCAGTTCCATAATTTGGTTATGTGTGAATTCCACAAACTTGTTCCATTTTTCGGGGTAAAGAGCCGGATCGTAATTTACGTTTCTGTCGAACGGAGGAAACTTAGGATCCCAATAATAAGGGCTATTCCAGTCCGGTTTCGAGAAATACGCACCTGCCCACAATCCTTCATTACGAAAAGCATCAAAAACCTCTTTGGTAATGTTTGCCTTTGGATTTACATTGAACGGGCACTCGGTGCTGGTTACTTTGTAGTCGGTGTATTTCGAGTCGAACATACAAAAGCCATCGTGGTGTTTGGTAGTAAAAACCACGTATTTCATACCTGCATCGGCTGCTGCTTTTGCCCAGTCATCAGGATTAAACCCTGTTGGATTAAACGACAATTTCAGGTTTTCGTATTCTTTTTTGTAGGTAAAATAATCGTCAGGATTACTGCCTTTTTTTCGTTCGCACCAACCATAATCTTCTGGGCAAATCGACCACGATTCCACAATGCCCCATTGGCTATAAGCCCCCCAGTGCATCAGTAAGCCAAATTTTAAATCCTGCCAGTCCTCCAGCTTATCCAACACTGCCTGATCGGTTGGCCACATGTAGTCGGTAATTTCATGTTTTAACTGGGCATTTGCCATAAATGCCAGTAGAACAGGTATTATTACCAGTAATTTTTTCATAGTTCGATTATTTAAAGTTTGATTGAATTTACTTCTTTGTTGTAAGATCTCCTACAATTTTGCGACCATGTAATTCGGTGGTCCCGGTAATTTGCTGAATTTCGCTAACGTTATCAATTGTAACTTTTCCTGCAACCAGGATGATGATCTTTCCTTCTGCTTCGGCTATCATATTTCGGATGACTTCCTGTCCTTCAAGCGCTGTCGCTTTGCCACCCGAGCTAAGAATTCGTTTTATATTCGGAATGGTTTTTAAAATGCGAACGCCTTCCTCCGGATCGTCCATTTCGTCGATTGCTTTGTGAAAAGTTACAGGAAGTGGCTTGGCATATTCGGCCAGTAGACGAGTGTTTGCTTCATCAATTTTATTGTTGGGCGTTAATAATCCAAAAACAACACCGGCGGCACCGGCTTCCTTTGCCTGGTCGATAGCCGCTTTCATCGCTTCTATTTCCTCAGCCGAATGCACAAAATTACCTGCGCGCGGACGCGCCATTACCATCACCGGAATATCCAATTCGGAACAGGCTTTTTTTAGGATTTCAAAATCCGGAGTTAAACCATCATTTGCCAGATCGGAACACAACTCAATTCGGTTCGCTCCTTTGTCCTGTGCCAGCCTGGCCTCTAAAAATGATTCAACACATGCTTCTTTTATCATCGTACATTTTTTACATGAAGTGGTACCAAAGATAAATAATTAGGCAATAATGTATAAAAGCGGAGACAGTTATTTAAATAATTTAAAAAGTGATTCATAAATGGATAAGCCACTTATATTTTGTTATTTTGCAGCTAAAACTACGAGATTTTGAAAACCAATTTAGTAACAATACTTGGCCCAACAGCAACCGGAAAAACCGGATTGGCTGCCCATTTGGCCTCACAGTTAAACGGAGAAGTTATATCGGCCGATTCGCGACAGGTATACCGCGGAATGGATTTGGGAACCGGTAAGGATTACGAAGATTATTTTGTTGATGGTGTGGAAGTGCCATCGCATTTGGTTGATATTGAAGATGCAGGAGCGCATTATAATGTTTATCGTTTTCAGACCGATTTTATTGAGGTTTTCAACGAGATACAATCGCGCGGAAAGTTTCCGGTTTTGTGCGGTGGCAGTGGTTTATACCTTGAGGCGGTGTTACGAAACTACCGGTTAATAGAGGTGCCACCAAATAAAGAATTGCGAAAACAACTGGAAGGAAAATCGCTGGAGGAACTCACCAGAATTCTCAAAGACCTTAAGCCTGAATTGCACAACGAAACAGATGTGGAAACCGACCGACGTGCGATTCGTGCGATAGAAATTGAGCATTATTATCGTGATCATCCGCAGGAAGATTCAGAAATGCCCGAAATAAATAGTTTGAATGTTGGAATTGATTTCGACCGGGAAATGCGCCGCCAACGAATTACCACCCGCTTAAAACAACGACTTGATGAAGGAATGCTGGACGAGGTGCAGAAATTGCTCGATTTAGGATTAACACCGGAGCAACTGATTTACTATGGGCTTGAATATAAATTTCTGACTCTGCATTTAATTGGCGAGTTGAGTTTTGATGAAATGTTTAGCAAACTGGAAATTGCCATTCACCAGTTTGCAAAACGCCAGATGACCTGGTTCCGTGGAATGGAAAAGCGGGGCACAAAAATTCACTGGATTAACGGGCATTTGCCGATGGATGAAAAAGTTGGTGAAATTTTGAAACTGTTAGAACAAACTTCGTAAAAGGAGAAATAACGATCAATAATCATTTAAACCAAACTGTCATGGCTGAATCAAATTGCGCTGATTGTACACTTCGTGCCAAGTACGATGAAAAACCAAAATCGTTTGCCGGCCGTTTTTGGCGTTGGCATATTAACTGGTGTCCGGGATGGAAAGGATATATGAAATCTTTGGATGAGGCAGAACGTACTGAAATAAAACAGCAATATCACTTGAGATAAGCATTGTTAAAAGAAAGGCCGTCTATAAAATAATTGACTTGTCCTCCTGAACTTGTTTCAGGATCTTAAAGCTTATGGAAAAGGGGCATGTCAGATTCTGAAATGAATTCAGAATGACGTTCTTTCCGATTTTATAGACGGCCTCTTGTTTTATTGCTTTTATAACTTCTTCAATCCTTTTAATTCCGACTTGTCAGAAACCGGAATAATACTGATTGCATAACCACCGCCGGGAGCACATTGTTGTTTTAAGTCGGACTTATTTGAAACCACATATTTCTTGATTTCATAGGCCTGTGGATTTGTTTTCCAGTCCGCATCTTTTGCATCAGAATAAACTGTCGCAATGTATTTCTGATCCGGATTCAGAAAATCAAAACTGATTACGGAGGTGCGGATTTCTTCGTCGTTTGTACGGCCCACAAACCAGTTTTCGCTGCCTTTTTCTTTTCGGGCATAAGTGATGTAATCACCCGGTTCGGCTTCTAAAACCAATGTCTTATCCCAATCAAGAGCCACATCTTTAATAAACTGGAAAGCATCCATGTATTTCTCGTAAGTACTTGGCAGGTCGGCAGCCATTTGCAGCGGACTGTACATGGTTACATACAAAGCTAACTGGCGTGCAATGGTTGTGCGAACCTGCGAATTATTATCAGGGTTATATTCGCTAACATGCGTTTCGAAAATACCCGGCGTGTAATCCATCGGTCCACCAATCAAACGTGTAAACGGTAGGATGGTAGTATGATCGACATTGTTTCCGCCAAAAGCTTCGTACTCGGTTCCGCGTGCCGATTCGTTGCCGATGAGGTTCGGATAAGTTCTGGATAATCCGGTCGGGCGAACAGCTTCGTGCGCATTAACCATTATTTTATAATCAGCGGCTTTTTTTACCGCATACAAATAATGGTTTACCATCCATTGTCCGTAGTGGTGTTCGCCACGCGGAATAATGTTGCCTACATAACCACTTTTTACCGAGTTGTAGTTGTTATCGGCCATAAACTGGTAAGCCGTATCTAAATGACGCTCGTAATTGCGCACCGAGCCCGAAGTTTCGTGGTGCATCATCAGGTGTATATTTTTGCTTTTGGCATAGTCGCGCAATTTGGCAACATCAAAATCAGGGTAGGGGGTAACAAAGTCAAAAACATAGTCTTTCGATTTGTTGAACCAGTCTTCCCAACCTTCGTTCCAACCTTCAACCAAAACAGCATCCAAACCATTTTCTGCGGCAAAGTCAATGTATTTTTTTACCTCTTCGGTGTTGGCTGCATGGATTCCGTTAGGTGTTGTTTTTGAATAATCGGTTTCGCCCAGTTTTACACTTGGTAAGTTGGTGTAGGCCCAAGAGCTTTTTCCGGTGATCATCTCCCACCAAACGCCAACATATTTCACAGGTGTAATCCAATCAGTGTTTTCGTATGCGCAAGGATCATTTAAATTAAGTGTGATATTTGAAAGTAGGATGTCGCCGGCATTTTTGCTGGCTATAACCGTACGCCATGGTGTTGTACAAGGCGCTTGCATGTAGGCCATGTTTCCTTGCGCATCGGGAGTTAAAGTTGATTCGAACACCATATTTTTGTCGTCCAGCTCGAGGTGCATACACGAATAATCTTTTAATGCAGCTTCGTGCAGGTTGATGTAGTAACCGTCGTCGGTTTTCATCATTAAAGCTGTTTGTACAGCAGTTGCAGAAATTGGTGTTTGAGAAGTGTTAGGAGTGATTGCTTTTTCCATCAAACCACGAATTTCAGACAATTTCGATTTGGTGTAATCGTATTCCTGTGTATCGTAATCACCCGGTATCCAGAAAGCAGTGTGGTCACCGTCCATGGCAAACTCGGTGCGTTCGTCTTTCACCACAAAATAAATCAGGTTGTCTTGCTCCGGGAACTCATAACGAAAACCTAGTCCGTCGTTAAAAACACGGAAGCGAATGATCATGCTTCGGTTGGTGGCGGACTGGCTTAAAGTTACCGCCAACTCGTTATAATGGTTACGAATTTCGCTTTGTTCGCCCCAAACCGGGTTCCATGTTTCATCGAAAGTAGTAGTTTGGCTGTCGGCAAGTGTAAATCCGCTTAACAGTGGTTCTGCATCTTTTAATTCAAGCCCCAATTTGCTGGGTTTGATAATGGTTTTATCTTCCAGTTGAAGTTGATAAACCGGTGTTCCATCCGATAAATCGAAGATAAGTTTCATTTTTCCGTTCGGAGAAGTAATTTCTTCAGCCTGGCTAAAGAATGTGCCAGCGGCAAGCACAAAAATCAATAGTAATCTCTTCATTTCCTTTTAAGTATTGTAGCCTTAATTAATCTTTAATTATTGGCTTTTGTTAGTATAAATAATTCAAAATAAGCTGCTCAAAATCAATGCAAACGTTTGAAATTGCCTGATTTTTTTTTGATCATTTCGTCTTACTTATTCCTAAAAGAAAAAGAGACTGTGATTATTTTAATGAACTGTTTCTTCAGAATGCCTGTTGCCGCGGGCTCCAGACCAGCCGGGCGCGAATCAGATCGGCTCCGTCGCTTTCGCGAACTACACTACAAATATGATTCTTTTTATCCAGTATTTGTTTCTTAATTCCCAACCTATCGTTTTGTGTGCCCTCTTTTACAAAATTCACTTCAAATTCGATGAGTTCATTCGTCTCGTGGAAATTAAAATCGTAACTGTCTATTATTCGTTCAAGATAACGTCCGCTGTTAAAATGCTGGTTAACGTCGATCTCGTTAAAAAGTACGGGAGTAAAAAGCACTTCATCTTCCGATTTTACCGGTTTTACTTTTCCTGCATTCATTTCCAGAACGCGTTCGTCGTGCAATGGAATGGAGCCAAGTTCCAGTTTTACAATTCGTTTGGTTTCCTGGTTCAGCACCAGCCAGCTGGTTGTAGCCTGAATGATACTTTCGCCATTGGCATCAATAAAATGAATATCTCGGAGTGCCAGCAGACCATCAATTCCGGCAGGCCAGGTTTCCACCGTAAATTTTTCTCCCCATTCGGGGCGACGTTTTATTTTAACCAGCAATCGGGATAACACCCAAAACTGTTTTTCCTTTTGAAGATTGTCAAACCCGAAACCTAATTTTTCGGCATGTTCCCAGGCAATGTCCTGAATTTGCCAAAAAAGGAAGGAAGTAGAAAGTTGCCCAAAACGGCTAACGAAATATGATTTTGTAGATAATTCCTGTTTGTGTTTCATGCTAAAACGATTTGAAGCCTGAAGTGCAATGTTGGAAGTTCAATTGCCTAATAAAAATCCTTCCTGTTCAATCGCATAAGGGCCCGTTATTAATTTTGTTAAAAGAAATAGTCTTCCATTTTTGTGCTTCCGGCTTCCGACTGCATTCTTTTTGTAAACTTTTTCGCAAATTTATTGTTCGGTTTTTGAAAATCAACAACAAATGTTCAATTTTGCGGCAAATTAAAAAGTTTTATGGGAAAAATAATAATTAAATCTCCGGAGCAAATCGAAGGCGTCAGGCAAAGTGGAAAACTGGCAGCTAAAACACTCGATTTTGCTGAGCAGTTTGTAAAAGAAGGAGTAAACACCGAATTTATCGACGATAAGGTGGAGGAATTTATTCGTTCCCATGGAGCGGTTCCTGCAACCAAAGGGTATAATGGTTATCCTAAATCAAGTTGTATTTCGTTAAATAACGTGATTTGCCACGGTATTCCTTCAAAAAAAACCGTTTTAAAAGAAGGAGATATTTTGAATATTGATGTCACCACAATTTTAAATGGCTTCTATGGAGACACATCGCGTATGTTTACGGTAGGAGATGTAAGTCAGGAGGCTGAAGATCTGATTGATATTACAAGCCACTGTCTCGACCTCGGAATTGAGCAGGTAAAACCGAGCAACCGTTTTGGGAATATAGGATTTGTTATTCAGCGTTATGCCAAAGCACAAGGTTACAGTGTGGTGTACGAGTTTTGCGGACATGGTGTTGGTGTTGATTTTCATGAGGAGCCGCAGGTAGATCATGCTTCACGTAGAAACTCGGGACCGGAAATGAAACCCGGAATGATTTTTACAATCGAGCCGATGATTAACCAGGGAAAGCCAAAAGCCGTAATTGATAAAAATGATGGCTGGACCGCCCGTACGATAGATAGCAAACTGTCGGCACAATTCGAGCACACCATTTTGGTAACACCAACCGGCTGCGAAGTGTTGACAGATATTCACAATGATTATCCGATAACGTAGATTTATAAGGATAAAACATTGTCATTTTGACGAGCACCGAAACTTCGGGGGAGGAGAAATCTGTAACAAATAAAAGCTAAAGATTTCTCACTGCGTTCGAAATGACAGAAAAGAAGCAATAAAAAACCGCCGCTCTAATTAAAGAGTAGCGGTTTTTTTATTATAATGAGTTATTCGTAATTAGATGTTCCAGGTTTTTGCGTCTGTCATCCAGGCTTCCAGTTCCAAAGCTCCTTCTGTTTCTTCCTTAATGTTTACTGTTAGAACTCCGAAGTAGTTAGTGTCTTGCATCCAGTCTTCCACTTCCAATGCTTCTTCGGTTTCTACTTTGAAGTAGCTTGCCATTCCATTAAAGAAGCTTTCGTTAGTCATCCAGTTTTCCACTTCAAGTGCGTTTTCTGCTTCTGTTGCCACTTCTACTGTTGTAAAGAAATTGTCTTCGGCAAGCATCCAGTTTTCTACGTCTAATGCTTCTTCTGCTTCAACTGCTGTATACTTGGCATAGGCACTCATATCTGTTGTTGATGAAGCATCTGCTGATGCTGAGCTAGCTTCACTGTTATCTGTCATTGCCATGGCTATTTGGCTGAAGCTGTTGTTTTCCATTACGGTTCTCCAAAAATCTTGTGCATTTACTGTAATGCTGATCAAAACCAAACTAATAATAACCGCCAGTGATTTTGTGATTGCTTTCTGAACATTGTTTGTTGTTTTCATGACTTTGCCTCCTGCTTTTGTTTTTGTTTTCTTGTTTTGTTGCTTCGACTTTTTTGTTTCTTGTTTTCTCGTTCTGTTTTCTTGTTTTCGATATTAAGACGACCAAAAATATAATTCGTTACAAAAATTTAGAACTTTTTTTAAAAATGTACTGGTTTAAAACCTGAACTTTGTATTGCAAATATAAGTACAAAAAATGGTACTATGCAAAACAAAGTAGTATATTTTTTGAAATATATTTCGAGGTAAATCTGTAAATAGCAGTAGTAGAGAAACATAGATATGTTCGTGCTGTTTGGAAAAATCGAATAAAAAGTTAAATAGTACGAATAATTAAGGGGGTTTGTTTGAGTGTACCCTTTAATTTCTTTGAAAAAAAATCCTTCATCGAATAACTTTCTTTACAGCAACATCGAAAACTTGTATCTTTGTCAGCAGAAAAAATGATTATTTATGTCGTTAGTAATTGAAGAAAAGGATCTGGAAAAATTTATAATGGTAGGCGACCGTGTTTTGGTAAAACCCAAAAATCCGTCGGGTAAAACCAAGTCGGGGTTGTATTTGCCGCCATCGGTTCAGGAGAACGAGAAAGTCCAAAGTGGATATATCGTAAAAGTAGGACCGGGTTACCCGATTCCGGCAGTGAGCGAAGAAGACGAAGCGTGGAAAGAAAAAAAGGAAGGAGTAAAATATGTGCCGTTACAAACGCACATTGGCGACCTGGCTGTTTATTTAAATAAAAGTGGGCACGAAATTGAGTTTAATAACGAGAAGTACATTATTTTGCCGCACTCTGCAATTTTGATGATCATCAGGGATGAGAATTTATTTGACTAGATAATATAGAAATATGTGCTGAGCCGTTTCAGGATTTTCCGGAGCGGCTTTTTTTTGAAAAACCAGCTCGAAAAACGATGAATATATATTGGCTTTAAACTTATATTATGACCCCTAAATCCCCAAAGGGGACTTTTTGGCCTTTGATAAAATTACGGACGATATTCAATACCAGGAATCTTATTCCTCCCCCTTGGGGAGGTTAGGAGGGGTTAAGTTATTTTTTATTCTATGCTGGTATTTCCCGCTTATCATGGCTTTTTTTATTTCAGCACTTCCAAGGTCTTTTTGTATCCCAGGTCGAATAACTCATCGGCATGTTTTCGTTGAAAAACATCGTATTCATCAATTCCGCGTGGCTCAATGTAAAAATCCACCTGCTTTTTTATTTCATCCAGTTTTTGGTTAACGCTCATATAAACCGTCCGGGTGGCAATTTGGATAAGGTTCTTCATATTAGCTTTTGGATTGATCGGACTAATGTTCGATGCAATAACCTGCTGGCAATCTTTCCGAATAGGGGCAACAGGAATATTGTCCATCAATCCGCCGTCTACATATAAATATTTACCCAGTTCAACCGGAGCAAAAATTATGGGAATCGATGCTGACGCAAGCACCGCATCGCTCAGATTGCCTTTGCTTTTGTATTCTACGGTGCCCATATTCAGATTTGAAACGCAAATAAAAAATGGAATGTTTAGGTCTTCAATGTTTTCTGCTTCTATTTCCTTCTCGATAATTTCTTTAACCCCATCAAGTTTTAGCAGGCCATTAACCGGGAAATGAATTTTTGTATATTGAAAAAACCAACCACGTTTAAAATTATCCCGAACTTCTTCGGGCGATTTTCCGGCGGCTATAAAAGCACCAACAATTGCACCGGCGCTAACTCCTGAAATTACATCTGGCTGAATACCCAGTTTCTGAAGCGCCGCAATAACGCCAAGATGGGCAAAACCACGCGTTCCACCACCACTTAAAACCAGACCGTTTTCATATTTCTTAGTCATACCTCTCAAAGGTAGAAAATCAATTGAAATGGTTTCAACCTGAGTTCAATTTTAAACTATTTTCACAGAGAGTCATAATTGCTTTAGATTTGTATTTTAAATTCTGTAGTAATAGCGGGTTATTTCAAAGAATTTAAAATGCGAAGATGAAGTGAGAAGGACTTTTCTTTCAGATTTTGCTCTTTTTGCCATAAACTTCCTCCAATTTTCTTGTATTATCCCAATAGTACTGCAAAAACCGGAGAAAGTTTCTGTCTAAAAATAGCTAAAACTGTGAATTGTTTTAAAGTCGAACTCAGGTTGTTACTAAAATGAGATTTCAAATCCTTCGCTTGATATTTATTTTGGAAAAGAAATTTTCGAAGGTATTTTTACTGACGTAGCAGCGCATGTTTTGACGTTGTAATTTTACTACTATTATATAATGAAGATAGATAAATTCGTTTTAGCCATTATCGGCGTTATTATTCTTGCCTGGTTTTTCCCAGGAATTGGAAGCCCGGAAAGTGGTGTGCCGCTTGATTTAATTGCGAGTATCGGAATTTCGCTGATTTTCTTTTTCTATGGATTAAAACTGAGTCCGCGCGATATAAAAATGGGACTCAGAAACTGGAAGCTTCACGTTGTGGTACAGACAACTACTTTTTTGGTTTTTCCATTAATTGTTCTTGCTTTTTATCCTTTAATAAAATCGGAGAACGGACAAACCATCTGGCTTGCTTTTTTGTTTTTGGCGGCACTTCCGTCAACAGTGTCTTCGTCGGTGGTGATGGTTTCAATCGCAAAAGGTAATATTCCGGCGGCCATTTTTAACGCCAGTGTTTCAGGATTGATCGGTATTGTGATAACGCCGCTTTGGATGGGACTGTTTTTAAAGCAGACTACCATTGATTTTAAACTTGGTGAAATTTATTTCAAACTGCTTACCGAAATTCTGCTTCCTGTTATTATAGGTATTTTTCTGCAGCGCTATTGGGGCGATTTTGCCCGAAAAAATAGTCGCTATCTAACTTTGTTTGATAAATCGGTGATCCTGCTTATTATCTTCAAAAGCTTTTCGCATTCATTCGAGAACAAGGTTTTTAGTGCTGTTGATGTCATTGATCTTTTTCTGATTGTAACGGCCGTTATCCTACTTTTTTATGCGATCTATTTCCTAACGCTTAAAGTGTCGCAGTTATTAGGATTTACTATCGAGGATCAGATTACGACACAATTTTGCGGTACAAAAAAGTCCTTGGTACACGGAACTGTTTTTGCCAAAATATTGTTTCAGCAGTCGGCAACTACCGGAATTATGTTACTTCCAATTATGATTTTCCACCCGATTCAAATACTTATAATCAGTTTTGTGGCTACCAGGCTAGGAAAGCGAAAAAAGAAGCAGATTGATTAATTGTGTTCGAGCGTAAACCACTTGTTCAACAATTCCTTATCATCTTTTTCATCTTTGTGCCAAAAAGTGTTGGTACGATTTACGTACTCATAATCTTTCTCGTATTCGTTAATGTTCGGAACGATATCATTTAATGCCTTAATCATACTATCAACCTCTTCATCGGTCATTGTAGGGTGAAGCGACCAACGCACCCATCCCGGTTTTTCCGAAAGATCGCCGTGGTTAATCTTATCAGTAATTTCTTCCGATTGCTCCAGCGATACTTCCAAAAGAAAGTGACCGTAAGTTCCGGCGCAGGCACAACCTCCACGCGTTTGAATACCGTATTTGTCGTTTAACAACCGAACCAACAAATTATAGTGAATTCCTTCCACATAAAACGAAATTACACCAAGGCGGTCGCGTACGTTGTCGGCCAGAATCTTTAGTCCGTTAATTGTGTCCAGCCCATTAAATGCACGCTCAAGCAGTTCTTCTTCGCGTTTGCGGATATTTGCAATCCCCATCTGGTCTTTCAAATCAAAACAAAGTGCTGTGCGGATGGATTGCAGGAAACCTGGTGTACCTCCATCTTCGCGGGCTTCAATATCATCAACATATTTATATTTTCCCCAGCGATTTGTCCAGTCAACGGTTCCTCCTCCCGGATTATCAGGAACGGTATTTTTATACATGCTGACATCAAAAACAATTACGCCGGAAGACCCAGGGCCACCTAAAAATTTGTGTGGCGAGAACATTACAGCATCCAGTTTTTCCATCGGATCTTCCGGATGCATGTTTATCTCATCGTAAGGTGCCGAGGCCGCAAAATCGATAAAACAAACACCACCGTATTCGTGCATAATTTTTGCCATTTCGTGATAAGGCGTGCGCACTCCGGTAACATTCGAACAGGCTGTAAACGAGCCAATTTTAAATGGACGGTCTTTATATTTTTCCAGTGCGTTACGCAGATTCTCTGTGTCGATTAACAATCCATCGCCGGGTTCAACAACAACAACATCGGCACTGGTTTCGTACCACGAAGTGTGGTTTGAATGGTGTTCCATATGCGTAACAAAAACCACCGGTTTTTCGCGCTCGGCAATACATGTTTTGCCTGCCACTTTTCCGCAGTATTTTAAACCCAGAATGCGCTGAAATTTATTGATTACAGCAGTCATCCCAAAACCGGCAGTAATAATAATATCGTTCGGCCCGGCATTTACATGTTGTTTTATCAGCTGATGCGATTTGTGGTAAGCGTGTGTCATGCGCAGTCCGGTTTCGCTGGTTTCAGTGTGGGTATTACCAACATAAGGTCCAATCTCGTCAGTAATTTTGCATTCGATAGGTCGATACAACCGGCCACTGGCAATCCAATCGCCATAATTGATTTTCATTTTGCCGTAAGGTGTTTCAAATTCCTGATCGATACCCACAATATTTTTTCTGAATTTTTCAAAATACTTTTCAAGACTACACATAGATCACATTTTATTAGAAGACGCAAAATAAACGTGTTTGGGTGAATTAAATATAGGGTAAAAATCAGTTTCCCGCCATATTTTACGTTTTTATGAGCAAGATTCTGTCAATTCGTCACAAATAACGAATGGCATAGCGTTTGACTTTTGGCGAGCATAAAAATTGATAGTAAAATCTAAAATATAGAAAAATGCAAACAGGAAAAATTGGGGTAACCAGTGAGAATCTTTTTCCAATTATTAAAAAGTTTCTCTATTCTGATCACGACATTTTTTTGCGTGAGATTGTATCAAACGCAGTTGATGCAACACAAAAGTTAAAAACACTTGCCGGAAAAGCAGAGTACAAAGGAGATGTAAGCGATGCAAAAGTGGTTGTAAAATTGGATACCGAAGCCAAAACAATTACAGTTTCGGATAACGGTATCGGGATGACAGCCGAAGAAGTTGAGAAGTACATCAACCAGATTGCTTTCTCAGGAGCCAACGAATTCCTGGATAAATACAAAGACGACGCTAACGCGATTATCGGCCACTTCGGATTGGGTTTTTACAGTTCGTTTATGGTGTCGGAAAAAGTTGATGTAATTACAAAATCCTACAAGGATGGTTCGCAGGCAGTAAAATGGAGCTGTAACGGAAGTCCTGAATACGAACTGGAAGAAGTAGAAAAAGAAAACGTTGGAACCGACATTGTAATGCACATCAGCGAAGAGGAAAAAGGTTTTCTTGATGATGCAAAAATTTCGGAGATACTGAATAAGTACTGCAAATTCCTTCCTGTTCCGGTAATTTACGGAAAGAAAAAAGACTGGAAAAACGGGCAGCAAGTTGACACTGACGAAGATAACCAGATTAACGACGTTGCTCCGGCATGGACAAAAATGCCTGCCGATTTAAAAGACGAAGATTACAAGAACTTCTACAGGAAATTATACCCGATGGGCGACGAGCCGTTATTCAATATTCACTTGAATGTTGATTACCCGTTCAACCTGACAGGTATTTTGTATTTCCCAAAAATAAAAAACAATTTCGAGGTTCAGAAAAACAAGATCCAGTTGTACAGCAACCAGGTTTTTGTTACCGATTCGGTTGAAGGAATTGTTCCTGAATTTTTGACATTGTTGCACGGTGTGATCGACTCTCCGGATATTCCGTTGAACGTGTCGCGTTCGTATCTGCAAAGCGATTCGAATGTGAAAAAGATCAGCAGCCACATTAATAAAAAAGTGGCCGATCGTTTGCACCAGATTTATAAAGACAACCGCGAAGATTTTGAAAGCAAGTGGGACGATCTGAAGATCTTTATTGAGTATGGAATGTTGACCGAGGAAAAATTCAACGACCGTGCAATGAATTTCTTCCTGCTGAAAAATACCGAAAGCAAGTATTTCACCTGGGAAGAATATGAAAAACTGGTAAAAGAGAACCAGACAGATAAGGATAAAAATACGATTTACCTGTATACAACCAATGTTGAGGAGCAATTCACTTTTGTTGAAGCGGCGAAAAACAAAGGTTACGATGTGTTGATTTTGGATGACGTGCTGGCACCTCACCTGATTAATAAATTTGAGCAGAAATACACCGACAAACGATTTGTACGTGTTGACTCTGATGTGGTAGAAAACCTCATCAAAAAAGAAGATACCACGAAAGAAGAGTTGACCTGGGAACAAAAACAAGAATTGTCGCCGGTGTTCCAGGCGGTTTGCCCACAAAATAACGATCATACTTACATCGTTGATTTCCAGGATTTGGGTGAAAACGGTTCGCCAATGGTAATTACCCGCAGTGAATTTATGCGCCGAATGAAAGATATGAGCGCCGCTCAGGGGGGAATGAGCATGTATGGCGACCTGCCCGATTCATTGAACCTGGTAGTAAACACCGCTCACCCATTGGTGAAAAAAGTGTTGGATGCCAAAGACAAAAAGCTGGGTGGCAAACTGGAAGAAATGACCGGAAAAATTACGGCTCAGAAAGAGGAGATTGCCGGCTTGGAAAAAGCTAAAGAAGGCAAAAAAGAAGAGGAAATTCCGGCAGCAGATAAAGAAAAACTGGAAACACTAAATTCGGAGCTGGCAAAGCTTGAAGAAGCAAAACGCGAAGAGCTGGCCGGATTTGGTAAAAAGAATAAACTGGCAAAACAAATGGTTGATCTGGCGCTGTTGGCAAATGGCCTGTTAAAAGGTGCCGATCTGGATCAATTTGTGAAGCGCAGTGTTGAACTGATTAAGTAGTGCGCATGAAAATGCACAAATGCGTAAGTCTTTGATTAGAAAACGGCAAAGACAAGGCTTTCGAAGGTTTGAAAATCAAGGAGTTTACTTTCGTAAATGACTGTTTTCAAACCGAGAGTAACGCGGTATTTGGCGTTTTCTAGCAAAGACAAAGTAGTGTGAGAAGTCCGTCAACTGACGGATTGGTGAAGGGAGAGTGAGTAAAACGTCGGTCCATGAATTTTGGATCGGCGTTTGTTTTTTTTCGCGGATTGCTCTGATCACGCGGAAGAAAAAATCAGGATAGATAAAGCCCCGGCCAGCATATTCTAAATGAATACGGACCGGGGCCTTATTTTTGGAATCTGAGCGAATAAGCGCAATCTGCGGGCAATACTATTCGCCGTCAGCAAAATTCTGTAGATAGGAGAATTTCCCGGTAAGCGCACCGTCTTTAGTAATGGACGCGCGTGCAATAATTTCGTCAGTATCTTCGCCAAATAAACTTGGAAACACTTTTTCGATCAGGTTACGCCCAAAATCAAGCGATGCATCTTTTGGTAGTTCGCAAGGCAGGTTATCCACCGCCTGCACCGATACATTGTTCGGATTCGCAAAGGCTTCCTCTAATTCTCCGGTTTGTGGATTATAATCGTAAAACGGATTGGCAATTGTAGCTGCACGTTTTGTCGAAGGAATGGAACCTTCAATATCGCAGGTAATATCCGAAATCACTCCAATGCGGAATTTATCCTCTTTCATTTCATCGGCAGTAAAAAGCACCGGTGATTTTGGATCCCAGTAAGCTGATGCGATCAACATATCAGTGGCTTCAGCAAACGGATGAAAGCTATTCTCGTATAGCGTCGGATTATTGAAAAAATGCATCAATTCGAAGGATTCTCCATCAATACGTTTTGCATAATTCCGGGGCAGCAGCTGCACATAAATAGCCTGCTCCGGCTCCTCATCATTTAAATAGGCCTCGGGCGAAACCCGCATAATATTCATGTGGTTCAGAATCTCCAAAACACCTTGTGCCACGCGTCCGTCGCCGGTAAGCGCAATTTTTATTGGCGGCAGATTTACCTCGTCGAGGTGTTGCAACATTTCCTCGAGGTCTTCGCATTCGTGCGCCGGTTTCAGGTCAAACAAATCGTATTTCAAGCCAAAAGCACGGAAGCCGTTGTAAGCGCCAACCAAGCCGGCAAAACGCCCAAATCCGATGATACGGAATCCTTCTTTATCGGTCAGCACTTCGTAATCAACCAGCTGAATATTTTTTTCTAAAACGGTTTGTAACAATCTACGGTTATACGCTTGCTTTTTTATTGTGTGCGAGAAAAACAGGTAGGTTTTTCCGGGCAGAAAATCTTCAATGCGAACCTCTTTTACGCCCAGTAAAACGTCGCAATCCGAAAGATCTTCCTGTAACGGAATACCCAAAGCACTGTACTCTTCGTCTTTATAACTTCGTATGGGGCTTGGCTGAACAACAATTGAAACATGCGGAAATGATTTTTGCACTTCCACACACTGCTGCGGGGTTAACGGAACACGCTTATCGGGAGGTGTTTTCCCTTCTCTAAGAATACCTACTTTCATGGTTTTGAAATTTTTCCGAATGTACGAAATTTTAAATATTCCGATACAAAACACGCGAACAATACCCGAAAAGAAGTGGCAGTTGAATTGGCGATCAAAACAGAATCACTATTTTTAGCTGCAAATCAACTAAACTAACTAAATAGCAAAACATGACTTTCAAAATTATTTCACAACGAATTTTAATTCTTTTTCTAATTGCTTTCACTGGTTTTGGTTGCGCCAATCAGCAGAAAGAAGAAAGCACACCGCGACCAAATATTGTTTTCATCATGAGCGACGACCACGCTTTTCAGGCCATTAGTGCTTATGGTGGTCCGTTGGCCGAACTGGCGCCAACTCCAAATATCGACCGGCTGGCCGAGGGCGGGATGCGTTTTAATCAGTGTATGGTTACCAATTCAATTTGTGGTCCTTCGCGTGCAACAATCCTTAGTGGAAAATACAGTCATTTAAACGGTTTTATTGATAACACCGGAGGCTCGCATTTTGATTTCAGCCAGAATTCGTACGCCAAAGTATTACAAAAGGCAGGCTATAAAACGGCGGTAATAGGTAAAATGCACCTGGGAGGTACGCCCACCGGTTTCGATTATTTTGACATTCTTCCGGGGCAGGGACGCTATTACAACCCAACGTTTATTAACCAGGAAGGTGAGTACAAAATGGAAGGTTATACCACCGAAATTATTACCGACAAAACAATTAACTGGCTGGAAAGCGAAAAAGAATCGGAGCAGCCGTTTATGGTAATGATGTGGCACAAAGCGCCTCACCGGGCGTGGGAACCGGGACCGAATGAACTGGGAATGTACGAGAACACCACTTTCCCCGAGCCGGAAACATTGTTTGATAATTACGATACCCGCGATGCGGCGGCAAAAAACAACATGTCCATTGCCAGTACCATGTTTATCGACCGTGATTTGAAAATGACCGACAAACCCCGCGCCGGTTACACCGAAGAGCAACAAGAACAGTGGGATGCTGTTTATCAGCCAATCTATGAAAAGTTCAAGGAAGAAAACCCTACCGGAAAAGAATTGGTGAGTTTTAAATATCAGCGCTACATGCGTGATTACCTGGCATGCATTTCTGCCGTGGATAAAAGTGTTGGGAAATTGCTCGATTACCTCAAAGAATCGGGATTGGATAAGAATACCATTGTAATTTATTCATCTGATCAGGGATTTTACCTGGGCGAGCACGGTTGGTTTGATAAACGCTGGATGTATAAAGAGTCGTTAAATACCCCATTGTTAGTGAGCTGGCCGGGAGTAATTGAAGCCGGATCGGTAAACAACGATTTGGTTTCGAACCTCGATTTTGCTGAAACGTTGATTGATGTTGCCGGTGCCGAAATTCCGGAAGAAATGCAGGGCCAAAGTCTGCTGCCGATTTTAAAAGGCGAAACTCCTGCCAACTGGCGCGATGCACATTATTATCACTACTACGAACACCCGTCCGAACATGCGGTAATGCGCCACTACGGAATTACCACCGATAAATACAAACTCATTCACTTCTACTACGATATTGACGATTGGGAATTGTACGACCTGGAGAAAGATCCGATGGAGATGAATAATATTTACGACGATCCGGCTTATGCGGATGTTCAGGCACAACTACATATTCAGCTGGAAGAATTGCGCAAAAAGTATGGTGACAACGATGAGCTGAACCAGAAATTTATTGATGAATACAAGGACAAGGTAAAAGCCAATCCACGGATTGAATACTGGAAATACTGGTAGCTGAAGAAGTAAGTTTGCTGCATAATTATCACCTGCCGGTGAGACAGATGTTCAAGAACAGCATCCAAAAATAAGTTCGTTTATCTGTAAAACCTAAATTTATAAATCGTAAGCAATTCAATAATTAAAACAAAACCCAATGATTCAAAAATCGCTTATTCTTGCCTTCCTGATCGTGATGGCGTGTTCAGGAATTCTGCAAGCACAAAACACATTTCGTGTAACCGTTGATGAAGTAAAAAACGGAAAGATAAAAATTGAACCGGCTATTCCTGAGAATGGGCAGGTTGCCGAAGGAACAGTATTAACCATATCTGCAAAACCGGATAAGAACTATGCACTGGATGCGGTTTACTATTCGGTAAAAGGAATGTGGGGCGATATGTATCACGAGTGTATGGCATCGTCGTACGAGGTGGTGATCAACCAGGATACAAAACTGGGCGCATCGTTTATCGAAAAAGATGAAGTAAACCACCTGATGGTGGCTCAAAATATTCCGTATGCCAAACCGGGCGTTAAACAATTAAAATACGATGTATTTGCACCGGAAGGTGCCCGTAACCTGCCTTGTATTATTATCATTCATGGGGGAGGCTGGATTTGGAATACCGAAGATATTATGCGCGGAATGGCCCGCGAATTAACAAAAGACGGCAAATATGTTGTTTTTAGTATTGATTACCGATGGGCCGGAAATAGTGATGGCGATGAGGTTGGAAATACTATGGCCGACATCATTGGTGATGTGTTTGGCGCCATTGCCCACATTATGGAGCATGCAGCAGATTATGGTGGCGACCCAACCCGAATTGCTGTAACCGGCGACAGTGCGGGCGGTCATTTATCGGCAGTGGCCGGAACCATGCCCAACAAAATTGGCGATGGTGGCTTTGGCGAAACTGAAGGCGTATTTGAGTTCATGCCATCGTATATTCCAAAAAATAAAACGGTTGATCAGGTGCGTACTGAAATGATGGCAGCCATTAAAGCGGCGGCTCCGAGTTACGGTGTATTTGGCAGCGACAGGCTGAATCATTATTCCGAAGATCCGAAAGCCGACGATACCTGGAAAGAAGCAATTGCGCCATTGAGCAATATCCCGAATGCACAGGAGCGTAAAATTCCGCATTACCTTACCCGCGGAACAAAAGACGCTTTAATACCCGACGATGGCGTTAAACGTTATGTTGATGCTTTGGTGGAAGCCGGACAACGTGTGCAATACGTACAGGTAGGCGGTGCCGGACATGCGTTCTTCGATTGGAAACCGGACGACACTACCAAAGCCACCTTTAAAAAATATGGTGTTTATTACGTCAACGAAATGGAGACTTTCTTCAATTCGGTGTTTTATCCGAAAAACTAACTAACGCTAATAATACCAAAGGCAGTTTATTCTCATTATGAATAAGCTGCTTTTTTTGTGTTCAAAATGTTGAAATTTGTATCTTGCTCCATCAACGAAGTGATACTAAATATCTAATTATGAATTTCCGGAAATCTCAACTATTAGTAGTTATTGCAGTAATGTTAACTGCAATTTCGTGTAAGCAAAAACCTAAAGAAGTAAATAACGAATTTACCGGATCGGCAAGTTGTATCGAGTGTCACGAGAACTTCTATAAGCTTTGGGAACCATCGTATCATGCACAGGCAATGATGCCGATAAATGCGGCCTTTATGGCAGAGCATCAGTTACCCGATAGCGAACCAATTGACGTGGAAGGGCACCTGTTTCAGGTGGAGTTTAAAGATTCAACCATGGTATTGTACGAACGCGATGGCAACGAACTAATAAAAACCTACGACATAATTTGGGCCATGGGTGGCCATAATGTGTACACTTTCCTTACACCTTTTGAGAAAGGAAAACTGCAGAATATTCCGCTGGCTTTTGATGCCAACCGCAAAGAGTGGTTTAATTACCCCATGGCCGGTATGCGCCATTTTGGTGGAGATATGCCCGATGATGAAGCTTTACCCTGGAAAGACGATTTGTTTGCTTTTAATACGGGGTGCTACAGTTGCCACATCAGCCAGTTGAGTACCAACTTCGATTTGGCAACCGATACCTATCATACCACCTGGAAAGAACCCGGAATTAACTGCGAAACATGCCACGGGCCGGCAAGCGAGCATGTTCGTATTTTCAAAGCATTAAAAGAAGGCGAGGAAGCCGATGAGCTTGGATTGATAAGTACAAAAGTATTTACGCAGAAGCAGCATGTGGCATCCTGTTCGCCTTGTCATGCCAAAATGAATCCTATAACGCCAAGTTATATGCCCGGCGATAAGTATTTCGATAATTATAACGTGACTACGCTTGAGGATCATGATTTTTATCCCGATGGCCGTTCATTGGGAGAGAATTACACCCTGACCGAGTGGATGATGAACCCGTGTGCTGAAAACAGCGAATTGCACTGTGTTACCTGTCATACATCGAGTGGCCGCGACCGAAATAAGGACAATCCTAACCAGGCTTGTTTGAAATGCCATAATAACCGCACCGAAGATCTGGAAACGCATACCGGGCATCCGGCTTCGGCAGGACTTACCTGCTTAAGCTGCCACATGCCAAAGCGCGAATTTGTTGGCCGCTTTCTGCGCAGCGATCACTCGTTCCGTCCGCCAATGCCCGAAGCTACTATTAAGTTTGGTTCGCCAAATGCCTGTAATCAGTGTCATAAAGATAAATCGCCCGAGTGGGCCAATAAAATTGTAAAGGCGCGCCCCAATGGCGATTACCAGGAGGAAACGCTGCGTTGGGCACAACTGATAAAAGAAGCCCGCGACATGGAGTGGGAGAATGTGGATATGATGTTCGCAACCATCCGTAATCCAAAAACCGACGATGTAGTGGCCAATTCACTCATCCGTTTATTGAATAATTACTCTGATACATCAAAAGCCGGTGTGCTGATTGATGCGTTAAACAACGAATCGGAACTGGTGCGCTCGTCGGCAGCATACGGTTTGGGAGGCATATTTACCGATGAGGTGAAAGCGGCCTTGCTGAAAGCTTGTCAGGATGATATTCGTTTGGTGCGCATTCAGGCCGCCAATGCCATTTTAACTTTCCCTCAGGATGAGTTTACCGCAGAAGAACAAACAATAATTGCCGCTGCCGAAAAGGAATACGTAACGTCGATGACTTCGCGATTGGATAACTGGAGCAATCACTATAACCTTGGTTTGTATCATCAGAACAAAGGAGAGGCCACCGAGGCTTTGAATTCGTACGAAACAGCTGCCCGTTTATATCCCGAGGCGGTATTGCCGTTAATTAACAGCAGTGTTTTGTATTCGTATGTGGGCAATAACGAAAAGGCCGAGGAGAATCTGAAGAAAGTATTGGAATACGAGCCAAAGAACGAAGCTGCCAACCTGAATCTGGGCTTATTACTGGCAGAGCAGGGTCGTATGGACGAAGCCGAAAAAGCCTTACGAACAGCGCTGGAGGCGAATCCGGAAAACCAACCGGTTGCAGCCAAAAACCTAAGTGTAATTGTGGCGCAGCGCGGCGATTTGGCCGGAGCTGTAAAATATGCCGAGATGGCCTATAAAGCGAGTCCTGAAAATCCTGATTACGGCTATACACTGGCGTATTACATGGTACAGAACGGACAGACCTCGACAGCCAAGAAAACGCTGGAGAAAGTAATTAGTGACTCACCCGGATATCTTTCGGCAACAGGTTACCTGGCACAGATCTACCTGCAGGAAGGCAACAAAGACAAAGCACTTCAATTGTATAAAAATGCGCTGAAGGTTGAAGGTATATCAGAGCAGGACCGGGCAAGCATCCAACAATCGATAAGCATGTTGCAGCAAAGCATGTAGGGAGAACAAGTTGAGCGTAGCGAATTGAAAATCGGCGTATCCAAATCCCGACCGAAGCGTCGGGAGCAAAAGTTGAGGATAACTGTCATCTCGACGAGTGTGCGAGGAAAGATCTGTTACATAAAAACAGATTGCAGAATGACGATTAACGATTTTTGATTTTAGAAGGAGTTGGCAATAGGCAAAATCGGTAGCAAGGTGCGTGAACGCCGGGGGCAATACGTACGAAATATAGATCGCCTTTTTTTGCATCGGGGTTTTTAATACATTTGGGAATGGAAGCAATTAGAATGAAACATATCCTGGTATTTGCGCTAATGGTATTTGTTGCATTTGCCTGTAACAACGAGGCCCGGCAACAACCGGTAACAACAGTAGATTGGGAGGCACGAAATGCCGCTGGAAATCTCCCCGACTCGCTTGAGCCCGGAAGTACTTACCTGTCGGTTTATTCGCAAATCTATTCCGGTTCGCAGGAGCGTTTGGTCGATTTAACAGCCACCATTAGTATGCGTAACCCGAATACCGAAGAAACGCTGTTCATTAATACTATCGACTACTACAACACGGAAGGTGATCGTATCCGTTCTTACCTGTCGGACCCTGTTTTTATTTTACCCATGGAAACCGTTGAAATTATCATTCAGCACAATGATAACGAAGGAGGTACAGGCGCGAACATCATTTTTGATTGGGAAAAAGCCGCCACAGCTGTCGATCCGGTTTTCGAAGCAGTGATGATATCTACCTACGGACAGATCGGACTTTCGTTTGTTACGCAAGGTATTCCATTGGATTGATGGGGATTGGTATTCCCAACATTTTAATATAATCCTCCGCCCGTCTACCGACGGACACCTCCTTTAAATAAAGGAGGACGCGGCTGCTGTCCCCCTTGGCGAAGGGGGAATTAAAGGGGGATTGATTTTCGTTTCAAGACAAACTATTCCTATTCGAAATCTGAAAATTCCGATGATAATTATTATTTTGCCTGCAATTCTTCCCGGGCAAAAGAATAGAAAAAGAGAACGATTATGGATCGAAAAAAGCATTGGGAAGATATTTATCAAAGCAAAGACACCGCGGAGGTGAGCTGGTTTCAGGCTTCACCAACAACATCACTACAATTTGTTGCAGAGTTTAATTTGCCGCAGTCGGCAAAGATTATTGATGTGGGTGGGGGAGATAGTTTTATGGTAGATCGTTTGTTGGAAATGGGCTATTGGAACATTACCGTGCTCGACATTTCTGAGACTGCCATCAACAAAACAAAGGAACGGCTCGGTGAAAAGGCCAATACGGTAAAATGGATTGTTGCCGATGCGGCAACCTTTCAACCTATTGAAAAATATGATATGTGGCACGACCGCGCTGCCTTTCATTTTTTTACCGGTAAGCAGGAGATCAGTAATTATGTCGATACCATCAGTTCGTTTGTTAAGCCAGGTGGCTATCTGGTGTTGGGAACGTTCTCGGAACAAGGCCCGACAAAATGTAGTGGTATAGAAATAAAACAGTACTCTGAAAATTCGATGACCAGTCTGCTGGCGGATTTTTTTAATAAAATCAAGTGTATAACAGTCGATCATAAAACACCTTTCAATACCCTTCAGAATTTTATTTTTTGCAGCTTCAGGAGATTGGCGGTGTAGCCTTACCTATGCGACGCAAAACTCAATCTCAGAATTGTGGGAAAGGTGAAGGAGGTTGCTAGATTGATGCAGATTGAAGACAGATTGATGAGATTGTCACCGTCACTGGATACTCGTAGCTTTAATCTTGCTTCTCGTAACATTGCAACGGCATTACATTCTCTAGCCTGCTACCTTTTATTCCGTCTAAATCCCGGATTTTGATTTCCTCGCTTTTTGTTTCGGTTTTCAAAAAACTCCTGTCGTTTACGTTTTTTTTCTGCTTCAAACTCTTTCTTTTCGCTGGCGTTCATCGGCCTGTCAGTCTGCGGGAAAGGATTGTTGTTGGCTACTTCAATTTTAAGGTTTATCAACTTCTCAATGTCTTTCACGTAAGCATTTTCTTCCGGTTCGCAAAGCGATATAGCCACACCTTCTTCACCTGCACGACCACATCGGCCGATGCGATGCACATAGGTTTCGGGCTCGTTGGGTATGTCGTAGTTGATTACATAACGGAGTTTGTCAATATCAATCCCCCTTGCTGCAATATCGGTTGCTACCAGTACTCGTAATTGGCCTTTTTTAAATTGCAATAAGGCTTTTTGGCGTTGATTCTGACTTTTTTCGCCATGAATAGCTGCACACTCAATTTTTTTATGCCGAAGGTTACGTACGATACGATCGGCCCCATGCTTGGTTCTCGAAAACAGCAGTACCTGCTCTATTTCTTTATTCTTAAGAATGTGTAATAGTAAATCCTTTTTACTGGTTTTGTTGGTGAAATACATGTGTTGCTGAATGGTTTCGGCAGTTGAGGAAACCGGATTCACCGCCACTTTTTTAGGATTGATTAATATTTCTTGCGAAAGCTTCACAATTTTAGTTGGCATAGTGGCCGAAAAAAACAACGACTGCCGTTGTTTGGGTAATAGCTTCAGCAGTTTTTTTATGTCGTGAATAAAACCCATGTCGAGCATTCGGTCTGCCTCGTCTAATACAAAATACTTTACGTGTTGCAGCGAAATATGATTCTGATTGATTAAATCGAGCAACCGCCCGGGTGTAGCAACCAGTATATCTATGCCTTTTTGCAGTTGTCGTACCTGCGGATTTTGCGGTACACCTCCAAAAATTACAGTGTTTTGCAGGTTGCTGTATTTGCCATAGGTGTTAAAACTATCGCCTATTTGTATCGCTAACTCGCGGGTAGGGGTAACTACCAGCGATTTAATCTGCCTTTTACCTTTTTCGTGTTGGGTATTGTTTATTAAATGCTGAATTATAGGAATAGCAAATGCAGCCGTTTTACCGGTGCCGGTTTGTGCACTACCTAAAACATCCTTTTTATCTAATCCCAGAGGAATAGCCTGCGCCTGAATAGAGGTTGGTTCCGTGTAGTTCTCATCCTTTAATGCTTTTAGTATGGCAGGGTGTAAATTTAAATCTTCAAATTTCATTATTGTTATCTATGGTAAACAAGGGCTCACAAAATAATAACCGTGAATAAAGAGCACATTGCTACCAAACCGCTACCCCTCTGTTTTTGTTCTAAATCGCGGCAAAGATACTACAATTTATTACTTCGCGTTGTCGACTTAATTTTAGGGATCCCCAACAGTTCTCTAAATCCACAATCAATTTATATTACGACTGGCCTTTCTTACTTGGAACTTTTTGATAGCTAATAAATACCAAAGTGCTGAACTTTAAAAAGGAATTCTGTTAATTTTGAAAAAGAAACTCAGAATAAGTGCTAATAGTAATATTGCCGGCCAAATCGCAGGATTATAAAACAACACCGGTAACTCTATTTTAAATCGAAACTTTATTAAATATGAGAATAACAACCATTAAACAAATCTTCGTACTAACAGTTGCTTTTATTAGCAGCACTTTAATCCTTCAATCCCAGGAAAAACATCACAATTCTTTTTTCGAAGATTTTAATTCTTCAACTTCAGAGCTTTTTAAATATGGTTCTGCTGGAAAAGAAGCTGATTTTACCTGGAAAATTGGAATAGAATCTCCCACAGAGCCAGGAACCAATATTCTATTGTTTAAAATCAACCCGGATGAGGAAGCTGGTGCCGGAAAAGGACCTGAAATTATTTCAAACAATTTTACACATTTTGGTTCTTATGCCGCACGTTTAAAAGTTGCTGATGTGCGAGATGTTCAACCAAATGTGGGTGCTGTAGTAGGTTATTTTACTTATTTCTATGATACTATAGTTGGACTAAGCGAAATAGACTTTGAATGGCTTATTGCCGATCCGGAAGTTATTTATATCGGTACCTGGACAGGTTTTCACGGAAAACTTAGAAGGATAGGACGAGTTATTAATATGGCCAACGGTACTATTTATGAAACCAGTACCAGGGAAAATCATAAAGGTACTTCCTCTCCTTTAACCGGTGTTCAGTGTCAGCCTGAAACAATTCAACCTATAGAAGGCTTTGATGCTTCTTCGCAATTTCACACCTACGGATTTGATTGGTATTCAGATTCAATCAGATGGTGGATGATTCATCCAGCCTCTAACGATACTATTGTTTTATGGAATTATAAAGGTTCGCAAATGGGTATCCCTCAGAACAGTTCGTTATACCGAATGAATTTTTGGCATACCGATAACTGGCCGGTAGAAACCATACCAACTTCAATTGAAAAACCGCAAGAACGATTTGAGCTGGAGGTTGACTGGATGTCTTATGATCCGTTGAAAACGCAATAGAGTTGAACGAATTGATCAATCATAATTCAAAAACAAACCAAATACGCAATACAATACGCAATGTTGAAATTGGGCAGATAGCACTGACCATTAACTGATTAGCATTGAACAAACGGTGTGGAAAAATGAAAGTTTGGTGTTTCCAATGCCCCGCATTTTCATATTGCTAGGCGTTACCACAATTTTTTTTACTGTATGTTTCGTTGGAAGTATTTTTATGCGTTTCGGTTTTTGAATGAATAACTACCAAGGAGCTGAACTTTAAAAAAGGAATTCTGTTAATTTTAAAAAAGAAAATCAGAACAAATGCTAATAGTAATATCGCCGGCCAAATCGCTGGATTATAAAACACCACCGGTAACCACAACGTACACCATACCCGACATGCTCGACGAGGCGGAAAAGATCCTTCCTAAACTTCGGAAGATGAAACCCAAACAACTTTCGGAGTTGATGGGAATTTCGGCAAATCTGGGGCAACTGAATTACGATCGTTTTCAAACCTGGCATCAGCCGTTTACACCCGAAAATGCCAAACAGGCTGTACTGGCTTTTAGTGGCGATGTTTTCCAGGGGCTTGAAGCCGGGACACTCACCGAGGAGCAGTTGTTTAAATTGCAGTCGAAATTGCGGATTCTATCTGGTCTTTATGGCGTTTTACGTCCGCTTGATTTGATGCAAGCATACCGCCTTGAGATGGGAAAAAAACTGAAAGTTCAGCGCTCGGCCGATTTGTATGCTTTCTGGAAAAACAAAATTACGCCCAAAGTGCAGGAAGCTATTGATGAGTCGGGGAGTAAGGTGCTAATCAACCTGGCATCGAACGAGTATTTCAAAAGTATCGATACAAAAAAGCTTGATGCAGAAATTGTAACACCGCAATTTAAAGACATGAAAAACGGGAAGTACAAAATGATCTCGTTTTTTGCCAAAAAGGCTCGTGGCCTGATGACGCGTTTTATTGTGGAAAATGACATCGATAAGGTGGACGACCTGCAGGCTTTTGATTCGGATGGTTATGTCTATAATCCGCGTTTATCGAAGGTTGGGAATCCGGTATTTACGCGGGGGTAATTCAATATTGTCATTTCGACGAAGAATGAGGAGGAATCTGTTACTTCTCAACCACATTGTTACAGATTTCTCTCCGTCAGTTGACGGAGAGAAATGACAACAATTCTTTGTGGAAGTGACAACAAACAAAAATGCCATCTCTGTTTCAAACAAAGATGGCATTTTCTATTAATCATTTATCCTTAATCCTTCATCCTTTAAAACGGCAAATCACCTGCCGAATCTTCCGATGGTTCGGGTGGAATATCATCCATGCCAAATTCCGGTGGAGGCTCCGGTAAATTACCGTCAGCACTCACTTTGTCAATCTTCCAGGCATTAATATTGTGAAACCAGCGACCGTTATATTCGCGCGATTCCATATTAAAAGACACTTCAACTTCCTCGCCGGCCGACATTCCTTTAATTAAATCAACTTTCTCTCCAAATAAAGTAAAACAAACCTTGCGTGGATATTGCTCGTCGGTTTCAATTACAAATTCTTGTTTACTCCATTCTTTTCCTGCCCGGCTTACACCAGATTCAGGTTTTAAAATCTGCTCAACTTTTCCTTTTACGCTTAATGCCATTTCCTAATTTTTTATTTCAGAAACGAAGATAAAAAAAGAAACCCTTTGCCTAAAAACAGACAAAGGGTTTTTTTCAACAAGTTTTTGTCATTTCGAAATAAGAGAGAAATCGGTTACAGCAATGTGCTGATATTTGAGTCTCCTTAATCGTTCCTCTTTCGGAATGACAAGGCTTGCTATTCTTTTACTATTTCAAGAAGTTCTACTTCGAAAACTAAAGCTGCATTAGGACCAATGTCGCCACCTGCGCCACGTGGACCATAAGCCAGGTCAGACGGGATGAAAACTTTCCATTTTGATCCAACAGGCATTAGTTGCAATGCTTCGGTCCAACCCGGAATTACCTGGTTAACACCAAATACTGCAGGTTCACCACGATCAACCGAACTATCGAAAACAGTACCATCAATTAAAGTACCGTGGTAATGAACACGTACTTTATCAGTTGCAGCTGGCTTTTCGCCAGTACCTTCTGTAAGTACTTCGTATTGTAAACCGCTTTCGGTAGTTGTAACACCTTCACGGGCTTTGTTTTCTTCTAAGAATTTGTTGCCTTCTTCAAGGTTTGCCTGAGTTTCACGCTCGCTGGCTTCGCGGAAGAATTTCTGAACCAATGCGTTTGCGTCAGCCTCATTAATTTCTACCTCTTCGCCTAACGATGCTAAACGGAAAGCTGCAGCCATTGCTTCAATATTCATTTCTTCATTTCCGGGAGCAGTTTCAAGTTGTTGTTTGTTATTGGAACCAACTAAAACTCCAATTGCATAACTTACTGAATCGGCACTGGTTTCCAATTTTACCGCTGCCGGGCCTCCTTGCTGGCACGAAGTAGCAGCAACAATCAATGCTACTACAAATACATAAATAATACTGTTCTTCATTTGTTAATCTTTTTTGGCCGTAAGCGACCTTATTTTTATTATTCTACAATTTCTAATAACTCAACCTCGAAAATAAGGGTAGCGTTTGGTCCGATAACTCCACCTGCTCCGTTTGGTCCGTAAGCTAGGTTTGAAGGAATATACAATTTCCATTTCGAGCCAACCGACATCAATTGCAGCGCTTCAACCCAGCCCGGAATTACCCCGTTTACAGGGAATACAGCTGGTTGGTTACGCTCTACCGAACTATCGAAAACGCTGCCATCGATCAATGTTCCGTGGTAGTGACATTTTACCTGGTTGGCGGCGGTTGGAATATCGCCTTCTCCTTCGTTTATTACTTCGTATTGTAATCCGCTTGGTAATTCAATTATACCTTCGTTTTTGCTGTTTTCCGCTAAAAAGGCTGTACCTTCTTCCAGATTTTTGCTGCCATCAGCAGCTTGCGACTCGGCCATAAATGACTCGAGAATCTGGTTGGCTTCTTCAGGTTTCATCCGTGGGGGAATACCTGAAAAAACATCCTGTAAAGCTGTAATGAAAGCGGTTGGATGAACGGTTTTAACTCCTGATTGGATGAGATTTGCAGAAATACTCATTCCTAATGCATAACTAAATTTTTGTAAATCGTCTTTTAATTCGAAATCTGCCATTTTATTTTTTTCTGAATTCAAGAGGGCGAAGATAAAGTAATTTTTTGGTAATAAGGTAATTGAAGTTTTATAAATTGGCAGAGAATTTAAATTCAAAAAAAATAGTCTTTTATGGTAATTATTAAGAGCTTACATTTACAAATGTATTGATGCTATAATTACAGACAATATTAGTCTTATGCGATCGACCACATTGTTTTTCGAAAATTTGAGAGTAGCTTTTTCTTCGGTGAAAAGCAACCTGTTGCGTACTACGCTTACCGTTATGATTATTGCCGTGGGAATTACGGCTTTGGTTGGGATTTTAACGGCAATCGATTCGATAAAAAATTCGATAACCAAAGAATTTGCGGTGATGGGAGCAAACACTTTTTCAATTTCGAGTGGAGGTTTGCGTACGCAGGGAAATATTCGTTACCGTACCAAAAATTACTCGTACATTTCGTACTATCAGGCAAAGGAATTTAAGGAGCTTTTCGATTTCCCTGCAACAACATCTATTTCGGTTTCATCAACGGCGGCAGCCACATTAAAATACCAGTCGGAAAAAACCAACCCGAATATTGCTGTTCGTGGTATCGATGAGAATTACCTGTCTACAGCAGGTTATGATATTGGTACGGGACGGAGTTTTAGCAATCACGACATTGAAGATGGCAGGAGTGTGGTGCTTTTGGGAAGCGATTTGGCTAAACGTTTATTTAAAGGTGGCGAAAATCCCTTGCAAAAAGTTGTGAGTATTGGAAGTGGAAAATACAAAGTAGTTGGTGTTTTAAAACAAAAAGGAAGTGGGTTTGGAATGAACAGCGATATGGTATGTTTTATTCCGTTCACAAATTCGCGGGCTTATTTCTCGCGACCGAACATGAATTTTGATGTACAGGTGAAAGTTGATCGTCCGGAATTGATGGATGCGGCAGTGGGACAGGCCGAAGCGATCTTCAGGGTTGTTCGTAATTTAGATCCGCTGGATGATTCCGATTTTAGCATCGAAAAAAGTGATAACCTGGCCAATATGCTTTTGGAAAATATTAAGAATATTACGCTGGTGGCAACAATAATCGGATTGATCACTTTGTTTGGTGCGGCTATTGGTTTAATGAATATTATGCTGGTAACGGTAACTGAGCGTACCCGTGAAATTGGAGTACGGAAAGCTATTGGAGCCAAAAGCACTACTGTTAAACAGCAGTTTCTGATGGAAGCAATTCTTGTAGGACAAATGGGAGGATTTGTAGGAATAATACTAGGAATACTTGCCGGAAATGGTGTTGCCCGTCTTATTGATTCACCTTTCTTTATTCCATGGACCTGGATTATTCTTGGAGTTGTTTTGTGTTTTATTGTCGGAATTATCTCTGGTTATTATCCGGCACAAAAGGCTTCAAAACTCGATCCGATTGATTCGTTGCGTTACGAGTAGGGAAGAAAGTCAAAAGTCAAAAGTGTGAAGAATGAATGATGATTGCTGATTAACGATTTTAGATTTCAGATTGGAGAAGAAGTCTGTGGTTAGTAAATTGCAATTGGCAACAAACTAATGTTTCCTATGTGTCGAATGTGCTTTGCCAGAATTACGGAATAAACTAAAAGTTTTCAGGCTTGTCATCTCGTTGTGTTCCTGGCTTCTGTCTCAATTTTCACCGAATCAATCTGGCTCAATCATTTCAATCTCAGTTCCTTCTGTCCTGCAAAATTCAATCTACAAAAAAAGGGACGCCTTTCGGCATCCCTTTCCATACAGTATATAATTGTATAATTATTTTACTGAATCCATGTACATGATCAATTCGCATACTTTTGCTGAGTAACCCATTTCGTTGTCGTACCATGATACAACTTTTACGAAAGTGTCAGTTAAAGCGATACCTGCTTTAGCATCAAATACAGAAGTTTGAGTTTCACCAATGAAGTCGTTAGAAACAACTGCATCCTCAGTGTAACCTAAAATTCCTTTCAATTCGCCTTCTGAAGCTTCTTTCATTGCAGCACAAATTTCTTCGTACGAAGCACCTTTTGCAAGGTTTACAGTAAGGTCAACAACTGATACATCAGGAGTTGGAACACGGAAAGCCATACCGGTAAGTTTTCCGTTCAATTCAGGAATTACTTTACCTACAGCTTTAGCAGCACCGGTTGATGAAGGAATGATGTTCTGACCTGCACCACGTCCACCTCTCCAGTCTTTTGCTGAAGGACCGTCAACAGTTTTCTGAGTTGCAGTAGTAGCGTGAACAGTTGTCATTAAACCGTCAACAATACCATACTTGTCGTTTAATACTTTAGCGATAGGAGCCAGGCAGTTAGTAGTACAAGATGCGTTAGAAACAAAAGTCATATCACTAGTGTATGATTTGTTGTTTACGCCCATAACGAACATTGGTGTATCGTCTTTTGATGGAGCAGACATTACAACTTTTTTAGCACCTGCGTCGATGTGACCCTGAGCTGATTCTTTTGTCAAGAAAAGACCAGTTGATTCAACAACATACTCAGCACCAACAGCACCCCAGTTAATGTCAGCAGGATTACGCTCTGCAGTAACACGAACAACGTTTCCGTTAACAATCAATGAACCGTCTTTTACTTCAACAGTACCGTCGAAACGACCGTGAGTTGAATCATACTTTAACATGTAAGCCATATAGTCAACGTCGATAAGGTCGTTGATAGCAACTACTTGTACAGTTCCTTTGGCAACTGCCTGACGGAAAACAAAACGTCCGATTCTACCGAATCCGTTAATACCTATTTTAATCATAGTTGAGAAAGTTTAAATTTATTTAAAAGAAAATTATTGTAATTATTTCGCTTTCAGGTTTTAACTGCCTGTTTTTTTAAGCCCCACAAAGTAAGTACAAATTATTTATTGAGTCAAGCGCTGTTTTTTTTTTCGTCCGAACCTTAATATTTACTTAAAGTGTTTTGAATGGAATAACTCGCATTTTTCGCCCAATTCCAATGGAAGGTTGTAAATATGTCATTCTCGCGGGTTTGGAAATTGATTAAAGAGCAGGATGTCAATATGATAAACTGGGATGAGATTGCTTGAAATATTTGGCAGATAAATGTATTGGCTAAATGCCAGGTGCCTACTGGTATTTCATAGCCAAATTAAAAGATTGGAGTATGAAACGGAATGATTTTGTAGCTATATAACAAAAAACGCAGTATAGTGAAATTAAGAAATTGGTGGTGCTGTAATTTCGGTTTGCTGTAATTGTTGGTAACTATACGCCGGACATTTGCAAGTTTTGCATGAGCCAATAAAAAGCATGAGGATAAGCAAAAGCAATCCGGTGAAAAATGGTTTGGATATATTCTTCATTTTTAAAAGACGGATGTTTTTTTCTACAATGTAATATCTTGAATTAGAGTGAGATTTATTATATTTATGGTCGATTCTTTTCATTGCGAAAATAGTTGTCGCTTACTAATAAGCGAGGAAATCGGATTTTTATTATATGAAATATAAAAAAATAAGCTTAAAATTGTAACTAATGCGGAATTTGGATGGCGTTAAACTCAAAATATAACAGGATATTAACTACTAAGCCTTGGATTTGGCTTGGTCGTGTTGAAAACATAGTGCAGGAGTATGCCCATATTGCAAGTTATATTTTGTACATTGACGGAGATTTAAGCTTATAATAAAGGAAGTGCAGCACCGAGAGACTAATTTTCAGGCTGGATTGATTATATTAGAGATATTAGAATCTACCAATCGCTTAAGTTCAATTTAAAAGAAGTTCTATGAGAAAAATGTTTACAAGGATTTTTAGTTTGGTGTTACTTTTTTGTATGGTGGGCTTTGTTACGGAGCTAAAGGCTCAGTGTGATGTCACTATTACAGATGCAGCAGCTGCTGTAACAGACATAGTTTGTGGAGGTAATAGCACCGGAGAAATTAAAGTATTCTCAGCTGAAGGAGGTACTGGTGAATATACTTATACTTTACAAGTCTGGGAAGAAGGAACTTGGGTAGACGTTACTCCTTATGTTGGTGTAGCCGATACGGTATACTCTGCTCTTCCATACGGAACTTATAAAGTAATGGTTGCTGATTCTGAAGGTTGTACTGCAGAAACTGCAAATATCGATGTAGCTGGCATGGCTCCAGAGGAAGCAGTAATAATCAGCGATAATAATTTTGAAGATATGTCGTGTAATGGGGCAGGTGACGGTTTAATTGAGATCTGGGCTCAAGGAGGAAGTGGAACATATCAGTTCAAAATTAATAATAATAGCTGGAGAGACTTCCCTACAGGTTCCAGTTATAAGGATATTGCTGTTACCGAAGTTGGAGAATATGTGATCCAGGTTCGTGATGTATTAGCTCCGGAGTGTACAACCGAAAGCATAACTTTCATCATTGGTGAGCCCGCACCTGTTGCTGTATCAACAGCAGCTGATAATGTTAATAGTGTATGTAACCCTGATGGAGCCTTTACTGTAACAATTTCAGGAGGTCATTTGGGAGAAGGTTATCCAATCGATTATGATGTATACGTAAATGACGAGTTATGGAGTTCAAATATAAGCGGGCCTTCTGTTACTTATACTGATTTACCCGCTGGTACATATAACGTAAAAGTTATTGAAAACTGGGGGGGAGAAAATTCCTGTGAAGGATTTGCAACAGCAGAATTAACTGCTCCTGCTGCAATCTCAGGTATTGCTACTGTTTCCAAAAACGTATTGTGTAACGGTGGCGCCAATGGTGAAATCATGGTAAGCGAAGTTGCCGGAGGTACTGCTCCTTATCATCTGTACTTAACAGGTCCTGTTACTGCGGATATGGTTTACGATGCAACAGGCGTTAACACATTTACTGGCCTGGTAGCCGGCACTTACAGTGTGACAATTGAAGACGCAGTAGGTTGCGAATTCCCTATTGATGATTTGATGGTAGAAGAACCATCAGCTTTAATGTTAAATACTACTCATATACAAGATATAGTTTGTATAGAAGATGGTAAGTTTTCTGTTCAGGTTTCAGGAGGTGCAGGTAGTTATAAATATTATGCAGCCTTATCTCAATTGCCCGAATATATTACCGTGCCGGATGCCGGTAGTGTGGAGTGGCAGACTGACAGTATATTTACGGTTACTGAACCCGGAACATATTTTGTTTGGGCAATGGATGTCAACGAATGTATAATTGGAGGAGAAGAGGATAGTCTTGGAGATCCGGTTGAGGCTTGGACAGTGCAAATTGAAAAACCGGAAATTGAGGTTTTTGTTGACGCGACTGTAATGAATGCGCCGGCTTGTAACGGCGATTTAACCGGAAGTGTCAGTGTAGAAGCTGATGATGTGGTTATCTATAAGGATGGACTTAAGGTTGAAAATCCTGTATATACAGTGACTATTAACGAGGATGAAACAAATAAACTTGATAACCTGGGTGCAGGTACTTATTATATTGTTGTAACAAGTGAAAATGGATGTATCGGACGTGATACTGTAATATTTACTGAGCCTCAGGTTTTAGAAGCGGTTCTTGATAAAGCTGAAGGCGAATTTGTATGCCCGGGAGCTAATATTGGTTATATTGAAACAGCAGTTACTGGTGGTACAGAAGGTACAGGTTTTATGTACCAGCTTTGGCAGAATAACGTACTTAAAACAGATTATCAGGAGTCGAACTCATTTTTGGTAGCTATAGATAATGAATATACTGTTGTGGTGATGGACGGAAATGGATGTACTGATACTTCAAATGTTGTAAAAATTGATCCTGTCCCTCCAATTGAATTTGAACTTACAGATGTTTCGTGTTCTGATGATACCATGGCTTCAGCATGGGTTGAAGTAGCTTTTGAAGAAGGTAGAATGTACCAGGTGCTTTGGCAAAAGCTTGAGACAGAGGCCGGTGATTATACCGATACATCAGTTTGGTTTAACGAACCAATAAAACTAGACCAGAAGTTTGCTTTTAGTTCTGAAGGGAATGATACGTTGTATCAATTTACAGTTGTTGATGATAAAGGCTGTATCGCAGAGGTCATGACCATGAAATTCGATCAGGTAACTGCGCTCGAATTAACAATTACGGAAGGCGATGTTGATGGCTGTACAACAGGTGTAACTGTTGTCGCTGCCGGGGGTGTTGCTCCATACTCTTTGATGGTTAACGGAGAAGTAGCAACCGGAACAGAATTGAGTTTAGGCGGAGGATTACACGATATTATCGTAACGGATGCACATGGTTGCATGAAGGATACTGTACTGGAGTTAGCTTATCCAATAAGCATGGATACGCTGATCAGTGTATACGTTGGCGATACAACACAGTTTGTATACGGAACAATTGATACAATGCTGGTGGCTGAAGTTGAAGGCGAAACAAGCCACAAATTATACAATGACATTGAGGCAGGATGTATCGAAGAAGTTGTGGTAACACTCGATGCCAGAGAGAGAGCAATGCCTGTTCTTGACTCTGTAAGTCCGAATGGTGTAACAATAGAAACAAATCACGCCGTCTTCACCATTGTATTTACTGATGAGATTCCGATTACATTTAACGAATCAGTAGATGGATACATAACTGTAACAGCAGTAGATTCAACCGAAGCTACGCTTGTAATACCAATTACAGCTGATATGGTTGATGGAAATACTATTACAGTAGACTACGATTATATGGTAGTTGGTGCATTGGCAATAAATACTTCATATACGGTAGCTGTAGATAGCGGTATCGTTATGGGCGACGGAATGGCATGGAATGGTGTTACCGGAGACTGGACATTCACAACCGGTGACGATTATCCGTTAGGAACTGAACCTGATTTTAAAGTTGCTGACTTTAAGGTTTATCCGAATCCATTTAATGAGTTCATTAGAATTGACAAGGCATCAGAACTTGATCGTGTTGTTATTTCTAATATTGCTGGTCAGCGTGTACTGGATATTGCATATCCGGAATATGAAATACCAACGGGAAATCTGAACGCTGGGGTTTATATAATCACATTGTCTGCAGATGGCGAAGTTGTTAAGTCAGTAAGGTTAATTAAAAGATAATACCAAATTGATTGATTAAAAAGGGAAGCTTTTAGCTTCCCTTTTTTTATTTTAAATACTTTTGTGATCTCATAATTCTTAAATAAACAGGTTATATGGAGTTATTAAATAAACACGTATCCATCAGGAAATATTCGGATAAAGTCATTACCCCCGATTTATTAAAAAGTATCATTTATTCAGGCACAAGGGCCTCTACGACAGGCAATATGCAATTGTATAGTATAATTGTGACAAAGGATATTGAAAGGAAGGAAAAACTGCTGCCATTACATTTTAATCAACCTGTTGCAAAAAATGCTCCAATACTCCTCACCTTTGTGGCCGATTTTAATCGTTTTTCAAAATGGTGCCAATACAACGAAGCTCAACCGGGCTACAACAATTTAATCTCTTTTACCAATGCGGTAATCGATACTTCGCTGGCCGCGCAGAATGTGTGCATAGCTGCCGAGAATAGTGGATTAGGAATATGCTACCTCGGTACAACAGCCTACAATGCAAAAGAACATATTGACGTACTTGGCTTACCAAAACTTACATTTCCTGTAACAACTGTAGCCATCGGTTATCCTGAAGAGACTCCGGAATTAACAGACAGAATTCCTGTGGAAGGTATTATTCATGACGAAGTATACATGGACTATGATCAGGATAGGATCAACGGATTATATGCTTTTAAAGAAAGTCTGGAATCGTCGAAAGCTTTTGTAGCCGAAAATGGTAAACAAACATTAGCACAAGTGTTCACTGATATTAGATACAAAAAAGCTGATAATGAATTCTTTTCATCCAAGATGTTGGAAACAATAAAAGCACAGGGTTTTTTAGCTGATTAATCGGCGGTAAACTTATTAATGTAGGCAAAAAAGTCCTGGCGGTAACTGTTGCCAATAGGAAGCTTCTCGCCGTTAATACAAACCAGGTTGCCTTCAAGCGATTCAATTTTGTCTACCGAAACAATAAAAGATTTATGTGTACGATAAAATTTGTCTTGTGGCAGAAGAGCATGAATTTTTTTCATCGATAGGTTGGTAACAAATTTGTTATCGCTAACATGTACTTTAATATAATCGCCTAACCCTTCGATGTAAAGTATATCAGTGAATTTTATTTTAATCGTCTTTTTGTTCGATTTAATAAACAGAAAGTCTGAAGTCATCTCATTTTCTGTTGAATTTTCGGCTTTGTTTTTAAGCCAATACATCTCTTCGGCTTTTACGAAAGCTTTGTAAAATCGCTCAAAAGAAAAGGGCTTTTTTAAATAATCCAAAGCATTAAGTTCGTAACCTTCAAGCGCATATTCCGAATAGGCCGTTGTAAAGATGACCAATACATTTTTGTTCAGATTTCTAAGAAATGAAATGCCCGAAAGTTTTGGCATATTAATGTCAAGGAAAAGGAGATCTACCTCATTTTTTAGTAAAAACTCCTGAGCACAAATCGCATCGTTACATGCACCGATAATGTCAAGCGAAGGTATTTTTAGCGCATATTGTTTGATAACATTCTGAGCAAGAGGTTCATCATCGATTATTAGTGCTTTAATTGCCATGGTCTTTAAGTTTTAGTCTTAAATGAACTGAATAGGTAGAATCTTTTTGAGTTATATCGAGCTGATATTCGTTAGCGTGGTAAAGATGTTTAAGGCGTTGTTTTACGTTTGCAATTCCAATACCCGAATTTTTTGAGTCAAAGTTTTCTGGTTCCGCGAAATTGTTTTCAAGATCAAAATTCAACCAGTCTTCGTTTATACTAAAGGAAATGTTTATATAATCATTTTCGGTGCCGGGAAGACCGTGTTTAAAGGCATTGTCAATGAAAGGTTCGAACAACAAAGGAGCAATGTATGAGGAACTTGTAATATTTGGTTTTTCGTAATTTATAAGGGTATTTTCTGTTACCCTGATTCGTTGAAGAGCGATAAAATTATCGACAAACTCTATCTCTTTTCGCAAACTAATGAAGTTATCCTTCGATTCGTAAATAATGTGTCGCATAAGATCAGACAGACGCAAAATCAAGTCCGGAACTTTTTCAGAGTTAATAAGCGACAAGGAGTAAATGTTATTAAGCGAATTAAAAAGAAAGTGGGGATTTAGCTGTCCTTTTAACGATTTTAACTCAGCTTCAAGTTTGCCTTTTTCGGTTTTGGCCAGTTTGTAGTTTAAATCCTGTAACGACAACCAATCTTTAAACAGCTTTAAAAATGTGGTTATTCCGATATAAAAAAGTGTCGCAAAGAAAAAGGCAGAGTGGGTCTCGGTACTTAACGATTGTAATTGCTCCGAAACTTCGAGGAATTGCCGTAATGGATAAACAATGAGGAACTGAACAAACAAACTGCTGAATGAAATGAGAACAACCAGCCAGAAAATGTAATAAATGTATTGTTTCCGGATAAGGAACCGGGGGATAAGAAAATTCAGGTTAAGATAAACGGCTACTGCAAAACCTACGTTTATAACCACTGATTTTGCAATGGATGTTAAATTAAATTCGCGACTGTAAATGAAAAACAGAAAACACAAAAATATAACGCTGGCAATCCAAAATAGAATGTGCCCGAAAATCTTGTTCCGCTTATTTAAAAGGTGTTGTCGCATTTAAATTCTGTCGCGCTTTAAAAATATCTTTTTTAAATAATAAAGCACCGGGTTTTTATATTTAAGATTTTTCCAGGGGCGGCTTGAGTGGGGCAGGTGCAAAACTCGTACACCTTTTGCCAGGTAGTTAGTAAAACCAATTTTTTTCGATTGACGGCTAATAAATACATCAAACCAGTCTTTATCTTTTGCTAAGTCTGTAAAATCAAATTTTTCAAGAAAAGGAACCGAAATAAGTGTACAGCAAAAACTTAAGCTATGCGGTGTGTCAACAACATCTTCGCTTTTGGTTTTCTCGAAATTGTACGGGAAATTATAGTCGCCATTCTCATCAACGGTTATAGCGCCAACTAAACCCGGTTTTTGCTCCGCTTTCATTATGTCGATTAACGATTGAATGGTATCCTTTTTAATCACAACGTCCGATTCTATAATTATCAAAGGCATCCCTGCCTCAAGAGCAAGTTGTTGCGCTTTCTGAAGAACGATCTTGTAATTTGGCGATGGAGTATCGGTAATATCCTCAAGATGAACTACTGAAAACCCAAGTTCTTTAGCTGCCGAATCGAGATACTGTTTCGTTTCAGGTTGACTAAAATCGTTAAATACATAATACGAAAAATTGCCACCGGCTTCCATTATTGCCTTAATTGTGCGTTGAGTCGTATGCAACGAATCTTTAACCGGAGTAATTACTATAGCTTCTGACATTGTTTTTGAAATTGAACTGCAAAGTTAATTAAATTATTGTCCGTTAGGCAACAGAACATTGCTTTTGAAAATCAAGTACGCCACTAAAACACTTAACCATTGTCAGGTTATTTAAACTTATGTATCAAATATTCCAAATCCGTTATATGGCAACGGTAGCAAGCGTTAAAAAATACTTTAAAATCTATGGTAGAATCGGCTACTTAATTACCTTTGCTTAAGGTTAACAAGAAAAGAAATGCTGTATGAGTAATGCTGTTCAAACTGAAAAAGAGTTCTCGATCGATATGATTCCTGAACCGGAAAACCTGGAGGAGATAGTGTATTCCTTAATGGTTAATCCAAACTTATCAACCATTAACTATTTTAATGATTTTAGCGATCAGGGAATTTCGCCCGAGTCAATTGGTGAAAGCGAAACCGATGAAATAGGAATTTTTGAGTTGGAAGGTAATGGCACCCGAATGGCAATGAGCACACACGCTTTTCATCACCATTTGGAAAGCGATCCTCAGAAAGCAACAGAAATTTTAATCTCGCGTGCAACGCGTAAAATGTTGTGTTTTGGCGCTCAGCCTTTTGCCGTAAGTGCCTTTTTGTATCACATCGACTTTGCCGACCCTAATGGTCAGTTTATTGCTTCTGGTGCTAAAAAGGGACTGGAAAATGCTGCAGCAAGGTTTGGGCTTAAAATATCGGATCGTAAAATTCGCTTCGATCATTTTTCAGAACACGGTCCGGTGCCACCTACTATTATTATCAGTATTATGGCTCAGGTACCCGGAGGTGAAAATTTAATAACCCATAGCTTTAAAAACAAGGGTAACCACATATTTGTAATTGGCCGGTCGCTTGACGACATCAATTCTTCGGAATATCTCGAGTTTTACCACGGTGTTTCCGAGTCGTCTCTGCCCGCATTTTATATTGAGGATGAAATTGCTGTTCAGAAAGCAATAAAAACCTTAATCGGTAAAAAGTTGATAGAAAGCGCCAGCCCGGTTGGTAAAGGCGGACTTTTCTTTACCTTATTACGTGCTGCCATCCCAAATGAATTGGGATTTGATATTACTTCTGATGCAGAAACCAGAAACGATGCATTTCTTTTTGGCGAATCAATGGGGCGTTTAATCGTTGGAGTAAATCCTGACAAAGAGGATGAATTTGTTGATGCGATGTCGGAAATAAATGTGCCGTTCTTTACCTTAGGGCATGTTACCAAAGGAGAGATCAGAATCGACGATAAGTCGATGGGCTATATCGATAAAATGACTGTTGGATCTTAATGGCAGCTCTTCCTTACAAGCAATCAAAACAATCCAAGAAGGGACAGGTGGAGGAGATGTTCGATAATATCTCGCCGCGGTATGATTTTCTGAACCATGTATTGTCTATGAATATTGATAAGATATGGCGAAGAAAAACCATTAAAAAGCTGAGACCTTACCAGCCTGGAAATATTCTGGATATTGCAACGGGTACTGGCGATTTTGCTGTTGCCGCGTTAAAACTTGGGGATGTTAAAGTTACTGGTATCGACATTTCGGAAGGAATGCTGAACGTTGGGCGAGAAAAAATAAAGGCAAAAAAACTGGAAGACAAAATCCAGTTTCAAAAAGCCGATTCAGAAAACCTGCCATTCGGCGACGGTGCTTTCGATGCAGCCATTGTTGGTTTTGGCGTTCGTAATTTTGAGAACATTGAAAAAGGGCTTTCCGAAATTAAACGTGTACTAAAACCCGAAGGTGTATTTTTCGTTCTCGAATTCTCGAAACCGGTGAGTTTCCCTTTCAAACAGATTTACATGTTTTATTTCATGCGCATTTTGCCGTTAATTGGCCGTATGATATCGAAAGATAGCCGGGCGTATACCTATTTGCCCGAATCGGTAAATGAATTCCCCGATGGTGACAGATTTTTAACTATTTTAGCCAATGTTGGTTTTGTTCAAAATGAATGTTATCGACAGACTTTTGGAATCGCCTCAATTTATAAGGCACATAAACCCAACAATTAAAACAGAGCGAACAATAAATTTTTTGTTTTTTTGTTTTTCATAAAAGCAATAGTAAGAAGGTGAAAAAAGTTTTAATCTCAATCATATTCCTTATTGCAGGTTGTAGTGTTTTTGCCCAAAGGCAAAAAATTAACTACCTGACAACTTTTGATGATAAACTTTTTCATTTTGGTTTTACCATCGGGATGAATACCCTCGATTTTAATGTGGTGAATTACAACCCTATTGGCGAAAATCCTGATTTTGATCTTAATGCTAATCCTGATTATCTGGATGATCTTGAGAATGCATATGATACAAAGATCCGTTCTGATGTGGCAACCTTAATTCCCGGCTTTACAGTTGGAATTGTAACAAGTATGAGGCTTTCAAAAGATTTTAACTTACGTTTTCTTCCGGGCTTGTCTTTTGGCGAACGGCAGTTAACTTTTAATGTGCCTGTAAAAGACATTAATGTTTACGATGATGAGCTTTCTTTCTACACCATTCGTTCTACTTTCCTCGATTTCCCCTTATTGATTAAATACAAAGCCCGACGTATTAACAACGACCGGCCTTATGTTATTTTCGGTGGAGCCTATCGTCGCGATATTTCGCGAACTGCACAAGAAGACTTGATTAAGTTGAAGAGCGGTGGCTTTTATGCGGAAGTTGGTGGCGGATGGGACCATTATTTTGCGTTTTTCCGGTTTTCGGTAGAAGCCAAATTTAGTTTTGGATTGAACGATCAGCTGGGCGACCTTCCGGCACCAACACAACGTTTATACTACGCACAGTCGATAAAAAATCTGCGGTCAAAGATTTTTACCCTTTCATTTCACTTTGAATAAGCACGTTTAAATTCGGAGCAAAGTATTGCAGTTGCAACCGATACATTTAATGATTCGGCTTTTATTTCATTTTTCGAAAAATTAGGAATACACAACTTGTTCGTTATTTGTTTTTCAACTGCAGGTCTTATTCCGTTTCCTTCGTTGCCCATTACAAGTACAGCATGCTTTGGCAGTTGCTTCTGATAAATATTATCACCATTCATAAATGCACCAAACACGGGTGCTTCTGATTTTTGTGCTAAGATGCCGAGTTCATCAAAATCACACTCATATAGTTTTATGCGGTTGAAGGAACCCATGCTTGCCTGAATTACTTTCGGGTTGTACAGATCAACGGAATCGGGCGAACAGAAAACATGTTGAATGCCATACCAATCGCAAATCCGTACAATAGTTCCCATGTTGCCGGGATCCTGAACTCCATCAAGATAAATGGATAAACCCTCCGGCAGAGAATTGGGGAAATCCGGCTTTTTAGGAATTTCACAAACGGCCAGGCTGTTTTGCGGATGCTGGAGGAAACTCACCTTCTTAATTTCTTTCGCATCGGTTTCAATAATTCTTTCTGCATCGTTTTGTGTAATCGGGAAATGGTTTAAGAATTGTTCGGTAACGATTAACAGCTTAATTTTCAAATTTGAATCCAGCGCTTCTTTCACTATCTTATCCCCTTCAATAAGAAAGCGGTTTTCTTTTGTACGGTATTTTTTTAAAGCCAGTGAATTAATAAGTTTTGTTGTACTTTTACCAATCATTTATTTTTGAACTGAATTCATATAATATTTGTGGTAAAGTTACGGTTTCTGGAAAAACACTTGGTTATTTTGTTCAATAAAAGTTGCAGGATTTGGTAGAGAAGTATTACAGGCAAAAAATAAGAAGCTACAAGTGGATATTTGTTTTATCTGCAATGCTGCTTGCATCGTGTTCTCAAACTCGTTTTGTTCCCGAGCAAGAGTATTTGTTACAAAAGGTGGAACTCGAAATTGATAACCAGGAAGTGAGCAGGGAAGAAGCCAAATCTGTTTTACGGCAAAAGGAAAATTATAAGATTCTGGGGTTTGTTAAATTCTATTTGTTGCTGTACAATATGTCGTCGAAGAAAAAGACCGACGATTGGCTAAAGCGAATTGGGGAGGCTCCGAAGCTGTACGATAAAGTTAGGGCAGAACGATCGGCCGAACAACTGGAAGGGTACATGGGGCAACGTGGTTATTACCAGGCTAAAGTTAACCAGGATATTCAGTTGAATGAAAAGAAGCGGAAGGCAAAACTAAAATTTTCGGTCGAATCAGGCGATCAGTATAAAATCCGACGGGTAAATTACCACTTCGAAACTCCTGAGTTACAAAAAATATTTTTTAACGATTCGGCAAAATACCAAATGCAAGCCGGCACCGCTTTCGATATTTACGAATTGGAAAAGCAGCAGAAACGAATCGTAAATTTATACCAAAACAACGGCTATTATTATTTTTCGAACAATCAGGTGCGATATCTTGCTGATTCTACACTGTATGACAAACAGGTAATTCTCGATCTTTTTATTGGAGAATCCCGATCGAGCCAGGTTGACAGCACAAAGTTATTAAAGCCGTATTATTTGAATAACTTTTACTATTCGGTGATGCCCGGAAATACACCCATTACATCAAACCGTAAGCAAGAATATAATTTCTCCGACACGCTTTATTGGGATAATTCAATACTCTATGCCAACGAGCAGGTTTCGTATCCGCCGGGGCTTTTTATACGAACAAACCAAATGCAAAGTGGCAAGCTGTATAATATTACAGAGGTTGAAAACACTTTTAATGCGCTGAACCGATTGCGTCAGTTTCGATTTGTCGATATCCAGTTTGAAGAGACTTACCCTGAGCAAGATACCAATTTGCTCAACTGCAATATTCGTCTGGCACCATTAAATAAACAATCTACTTCGTTTGATATTGAGGGGACCAACACATCAGGTAATTTAGGTGTGGCCGGAAATATATATTATCAGCACCGAAACCTGTTTAAAGGAGCCGAGGTATTTCAGGTGCGGTTAAAAGGGGCAACCGAACGGCTTCACAGAAAAGTCCCCAACGGAACAGAAGCTTTCAATACTCGCGAATTTGGTATTGAATCGAGCCTGATGGTGCCAAAATTACTGGGGCCGGGTAAATACATAAAAAGTTTTGGAAAGTATTTGCCGAAAACCGTTTTTAATATAGGTTATAATTTCCAGCGCCGGCCGGAATACACCCGAACCATCACCAACTTTAAATTTGGTTACGACTGGAAGACCTCTCAAAACTATCAGCACCTCTGGAATTTTCTGGATATGAACGTGGTTCGTTTGTATGAATTCGATCCTGCGTTTATCAACTCCATTCAGGATTTATACATTAAAAGTAGCTTTACCGACCACCTGATATTTGCCATGAACTACTCGTTGATATTCAACAACCAGCGGCTTTCGTCTAATAGGAATTATACGTATGTACGACTAAATGTCGAGTCGTCGGGAAATTTACTTTGGGCGATATCAAAACTTGCAGACCGCGATCTGACTTTTAAGCAAGACTCTGCAACCCAGGAAATTTCTGAATATTACAAAGTATTTAATGTTCGTTTTGCCCAATACATTAAAGCCGATCTGGAGCTGAGAAAGGCATTCCAAATTGACCGGTATAATTACGTAGTTGGGCGGTTGTTTGGCGGAGTAGGATTGCCTTACGGAAACTCGCCTTTCTTGCCTTTTGAAAAGCAATATTTTGCCGGTGGTGCAAATGGCATTCGGGCGTGGCAGGTTCGATCATTGGGGCCGGGGACCTACACCCCTGAAGATGAGAATGCTTATCCAAACCAATCGTCAGATATTAAACTGGAAGCCAATATCGAATATCGTTTTCGGTTATTAGGTTCGCTGGAGGGGGCACTGTTTTTAGACGCCGGAAATATTTGGGCAATTAACAGTAGTGATAACCGCGAAGGGGCTGTTTTTAAAGTGGATAAGTTTTACAGACAGTTTGCTGTTGGCACCGGAACCGGTTTCCGCTTCGATTTATCGTATTTTATTCTTCGTACTGATATTGGCATGAAACTTCGCGATCCCGCTGCAGCTCAGGGAGAACGATGGATTATTGGTAACCGGGGCTTTAAAGGCGACGACTTTACTTTTTCGTTCGCCATCGGTTACCCATTTTAAATCTTTCGTTTTAAAAGTAATTCTTACCCGTTTTTTTGTTTGGCATGCTTGTTATGAATTAATTTTTTGCATTTTTGGGGCTTAAATTTTTACATATTGTTAGTTAAAGGAGAGAACGGCTCTCAAAATATTAGTTTCTATGTCAAATCTTCCTTCGGGTAACCGTGATTCATTTAGTTCAAAATTTGGTGTTATAGCAGCAGCTGCAGGTTCGGCAGTTGGTTTAGGTAATATTTGGAAATTTCCATACATCGCCGGAGTTTATGGCGGTGCTGCTTTCCTTTTTGTTTACCTCGCTTTTATACTTGCCATTGGCTTGCCGGTTATGTTATCTGAGCTGATTATTGGTAGAAGTTCAAGGAAAAATGCCTTTGGCGCGTTTAAAGTTCTGGCACCGGGTACATCTTGGCGATATATTGGAATTATAGGCGTAGGGGCTGCTTTTTTGATTTTATCGTTTTACGGCGTTGTTGCCGGTTGGAGCATAGAATATGTTATCTTATCTCTGAAGAATGGATTCTCGACAAAAAGCCCTGATGAGATAGGGATGTTATTTACAACACTTATTGAATCGCCTTTTAAACCGGTTATATTTCAACTAATATTTATGGTTATGAGTGCTGCAATTGTTATTGTGGGTATTCAAAAAGGGATTGAGAAATACACAAAAATTTTAATGCCAATGTTGGTTGTTATTCTTGTTTTTTTGTGTGTTAAATCCGTTTCGCTTGAAGGAGCGAAAGCTGGCTTGAATTTTTTGTTTAAACCCGATTTCTCAAAACTTACTGCCGACGGAATTTTAAGTGCATTAGGTCATGCCTTTTTTACGCTTAGTTTGGGAATGGGTACGCTTATTACATACGGATCGTATATTAAAAAAGATAATAATCTGGTAAATACTGTTATAAATGTAACAGTTGCCGATACTGTAATTGCACTAATGGCGGGGATTGCAATTTTCCCGGCTGTATTCGCCTTTGGTATAGAGCCAAGCCAGGGACCCGGCCTTATTTTTATTACACTACCCAATGTGTTTCATCAAATGCCGGGGGGCTATATTTTTTCAATCTTGTTTTTTGTGCTCCTTTCAGTAGCTGCATTAACCTCGTCCATTTCAATTCTAGAAGTGGTTGTGGCCTATTTTAAAGAAGAATTCAATATGGGCCGTAAGGCGTCAACCATTTTGGCAACAGTTCTTATTTCTTTATTAGGTGTTTTATGTTCGTTGTCAATGGGGGTATTATCATCATATACATTGTTCGGATTGAATATTTTCGACTTAATGGACTGGATATCGGCTAACTTGTTCCTACCAATTGGTGGTATGTTTATTGCCTTATTTATTGGGTGGCATTTCGGACGCAAGAAAGTTCAGGAAGAAGTAGCGCAGGGAGGAACACTTTCCGGAGCGCTTCTGTCTATATTTATGTTCCTGGTAAAATTTATTGCCCCAATAGCTATTGCCATCGTAATGCTAAATAATTTCGGGCTGTTAAAATTCTAATTTTCAGGTAGCCATTTGCTTTTCGAACAGGAGTTATTGAACTCCATCATTCGTTTGTTGCATCGTGTATGAGAATATTCTGGCACGATTGTGTTGTTTTGCGTACTTAATTTCAATATTGTAACTTAGCAGTACGTTAATCACTGTCAACTATTTAGCCCAGATGCAATGAGAAAAGCCTGGCTTAAAATAAAAAATGGATTTCTTTCCTACACCAGAGGCGACCGGGTAGGTATTATTATCTTATCAATTTTGATTTTGCTGTTGTTAGGAGCTAATGCTTTTGTGAAAAGAATAGCGACTAAACCCTATTATACTCCCGAACAATTTCATGAGATTCAGGCTCAATGGGATGCCGCCTGGCAGCAAAATGATAATGGAAAGGTATTGAGTCTTTTTAATTTTAATCCGAATATCATCGATGAAAGTGCACTCGATTCGTTGGATATACCAGCGCAAATTAAGCGGAACATCATAAAATACCGTGCAGCCGGCGGAAGTTTTAAATCGAAAAACGATTTGCGGAAACTTTACGGAATGACTGATTCGGTTTTTCAGCATGTTGCCTCATATATTGTTATACCTGGAACCACTTCAAAAAAGCAAACAAAAAGTATCGACAAGTCAGTGGCAAAACAACCTTCTGGATTTTTTGATCCGAATACGGCAGACAAAGACGAATTGGAATATTTCGGATTTAATTCTTATCAGGCCAATAATATAGTGGCGTATCGGAACACCGGTGGAAGTTATCGTCTGCCTGAGGATCTTTTAAAGATCTATGGGCTTGATTCGGCTACTTTTGCAAGCATTTCCCCTTGCTTGAAAATAGAGGTTGTTATGGAGCCGCCAAAAGCCTCCCCAAACGAATTGTATATTGTTGAACTAAATAGTGCCGATACTTCGGACCTGCTTCAGTTAAATGGGATCGGTTCGGTTTATGCATCGCGTATTATAAAATACCGTAACCTGCTTGGTGGCTTTTACAAGACCAATCAATTAATGGAAGTGTATGGTTTTTCGGAAGAGCTTTTTACGGCCATAAAATCTTCTGTTACTATTGATACAGCAGCAATAAAACCAATCCGAATTAATTTTGCCGAATTCTCAGAAATGATCAGACACCCATATTTTGATAAATCAAACGTAAACGCAATACTAGATGAAAAGGACAAAAATGGACCCATAAAAAAACTGTCAGACCTGGAGGCACTAGAATCTATTGATGCTGAGTTTATTGATAAAGTTAGGCCCTATGTTACCTGTCGTTAAAAAAGCTAAAACTATTTTTTCGCGATAGGAATTATTATTTTTTTGCTTTAAATTTGATATGCTATGAAATATTTCTAAATTTGCGCCTCAATTTAAAAAATGTAAATCCGAAAGATATGATTATTATTCCGGTAAAAGAAGGCGAAAATATTGAAAGAGCTTTAAAAAGGTTCAAGAGAAAATTCGAGAAAACTGGCGTTATTAAAGAGTTACGCGATCGTCAGAAGTTCACCAAGCCTTCTGTAAGAAGAAGGGAAGAATTGAAAAAGGCAGCATACGTACAAGGCTTGCAACAACAGGAGGACTAAAGTTCTCTTTGGTGATTCCTGTATTATTAGTTTAGATGGCCAATGAGTTATCAGGAATCGTTTATCAATTTTTTGAAGTATGAGAAGAGATATTCTCCTCATACGGTGAAAGCATATGAAAAAGACCTCGATCGGTTTGTGGAATTTTGCACAAAAATGGTCGGGGATTTTATTGTTAAAGATGTTGACCTCAAACTACTGCGTTCTTGGGTGGTAGACTTAATGGAGCATGATTATAATCCGAGTTCAGTAAGCAGAATGATGACGGCAGTAAAGTCGTTCTATAACTTTTTGCTTCGCGAACAGGTTGTTGATGTCAATCCGGCTATAAATGTTCCACTTCCGAAAATAAGGAAGAAACTGCCCCATTTTGTTGAAGAGAATAATCTGAATCATCTGTTGGATGATGATCTTTTTGATGATGGATTCAGAGGGAGGAGAGATAAATTGATCATTTCGTTATTCTATGGGACCGGCATTCGTTTGGCAGAGTTAATCAACCTAAAAGACCGGGATTTTAACACCACCGAATATTTGATTAAGGTACTGGGGAAACGAAATAAAGAAAGGATTGTTCCATATCCAAGAGAAATTAACCAATTGTTTAATGATTATTTAGACATTAGAAACAACGAAATCGTAAACAATAGTGGCTATTTATTTGTAACGGAGAAAGGAAAGCAGATTTACGAAAAGCTGGTTTACCGCGTTGTGAAAAGTAATTTAGCCAGGGTGACATCACTTGAAAAGAAGAGCCCGCATGTTTTGAGACACACTTACGCAACACATTTGTTGAATAATGGTGCTGATCTTAATGCAGTAAAAGAATTGCTTGGGCATGCAAATTTGGCAGCAACTCAGGTGTATACGCATACTACATTCGAGAAACTGCAACAGAGTTATAAACAAGCCCACCCCCGTGGTGGTAAAAAAGATTGATTATGGAAGTAAAAATTAATTCAGTGCATTTTAACGCCGACCAGAAGTTGGTGGAATTCGTAAACAAAAAAGTAAACAAACTGGATACTTTTTTTGATGGTATATTAAAGGCGGAAGTAACTCTTAAAGTTGCGAAGCCCGAAGCAGCAAAAAATAAGGTTTCTGAGTTAAAGATTTCCATTCCTTCTCAAGATTATCTGTTCGCAAAAAAGCAGGCAGATACATTCGAAGAAGCGACAGATTTAGCCATCGATGCTATTAAGAAACAGCTTGTTAAATACAAGGAAAAATTGAAGAGTAAATAATATTTAAAAATTAAAGACTAAATCTTAGTTTTTTAAAATAATATTTTTACATTTGCACACCCAATTTGGGGGCGTTCTGAAGACAGCTGAAAATATAGTGCTTTGCAGGGAGTTGAAGCTTTTGGGATGATTTTTTGAATTTCGCTTTGCAGAAATAAAAAATCAAAAAATTGAAAAAAAAGCACACGAGTAGACGAAAACATTCGGTTGTTTGGAAAAAAGTTGTAATTTTGCACGGCATTTTTGCCAGTAGACTATAAGCGGGAATAGCTCAGTTGATAGAGCATTAGCCTTCCAAGCTAAGGGTCGCGGGTTTGAGTCCCGTTTCCCGCTCAGAACAGAGATTGGAATTTCGAATAAGCGATTGTTCTTAATTCCCGTCTCTTTGTGTGTTTAAGGCCGGAGTAGCTCAGGGGTAGAGCGCATCCTTGGTAAGGATGAGGTCACGAGTTCAATTCTCGTCTTCGGCTCAGATGATTTAAAAGATAATAAATTAAAATTTTGCAATTATGGCTAAAGAACATTTTAACAGGGACAAGGACCATGTAAACATTGGTACTATCGGCCACGTTGACCATGGTAAAACTACCTTAACTGCTGCTATTACTACGGTTTTAGCAAAAAAAGGCTTTTGTGAAATAAAAGCATTTGATCAGATTGATAACGCTCCTGAGGAGAAAGAAAGGGGTATTACAATTAACACTGCTCACGTTGAGTACGAAACAGCAACTCGTCACTACGCACACGTTGACTGTCCGGGTCACGCCGATTACGTGAAGAACATGGTAACTGGTGCTGCCCAGATGGACGGTGCTATTATTGTTGTTGCTGCAACTGATGGTCCTATGCCACAGACTCGCGAGCACATTCTTCTTGCACGTCAGGTAAACGTTCCTCGTTTGGTTGTATTCCTGAATAAAGTGGATATGGTTGACGACGAAGAGTTGTTAGAATTGGTTGAAATGGAAGTTCGTGAACTTCTTGATTTCTACGAATTCGACGGTGATAACACTCCTGTTATTATGGGATCTGCACTTGGTGGATTGAACGGAGAGCCAGAGTGGGAAGAAAAGATTCTTGAGTTGATGGAAGCTTGTGATACTTGGATTCCACTTCCTCCACGTGATGTTGAAAAACCATTCTTAATGCCTGTTGAGGACGTATTCTCTATTACAGGTCGTGGTACTGTTGCTACCGGTCGTATCGAAACTGGTGTTATTCACACTGGTGACGAAATGCAGTTGATTGGTTTAGGAGCAGAAGGTCGTAAGACTGTTTGTACTGGTGTTGAAATGTTCCGTAAGATTTTGGATGATGGACAAGCTGGTGATAACGTAGGTTTATTACTTCGTGGTGTTGATAAGAAAGAAATCAAACGTGGACAGATTTTGGCAAAACCTGGTTCAATCACTCCTCACAACAAATTTAAAGCTGAGGTTTACGTATTGAAAAAAGAAGAAGGTGGTCGTCACACTCCATTTCATAACAAATACCGTCCTCAATTCTACTTGCGTACGCTTGACGTAACTGGCGAAATTCACCTGGAAGAAGGTCGCGAAATGGTTATGCCTGGTGATAACGTAACTATTGAAGTAGATTTGATTTACCCGGTAGCATTGAACTTAGGTCTTCGTTTCGCAATCCGCGAAGGTGGTCGTACAGTAGGTGCAGGTCAGGTAACTGAAATTCTTTAATATTAAGATATAAAGAAAATAGATTTAATCCCGGGTTACGGCCCGGGATTAATTTCGGTTGAAACTCAATAGTGGGAGTGGTTAGATAAACAGTAAGTTCGAACCTTACCTTCCGAGCAAAATAAGTTATACTAAATGAAACTAAAAGTATATATACAAGAGGCCTATGATGAACTGGTACATAAAGTTACATGGCCAACTTGGAAAGAGCTACAAAGTAGCGCCTTGGTAGTAATGATTGCTTCCTTTATAATATCATTAGTTATTTTCGTTATGGATCTGTCTTTCAGAAACATAATGGATTTTATTTATGGATTATTTTATTAATCAAAACCCTTAAGGCTTTATGAGCGAAAATAGTAAAAAATGGTATGTTCTACGTGCTATTGGTGGCAAAGAGAAGAAGGTTAAAGAATATATCGAGAACGAAATCGCGGTAGGAGACCTAAAGGGGTATGTAGATCAGGTTTTAATACCAACCGAAAAAGTTTATCAGATCCGAAATGGTAAAAAAATCAGTAAGGAGCGAAACTTTTTTCCGGGGTATGTTTTAATCGAAGCTGCTTTAGTGGGTGAGGTTACACACACACTAAGGAATTTTCCTAACGTAATCGGATTCTTAGGCGACACCAAAGGTGGAGATCCGGTGCCGATGCGGCAAAGCGAGGTAAACAGGATTTTGGGTCGAGTGGATGAATTAGCAGAAACCGACGAAGAAATCAATATCCCATATGTGGTAGGAGAAACTGTAAAAGTAATCGACGGACCATTCAACGGCTTTAACGGAACCATTGAAGAAATCAATGAGGAGAAGAAGAAGCTGCAGGTGATGGTGAAGATTTTTGGACGTAAAACTCCTTTGGAACTTAGCTTTATGCAAGTCGAAAAGGAATAGTAACGCTTTAATTTATTGTTATGGCGAAAGAAGTTGCTGGATTAATTAAATTACAGATCAAAGGTGGTGCAGCTAATCCTTCACCACCGGTGGGACCAGCATTGGGTGCCAAAGGGGTAAACATTATGCAGTTCTGTAAGCAGTTTAATGGTCGTACACAAGACCAGGCAGGGAAAGTACTTCCTGTTATTATTACTGTTTATGCAGACAAGTCTTTTGACTTCATAATAAAACAACCTCCTGTGGCTGTTCAATTATTAGAAGTTGCGAAACTGAAAAGTGGTTCACCTGAACCTCACATTAAAAAAGTGGGTTCGGTAACCTGGGATCAGGTAAAGTCAATTGCCGAAGGCAAAATGGCTGACCTGAACTGCTTTACAGTTGAATCAGCGATGAAAATGGTAGCTGGAACTGCCAGAAGTATGGGAATCACTGTAAAAGGTGCTTCACCATTCAATAACTAAAAATATCTTTTACGATGGGCAGAATTACGAAAAATCAAAAAGCGTCTTTGGATAAACTCGAAAAAGGAAAAGCTTACTCTATCGATGAAGCAGCACAGATGGTGAAAGAAATTACATTCACCAAATTTGATGCATCGGTTGATATTGACGTAAGACTTGGAGTTGATCCTAGAAAAGCTAACCAGATGGTTAGGGGCGTAGTTTCGTTACCCCATGGGACAGGTAAAGAGGTACGTGTTTTGGCAATGGTTACTCCTGACAAAGAGCAGGAAGCCAAAGATGCCGGAGCCGACTATGTAGGACTTGACGAGTACGTTGAGAAAATAAAAGGTGGTTGGACCGATGTAGATGTTATTATTACCATGCCTCCAGTAATGGGGAAAGTTGGGCAGTTAGGACGTATTTTAGGTCCTCGTGGCTTAATGCCAAACCCTAAAAGTGGTACAGTAACTATGGAAGTTGGAAAAGCTATCTCCGAAGTAAAACAGGGTAAGATTGATTTTAAAGTTGATAAATTTGGTATTGTTCATACTACAATCGGGAAAGTTTCTTTCACGGCTGATAAGATTAAGGACAATGCCGTTGAATTTCTTAACATGATCAATAAACTAAAACCTGTTGCTGCAAAGGGAACCTACATTAAGAGTATCTATTTATCAAGCACCATGAGCCCTGGTATTCAAGTAGAAGCTAAGTCGTTTGCAGAATAAAAATGAGGAATTATGAAGAGTTCAGAGAAACAAGTTATTATTAATCAGTTACAAGAACAGATAGATTCATACGACCATTTTTACCTGACCGACATTGCCGGCTTAAATGCTGAAAATACCAGTGATTTAAGGAGACTATGTTTCAGCCAAGATGTAAAACTGGTTGTTGTTAAGAATACTCTACTACGAAAAGCTCTTGAGAACTCTGCTAAAGAGGCTGAAGAGATTTTTGATGCGCTTAAGGGAAACACCACAGTAATGTTTTCTTCAAACGGTAATGCACCGGCTAAATTGATTAAAGACTTCGCTAAAAAGCACAAAAAGCCTGTATTAAAGGCTGCTTATGTTGAAGAGTCAATTTACATGGGTGCCGACCAATTGGAGGCATTAATAGCCGTTAAATCTAAAAACGAGCTTATTGCTGATGTTGTTGCTCTGTTACAATCACCAATGAAAACTGTTCTCGGACAGTTGCAGTCTGGTGGTAATATAATTCACGGTGTTCTTGATACACTGAAGGAAAAAGAATAATTTTTTTGAAATAATATTTAAAAAGAAATAAAAATGGCAGATTTAAAACAGCTTGCAGAAGAGTTAGTAAACTTGACTGTTAAAGAGGTTAACGAATTAGCTGGTATTCTAAAAGACGAATATGGTATCGAACCAGCTGCTGCTGCAGTAGCAGTTGCAGGACCAGCTGCAGGTGGTGGCGAAGAGGCTGCTGCTGAACAAACTGAATTTGACGTGATCTTAAAAGCCGCAGGTGGATCTAAACTTGCAGTTGTTAAACTCGTTAAAGAACTAACTGGCCTTGGTCTGAAAGAAGCCAAAGCAGTTGTAGATGAAGCTCCAAAAGCGCTTAAAGAAAAAGTTTCGAAAGACGAAGCTGAAGCTTTAAAAGCACAGTTAGAAGAAGCTGGAGCTGAAGTTGAAGTAAAATAAGCAAAAATACCTATTTATAGGTAATACGGTTTAGAACCCTACGCAAGTTGGGTTCTAGACCTTTTTGTGTATTTATATTTTATATAATTAACCTGTATAAATGCATGTCAGTACAAGCAAAAAAAGAGAGGATTAATTTTTCCTCAACACAAACCAGGTTTGATTACCCTGACTTCTTAGAAGTACAAGTTAAATCATTTAAAGATTTTTTTCAGTTAAAAACCACACCTGACAAAAGAAAAGTCGAGGGTTTATACAGAGTTTTTGAAGAAAACTTTCCAATTTCGGATACTCGAAATAATTTCGTGTTGGAATTTATCGACTACCAGGTCGATCCTCCTCGATACTCAATAGACGAGAGTATAGAACGTGGTTTAACGTTTAGCGTTCCGCTAAAAGCAAAACTGAAACTTTACTGTACCGATCCGGAACACGAAGATTTCGATACCGTGGTTCAGGATGTGTATTTAGGGACTGTGCCATACATGACAAACAGAGGTACCTTTATTATTAATGGTGCTGAACGTGTTATTGTTTCTCAGCTGCATAGGTCGCCTGGTGTATTCTTTGGTCAAAGTTTACATGCCAACGGTACAAAATTATATTCGGCACGTATTATTCCTTTCAAAGGATCGTGGATTGAATTTGCTACCGACATCAACAGTGTGATGTTTGCGTACATCGACAGGAAAAAGAAATTACCTGTAACCACTTTATTGCGTGCTATTGGCTACGAAAGCGATAAAGATGTTCTTGAAATATTCGATCTGGCTGACGAAGTAAAAGTTTCGAAGTCAGGTTTAAAGAAAGTAATCGGTAGAAGACTGGCTGCCCGTGTTCTAAAATCGTGGGTGGAAGACTTTGTTGATGAAGATACCGGTGAAGTTGTATCGATCGAGCGTAACGAAGTAATTATTGATCGTGAAACAGACATTGCAGAAGATCACATTGAAGAAATTCTTGAATCGGGTGTAAAAACCATTCTGTTACACAAAGAAGATCAAAATCAGCAAGATTTTGCTATCATTTACAACACGCTTCAAAAAGATCCATGTAACTCGGAAAAAGAAGCCGTTCTTCACATCTACCGTCAGTTGCGTAACGCAGAACCGCCCGATGAAGCTACTGCTCGCGACGTTATTGATAAACTGTTCTTCTCGGATAAGAGATACGACCTTGGTGAGGTTGGTCGTTACAGAATCAATAAAAAATTAGGAATCGATGTGGACATGGAAAATCGTGTCCTTACAAAAGTTGACATCATTGAGATTATCAAAAACCTGATTCAGTTGGTAAACTCAAAAACCGATGTTGATGATATTGACCACTTAAGTAACCGTAGGGTACGTACGGTAGGCGAACAAATGTATAACCAGTTTGGTGTAGGTTTGGCGCGTATGGCACGTACAATTCGCGAGCGTATGAATGTTCGTGATAACGAAGTGTTTACTCCGATTGATTTGATTAACTCGAAAACATTGTCTTCGGTAATCAACTCATTCTTTGGAACAAACGCATTGTCGCAGTTTATGGATCAAACCAACCCGTTGGCCGAAATGACGCACAAACGTCGTATGTCAGCTTTAGGTCCTGGTGGTCTGTCGCGTGAACGTGCAGGTTTCGAGGTTCGTGACGTTCACTTTACACACTACGGTCGTTTATGTCCGATTGAAACACCTGAAGGTCCAAACATTGGTTTGATCTCTTCTTTATGTGTTTTCGCCAAAATCAATCCTCTAGGGTTTATTTCAACACCATACCGAAAAGTAGAAAACGGAATAGTTGACTTGTCAGAAACAGGTGCTGTTTACTTAACTGCTGAAGAGGAAGAAGGTAAAATTATTGCTCAGGCAAACGCGCCAATTGCTGAAGATGGTAAGTTCGTTAACGATAAGGTTAAAGCACGTTTAGATGGTGATTATCCTGTAGTTGACGCAGGTGAGGTTGAACTGATGGACGTTGGTCCTAACCAGATTGCATCGGTAGCTGCATCGCTTATTTCGTTTCTTGAGCACGATGATGCGAACCGTGCATTGATGGGGTCGAACATGATGCGCCAGGCTGTCCCACTGCTTCGTCCTGAAGCTCCAATTGTTGGTACAGGTTTGGAAGCAAGTGTGGCCAAAGACTCGGAAGTAATGGTTTGTGCTGAAGCCGATGGTGTTATCGAATTTGTTGATGCAAGACAGATTATTGTTCGTTACGATGTGACGGAAGAAGATCGCTTTGTGAGCTTCGATCCTGAAGTGGTAACTTATAATCTGCAAAAATATACTAAAACAAACCAGGGTACTACAGTTGACCTGAAACCGATTGTAGTAAAAGGTCAGCGCGTAACAGAAGGTGAGATTCTTACTGAAGGTTATGCAACCGACAACGGCGAGTTGGCACTTGGACGTAACCTGCAGGTGGCATTTATGCCTTGGCAGGGGTATAACTACGAGGATGCGATTGTAATTTCAGAGCGTATCGTTCGCGAAGATGTTTTCACATCGGTACACGTTGATGAATACACTTTGGAAGTGCGCGACACAAAACGTGGAGTTGAAGAATTTACTTCTGATATTCCTAACGTAAGTGAAGAAGCTACTCGTAACCTGGATGAAAATGGTTTGATTAGAGTTGGAGCCAACGTAAAACCTGGCGATATTCTTATTGGTAAAATTACGCCAAAAGGAGAATCTGATCCTTCACCAGAAGAAAAACTTTTACGTGCAATCTTTGGTGATAAAGCCGGTGATGTAAAAGATGCTTCATTAAAAGCATCTCCATCTTTAAAAGGTGTTGTTATCGATAAAAAATTGTTCTCGCGTGTAGCGAAAGACAAAAAAGGTAAAGCAACAAAAACATTGCTCGATCAAATCGATGAGAAACTGGAAAAAGATATTGCAGTACTTCGCATAAAATTAGAGGATAAGTTGTTCACTTTGGTTAATGGTAAAACTTCGCAGGGAGTGAAAGACTATTACGGAACAGAGTTTATTCCGAAAGGCGTTAAATTTACACTGAAGCAATTACAGGAACTGGATTACCTGAATATCGATCCTTCAAAATGGACCACTGATAAAACTAAAAACGATCTGATTTTTAGAACGGTGAACAACTTCATTATGAAGCAAAAAGAAGCAGAGGCTGTTTCTCGCCGTGAGCGTTACAACGTAACCATTGGTGATGAGCTTCCTGCAGGTATTATTCAGTTGGCTAAAATTTATATTGCTAAAAAACGCAAACTGCAAATTGGTGATAAAATGGCTGGACGTCACGGTAACAAAGGTATTGTTTCGCGTGTGGTGCGTGCCGAAGATATGCCATTCCTTGCAGACGGAACACCGGTTGATATCGTATTGAACCCACTTGGGGTACCATCGCGTATGAACCTTGGACAGATTTACGAAACTGTACTAGGTTGGGCCGGTAAAGAGCTTGGTTTGAAATTCTCAACACCTATTTTCGATGGTGCGAGTTTGGATGAGGTTTCTGAATATACCGATAAAGCTGGTATTCCCCGTTATGGAGAAACACGCTTGATTAACGGTGAAACCGGAGAGCCATTCGACCAGCCAGCAACTGTAGGTATAATTTACATGCTTAAACTGGGCCACATGGTAGAAGACAAAATGCACGCCCGTTCAATCGGACCTTACTCATTAATCACGCAGCAACCATTAGGTGGTAAAGCACAGTTTGGTGGTCAGCGTTTTGGTGAGATGGAAGTTTGGGCGTTAGAGGCATTTGGAGCTTCTCACATACTTCAGGAAATTCTTACCGTTAAGTCAGACGACGTAATGGGACGTGCAAAAGCTTACGAATCGATTGTGAAAGGTGAGCCAATGCCACAACCGGGAATTCCTGAATCGCTGAATGTACTACTTCACGAACTACGCGGACTTGGTCTGAGCGTTAGAATGGAGTAGAATAAGTTAGGTGCAGTTTTAATTTGATAGTTAATTTGAATTATGGCATTCAAAAAAGATAATAAAGCAAAAACTAGTTTCTCAAAAGTTTCAGTAAGCCTTTCGTCTCCTGAAGAAATTCTGGAAAGATCGTTTGGTGAAGTACTGAAGCCAGAAACAATTAACTACAGAACATATAAACCAGAACGTGATGGTTTGTTTTGTGAGCGTATTTTCGGACCGGTAAAAGACTACGAATGTCACTGTGGAAAATACAAACGTATCCGTTATAAAGGTATCGTTTGCGACCGTTGTGGTGTTGAAGTAACCGAAAAGAAAGTACGTCGTGAGCGTATGGGACACATTTCACTGGTGGTTCCGGTAGCTCACATTTGGTATTTCAAATCGTTGCCTAACAAAATTGGTTACCTGCTTGGTTTACCTACCAAAAAGCTGGATACCATTATTTATTACGAACGCTATGTTGTTATCCAGGCTGGTGTAAAACATCAGGATGGTGTTAAAGAATTAGATTTCCTTACAGAAGAAGAATATCTGGATATTCTGGATACACTTCCAAAAGAAAATCAATTCCTTGATGACGACGATCCAAACAAGTTTATCGCAAAAATGGGTGCTGAGGCGCTGTTTGATATTCTTAGCCGTTTGGAGTTGGATGAATTGTCATTCACATTGCGTCATAAAGCAAATACTGAAACATCGCAGCAGCGTAAAAACGAGGCGTTAAAACGTCTGCAGGTTGTTGAGGCGTTCAGAGCAAGCAAAAACCTTAACCGTCCGGAATGGATGATTGTTAGGGTGGTGCCTGTAATTCCTCCTGATTTGCGTCCGTTAGTGCCGCTTGATGGTGGTCGTTTCGCAACGTCAGATTTGAATGACCTGTACCGAAGAGTTATTATCCGTAACAACCGTTTGAAACGATTGATCGAGATTAAAGCTCCTGAGGTAATTTTAAGAAACGAGAAACGAATGTTGCAGGAAGCTGTGGATTCGTTATTCGATAACTCAAGAAAATCTAATGCCGTTAAAACAGAAAACAACCGCGCTTTAAAATCACTGTCTGACAGTTTGAAAGGTAAGCAAGGTCGTTTCCGTCAAAACCTTTTGGGTAAACGTGTTGACTATTCGGCACGTTCGGTAATCGTTGTTGGTCCTAAATTAAGGATTCACGAATGCGGTATTCCAAAAGATATGGCTGCTGAACTTTACAAACCTTTTGTAATCCGTAAACTGATTGAAAGAGGTATTGTAAAGACAGTGAAATCGGCAAAGAAAATCGTTGACAGAAAAGATCCTGTAGTTTGGGAGATTCTTGAAAACGTGCTAAAAGGACACCCTGTAATGTTGAACAGGGCACCTACTCTGCACCGTCTGTCAATTCAGGCATTCCAGCCTGTTCTTATTGAAGGAAAAGCAATTCAGCTGCACCCATTGGTATGTACCGGTTTTAACGCCGACTTCGATGGTGACCAGATGGCGGTACACTTACCATTAGGTAATGCTGCAATTTTGGAAGCTCAGTTGTTAATGCTTGCTTCACACAACCTGCTTAACCCTGCTAACGGTGCACCTATCCAGGTACCATCGCAGGATATGGTTCTGGGGCTGTATTATATGACTAAGGCACGTAAAGGTAGTCGCGGTGAAGGAATGACTTTCTATTCAGCAGAAGAAGTAACGATTGCTTACGAAGAAAAGGCAATTGATCTTCACGCTGTAATAAAAGTAAAAGTTGAAGATATTGATGAGAATGGTGAGTATTTTAACCACATCATTGAAACAACTGTAGGTCGTGTTCTTTTCAACGAAAATGTACCACGCCAAGCAGGTTATGTTAACCAGATTTTGACTAAAAAATCGTTACGTAGCATTATTACCGACGTATTTAATAAGAGCGGTAATGCAATTACAGTTAAATTCCTTGATGATATTAAGAACCTGGGTTATACAATGGCATACCGTGGTGGTCTGTCGTTCAACCTTGGCGACGTTATCATTCCTGAGGATAAAGCAGAAATTGTTGGTAACGGTTATAAGGAAGTTGAAGAGGTAATCAACAACTATAACATGGGTTTCATTACCAATAACGAACGTTACAACCAGGTTATTGATATTTGGACACATGCAAACTCTAAGCTGACAAATTCGGTAATGAAAACAATTAGTACCGACCGTCAGGGATTCAACTCAATTTATATGATGCTTGATTCCGGAGCGAGGGGTTCTAAAGAGCAGATTCGCCAGTTGTGCGGAATGAGGGGTTTGATGGCAAAACCACAAAAGTCTGGCTCTACAGGTTCTCAGATTATTGAAAACCCGATTCTTGCAAACTTTAAAGAAGGTCTTTCGGTACTGGAGTACTTTATCTCTACTCACGGTGCTCGTAAAGGTTTGGCGGATACGGCGCTTAAAACAGCTGATGCGGGTTACTTAACCCGTCGTTTGGTTGATGTATCTCAAGATGTTATTATTTCGGAAGATGACTGTGGAACCTTGCGTGGGTTAATTGCATCGGATGTTAAAAATAACGAAGAGGTGGTTGCCACGCTTGTTGAAAGAATTGTCGGCCGTACTACTGTTCACGATATTTTCCACCCGTTAAATGGTGAATTAATCATCAAATCGGGTGAAGAAATTACTGAAGAGATTGCGAAGGTAATCGAAGACTCACCAATTGAGAACGTTGAAATTCGTTCGGTACTTACCTGTGAATCAAAAGTTGGTGTTTGTGCCAAGTGTTACGGACGTAACCTGGCAACCGGCAAAAAGGTTCAGAAAGGTGAAGCTACCGGCGTAATTGCAGCACAGTCGATTGGAGAGCCAGGTACACAGCTTACACTTCGTACCTTCCACGTGGGGGGTATTGCCGGTAACATCTCAGCTCAGTCAACAGTTGAATCGAAATACGATGGATACTGCGAGATTGAAGAGCTTCGTTCGGTATCGTACAAAGATGACGAAGGAAACGATGTTGAGGTGGTAGTAAGTCGTTTGGCCGAATTAAAGATTATCGATAAAAACACCAATATCCCGCTATCTACACACCCTCTTCCTTACGGTTGTAAACTGTATGTGAAAAACGGTCAGGAAATCCGTAAAGGAACAATGATCTGTGATTGGGACCCATTTAACGGTGTAATTATTACTGAATTTGACGGTAAAGTAGAGTTTGAGAATCTGATCGACGGTATTACTTTCCGTCAGGAGTCGGATGAACAAACCGGTTACAGCGAACGCGTAATTATCGAAACAAAAGATAAGACCAAAAACCCAACGTTGAAGATTATGGACGATGCCGGTGAAATGATCCGCTCGTACAACCTTCCGGTTGGAGGTCACATCTCTGTTGATAACGGACAAGAGGTTAAAGCGGGTAAGATTTTGGTTAAGATTCCTCGTGCTGCTGGTAAAGCAGGCGATATCACAGGGGGTCTGCCACGTGTTACCGAGTTATTCGAGGCACGTAACCCATCTAATCCTGCCGTTGTTTCTGAGGTTGACGGTGAAGTTTCATTAGGTAAGATCAAACGTGGTAACCGCGAGATCATTGTAACCACTAAAAACGGCGATGTGAAGAAATATCTTGTACCGCTGTCGAAACAGATCCTTGTACAGGAAAACGACTACATCAGAGCAGGTATACCTTTATCTGACGGAGCAACAACTCCTTCTGATATTCTTGCAATTAAAGGGCCAACTGCTGTTCAGGAATACATTTTGAACGAAGTTCAGGATGTGTACCGTATGCAGGGGGTAAAAATTAACGATAAACACTTCGAGATTATCATCCGTCAGATGATGCGTAAAGTCGAAATCGTTGATCCGGGTGATACTCGTTTCCTTGAAAAGCAGATTGTAGACAAAAACGAATTCATGTCTGAAAACGACTGGATCTACAACAAAAAAGTTGTAGTTGAGCCGGGAGATGCTGAAGGGATGAAAGCCGGACAGATCGTTTCTGCACGTCGTTTGAGAGATGAGAACTCGCAACTCCGAAGAAAAGATAAAAAATTGGTGGAGTCGAGGGACGCAATCCCTGCAACATCAAGCCAGATTCTTCAGGGTATTACAAGAGCGGCCTTGCAAACACGCAGCTGGTTGTCTGCAGCATCGTTCCAGGAAACAACAAAAGTTCTTAACGAAGCCGCGATCAACGGTAAAATGGATTACCTTGACGGACTGAAAGAGAATGTAATTTGTGGTCACCTGATACCGGCAGGTACCGGATTGAAAGAATACAAAAACCTTGTTGTTGGTTCTAAATCAGAATACGACAGGTTGGTTGATATGAGACATTCGGATTAAATAAGGATTACTATGGAAGATAAAAAGCATAAATCGCAACAGATAAATATTGAATTGAACGAGGAAGTAGCTCAGGGAACCTATTCGAACCTTGCCGTTATTACTCACTCAACTTCTGAATTTGTAGTTGATTTTGTACGCATTATGCCAGGTATTCCAAAAGCGAATGTAAAATCGAGGATTATTCTTACACCGGAACATGCCAAACGTTTGTTAATGGCTTTGCAAGATAATGTGGCTAAATTTGAAGCACAGCATGGCCCGATTAAAAACGTTAATTCAGGTAACGATCCGAATTTGCCACCAATGAATTTTGGTGGACCTACAGCTCAGGCTTAGTAATTTACAAGCATAATAAAAAGAGGAATCATTAGTGGTTCCTCTTTTTTTGTATCATTATTGGTAAATGCCGATAGACTGAAAATGGAATCGCAATGTCCTGACGATATTTTGAAGTCTATAAGAATTACAAAAGGAAGATTGCAAGCGCATAAAAAAACCGGCCCGTAATAAACTAACCGGCTTTCTGAATTAATTTGGTTAGATTTGGTTTGAAATCCGCCGATGAAGGTAATAAAATAATCGATATACAGCAATCGGTTAATTGGGCATTCTTATTAAGAATGATGCTGTTGATGTTCCTTAACCGTTTGAAAACTTTGTGTTTTGGCTTGAATAAAAGCACCTATTGTTTGAAGTAAAACCTCCTCTTGGGAGAAGAACGGCAAAGCATCGAAAACGAAAGAAGATATAAAAATCACATCACTTCGCTTTTTGTAACAAAAATGGCTGGTTGAAACGCCTGAGAACACCCTAAAACCTTCTGTTTTTAATTAAAATGGTTTTAAATTAATTGCCACTTTCTCCGCACAGAATTTTGGAATATTGAGGTTGATTGTTTTAAAGCATTGTCAGTATTGCGTTTGGACGGGTGCTTGAGTGCTGAATGCCTTGACTGCTCTGCTTTTTAACAAACATTAAAGGTCTCAGAGTCCTAATCTCTTTGGTTAGTTTTACGCCGATTTCTATATTTGTTAGCTTTCAAATTGCAGGAGTAGCTAAAATCTTCGGCAATAGATCGAAAAAAATAAAATAAATATATATCAATCTACAAAAATCTTATTGAATGAAGGCTTATAACATTATTGTTTTGGCGAAGCAGGTTCCCGACACCAGAAATGTTGGGAAAGATGCTATGAAGGCTGACGGGACGATAAACAGGGCTGTGCTTCCTGCTATCTTTAATCCCGAGGATTTGAATGCCCTGGAACAAGCATTGCGCATAAAAGATCAGTTTCCTGAATCAAAAATCAATATTTTAACCATGGGGCCGGGAAGGGCTGCCGATATTATTCGCGAAGGTTTATATCGAGGTGCCGACGGTGGTATTTTGCTAACCGACCGTGCTTTTGCCGGATCGGATACTTTGGCAACATCGTATGCCATTGGACAGGCGTTGAAAAAAATGGGTAAAATTGATATGATCATTGCAGGTCGTCAGGCTATTGATGGTGATACTGCCCAGGTTGGCCCTCAGGTGGCCGAAAAGCTCGGTATGTTGCAAATAACGTATGTTGAAGAGGTGCTGGAGGTAAAAGACAAATCGGTTACCGTAAAACGCCGCTTAGAGAATGGTGTTGAAACAGCAAAATGTCCGATGCCATTGGTAATGACTGTTAACGGCTCAGCTCCTGATTGCCGTGCGCGTAATGCCAAACGGATCATGAAATTCAAAAAGGCAAGAACAGTTACCGAACTTCAAAAGGAAAATGAAGACTATACTGCATTGTATAACGAACACCCTGACCTGATGATTCAGGAATGGACCGTTAACGATATCGAAACCGACGCATCGCAGCTTGGTCTTACCGGCTCGCCAACCAAAGTTAAAACGGTGGAGAATGTCGTTCTTCAGGCAAAAGATTCTAAAGTAATTTCTGCGGCCGACAACGAGATTGAAGCTATGATGGTTGAATTAATTAAGAGTCACACAATTGGCTAAGGCCATTAAATGAAATTTAAAATTTGAAGAAATGAGCAACGTATTTGTTTATTGCGAAATAGAAGATGGCCACGTAGCTGATGTTAGTCAGGAATTATTAACCAAAGGACGTGGACTGGCAAACGAATTAAACTGTAAATTGGAAGCCATTGCTATTGGGCACAAGCTTGATAAAGTTGCAGAACAGGTGATACCGTACGGTGTAGATACACTTTATCTTGCCGATGACAAGCGTTTATATCCATACCAGACCTTACCACACACTTCGATAGTGGTGAACCTGTTTAAGGAGAAAAAGCCGCAGATTGCTCTTATGGGAGCTTCATCGATTGGTCGTGATTTAGGACCACGGGTATCATCAGCACTGCACAGCGGTTTAACTGCCGACTGTACCAGCCTTGTTATTGGTGATCATTACGATAAAAAACAAGACAAGAAATATGAAAACCTCCTGTACCAGATTCGTCCGGCATTTGGAGGAAACATCATTGCAACCATTATCAATCCTGATTGCCGTCCGCAAATGGCAACCGTGCGCGAGGGGGTAATGAAAAAAGAGATTCTTGATCCGAAATACAAAGGAAAAGTAGTTGCACTTGATGTGGCAAAATATGTAAACGACGAAGATTTTGTTGTTGAGATTATTGAGCGCCACATGGAAAAAAGCAAAGTGAACGTTAAAGGTGCACCTATTGTTGTTGCCGGTGGTTATGGTGTAGGCTCGAAAGAGAACTTCAAACTGCTTTATGATTTGGCAGAAGTGTTGGGTGGCGAAGTTGGCGCATCACGTGCTGCTGTCGATTCAGGTCTGGCAGGTCACGATCGTCAGATTGGGCAAACCGGAATTACCGTTCGTCCGAAACTGTACATTGCGTGTGGTATCTCGGGGCAAATTCAGCACCGTGCGGGAATGGAAGAATCAGCACAGATCATCGCGATCAATACTGATCCTGAAGCTCCTATCAATTCCATAGCCGACTATGTAATTACCGGAGATGTGGCAGAGATCATTCCTAAAATGATCAAGTATTATAAAAAGAACAGCAAGTAGTCACGACTTAAAATTGTAAAAAATGGCAAATTATTATACAGATAACAGCGAGTTAAAATTTCACCTGAATCACCCCTTAATGAAAGAGATCGTTCGGTTGAAAGAACGTGAATATACTTTCAAGGATGAATTTGATTTTGCGCCACTGGATTACGAAGATGCAATTGACAGTTACGATCGTGTACTGGATGTTGTAGGCGAGATTTGCGGTAACATAGTTTCGGAGAATGCGGAAAGTATTGATGCTGAAGGACCGGAAGTTATTGACGGACATGTAAAATATGCCCGCGGAACGGAAGAGAATATCAAAGCACTGAACCAGGCCGGATTAATGGGAATGTCGTTGCCTTACAAGTACGAAGGCTTGAATTTCCCGATTGTGCCTTATATTATGGCTGCCGATATTGTATCGCGGGCCGATGCCGGTTTTGTAAACATTTGGGGTTTGCAGGACTGTGCCGAAACCATTAACGAATTTGCTTCGGAAGAGCAAAAAGAAAAGTATCTGCCACGTGTTTGCAACGGCGACACCATGGCAATGGACTTAACCGAGCCGGATGCAGGTTCCGATCTTCAGGCGGTGCAGTTAAAAGCCACCTGGAATGAGGAAAAACAAGTTTGGTTACTGAATGGTGTAAAACGTTTCATCACTAATGGCGATGGCGAAATTTCGCTTGTTTTGGCCCGCTCGGAACCCGGAACATCAGATGGACGTGGTTTGTCAATGTTTATTTACGACAAACTATCGGGTGGAGTAACCGTTCGTCGTATCGAGCATAAAATGGGTATCATTGGTTCGCCAACCTGCGAACTGGTATTCAAAGATGCTCCGGCCGAATTGGTTGGCTCGCGTAAAATGGGCTTGATCAAATATGTAATGGCGTTGATGAATGGTGCTCGTTTGGGTATTGCAGCGCAGTCGGTAGGCGTTTGCGAAGCTGCTTACCGCGAGGCAATGGCATACGCCAAAGAACGGATGCAGTTTGGTAAGGCCATTATTAAATTCCCGGCTGTTTACGAAATGCTTTCGCTGATGAAAGCTAAACTAGATGCGTCGCGTACTTTATTGTACGAAACTTCGCGTTTTGTTGATATGTACAAAACATACATGCACATTGCCGAAGAACGTAAACTGGAGAAAGAAGAGCGCGACGAAATGAAAAAGTACCAGCGTTTGGCCGATATCTTTACTCCGCTTGTAAAAGGAATGGCGAGCGAATACAGCAACCAGCTGGCTTACGATGCGGTTCAGATTCATGGTGGATCGGGCTTTATGAAAGACTACCCGGTTGAGCGTATCTATCGCGATGCACGTATTACCTCGATTTACGAAGGTACAACACAGTTGCAGGTTGTTGCTGCCATCCGTGGTGTAACTACAGGTGGTTATCTCAACCAGATTCGTGCATACGAAGCTGAAAAGGTTTCGCCAACTTTGGAATACCTGAAACGTACCTTGATTATTCTAACTGCCGATTACGAAGAAGCAGTGAAGAAGGTAACTGCGCCTGGCGACAACGAGTTTGTTGATTTCCACGCACGTCGTTTGGTTGAAATGGCAGGCCACATTATTATGAGTTACCTGTTGTTACTGGATACTAACCGCGAGGCTTCGTTCCTGAAATCGACCAAAAACTACATCGCTTTTGCAAAAGCACAGGTGAAAGCACATGCCGAGTTTATCCGTGCATCGGAATTAAGCGACATGGGCGATTATAAATTTGAAATGCAATAACAAGCTACGAGCCACAAGCTATTAGCTTTTAGCAAGAAAATAATAAAGCCACTTTCTGTCAGTTGACAGAGGGTGGCTTTTGTTTTGGTAGTCTCCCAACACAAGAATAATGAATTGAATAAGCCTTGGGAGTATTCTCAAAAGATAGTCGAACAAGCCACATTTGTTATTTGTTTAAACAGACAAGCGTAACCACCAAAGGATTTACGCGTTATAAAAACAAATATTTTAATGGCGGGAAAAGTGAGAATTCTACAAACTATAATTGCGCTGTTTGTTACTTCCTTGTTTCTATTTCTGCCGCAATACAAGGGCGTTCTGGCATCCTCAACTTTTAAATTGCAAAAGGGCAAAATCCTAATCTATGGGCACAACCTCGACGAAGGCGATTTTGGTGTGCCGGGGCTGGTGTTTATTAACAAACGAGGCATGTTTAAAACAGGCCGAACATGGAGTGAAATCATTACACGAGCGGGGGTGAATCCTTCCTCGCATACCTGGATTTCGCGCTACGGATCGGTGACCTTTAACAATTTCGGAAAAGATTTCCCGGATGGCGGAATGAACGAAGCGGGGTTGTTTATTTGGGAGATGAATGAAGAGGCTGATTACCCGAAAAACGATAGTCTGCCCAAACTCAACCAAATGAACTGGATGCAGTACATTCTCGATAATTTCTCGACTACTGAAGAGGCTATCCGCAGTGCATCAGGATTTGAGATTGATGGCTGGAGCTGGCATTTCTTTGTGGGCGATGCCGAGGGAAATACGGCAGCAATTGCGTTTATAAATGGCAAAGTGGTAGTGCACACCGGAGATGAAATGCCTGTTCCGGCACTTTTTAATTCGCCGTATGATCGTGAGTTGGAACTGTTAAAATATTTCCGTGGATTTGGTGGCGAGTATCAGCCCGACGAAACAGATCCGAATGTGCCTCGTTTTGTGCGTACGGCGGTAATGATCGATAACTTCAAAAAAGAAGATGATCCGGTTGAATATGGTTTTTATATGCTGAAAACTTTACGTGTTTTCGGCGATCCTGAGTGGTCAATCCTGTTCGATGCCCAAGATCGGACGGTTCATTTTCGAACCCGTATTAATCCTGGAAGAAAGACTCTGATAATGGACGAAATTGATTTTAGCAATAAGGAACCGGCGCAGGTGCTGAATATTGCCACAAGCTTTAATGGCAATGTTCTGTTGTTATTTAATCCCTATTCCAAAAGTATTATGCGCCATTTTATCCGCACTGAATTACTGCCAGTTCTACCAGAAGATTTTTATACACATGGCGAACTAAGCGGTGCCGGGTTTACAAAACGAATTGTAAATCATACCGATTCGTATCGCGACAGTGCCAACCATTTTTTTAAGGGAACATGGAAAAGTATACCTTCTGCAAATGATGGCCTGAACTTTTTATTAAAATTTGAAGTGACAGGGAATGCTGTTTCTGCTGTTGTTTCGCAGGCCGAAGAGGGGGAGTATTACGAGGTTAATAACTTGAAAATGATTGGGAATCAGCTCTGTTTTACCTTTCAAACAAAATCCGGAAGAATACAGGAAGTTAAAGGCTATATTCACGAAGATCAGTTATTTGTTGAACTTTATGGAATAGAAGACTATTACGGAAACTTCACATTAATAAGAGAAGATTAACTTCTGGTCGTGAAATAACGTACTCGGCATTCATCGTAAATTTACATACGTTCGAAACTATTTTGTAGTAAAAGGTTGGTTTAGGTAATTGTTTTTCAATGTGTTGTAAAAATCGTATATTTAAGTGTTTGTGATACGTTCGAAAACCAAAACGAATTGAGCCTTATGCCTGAGCTTTTCATTAATAAAGCCAAACAATTTATCCTCAATAACCTGGAGAATGATAAATTTGGTGTAAGTGAATTGGCTAGCGAAATGGGATTGAGCCGTTCGCAATTTCTTCGCAAAATCAAGTCGGTTACCGGCAAATCTGCCAACAAGTTTATTCGCGACATTCGTTTGGAAGAATCCATTTCACTTATCGAAAATGACGATCATACAGTCTCCGAGATTGCCTATAAAGTTGGCTTTAGTAGTCCGTCGTATTTTAATAAATGTTTTCACGATAAATATGGTTGTACACCCGGCGATTATAAAAAACGTGCAGAAACCGGAGAATCAGAAGAGCAGGAAAATAGGCAGATTCCCATTTCACGAAACCGATTGAGAGTGGCTGGTTTATTTCTGTTGTTTATTATTGTTACCGCAGTTTTTGGTTATTGGGGATCGAGGTCGGCAAAGACTTCAGGTGCTGAAAATCAGTATGCTTCAATTGCAGTACTACCTTTGCTTGATTTATCAGAGAACAAAGACAAGGAATATCTTTCGATGGGACTAACCGATGCCATTACACTTGAATTGTCGCGTTTTAAGGAGTTACGTGTCATTTCCAGGGGATCGGCAATGTTGTTCAGGGATTCAGTAAAACTCTATTCCGAAATTGCAGAAAAACTGGGTGTCGATCTTTTACTCGAAGGATCAATAATTTACGGAGCAGACAGTTTACGCGTCATCGTTCAGTTAATCGAACCTTTTCCGCAGGAACGGCATTTGTGGGCCAATAAATACGATAGTCACGCCACAGATATCAGAGGGGTTTCCAGCGATATTTCAAGCCGCATTGCAGAAGAAATAAATCTGGCTGTTATGCCGGAAAGTGACACGCGTGAAATAAAGGATGCTGATCCAAAGGCACAGGAATTGTATCTGAGGGGGGACCAACTTTGGCAGCAACAAAATCCCGAAGCGGTTAGTATGGCCATTAATTATTTAAAAGAATCAATCGCGAACAATCCAGATTTTGCACCTGCTTATTGCAGTTTGGCGGAAGCTTATATGGCAAAGAACAAAATGTTTCCGGGCAATAACGAAGAAAAGCTGCAAAACAGGTTAGAGAGTCAAAAAGCTATAAATACCGCATTAGATAAAGCCATTGAGCTGGATGGATCTTTGGCAGAAGCCTATATTACTAAAGGTATGATTATGCGTAAGGTTGACTGGGACTGGGAAGGCATGAAGGAGATGGCGGAAAAAGGCCTGAAATTGAATCCAAACAACAAGGATGGTTATATGATTTTATCTGATTATTACCTGATAAAAGGGAATCATAAGAAATCGGTTCAGCAGGCATTGATTGCCGAACAATACGATCCGCTCAATGCCCGGATAGGTTGTTTGGTGGCCGAGCGATATATGTACGCCGGCGAATATGAGAAGTCGGTTGAGCAGTTTAAAAAAGTGCTCGAACTATATCCGCGATATAGCTTTGCCTGGGATGGTATTGGATTTGCTTACTTTATGAGTGGAGATAATGAAATGGCAAAGAACTCGTGGAAAGAACTTCATATGATAATGGGGAATACCGATATGGCCGAGTTTTTTGAGGTCAACGATTTCAATCATTCCGTAGATTTTATTCTGACAAAATTTACCGCGGGTGATAAATTATATTGCTCAAATCCTCCGATTATTGCTATGGCTCACTTACTTGTTGATCGTAAACAAGGTGCTCTTGATTACCTCGATATTGCCTACGAATACCGAAACGAAGACCTGCCTGTGTTAATGCTCCATCCTGTTTTCGGCAGGGTAAAAAACGATGAACGATATATTACCCTTGCGGATGAACTGGGTGTAACAATTCCGGATTAACAGTTCCCCGATTCTTGACAACTGAATGTCTGATGCTTCAAAATTGAAATTCCTGCGCCAATTTTTAAAGTTTATGCTTCATCGCTGATAAGTTGTAAAAGCCTTTTCAGGTGACCTTTGTAGCATAAACTTTAAAACTAATTGTCATGAAAAAACTAAAGATTATTCTATTAATTATTAGTGTCTGCGCCTTTTCTTTTATCTCAAGGGCGCAGAGCGAAAATTCACAATCTAAATCCGAGAAAGTTACTGAAGAAGTAACAATTGCATGTATGTGTGCAGGAGAAAATCTTGTTGGAACTGTAACATGGAACCATGTTGTTAACAACAACAAGGAACACTGGAATGTACAATTTGGTGAAATGACCGGACAAACTACACAGGATAAATACAGGTTTGTATATGTTGAAAGCATTGGTAACCTTGTGATATTTAGAGTAATTGGAAAAGATGGGTTACTTACACACATGCAATGGAATGCAGTAACAGGAGAATATACTTTTTATTGTACATGGTGGCCGAAGTAAATCTATCATAATTATTAAGAAAATAAATCATGAAAAAAATAATTCTACTATTAGCAATAGCACTGGCATTTGCCGGATGCGAAAAAGACTTTGTTGAAGAACCAGTTGACAACACCCCATTAAAAAGTGGAAACAAAGGAAATGAAAAGATAACCGGAGTTGATGAATACGGTTATAACTGGAATGCACATTTTTTTAAAGGAAGTTTTTATAATGCCATTGTTGGAGATAATTTGTATGCATTTGCTCAATGGTCTCATACAACACCGTACAGGGGTGTAGATGAAGAGATTACTCCGGCCGATCCCGGTGACCTTATGTATGACTTGTGGAGTATTGCCTGGTATTTAAGAGACGTTAATTTGCTTATGCACTGGAATGAAGCATTGATTTCGAAAGAAGGTGTTTATCCTGCAAGCCTGGACGAATGGATTGGGTCGGATGCCTGGATAACTTTTAAATACAGCGGAGTGGATGCAAACGGAAAAAGCTGGTCGCAATTCCAGAAAATGGTTGCAGCAAATTCTGATGATGAGCTTATTGAAGGCGTGTGGTACAACAGTGACGGTGAAGAAATAGGTATCTTCAACGACTGGCCTCAACTGATTTTAGTACAGTGTGTGAATACCGGTGAGCCTCCATTTCCATTTTCAACCATACCTTCATATAAAAATACTGAACGATTGGGATTCGGTATTACAAAGAAATAAGAGCTGAAATTATTCAGCAGTATAACCTTTTGCTAATGTATTACGTATTTCTCCATGTTTATAAAAAATCGCAACATGAGACTCGTCCTGTAGCGCGCAGGGCGGGTTTCTTAGTACCAATTTCAATTTTAAACCACACTTATGAAAATTCTGACTATCATTTTTGCGGGATTATTGTCCGTCTCTACACTTTGTGCTCAGGAATCATTTACAGTTCCTCAACTTACTCCGGAACAGGAAAAGGAAGTGCTTTATAACCATGTTGTGGCATACTTTGCAGCAGGATTGAACATGGCTAAAGAAAAAGATGTCTCACCTGAAGCGTATGGCAAATATATTGGAAACCAGTTTAAGGTGTTTTGGGATCCGGAAGCAGGATTCTCATTCTTTGTAAATCAGATCATGTTTATTTTGAAAGGAGTGAATCCGTACAGCGAAATGAAGATTATTGAGCAAAACGAAAAAATGATACGCTTTACGATGAGCAATATGAATAAGCTTTTTAAACAGGGACCGGCTTATGGAATCTCGTACAATGAGTTTCTGGTTTGCTCAGATGGACTCTTAATAACAATTGCCAATCATATGAAAGCCAATTTTACATACAAGGATACAGATGGTTTGTACGAGGTTACTCTTACGGCGAAATAAAGCTAAACGTAAATCATTTTTTTAGTCATTCCGCCATCGATTACAAAATTCTGTCCCGTAATAAAATCATTCTCCTTTTTTAACAGGAAAAGAACCATCCCGGCTATATCTTCGGCTTTCCCAACGCGCCCTGCCGGATGTTGTGCATGGTCTTCGTGTGTTAGTTTTTCCTGTTGGGCGAGGGAGCGCTTTTTTGACGCCGATACATCGATCCAACCGGGGCTGATGGCGTTAACTTTTATTTGGGGGCCAAGACTTGCTGCCAGTGCGTGTGTAAGTGCCAGAATTCCTCCTTTACTGGCAGAGTACGCCTCAGTATTCGGCTCCGATTGTAACGCCCGTGTTGAGGCCATGTTGATAATTCTTCCACCATATGGCTTCATAAAAGGCGATACATATTTCGAGCACAAAAAAGCGCCGGAAAGATTGGTGCCAATTACTTTGTTCCACTCATCAAAAGAAAGTTCCTCCATAGTTTTATCGATGCTAATTGCTGCATTGTTTATTAGTGCATAAATGTTTCCGTGTTGGTTCATCGATTCATTAACCGCCACCTCAACCGATTTCTCATCGGCCACATCTACATGATAAACCTGAACTGTTTCATCGGTAAATTCCTCTCGAAATTCAGCAATGGCTTCTTCGTTAATTTCGAAAACCGATACTGCATAATTGTTATTCAGTATATCAACAACCAGGTGTTTGCCAATTCCCTGGGCGCCTCCGGTTACAATTACATGTTTTTTCATACGATTAATCTCCTACCATAAAGTTAATCAAATTTCAATTGTTTTATTTCTATGTGAGTTTCGAAAAATGTACGTCTACCCAAGAACTTTTTAGTAAAGCTTGTCGGAAGCAGAAAACACTACATTTTTGTAGGATCGCCACATTTTTCTTACAAAAAAGAAATGTTGGGCTGGGGGGTGAATTTTTCAAATAACTGGTTTTCAGGAGTCTGGTTTTTTTGGTATTTCATTTGCCCGGTTTACGCCAAACAATTTAAATGTGCAGGATATGAGAGTGCTATTACCCGTTGCCGGAAAAGAAACAGGAAGTGAGAAAATCGCACGAGGTTTTCATAATGCAAAACTGGTGTGTATCTACGACTCAGAGTCGAAGGCGTTTGAGTGGAAAGAGACTTCAGAAATTAGTCCAAATCCGGGCGATCTTACCCACGAGTTAAAACGTTTGCAAATAAATACCATTATCAGCGGATATATTCCACCCATGGTTTTGCAAATATTTACGCGAAATGGTTTTTCAGTATTAAAAGCACGCGGCAGAAATGTACAGGAAAACATCAGCTTTTTTACTCAAAATCAATTGGAATCTTTTACCTCGCAGGCAGCACGCGAATTGTGGGGCTGCGAGAGTGGTTGTAATTCATGCAGTTCAACATCATGTAAAAACTAGTAGCTTATGGCAATCGATAAAGCAATAAAATTTGTAAAGCGGGCAACTTCCGAAAGCGATTTTCGGAAAGCTTGTTACCGGGCCCCGTCGAAAGAAAGCTTGCTGGAAGAAAAAGGTTTTACCGAGGTAGAGTTCGACGATGCCATAAATATGCAGTTGGTAAAATGCCAGACCTACGAGCAGGCCGAAGTGTATCAGCAGATACGCATGTGGTTTTTATCCTTATAATTATTAATTGATACCGAAGAACGGAACAGCTGAATTCGGACAAAAATTTTATACTATGAATTACAGAGACCTGGAAGCCGTTAGGCAAATTGTAAACGAAGCAACCGGATTAGATATTAGCTATGCTTATGAAGACCTTGTTTTTCCGGAGCACGGTGCATTTATTGTACAGTTTAACGAGGAAAGTACCGATAAACTACATTGTTACTTTCATGAAGACTGTGTTGAAAAAGATGCTGCAAACATTTTCGCCAACCTTAAAAATGAGACCGAAAAACGTAAAGGCGAATTGCTGCGCGAGGGGGCCTACAATTTTGAGCAGGTTGGAGATAACATTCAAATTCGATTTTTGTAGCTGCAAATCAACTATTTCTAAACCTTTGGCTACTAATATATCGGGCCAAAGCGAAGTAATTTTCTTTCATATTCGAAAAAATAGCTACTTGCCGGCAAATGAATTGTCATAAATGTTGCCGATTTGTTAACAGTTTGATTAATACAGGGGTGTTTGTTAAAACTTTTTATCTATGATCTCTGTTAGGGTGTGTTGTGAAAATATATCCTTTTTTTAATCGCTATGCTATCATTTTTTAGGGGGTAAATGAAAAAAGAAATAAAACATGAGGAACATGCCTTGCTCAGAAGGGGGTGTTTGTACAATTTGGGATTATTAAAATGTTTTATTAATTGCTGTTAAAGCCCTAAAAAGATAGATAAATGTTAATTTAGGTAGAAATTTGTCAATAATAATTTTGCAGTATTGACAAAGTGATTATTTTTGACACAAAATATTTGACAGCTAAGAAAATTTACGAATATGTGTGGAATTGTTGGAGCATTTGATTTAAAAGTTGAAGCAGAGGATCTCCGCCCTCAGGTGCTGATGATGAGTAAAAAAGTTCGTCACCGCGGACCAGACTGGTCGGGTATTTATTGTGGCGAAAAAGCAATAATTGCTCATGAGCGTCTATCAATTGTTGACCCGGAATCGGGAGGACAGCCATTGTACAGTAAAAACGGGAAACTAATTTTAGGAGTAAATGGAGAGATATATAATCATCGTGAACTGAGAAAACGCTACGATGGAAAATATGATTTTTTAACCGGATCGGATTGCGAAGTGATCCTGGCTTTGTATAACGATAAAAAGGAAAAGTTCCTGGATGAAATGAACGGGATTTTTGCCTTTGCTCTTTATGATGAGGAGAACGATGCTTATTTGATCGGGCGTGATCATATTGGTATTATTCCCTTGTACCAGGGATGGGACAAATGGGGAAATTACTATGTGGCATCGGAGTTGAAGTCGCTGGAAGGATTTTGTACCAAGATAGAAGAATTCCCTCCGGGACATTACTTGTACAGTAAAGATGGTGAGATTAAAAAATGGTATGTTCGCGAATGGGAGGAATTTGATAACGTAAAAGATAATCCTGCAAATGTTGAAGAATTGTCGCAAGCCCTTGAAGATGCGGTACAGCGCCAGTTGATGTCTGATGTTCCTTATGGAGTATTACTTTCAGGAGGACTTGACTCATCGATTACTTCGGCACTGGCAAAAAAATTCTCATCGAAACGCATTGAAGATGGTGGCGAGAAAGATGCCTGGTGGCCACAGTTACACTCGTTTGTAATTGGACTGGAAGGTTCGCCCGACCTGGCAGCTGCACGTAAAGTTGCTGATCATATCGGAACTGTTCATCACGAAATTCATTATACAATCCAGGAAGGACTGGATGCTATTAAAGATGTAATTTACCATATTGAAACATACGATGTAACCACTGTGCGGGCATCAACGCCAATGTATATGATCTCGCGTGTGATTAAATCGATGGGAATTAAAATGGTACTTACCGGCGAGGGCGCCGACGAGATTTTTGGCGGATACCTGTATTTCCACAAGGCACCAAATGCTGAAGAATTCCACAAAGAAAGCGTACGTAAAGTTAGCCGTTTGAATTTGTATGACTGTTTACGTGCCAATAAATCGTTGGCCGCATGGGGGGTTGAAGGTCGTGTGCCTTTCCTCGATAAAGAATTTGTTGATGTGGCAATGCGTTTTAACCCGGAAGCCAAAATGGCCAAGGATGGAAAAATGGAAAAACACTGTCTGCGCGAAGGTTTTGCCAAATACCTGCCCGAGGAAGTGGCATGGCGCCAGAAAGAGCAATTCTCTGATGGTGTTGGTTACGGCTGGATTGATACACTGAAACAAATTGCCGAAGATAAGGTGAGTGATGAAATGATGAAAAATGCAAAATATCGTTTTCCTGTTAATCCTCCAAGGAACAAAGAAGAATATGTATACCGCGAAATCTACAGCGAACATTTCCCTTCTGATGCTGCTGCAGCATGCGTGCCGTCTGAGGCTTCAATTGCATGTAGCACTGCTGCTGCTATTGAGTGGGATGCTTCATTTCAGGGTAATGCCGATCCATCAGGTCGTGCAGTAAATGCCGTTCATTCGCAGGGAGCAACGTTCAAAGACATTAAAAAATAATTTTAATTTATTATCAATCAATTCAGAAAGCCATTCGTGTTATGCGGATGGCTTTTTTTATTGAAATGTCTCGTCCTGAAATAAGTTGAAACAAAACTGACTTATTATGAGAACTACTTACAAAGCGATATAAAATTCCAGATAAGCTTGTGGTTATAAAACTCCGGGTGAAACTGGCAGGTGTATAAGGGTTTGTCTTTGTGTTTCATCAATTGGTTTTTGCAGCTTGCCGAAGTAACCAGCAATTCAAAATCGTTGGGCAAAGTTATCGAGTCGTTGTGCATTTGCCTCACTTTAAACTTTTGCGGCAGTTTATTAAATAGCGGATCGGCCTTAACGATCTCCACCTCAAAGTCGCCCGATTCCGGTTCCTGGCTTCGCAACAATTCTGCTTCGTATAAATAACCGGTAACATGGTGTCCGGCACAAATACCAAGTACCGGTTTCTCAAAATATTTTATCCATTCAAAATAGGGAGCGTGATGCTCAACAATGTCGTCGCCTTGCGGAGAGCCGGTTAAGATTATACCATCAAACTCCGTTAGGTTTGTATTTGCACAGGCAGCATATTCAATAAGTATTGGCGTAGAACCGGCCTCCAGAACCAGTTGTTCAATCGGTGCTGCAAATTCCTGAATTCCTGGCTCGGCATTATTTACAATTAATATTTCAGGCATTTAATTTTACTTTGTCAAGTGTATTTTTGGCCGAATAACGTCCCATTTCAATCAGCTCTTTTGCTTTGTAAAAATCGTAGGTTCCGCAGGCATCACGCGAAACTCTTATTACCACATCGGGTTTTCCTTTTTCAATCGAATGTTCTACTTGTGTTAACATTCCGGTTGCCAATGCCTGGTCGATAAGTGAAAAAAGTCCAAAACGTTCTTCTTTTTCTTTTGGATGATTGATATGAAGAAAGTCGTAAAATTCGTTGATCCATTTTTTGTAAGTCGATTCTTTCTCTTCACTATTTTCTTCATCAAAATGATGAGGTAACGGAGCGGCAGCATTTACATGAACTGCAACCAGCAAATCACCTTCGTTGCGTTTTACATTTGAAATGGGAAGGTTGTTCATAACACCACCGTCAACCAGTACCATATCGTTGCTGGTGATGGGGGTAAAAACCGACGGGATGGCAATTGATGCCCGAATAGCGTTGAATAAACTGCCTTTGGTAAAAACCACTTCCTTGCTATGTTTTAAATCAACTGCCGTAGCCGAGAAATCGATTGGCAAGTCTTCGATAAGCGCATCGGGTACAAACTCCTGGATTTTTGATAGTACTTTTTCGCCTTTTATCAGGCCGTTTCCTCCAAACGAAAAATCTACCATACGGAACATATCGTGCCGTTCCAGAGCTATCGCCCATTTTTTAAACTCCGGTAATTTTCCCAGCGCATAAATGCCTCCAACCAATGCTCCCATTGATGTGCCGGCAACAGAGGTGATGTTATAACCGCGTTCTTCCAATTCTTCAATAACGCCAATATGTGCCATTCCGCGGGCAGCTCCTCCCGAAAGTACCAAGGCAATGTTTTTACTCATCTTACATCCAATTTTACCCTTGCAATTTAATTAAATTCTATCGCATAATTGAAACTATCATTTTTCAGGAATGTACAGAATGCGTATATTCGACCAAAATTCAATAAATAGAAAAAAACTGTACGATGAGAAAATTATTAGTTGTTATTATAGGTTTAGCCTTGTTTGCCTGTTCGCAACCGCAGGATGGTTATAAAATTACCGTTAAACTAGATGGTGCTGACGGAAATGTGATGTTGGAGGAACGCGGAGCCAGCCAGTGGATTGGTATTGATACCGCCGAGGTGGTTGATGGTGTTGCTGTTCTTGAGGGAGAAGTGGATTTCCCGGGTATATATTATTTGTCGGTTAACGGACAACGTGAAAAAGCCGTGGTATTTGTTGAAAATACGAGCATGACGGTTACCGGAAAGGCCGACTCAATTGTGGGTATACAGGTTAGCGGATCGACGACACACGATGAGTTTAAAACGATAAACGACGAGATCCAAAAGATTAGCGAAGAATACATGGCGATGTACCAGGAAGCGCGTACCGCAAGTGCTGCCGGCGATACTGCCAAAGCCAATGAATTAATGAAACAGGTTGAAGACATGTACGCCGGCGTTGGAGAACTACAGGAAAAATTTGTAAAAGAAAATCCGGCTTCGTATGTTACTCCTTTGCTGTTAAGCCAAATTCAGTACGAAAAAGAGGTTGACGAACTGGAAGCTTTAGTGAGTAATCTGGATGCAAAATTAGATTCAGTTCCAGCCATTATAGATTTAAAAGCAAAAATTGAGAAACTAAAAACGGTAGCTGTTGGAAAAACTGCTCCTGATTTTACTCAAAACGATGCGGATGGAAATCCGGTTAAGTTTTCTGATATTTATTCAAAAAACGAGTTGACATTGGTTGACTTTTGGGCATCGTGGTGCGGGCCATGTCGTGCTGAGAATCCGAATGTGGTTGCTACTTACAACAAATATAAAGATCAGGGATTTAGTGTATTTGGAGTGTCGCTCGACAGAGATAAAGATGCATGGTTAAAAGCCATTGAAGATGATGGTTTGACCTGGGAGCATGTTTCAGATCTTGCCTACTGGAATAATGCAGCAGCTAAACTTTATGCTGTAAACTCTATTCCATCGAGTTTGTTGGTTGACAAAAACGGAATAATTGTTGCTAAAAACAAAAGAGGTGAAGAACTGGGTAAAACAGTTGCCGAGTTTTTGAACAAATAATAAATAGTAGTTATTTATAAAAAAGTAACCATTCCTCAGTTTACGGGGAATGGTTTTTTTTTTACAGAGGAGAACCGTCGTAATACATGGAATTACCGGGAATGGTAAAAGAAACTTTTTTGCTGTTATTAAAATGCATGGTACAGTATTTTTTCCTGTCTAACCATGGATCGTAAATTACAGGACCACCATCGACCGGATAATAATGGATGTAAATTTTCGTACTCAAGGGAAACAGCTCGCGGTCAAGATCATGAAAATTGAATTCTAAGATTCTGTTCTCGATATAATATCTACTCATATTACTACAGCCAATTGCCATTTGGTAGTTCATGTAATCTACGTCTTCCTCAGTACTAATAAATGCGACACATCCGAATGATCTTGATTGTTCTATTTCGGTTACAATGTCGTAAATCAAACCAAACTGGCCTTCATACGGTCCGTTTTGTATTCCTCCTTTATAAGAACTGATATAGGGAGCTTTAACTGTTTTGAAAGTGAGAGGTTGCAATTTCAGCAAACGAACCAATTTGTGTTGGTTAACGGAATAGGTGAGATCGATGGTGTCCGCACCTTCAATATTAATATCAAAAATCTCATAAAATGAAAAACTGTCTTTTTCAAAACGTAATTTGAATTCTCCCGGCCTTATATTTAGCAGTTCGTAGTTGCCCTCTTCATCCGAAAGCGTTTTTGTAATTGTGCCATTTATATCACTTAAGGTGATTATAATTCCACTGTTATCGTCGTATGCTTTAATTGGAAATGAGTCATAATGATCGGTTAGCAGAACATTCCCCCGAATCACGCCCGGATATTCGTCTTTTTCGCATGCCACCAGCAAAATAAATAGCAAGGAAATGAAAGCTGTGTATCTCATAGGTTTTAGTTAGTGGAAGATGTTGAAGTAAAATTATGAATATTTTCTGTATCGGGTGCCATAATAATTTGATTTTTATGTTACCCGATGTAACGAGGACTTAATTGGGAATCAGAAAATAAGAAGTTAAAATTCAGTGATTTGGGCTGTCTAATTCAGCAATAGTTTTGGTGCTGTTTCTTATTTTGAATATACATTTGTAATTACAAACTATAAGAGTATTGAAGATTAGAATTGTTAAAGTAATTGGTTAAGTTGTGATGAAGTAAGAGGAGGAGGACCAATTATGAATGTGTGACTAATTTTAAGTTGTTTTCTTAGGACTAGAGAAGAGGAAAAGATCCTGGCGTTTATGTCAGGATCTTTTTTTGTGTTTCTACTGATCTTTTTCAACTAAAAGAAATCGGTAAATACATTGGTGGTATTTAGTACATTTGCCGCATGCAAAATCATTTTGGAGAAATAGCCGGTGTATTGACTGCCGTATTTTGGACAGTAACATCGCTGGCATTCGAATCGGCCGGGAAAAAGGTTGGTTCGCTCGCGGTTAATCTCATACGTTTGGTTATCGCTTTTTTCCTTGTTGGTACCTATAGTTGGGTTGCACGGGGATTGTTTTTCCCAACCGACGCAAGCATGTATGCCTGGAAATGGCTGGCTTTTTCCGGTTTGGTTGGTTTTGTCATCGGCGACTTATTGCTTTTCCAGTCGTTTGTTTTGATAGGCGCACGAATTGCTATGTTGTTAATGGCGCTGGCGCCACCTTTTGCCGCACTTATTGGCTGGCTGCTTTTGGGCGAGGTTCTTGCGCCACAAAGTTGGTTGGGAATGTCCGTTACTATGACCGGGATAATTATCGTTATACTGAAACGAGAGAAATCGGAAGAGAATGGTGTTAAAATCCGAAGGTTTAAATCGTCGTATCCCATAAAAGGAATTCTGCTGGCTTTGGGTGGTGCCATGGGGCAGGCAGCCGGTTTGGTAATCAGCAAAAAAGGAATGGGCGATTATGATGCTTTCTCAGCTACACAGATAAGGATACTGGCAGGTATTGTTGGTTTCTCTATTCTCTTTGTTTTTATCAAGCGTTGGCCACGCGTTTGGGCCGCTTTAAAAAATAACTCAGCGATGAAACGCATTACGCTGGGAGCTTTTTTTGGCCCTTTCCTTGGTGTGTCTTTTTCGCTATTGGCGGTTCAACATACGCAAGCAGGTATTGCAGCAACACTGATGGCAATTGTTCCGGTACTAATTATCGGACCGTCTATTTTATTGTTTAAAGAAAAGGTGAACTGGAAAGAAATTCTTGGAGCGGTAATAACCGTTGGAGGTGTGGCCATGTTCTTTTTGTAGAAAGCCAGACTGGGCGAAGTCTGGTGATTTGTCTTTCGACCTCGCTCAATCTGTAATTTTACATTTCAATATTCACTTCCATATCCAGCCAGTCTTCAAGCGTATCTTTAACCTGCTGTTTTTGTTCTTCTGGTAAATTCCCGATTCGTGTATTGTGACTCCCTTTTGGTTTTACAATTTTCAGGAAATTAGGTTTATTCGGAACTTCAAATGCCGAAGCCGACCACGGATCCCACTCTCCATAGATAAACAGCATTTTAGCATCGGTTTTTTTGATGAATTTTTCGACCTCTTTAGCTGTCTTTTTGTTGTATTTAATATCCAGCTCGGGAAGGTAAATGCGGTTCAGCCAGCCTTCTGCACTTTTAATTGATAAAAAGTCTTTAAACGGTTTTACATCGTAACCGTAATAACCCAGTTCGCGCGCCGCCTGCACATAAAACGATTTAAAAATGTCCACACCTTCACTCGCCAGGTAAATGGGCGACGATACTTTAACCAACTCTGCAAACAACTCATTTGCCGGTGCATCCAATGCCGGAATATCATCCAACGAATTATCGTACTGCCAAAAGCCATAGGAGAATTCCAGCACTATATAATCCAGCATTTCGTTGTTGTTTAGCAGAGGATGCAGATTCTGATCCTTGCAATACTGCTCAAGCAAAGGTAGATAAGTCTCCCGATTTTTAAGAATTTGTAGTTGAAATGCCCTTACTTTTGCACGGCCTTCCGGCGTGCCTGTGGTATTGGCAATAAACGGCTCATGGCGTCCATCTTCAACACCAAAGTTCAATGGCCCCACATACGGTACCGAAACATCAACATCGTTGGGGTAAAGCCAGCGGTGATAAACTGTTGTTTGCCCGCCTTTGCTAATGCCGGTGCTTATCCATTTTCCCGAATAATATTTTTTCATCATCTGAATGATATGATGATGATCGGCAGCGGCATTGCGCACTGTAAGGTAATCCCAGTTTAAAGGTTCCGGCATCGATTCGCCAAAATAACGGTGGTCCATACAAATTTGGTTCGCACCCAATATCGGACAAAGCTCATTTATATAATGTGGGTTCTCGGAATAACCGCCGTTGTAGCCTTCGGTTATAAAAACTACAGGCTGGTCAAGGCCTTTGTCGGCGATCAATGCCCGCTGTAGAAATGTCCCTTTTGACGGATCGGAATGATCAACAGGCTGCTCTACCATAATTTTGTATTTGACTGCAAAAAAATCGGTGCAGTCCATTTGTTCAACACTTTTTACCTCAGGTTGATTTTCGAGAAAGGCTTTTAGCGCGTTTTGCGAAAAAGTTACTGCTGAAAGCAACAACAAAACCAGCAAGATTTGAAATTTCTTCATGAGCTTTATTTTGTAATATTCTTTTGTTTTGGTTTCCCAAATACGTTTTTTGTACATTTGGTTGCAAGTAAAAAATAATCTTCAACATAAATTATGAGGAAAACCATAATCTTTTTTATTACTGTAGTAGTAATAGCGTGTCATGCAGCTGCTCAGAACCTGCCTCGTGTAAAAATGCAAACTTCACTGGGTGAAATAATTGTTGAAATTGATACAATAAATGCGCCGGTTACTGCTAAAAATTTTCTGAATCATGTAGAAAACAATACGTATAAAAATGCTTTGTTTTACAGGGTGGTTCGTATGGATAATCAGCCCAATAACGACGTGAAAATAGATGTAATACAGGGAGGAATTTACACCGAGCCGCGCTTTGAGACCATAAAACCAATCGCACACGAAACAACAGAAACAACAGGTTTAAAACATCTGGACGGCACATTGTCAATGGCGCGAATGGAGCCGGGAACAGCATCAACTGAGTTTTTTATTTGTGTGGACAATCAGCCGGAATTGGATTTTGGCGGTAAACGAAATCCCGATGGACAGGGTTTTGCAGCTTTTGGCCAGGTAGTTTCCGGAATGGATGTGGTTCGCAAAATTCAGCAACAAAAGGATGAGCAGCAAACGCTCGTGGAGAAAGTGAAGATTAAAGAAATGCGGGTGCAGTAAAAATGAAAGAATGAGTAATTCAGAAATACATACAATAGAAACCGAACGGCTGATTTTATCGGAGATTGAAATGGAAGACCTTGAAAAACTTCATCGGCTGCATTCTATTCCCGAGGTGGATGAATATAATACGCTTGGCATCCCAACATCGATAAAAGACACTGAGCAATTTTTACAACAACAGTTGGAGGCTAAAAGCAAAACTCCGCGAAGTTCTTACATGTGGAAAGTAGTATTAAAAGAAACAGGAGCTTTTATCGGAGTGGCCGGATTTTCGTTGTCGAATAATAAGTTTAAGCTCGGTGAGATTTACTACAAACTCGATCCTGTTTATTGGGGAAAAGGTTATGCAACAGAACTTGTAAAAAAACTGGTTCTGCTAGGTTTTGACACTTTTGGCTTACACAAAGTGGAGGCAGGTGTAGCCACTGAAAACAAAAAATCAGTAAAAGTGCTGGAAAAAATTGGAATGACCCGCGAAGGACTACGCCGAAAAATTTTGCCCATTCGCGGAGAGTGGAAAGACAATTACCATTACGCTATTGTTGAAGACGATCCACGCGATTATTAAAAACTTCTTCAGGCTTACGCAACCAATTCAGTTTTACCTTCATCATGTAATAAACATAAAACTCAAATTTTGCTGTTATGAAGAAGTTGCTTTTACTACTTAGTTTATTCACAATTCTTTCGTGTTCAAAAGATAAAGATTCACCCATTGGAATTTGGGATGATAACATCAAACTATCTCAAAAAGAAGTTGAATTTGATGCCAGTGAAAATTCGGTAACCATAACAACTGAAGGCGATTGGTGGTGGATAGTTAGTATTAAATTTAATGATGAATATCTAAACCTTGAAGATCAGGATACTTTTTCTAATAATTTTACAATTGAAGAGCCAGAATTTACAATCGAGCGAAAAAATATCACCGAGATTTATATTACGATGAGCGAAAATACTGATGATACTGATCGCGAACTTCTCATTGAATTAGAGGCCGGCGATTATTTCGACCATATTAAAGTAACTCAGTCGGCTAATTAGGAGCTGGCATTTCCGCCTTAAACATACTAGCGTCCCCAAAACTTTTTGAATCGCAACAAAAGCTTGTCCTTAAGGGTTATAGATAACTAAAAAAGGGCAATGAAAAAGATGATTTATTTTGTAGCCATTGTTGCAATATTTGCATTTGTTAGCTGCACGGATAAACCCAACATTGAAGGGCTTTGGGTAGTTGAAAAAGTTAACATAGGAGATCAGGAGATGACTCCAAATGCACGTTGGACAAGGTTTAATTCAGATCATACACAACAATCGGGGAATGGTTGGTTGCAACATTCATACGGAAGATGGAACCTTGATGAAGAGGCGCATGAGTTATCGGTTGTAAACGAAAATGGCATAAAAGATCCGGCCGAGCCGTTTAAAGTGACTTTGGAAAAGGATCAAATGATCTGGACAAGAAATGAAGAGGGACAGAACGTTGAAGTACTGTTAAAACGCTCTGCTCATTTGCCTGCCACTTTTGGCGACCAACTTCTTGGTTTATGGAAACTGGAGGATGTGGTTGGCGATGGCGTTTATTTCGGAGTAGAAGATGCCAAAGTAGGCAAAGCCAGTATTTTTTTTCGTTGGGATGGCCGTTTTGATATTCGCTCCGGCAAAGGAAGAGTTCGTGGTGTTTACAATGTGCACGGACACAAACCTGAAGTGGAGTTGATTCCCTACGGAGACAATTTGAACAGAGATTTTTGGGCAATTGATTTTAACGAAAATACGATTACCCTGAAACTATTAAACTCGGAAAACAAGGTGGAACGAAAATTTAGCCGGATTCATGAATTTCCGGAATAGAAAAGGGCTGCCTGTGTGGCAACCCTTTTCTATTTATTGCATTAATGATATTAATGTTCATCTTCTAAAAATCCAGTCTTACGGAAACCGGCAGCTTGATAAATTGTCCCCGGATCATCTTCAAATTCGATTTCGAAGTAGATGCTATCGGCAACAGCTCCTGAAGCAAGATTGTCTACTACATCTTCTATGATTTTACCATTTGATATATTGATCTTGATATCATATGGTTCTCCTTGCCAAGTTGCTACACTAACTAAATCCGTTCCGGAAAAAGTAAGGTTTTCGGTATTTACAGGACATTTTACTTTGTAAACCCAGAAATTACCTTCGTCACTAATCCAAATCTCACTTCCGTCGTCAGATGATGTGTTAAAAGTCAGTGTTTTTAAGTACCCTGATTCGTAGCCATCTGTAGAGTAGTTGATCCACCATTCGCCCGCAACCTCAACTACGGATGAGTTAATTTGCACAAAATCCTCCTTTTCATCACATGATGAAATTGATAGCACTAATGCTACAATTGCTATATAATATGTTAATTTTCTCATGTTTAACTATTTTATTATTCAACTCTTGTAAAAGTTCTTGTATTGGTTCCGTAGCCTGTACCTTTCACTCCCCAGATGTAAGCAATCTCGCCAACTTCTCCTGGAAAAAAATCAATTAAGTCAGGAGAATTACCTCCACTACCTGAGGTACAATAAATATCGCCACCTATTGCATTTGTTTGCTCAGGCACAAATATTTTATTTCCTTCGAGATTAAATACATATACATTGTATACATAACCTGCATTATCCGGAACACCTCCTGTATTATCCTGAGCATAAAGTCCTTCAGCTAACTTTGTCCATTCAGAAATACCTGAAGGAGTTGTGTTGCCTCCGTAATTGGTACGCTGGTATTGACCGGAAAAATCGTTTCCTACAACATTCGGATCGATTACCCCAACGTAACGACGTGCAGAGGCTGCATAACCATCCTCATTTTTCTTCGAGTACGTTATTGTGTAAACTCCAACTGTATTTACATCTACATCACCTGTTATATCGTAATCCTCAACAATTTCGTCGCCAATTGCAACAATCACTCCCGGATCAACAAAAGTCTCACCTTTCAGAATAGTTAGAAATTGGTCGCCCGCAGGGGAAATACTAGAAGCAGGTCCTTGAAAGGTAATGCTTGGGAAATAGGTAATTTTCGTTATAAAGCTATCGTATTCTTTCTCACAAGCGGAAAAAAGAATAAGGCTAACAATTACCAATAATTTAAATTTTAAGATTTTCATAATTGTAGTATTAAGTCTATTTATTCCACCATACTCTCGACAACATCACATCAGAATCAATTAATGATTTATACTCTGCTGCATTCGAGTTAAAATTTAATTCACTATCAGGATAAGGCATTCTTCTCGGGAATGTGCCTCCCGTAGTTCCTTTTTTACTGTATATCACTGTGCCCGGCACATAGGAATCAGGCAACTCGTATCCGGGTACTACCTCATCACTTACTTCCGATTCTTCGGGGTATCCGGTTCTCATTCTCTCGATATGAGCTTCCATACCTCTACCACCATCAGCAGCATCAATCCACTTCTGCATAATAATAGCTTTTAGCTTTGCTTCAAAAGTTGTGGTGGGATAAGCATATTCATTTGTTAGTGCTGTTCCTATCTCAGCACCCATTCTTTCAAACGATGCGGTTACTCCGCTTTCGTAATATTCTTTGGCTTTAACATCATTTCCCTGTCGCAAATAAGCCTCGGCGATTAATAAATCAGATTCTGCTTTGGTCATCAAATGCACGGGCATAGTAGGCGTAATAATAGGACTTGAAATTATATCGGGAGCTTCGAATACCGCAGAAGGTATATTAAATGAGCCAGTAACCATTCCAAGAATATCATTCGCAACCACGGTGAATAGTGAGTTGATCCTGTCGTCGTTATTGGTTTTTAAATAATTCACCAATACGGCATTTGCTTTAAGATTATTCGTTGTATTTAACTGACGTTGGTCTGTTTCATAAAGAGGATTTGACTTACTGTCTGAATCTTCATAGTTTGAAACTGAAGCATCTTTGTCAAGTACTGCAATATTTCCAGTTTCCAAATCAGTTAAAAAACTGCTAATTTCTGAGCTGGCAAATGATTGTCTGGCGTCGTATTGTCTCAATAAGATTCTAAGTTTAAGTGAATTTGCAAAACGCGCCCAATCTTCAATTTCTCCCTGAAAAAGAATATCATTCTTTTCGTAAGGCAATTGATTGTAACTGGAAACATCTTTATCCAATGCACGGTTCAATAATGTATATATTGAGTCATAAACTTCTTCTCCTGAATTAATCACTGGATTAAGTTTCTCCAGTCCAAGAAATGCCTCATTGTAAGGAACATTGTCGTAAAGGTCAACTAAATATTGGTAGTCGTACGCTTTAATAACAGCTCCCATTAAGTAGGCTCCCCAATTTTGATTCGCCTCAACCTTTCTGAGAAAAATTTCGTTATCGCTTAATGAACCTTCAAATAATTCACGATACGGACGATCAACAATATTTGTATTACTACTTAAAGCATACGTCTCGTAAATTTTATACTGAGAAGAAGTATTGTTTTGTGCCCAATGTTGCGCCCAGAACGAACCTAAAAGACCAAATTCTGCTGAGTGCACATTGGTAACCGATGCAATTGCGGCAGGCAACAGTAATTCATCCGAGACATCCTTCGGGAAATTCGGATTCTCATTTATGTCCAAAAACTTTTCGCATGACGAGAAGATAAGAACAGTAAAACCTAATATTATAGCTAATTTCTTCATATTTCGCATAATTTAAAATGTTACATCTAACTTAACACCATATGTCCTGATTGCCGGAGCTCCATTAAATTCTCCAAACAATCCTTCAATATCATTATCCCAGGTTGTTGTTTCGGGATCTACATAACTGTTATCAGCAGGAGTCCACAGAAATAAATTTCTACCATACACTGAAATATTGGCAGATGACAAGAAGATGTTATCAAGTTGTGATTTTTTGAATCTGTAAGAAAGTGATACCTCTCTTAATTTAAGAAAGGTTCTTTCAATAATTCTGGAACGCGCGTATGGTTTATTTGTACTGTCGTCGTAATAATCCTCCCAGGTATTGTAAATTGGGGTAGTATTCTCAGCATATCCAGTAAAATTCCCATCAAGATCTTTAACTTCTATAACCGTATTTGGAATTACATAAGGCCTTCTGTCATTCAATGTAGATTGTTCGTTATTCCCCGACCAGAAAGTTGCACTAGCGGTATTGGAATACATGTAACCACCTTTCTGATAGTCGAGCAGGAATGAGAAATTAAATCCTTTAAATGAAAGGTTATTTAAGAAAGAAGTATTGAAGTCGGGAACAGAAGATCCGATTAAAATTTTGTCTCCTTCAACTGGCAGCCCATTGTCTCCAACAATTATTTCCCCGGTAGGAGTGTATTTATAATCGGGAATTCGATACATTCCTAATTGCTCTCCAGGTATTGCAACAAACTCTGTTTCATACGCATCATTAATTAGGTATTCAGTTACACCTAATTCAGCGTCCAATTTGTCAAGAATCATGTCTGCTTTGTTAAACATGTAAGTAAAGTTCCACTCAAAATCATTTGTTTTAACCGGAGTTACATTAAGTGCCAACTCAATACCGCTGTTCGTAATTTGTCCAAGATTTGAAGTTTGTTCTCTATAACCTGAAGATGCAGCAATGTTTGCCAGCATGATTAGGTCGGTAGTGATTTTGTTATAATAAGCTAAATCAACTCCGATTCTATTATTGAAGAATCGAAGATCTGTACCAATTTCAAATTCTTTTGATAATTCAGGTTTTAGATTTGGATTACCAAGCCTTCTGTATTTTTCGTATGCCGGAATACCGGCAACAGGATAATTTAATGCTCCAAATCCACCAGCACGAACAACCGCTGGCGAGAAAAAGTCACCAATCATATATGGATCGGCGTCGTTACCTGCAAATGCATAACTCAAACGTAATTTTCCGTATGACAATATTTTATTATCAGGAAGTAATTCTGTAAATACGAATCCCATAGTAGCACCCGGATAAAAGAATGAATTAGCCCCAATTGGTAATGTTGAAGACCAATCATTTCTGGCCTGAAGGGTTAAGAACAGATAGTCATTAAGCTCTAATCCTATTTGTCCATAAAGACCAACTAATCTGCGCTTGCTTTCTCTTGTATAAACTTCAGCAGAACCGCTAATATTACCAACATTGTAATAATCTGGAACGACTAAGCCTTTTGAAATAACATTTAATCTTTTATAAGAACGCTGATTGATATTATTACCGAGTAATATATCGTATTTCAAATTTCCGATACCTAAATCCAGTTCATTTGCATAGGTCACAATCAAATCCGAGTTCATAGCTGTATGATATCTTCCTTCTTCTTTAACACCTCCCATAACGTCATTAATGGTGCCGGCATTATTTGCTCCGGGAGTAATTTTTGCGATGGCGCCTCTAACCTTAGAAAAACGGGAATAGGTATCCAACCCAGCAGTCCATGAAACATCAAAGCCTTCAAGGATATTGTGTCTGACGTTTAAGTTAGCCATAACTCTGTTTTGTATGGCTTCCCCCTTTGTTTCATTAATTGTGAAATAGGGATTCTGTGCATAACCATTGTAGTAATTATCCAGATTATCGAAATCACCTTTGTAATCTCTGTAATCAGGCAAATAATGGTTGATTGGTTGATACAGGATATCAGCGTATAAAATTGCTCCTGTTCCTGCATCATCACCTTGTCCGGTTGGTATTGTTGTTAAATCACGATTTATGTAAGTAACACCAAATTCAAATTTTGTTTTTTCTGAACCACCGTTACCTTTAAAGGTTAATGAGTTTCTTTTTAAAACATCTTTGTCGCCAGGAATAATACCATCTGAAGTTGAATTAGAAGCTCCAATATACCATCCAATAACGTTATTTCCTCCTGACACAGATACTGAGTTATTAAGCGAATAACCGTACTCATAGAAATCACGTATTCCATTTTCCTTATAAGAAAACGGAGCGATTCGTTGTGAGTTATTTACCACATAACCAGTCAAACGATCTGCACCGTCAAGTACCGGTCCCCAACTTCCATTTTCTTTCGAGTCGTAAGTTCCACTCCAACCTTGTCCAAATTTTGTTTGGAAATAGGGTAAGCGCCCCACATCGGTAAACGCAGAAGAACTCGATACTTTCACCTGAAGTGGTCTGTTTTTAGCACTTCTGGTTGTTGTTATCATTATTACACCATTGGCAGCTCTCGATCCATATAGGTTCGTTGCTGCAGCACCTTTCAAGATAGAAATACTGGCAATGTCATCTGGATTTATATCTGAAGCTGCATTCCCAAAGTCAACCTTTGCTGTAACGTTCTTTGAATTTTCAGTTGCGTTACCACTTCCGAATGAATTATCAATTGGAACTCCATCAACAACATACAAAGGCTGGTTGCTTTGTGTGAGAGATGATAGACCTCGAACAATAACTCTAGTTGATGATCCCGGAGCACCAGAACCTGCAGAAATTGACACTCCCGCAACTTTACCTTGCAAAGCTTTGGTTGCATCAACAACGCCAACATTTTCCATGTCTTCTCTTGTAATTTCTGTAACCGAATACCCAAGAGCCTTTTTCTCTCTTTTAATACCCATTGCCGTTACCACAACTTCCCCCACACCAATCGATTCTGTTTCCATAATCACATCGTATGTTGAAGTGCTTGAAATTGCAATCTCCTGTGATTTCATTCCTACGAATGAGAACAACAGAACTTCTGCAGAAGTGGGGACAACAAGCTGGTATTCCCCTTCAAAATTAGTGACTGACCCGGTTGCTGTTCCTTTAACAGAAACCGAAACCCCCGGAATAGGCAAACCATCATCTGATGATGTAACCGTTCCGCTAATTTGCTTGGTTTGGGCGAATATGGTACTCACTCCAATCGCCAAAGCAACAACTAATACTAGTAGTTTTTTCATAGATAAAAAATTTATGTTTATACTCAAGCGTTATTACCCTTCGCTTTTGTTTTGCCTTCTCAAAAAAAAGGAAACTCCCGTCGGGGAAACGGGAGTTTATTATCTGCCAGCCGGCCAGATAATTGCACTTTTTACATTTTAAATGCTGTTTAATTCTATTTCTATGTAAAAAAATTGGAGTGCCTCTGCGAATGTTTCTAATTTCCCCGAATCCCCTGTTTAATTTTGTTTTCCAGTCTAAAATTACTGTTTAGTATTTTTTTAGACATTTTAACTTTTGTTCAAACTTAAAGAATGCATAAATACGCTGCGTTTTTTATCAACCAACGGTGGCTTCAGAAGGATTAATGTCGCAGATTGCTATATGTGTGCTTTATTGTTCGTTAGAATACTGTAGGTAGATGAAAAGAAGTTGTTGGCAGACAAGAATGAGGAGATAGTTGTTAAAAACATAAGTTTGGTAGCAGCATTTACACTGTTTGCAGTCGGATTGAAACACTTACTCTTTCAGAAAAATGTGCTTTTCTTGTCGCATAGAAAGATACGGATGTTAGAAACAGTGTTTTTTATGTTCACCTAAAAGTTTAGGAAGTAATAAACACCTTTTCGCGGGGCTTGAAAATATCAATTATATTAGCGAACTAAGCTTAACTGTAAAAACTTAGCAGTACTTTGTTTGAGTTGAAAAATATGAACATTAGAAAAGTAAAGAAATCCGACAACAAACATTTAGCCGACTTAATAAGAGCCGCTTTTGTTGAGTATAATGCGCCGCGGGAAGGAACCGTTTTTTCTGATCCAACAACCGATAATCTGTTTGAACTCTTTCTGAATGAAAAATCGGTTCTGTGGGTAGCGGAGAATGATGGGGAGATTTTGGGTTGTTGTGGCATTTATCCGACCAATGGTATGCCCTTAGGCTGCGCTGAATTGGTAAAGTTTTACCTACTGGCAAAAGCCCGTGGAAATGGGCTGGGAACTAAATTGATGCAACAAAGTATCGAGTCGGCAAAAGAGTTAGGTTATTCCGAAATTTATATTGAAACCTTGCCCGAGTTTGATAATGCCGTGGGCATGTATGAACGGGCAGGATTTGAAAAGCTGGATAAGCCTCTAGGTGACTCGGGACATACGGGGTGTGATATTTGGATGATCAAGCGACTTTGGAGTGAAGAATAGATTCATGATTTTCTGGATTCGCCCAGAGAATTAAAAGGAATTTGGTAAGCGAATTGGTTCAGACCCCCTATAATCCCCCGAAGGGGATGTTCCTCCCCTTCGGGAGGGCAGGTAGGGGCACCTGAAATTGTTGAAAAAATCTGACATAAAAAAGGCGGGATAAAATCCCGCCCGGTTAATACTTTAAGCCGCGATGCCGGCAAATGCTTCTGACAGTACATCGGGGTACAAATCTTTAAAATTTTTATAACACCAGTCACGTAAGGTTTGCAACTGATCTGGTTCTACCCAATTAATGCATTTGGCTAACTCTTTACTGAACAATTCTCTGCTAAAACTCACTTTGGGTAGAATTACTTTTGCGTATTCCAACATGGCTTTTTCTTTTATTGTTCGCTATTAAAAATAACATCCAAAATTGAAATAAAGTATGCTGTAAAATATCCTTTAACACTAATTAACGTGCCTTAATTCTTTACCTTTTGCTATCGCTTTGAACATGTGTTATTTAGATCGGTTCTATCCAGTTTGTGTTTAATAACATTTGCATTTGTTAAACTTTTGAGGTGCTCACATTAATCAGAACTAAGCATGTTTTTCACAAATTGTTTTACCGAATCTGCAATTGCTTGCTCTTTGCTGAACGAGCTTACAAAAGCACTGCCGATAATAGCTCCGCTGGCATATTTACAGGCATTGTTATATGTGGCATTATCCGATATTCCAAACCCGATGAGGCGAGGGTTTTTGAGTTGCATATTTTGAATATGCTCAAAATAATCCTTATGGAAATCTTCCACTTTTTTGCCGGCGCCGGTTGTTGACGACGATGAAACCATGTAAATAAATCCTTCGCTGGCATCGTCAATCTGGCGAATACGGGCTTCCGATGTTTGTGGTGTAATCAGCAAAATATTATGCAGGTTGTTTCGCTCAAAAATAGTTTTGTATTCTGCGTCAAACTCATCCAGCGGAAGGTCGGGAAGGATTGTGCCGTCAATGCCAATCTCATTACATTTCTGGCAGAATTTCTCCACGCCGTATTGGTAAACGGGATTAAAGTATCCCATTAAAACCAGGGGGATAGAAACCGATTCGCGAACGGTTTTTAATTGCTCGAAAAGCACCTTAATAGACATGCCGTTTTTTAAGGCAATTTCGCTGGTACGCTGAATAGTTGGTCCGTCTGCTGTAGGATCGGAAAATGGCATTCCGATCTCGATGAGGTCAACACCATTCTTTTCCAACTGCTGAATAATTTCAACGGTATCATTCAGGTTGGGGAATCCGGCAGTAAAATATACCGAGAGTATGTTTTCGTTTTTTCTTTCGAAAAGTTGATTTATTCTGTTGTTCATGATAATAGTTTTAATAGAACGCAGATGGCGTTGGTTTTACAGATTCTCGTTGATTTTTTGACTGTGGAAACCTTTTCAAATCTGTGTTTTCAGCGTTCGGTTTTTAATATCCAAAATAATTCAGGTAGGTTTCCATATCCTTGTTTCCGCTGCCCGAAAGGTTAATTACATTCACATCGTCAGGATTCATTTTTATTTTATCCAACGCTGCAAGAGCATGAGCCGATTCCAGTGCCGGAATAATACCTTCTTTTTGTGTTAGCAGCAATACGGACTTTAGCACCTCTTCGTCGGTGGCAGCCAAAAACTTTGCACGTCCGGTTTTAAAAAGGTGCGCATGTAAAGGTCCGATTCCCGGGTAATCCAATCCTGCTGAAATGGAGTACGGTTCGGTTATCTGTCCGTCATCATTTTGCATTAACACAGTTCTACTCGAGTGCAACACCCCAGGAGTGCCAACCGTTAAGGTCGCTGCCGTTTCTTCGGTATCAACTCCTTTTCCCGCAGCTTCCACACCAATTAGTTCCACCTGCTCGTCATCCAGGTAGTGATAAAAAGCTCCTGCGGCGTTACTTCCTCCGCCTACACAGGCTAAAATACGTGTTGGAAATTCCGATCCGGTTTGTTCCAGCAATTGATTTTTCATCTCGGCACTGATTACCGATTGGAAACGTGCAACCATATCGGGGAAGGGGTGCGGCCCAACTACAGATCCTATAATGTAGTGCGTGTCTTCCGGATTGTTGATCCAGTCGCGCATGGCTTCGTTGGTAGCGTCTTTTAGTGTTTTGTTTCCGCTGTGCACTGGAATTACTTCGGCGCCGAGCATTTTCATCTTTTTTACGTTAGGTGCCTGGCGCGAAACATCCAAAGCCCCCATGTAAACAATACATTTTATGCCTTTCAGTGCGCATACTGTTGCTGTTGCCACACCGTGCTGTCCGGCTCCGGTTTCGGCAATAATGCGTGTTTTCCCCAGTTGTTGTGCCAGCAGAATTTGTCCGATGGTGTTATTCAGTTTATGCGATCCCGTGTGGTTAAGATCTTCTCTTTTCAGATAGATTTTGCTCCCGTAATGCTCTGAAAGGCGGCTGGCATAATACAGCGGCGACGGGCGTCCCACATAATCTTTTAACAACTGATCAAATTCTTTCTTGAATGAATCTGCTTCTATAATCTCCAGGTAACGGCGCTTTAGCTCATCAACATTGGTGAACATCATTTCGGGTATCCATGCCCCGCCAAATTCGCCGTAATATCCTTTTTCGTCTACTTGATATTTCATATGATTAAAGTTGGAAGTCGGAATACCGAAGCCGGAAGATTTGTTTCTCTTTTCGGCATGATCTTATTCCGTACTTTATTTTTTTAATTCAGTTATAAAATTTTTCAGTTTTTCAATGTTTTTTAATCCGGGCTCGTCTTCAAAACCACTGTTCAGGTCTACTCCTGCTAGCATCGGATGATTTAGTTCTTTAATCTCTGCAGCATCGTCAGGACCAATTCCCCCACTCAGAAAGAATGGTGTATTCCCAGCGTACTTTTCCAGTAACTGCCAGTTGAATTTTTTACCCGAACCACCGTGTTGTTTGGTTTTAGTATCGAATAAAAAATAATCGACATTGCCCTCGAAAGCAGCTGTTGATGCAAATTTAAATTCTTCATCCATAGGGAAGGCTTTTAAAACATGCAATCCCTGGTTTTTTAATATTCCACAGGTTTTTGGATTCTCCTTGCCATGCAATTGAATGTATTCGAACCCAAAGTTTTTGGCTAATCCCATAATTTCAAAAGCATTCTCGTTTACAAAAACACCCACTTTTGGCTTGTCAGATTGAAAGAGCCCGGCATCAGGAGTTTCGCCAACAAATCGTTTTGAGGGGCCGTAAAAAATATACCCCAGCAAATCGACTCCAAGTGCTTCCACCTGTTCACGGTTTTGCGTGAATTTCATTCCGCATACTTTTATTTTTAGATTTTTTGTCATCGTATTCCAGTTTTGTCATTTCGAACGTAGAGAGAAATCTGTATCAATAAAACTCAGAAGTAAGAGATTTCTCCTCATTCTTCGTCGAAATGACATTTATAATTCCTCAATCAGTTTTTTACAAGCCGCACCCGGATCATCAGTTTTCATAAAGGTCTCACCGATCAGGAAGCCTTTAAAACCGTGCTCTTTCAGGTATTTAATCTCGGCAGCCCCTGCCAACCCACTTTCCGATATTTTTACAAATTTGGCCGGAATAAGTTGCGAAAGCTCCACCGAAGTTTCAACGCTCACCTCAAAAGTTTTCAGGTTGCGGTTGTTTACGCCAACAACATCTACATAGTCGTTTACGATCTCCAGCTCTTCGGCATTATGGATTTCCATCAGCACATCCAAGCCCAGTTCTTTGGCTTTTTTTGCCAGTTCCAGTGCCTTTTCTTTCGAAAGACACGCGGCAATTAAAAGAATTACATCCGCCCCAAAAGCTTTGGCTTCCACAATCTGGTAGGTGTCGATCATAAAATCTTTTCGCAAAATCGGGATATCCGGATTCGCTTCACGCGCTTTTGTAAGGTTTGCTAATGTTCCTCCAAAATATTCAAAATCGGTGAGGACAGAAAGGCATGAAGCACCCGCCGCGTTGTAGGCTTTGGTAACCTCTTCCACTTTTGCCGAAAAGTTGATCTCGCCTTTTGATGGCGATTTTTGCTTGAATTCGGCAATAATACCGGAAGCTCCATCTTTTTGCAGGTTTTCTTTTAGCGAATTACATTTTCTTGCAAAACCTGGGTATTTCTCCAATTGCTCAGTGCTAACCACTTTCTTTTGGGCAGCTACTTCCTCTTTTTTTGTTGCTATTATTTTATCAAGAATATTCATTGTCTCTTATTTGCTCTGTCTTAAAAGGATTTGTTTGTAACTGCTCTCAGCTTTTTCAATGCATTTCCGCTTAGCAAAGATTCGCGTGCCATTTCAACACATTCTGTCAATGTTTTACCGGGAAAAACTACTTGTAAACCAACAGCCGCGTTTGCAAGAACCACATTGGTTTGTTCTGTTGTACCCTTGCCTTTTAATATATCGATAAATATTTTTGCAGCATCCTCAATCGACTCGCCACCAAAAAGCTTTTCCGGGGCAATTGGTGGCAATCCAAATTCGGATGCGGATACCAGTTTATCTTCCGACTTTGTGGCAAAGTGCGTGTCAGCAGTCAATGAAATCTCGTCATAACCATCAACACTATTCACTATTGCAAAGTTAACATCCATTGTTTTGTATACGTTCTTGTAATGCTCGAAATTTAAACTGTTGTTTACGCCCAGTACTTGAAATTTTGGTGCCGATGGATTGATCATTGGTCCCAGAATATTAAAAAATGTAGGCACCTTTAATGCGCGGCGCACCGGAGCAATGTGTTTCATGGCCGGGTGAAAAAGCGGTGCATGTAAAAAGCAAAATCCTCCTTTGTCAAGGTCATTTTTTAATTTGTCGATTTCGTTACTGAATTCGTAGCCCAAAAACTCCAACACGTTCGATGAACCGCTGGTTGAAGTGGCTGCATAGTTACCGTGTTTGGTTACATTTACACCGGCACCAGCGACAATAAAACAAGCTAGGGTAGAGATGTTGAACGTGTTTTTTCCATCGCCGCCAGTACCAACAATATCAATTGCATTGTAATCTGACAGGTCCACTTTTTTACTAAGTTCGGCCATGGCATCGCGAAAACCGCCCAATTCTTCCGACTGCAAAGGGCGCATTTTAAAAACAGTTAGAAATGATGCAAATTCAGCATCGGAATGCATGCCTTTTCCAACTTCGGTAAGTGCCGCTTTTGCTTCTTCGCGTGTGAGGGTGTTTCCTTCAAATAGGTATTGTAATATTTCTTTCATCTCTTTTAAGCAGTTGAGTTTCTTGAATTAGATTTACTTCTTGTTCGGATACAACCAGTTTTCTATCATTTTTTCGCCCAGCGGAGTAAGTACCGATTCGGGGTGGAACTGCACACTTTGCACATCGAATTCTTTGTGTTGCATTGACATCACCAACCCATCGTCATCGTAGCTGGTCACCTCAAAATATTCGGGCAGTTGTTCGTTCTGAACAATCCACGAGTGGTAACGACCCACATCGAATGATTCAGGCAATCCTTTAAATAACTGCGATTTTATTCCGGTTTGTTTAACCGGTGTGGCAATGCCGTGTAATACGCGGTTCATGTTGTGCAGTTTTCCTCCAAAAGCCTCACCAATGGCCTGGTGTCCCAGGCAAACGCCCAGCATACTTTTCGTTGGCGCGTAGGCTTTTATAATGTCGAGTAAAAGACCTGCTTCTTCAGGAATACCGGGACCCGGAGAAAGAACTATTTTATCGTATTTGTCAATCTCCTCCAACTCAATCTGATCGTTGCGAAACACATCAACAGGCTCTCCGGAAATTTTCTTTATGGCATGTACCAGGTTGTAGGTAAATGAGTCGTAATTATCGATAACTAATATGTTCATCATTTCATGTTTTTAGTTAATTCCTTTAGCCATTTCAATGGCCTTTTTTAGGGCCGCCAGTTTGTTATTCACTTCCTGTAATTCACTTTCTTCTTGAGAGTCGGCGACAATTCCGGCACCTGCCTGGTAAAACAGTTTTTTATTTTTGCTCAAAAACGAACGAATCATAATCGCATGGTTCACCGAATTATCAAAACCCAGGTATCCAATGCAACCACCGTAATAACCACGGTTCTGGTTCTCGTATTTGTCGATCAGTTCCATGGCTTTATACTTTGGTGCACCCGAAAGTGTTCCTGCCGGGAATGTTTCTCCCAATACTTTAATCAGGTTGGTATCGTCGGTTATTTCGCCCGAAACCTGCGAAACCAGGTGAATTACATGCGAAAAGAATTGCACCTCGCGATATGTTTCAACAACTACGTTATCAGCATTTCTGCTCAAATCGTTACGGGCAAGGTCCACCAACATCACGTGCTCGGCATTTTCTTTTGGATCTTTGCTCAGCTTTTCAGCCAACTCTCGATCCTGATCATCGTTACCGGTTCGTTTAAACGTTCCGGCAATGGGGTGAATATATGCTTTATTGTCTTTAATTCTGATTTCAGCTTCCGGGCTTGAGCCAAAAATACTGTAAGTGCCGTAGTCGAAATAGAACAGGTAAGGCGATGGATTTATCGAACGAAGTGCCCGGTAAACATTAAAATTGTCGCCAACAAATTCCTGCGAGAACTGGCGACTCAGTACGATCTGGAAAACATCGCCACGGTAACAGTGCTCTTTGCCTTTGGTGACCATTTGTCTGTATTCTTCGTCGGTGATATTAGATTTCTCTTCGCCACGCACATCAAAACTTGCAGTTGAAAAGTTGAGATTCACCAACAAATGATGAACGTAATCCATTTGCGACTCTTCGCTTTCCAGCAAGTTCTCTACAATGTGGATTTGGTTTTTGTGGTGATCGATAGCAACTACATACTTATAAAAGCTGTAATGTACTTCCGGCGTTTGATATTCTTCAGTTTTTGGCGATGAAAAACGGATGCTTTCGAAATGTTGAATGGCATCGAAATTCAGGTAACCAAATAAACCATTGGCCGGCAATTCAATTTCATCTGAATCAACATTAAATGTTTTGAAAAACTTGTCCAATTCATCATGTAACTTTTTTTCGGGCGAAAGACTAAAATTTTCTTGCTCTCGGCCAGGTAAATCGATGCCAACCTCTCCGTTTGTTACTTTAAAATTGGCAATTGGGTTAAAAGCAATAAATGAGTAAGCATTCTCCACTCCGTGGTAATCGGAGCTTTCCAGCAATATCGACTTAGGATAAAGCGTGCGAAGTCGTAAATAAATGCTAACCGGAGTTACGGTGTCGGCAAGTATTTTACGTACGACAGGTTTAAAATTGAGTTTTTCCATTTTGTATTTTTTGTTTTGTTCTTTGTTTATTCTTAGACCCCCTTTATCCCCCGAAGGGGGAAATTTCCTCCCCTTCGGGGAGGTTAGGAGGGGTGCTTTTTCTATTCTTCTTTAAACAAAAAACGGCTCATCGTGAAATTCGATGAGCCGCTTTTAATTTATGCAATGACGTATCCTCTCTTCACGATATTTGTAAAAAGTTGCTACGCCACCACCAAATGTTATTGTTTGTTCTCATAATATTTAATCTATTGCATAAAAAAACCTGCTCTTGTTAGAAGCAGGCCAGTGATATCTTTAAAAATAGCAATATGGCTCTTAACTCCTAACTTACGTAAGAAGACCCCACCACGGAAGCCATATTGTATTTATTTTTTGCATTTTTTAATTTTAATCTTCTGCAAGAAAAACGTTTTTTTTGAAAAAACAAAATATTGTTGCCAGAAGCTTCAAAAAACTATTTCTCAAATAAAGTTGGTTTAACAATTAGTTCGCCAGCGTGAAACGGAAACTTACTCCAAAATTTGCATTGGTTGTACGGTACGATAGCGAAGTAAACGGATCGTTAATAATACGATCGTAGTACACACGCATTTCGAACTTATCGCTCAAGCGGTAGTCGGCATAGGTTTTTAAGGTAAAGTTTCCTTGTCCTGCCGTAATCTGGTTGCTGTCATCGTCTAACTGGCGTAAAAGTGTTTTTGTTTTACGGTACGAAATATCAGCACGGACATTTAAATCATTAGAGTAAGCTTGTTGCGAATTCTTTGTTTTAATAATCAGATCCATTCGTGTAAATCGGTAGCCTAATCCTAAAGTATATTCGTTGCTCAGTATCTCTGTAAGTTGGTTATTCGATAACGACAGGTTCAGGTTTCGTGCACGTTTAATCTCTCCGCGGGTAGTAAAATCGTTCAGCCACATAATGTCGATATTGATCAGCGGATTGAAAGCCTCAACGATACTTACGGTATTAAAATCGTATGCCGGAACAAAGTTATCGGCCAGGTCACGCACCATCGTGTAGCCATCTTCGGCAGCAATAAAATTCAGGTTGGTAGCATACGATCCAACGTTGTAGGTTGAACGGTAGGTATGTTGGAAATTCAACGAACGCATTACGTTATTCAACCCCGGAATTCGCGATACCATTCCTTCGTAGCGAATGCTCCAGTTCGGGCGGATATATTTTAATGAAGGAAACAAGCCCAGTGAAACATCTTCAGGACTTTTATTCTGATAAGCTGCCAGGAATGCCGGAACAAGCACCTCAACCGAGTTTGGCCCATAACCATCAGGATAACCTGGGTATTTTTCGTTTGGAGCAGATGGATCATATCCTGCACTTGTTCCACGTTGGTCAGCCAATCGATGTGCAATTACCTGTCGGTATTCTTTCATATTCTCAAAAGCATCGGAGCTGGTTACTTCTTCTTTTCCTATTTTGAAGAAGGCAGTTCCCAAAGTGAGTGTCGACATACTAAAGTTTCCGCTTTCGGAATAGCTGTTAGCAACAAAACTGCCGGAGTTTGTATCGTAATTGTAGAACTCAGTAATATTTTTTGATATTGAGCGGTTGGCTGTTAAATCAATGCGCAGGTCGGGGAGAGGCTCCCACAGCACACGCAAATTAATCCGCTCGTTTTCCATAATCTGGAATGGTTGATTTAATGTTGAATCGATGGTCAGCCAGCCATTTTCTGCAGCTTTTTTCGGAAAGTCGCGGTCTTGCCAACCAAACAGGAACGGAAGTCCCGGAGCCAGTTTTGGATCGAGTGTTTGTGTTCCCCATTCCGGATCGCCACTAAATTTTCCTGTGCCAAACAGTGCCGGTTCAGGAAGGAAACCCGGTAATACGGTGCCTCCGTTTTTACTGTAGTTTACAGAGAACGTGCGGATTCCGATAACCATACGAGTGGTCAAATCCAATACATCTTTAAAGAGCGTCTGGTCGCCGCGTTTCCCGGTAACGGTAAGCATTGCCTGCTGTACGTCAACCGATGGAACAAATTCGATAGTATTGGCATCAATAATATTTGTTCTTCCCGGAACAGTTTTGCCATCTACATCGGTAACCAGAACTTTTACTTTTTTGGTATTTAGCTTGTGGGCAAATTGTTGGCCTTTGTCGGCCGTGAATTTTGCACTTCTGCTAAATGTTTCTTCCTGTTTTCGTTGCAAAGGCTGAGTTTGCTGGTTCGTTCTTCCTCTTGTACTCCGGCTGTTGAGGCTGCCACGTCCACGTCCTGTCCTCCTGAATTTTTGGTCGACTTCTTTAAAATAGGATACCTTGTTAAACAGGGTTTGGAAGTTGGCGTTACCGGTAAGTGTAAGGTTTCGCGAGTTGGTTATTATATTTCCAATGTTAATGTCGTCGTTGGTTAACGATCCGGCAGCCCACTCGTATGTTCCCGAGTAGCGAACGGTTCCGCTCATAAAATTCAATGCTTTAATACTTCGGATAGGCACTTGGTAAGTGGCATTAAAACTGTGGTTGTAAACCGTTGGCCGTCCTAAATTCCACAGGTTTGTAAGAATGGAGTCGCGCTTCCATTCGTAATCGTCGTCGTTTTTATTAATCCGGCCTTCGGGTTCATCAATTCGTGAGGTTCCGCGTGATGAGAAATCGACTTTCAGCGAACGGGTAACATCGTAGCGGATATCAAGATAACGGTTCCAAAGGAAATCCTTGTCGAAGGTAGCCGGAAGAATCAGGTTCGGATTGGTAATATTTCTTGACTGACGCTCGTGGTACTTACGATATAAATCGGTACGATATGAAATTTGTGTTGGCAACGGATAGAAATTGAAGTCGCCGATTAATTTTAAAGGTCCTTTTTGCAGCAACTGAACTTTGCTAAACGGCTGAATTAATTTTGGTCGGTTGCTGTAGTTGTACGAGAACATAAAACGGTGCGTTCTATTCACGTTGTACTCCGTTGTAATGTTCCGTTTCGAAGTTTCGTTGTACGAATAGGTAACAGCAAAGTTTTCCGGATCCCACAAATGTGTTTTCTCTTTTTGGCGCTGCGGCTCCACCTTTACGTTGGTAAAGTTGAGGCTTTTTCGCTCAATCACATCCTGCGATATATTTTTTATCGAATCCTTTTCACTGTTGGTTCGTGCGTGAGACAGCGATTCTTTTAACTCAATATCCGGGTTTATCGGATCGTATTTTGGTGTTGCTGTACTGTTAGAGTAGCCATAGTACATCGGAATACGCACGCCGGCTCTTTCAGGGAAGAAACGTCCCCAGTCGATAGATGCAGATACATCTATTTCATCCAGGTCGTCGATCATCCTGCTGTTAATATTTTCGTCGATACTACCGAAACCCGCGGTACGTTTACGTCCGGCAACCACCACGCTACCCAAGTCGGCCAAACGGGTTGAAACACGTGCGTTAGCTGCCCAGCCACCTTCATCATCAAAATCGGTAAGGCGTAATTCGTTAGCCCAAACAATCACTGATTTTGGTCCGGTGTTTACCTGCCCTCTTTTGTTGCGAACGCCCATCATAAACACCTCAACATTACTCAGGTTAGGGCTACCTTTTACTTTCACCCGGTTTTTACCGTCGTTCCAGTTTGTGTGTGAGCCTTCAAAAACGTCCTGCATCGAAATGGCTGAGCCTTCTACTCTCATGGCATCGTTGCGTTCCAGTTTCAGGTTGGTAAACAGTTCGAGCGGAATATTTATCCGGTTTTGGTCGGGCCAAACGATATAACGGTCGCTTTCAACGTTACCATCATATTTATCACTGGGTGGAGTTAGGGTCAAGGGTACTTCGTATTCGTAATAGTTGTAATTGTAATCCGAACCCAAACGTATAAAGAAATACAGTTCATCGTCTTCCAGCGGATATTCTTCAATTTCTTCGGCGTGCACATCCATTTTCAGGGTTTTGTACCTTCTGAAATCCATGTACAACGGTTTGTATGCCGCACGTGCGTCGCCTGTTTCCAGCTGGGTTACTTTCATTTCAATCGACTGCTCGTTTAGCTGGCGTAGCTGCGGATTGGCAGGGTCGATTACCCTTGAAACTCCCGGAGGCAAAATGTAGTTCACCGGGGAGCGGCCTGAATTTTCCTCGATACTTACTGCCGAAATATCGAATTGCGCATTTGTTGACGGAAGTCCACCATCCTCTAAAATATCGCCGGTGTAACGACGCCAATCGGCACGAACGAGGTCGAGTGTGGCAAAACGCATAACGGCAGAATCCTGGAACCCGTGTAAGAACATTCTCATAAAACGAATGGAACTAAAATCGTTGATACCACCAATTACCGCATCAGGTTTAGTTACCGGAATCTTAAACTGATACCAGGCAGCTTCTCCTGTTTCTCCATTTTTTAACTGAACAGGTCGGCTTCTTTTATCAACAATGTAATTTTGCCCAACAACCATGTCCTCTTTTCGAATACTAACCTTATATTGAAAGTAGCGTTCGTATTCATTTAGCGTATTGTCATCGTTAATGTCTTCGATGTCAGGCAATGTAGTTGCAGAAGTGGGATAGCTTTCAGGCGACATTTCAGTAGTTGGCGAGTTGCCTTCGGGGCCGTTGTACTGTTTGTAACGTTCTAAAATGCTTAATTGATCGTTGTCGTAATCCGATCCACGGAAATAGTGGAAGTTATCTGACGATGGATCGTCGAATGCTTTCAGGTAAACCTCGTTATTTACTTTTAGTTCCAGTTCCTGTAGGTATTGTTGGAAATGAGATTGTTCGTCGTTATCGTTTAATCCGTCAAAACCAATATCCTGATACTCGCGTGAACTTACCGTGTTATCAAAAGCATTTACCAGCGATTGTTGTGTTGAAACGCGTCCCCAGATGGTGGTGTCGACATTCGTCGGTTCAGCAGTTGTAGGCAACCCGTTCTCGAACGATTTACGCGAGTCTTTTAATACATCTTCCGAAATTTCTCCAAGGTTGAAATAAAGATCTCCTTCATTTTCCATCGGTTCAAGCGGCCCCCAATCATCATCAGGGTCAACGTATGGATCCATCATCCAGAATTCGATGTACTCGATGTTGGCATTTTCAAAGTCGCTGGTTTGAATTTCGCGCATAATTCCACCCCAGCGCGACTCCGGATCGCGTAAAGTACCATCGGTATTTACACCTGCCGCATGACTCGAATTGCCGGTGTCGTAGTTATACGGACCGCGCTCTGACGGATAAAAAGCCAGGTCGAGTACTGCAATGTTTGTTGGCTCGCCGGTTGTAAATTCACGTTCCGGAAATATCTCTTGTTCGAACACCTCGCGCACTAAATGATTTGACTGCATGTCTCTGCCTTTCTGGTCATCTTTTATATGATCGGGAGTAAGCGAATTGTTTCTTAAAAACAAGGGATCGATATTGTACCAAGCCAGCTTTGCACGGTTCATACCATACTCGAGCGAGTTACTCAGATTGGCTTCCGGGAACATATTATCCTGGTTTTGAGGCGTGCTGGCCAGCATCCACGCCGAGCGGGTTCGCATGTCGATGGCTGTTTTTGTTGATTCAAAATCATCAACATAAACAGCTCCGTCAATCGATTTAGAGCTTCCCGGAACCAGTTGTGCAAATTCTGCCTCTACATCAATTGATGAAGTGGCGGTTGTACTATAAAACGGCAGTGCGTCTAATGCTTTGGTGATAAATGGCGCTTCGGTGTTGTAGCGGGCATCCAATCCGTAAATCAGGTTCGATATCGGATCTTCACCATAGTCCACTTTCTCGGTTAAGGGGCGTTCGTTCATCCACAACATGGTTGCTCCGATGTTAAAATTATCAGAGAAAGCATAGTTGGCATGTGTTCCCATCAGGGTTTTGCGTTGCATGGTAAACAGGTCTTCGCTTTCGGTTGCAACCTGAATCGGCGTTCCGGCTTCCAAAAGTGCCTGGTTAATAATTTTTACCCGGCCCAGCGTATAGTCAACCGTATAATCAACATTTTCGGAAAGCACCTGTCCGCCGGCGGTAACAGTAACTGACCCTTGCGTAAGGTTTAAAGTTCCCAGCGCAATATCAGAACTTGACGAACCTTTGTAGCTACCGGTAAGCCGGAATTTATTGTGCTCGGCATCTTGTTCTGCTTTTACCTGGGTAGAATCGTATAGCGTTTGGAAAGTGAATTGCTCAATGTCGGACTGATTTTGAAGGGAATCGGCCAGATGACTGCCAAATGGTTCAACCACCGGGAAAATAATACGCCCCGAGTTGGAGTTAACAGTAATTCCTTCAACATAGTCGAACACCCCGTCTTTTGTTGGATCGAGCTGCGAATTGAGCATGTCCAAACGCATTACTTCTAGAAGGATGTGACCCTCAATGCGTGAATCGGGCAGGTAATTAATGTAGGTTCCGGTAGAATCGTTTTGGTAAACCACATTCAGCTCAAAATCGTCGCTGGTTAACTGGTAGGCTCTAAGGTTATAAATGTTTTTCATCATCAGGTCCCAGGTTGGTTTTCCCGGCGACAAGTTGGTGCCTTTCAGCAGTTTCATAAAAAGTGTTTGCGGCGCATCAATACCGTCGGTTGAGAACTCACCCACCTGAAATGTTTGCCCATTATAGGTAAAGTTAAAGGCTACTGCCAAAACTTCATCAGTATTTAAAGCACTGTTTAACGAAATATATCCCAATTGTTTGTTGATGGAAAATTCGCTATCGTTCAGTTTTCGTGCCTGCTCAATTTTTTCAAAGTCGGTTCCACCTTTAAAATCATCCTGAAACTGGGACATTACGTTTGTAATGTTCTGTATCTGACGAACATCGCTGTAGGTGGTGTTCATTTCGTTGTAAAGGCTATTGGCATTGTTGCTTGGGAATACATTTTGAGGGTAGGGCAGCCCGTTATTTTGCTGAAACTGCGGAATAGTATTATATATATGCGGGTCGTGTTCGGCTAAATCCTGAAAGGCCAGAACGTTTCGCGAATCATCAAAATCGTTTGATTTGTTGGTTACCCAAACTTCTACTTTGTTAATGGTGATGGGCGAACGTGGAATAGCAGTACTTTGCAACCATTCGTTGTAATGATCGCGGAAATATTGTGCCAGGAAAAAGTGGCGGTTGGCATCGTAATTGGCTGCTGAAATATCGAAAGTGGCCACCTGGGCACCTCCTTCGGTTTCCACGGTTTTCGATTCGCCGCGGTGTTGCGAAAACAGCGTGGTAAGTGTAAGCTTCCCAAACTGCATTTCGGCTTTAACTCCAAACAGGTTGGAGGCTCCGGTTATTAATGACCCATTTAATGGCAACGACACATTACCGGCTTCAATACGTTGTAGAATTTCATCTTCATCGCCGGTGTACTCAAGGTTCATTTTGTTTTCGTAATCAAAAGTAGCCTCGGTGTTGTAATTCACCCGCATATTCATTTTTGTCCCGATTTGGCCGGTAACGTTCATCTGAATTTTCTCGTCGAAATCGAAAGTAGGAACTTTTCGCAATCGTTCAGGAATCGACGGGTTATCGGTTTTATTTACCTGGTAGCCAAAGCTTACTTCAACATAACCCTGTGGCTGGATATTGATGGTGTTTCCTCCGAAAATACGGTTAAACGCCTCGCTGCCAATTGTGAGTTTTGGCAGCAGTCCGCCACGGGAATCGATTGATTCCTGCTGTGTTCTCATTCGCCAGTAATCGTGAATCGATTTATCGAAATCATACTCGAGGTAATCGTTGAGTGACATACTTTGCGGCAAACGGTAATTCAGCGATCCCACCTTTTCGTAAAATACGTACTGACCTGTAATCGGGTCGTACTCAATTTCATATTTTATGTTGCTGGGCTTGTTGAGGTATAATTTCGAGGAATCCTGAGAAGGATATCCAAAAGCCGGCTGGTCTTCGAAAGGGTATGGCAATGTGCCAGCTGTATCTATTTCAGGCACTTCCTGAGCTTCTCCGTTGAAAGGAACTGAAAGGGCAAAAAATACAAATAGAATGAAGAATATTTTAGGTAAACTTCGGCTAAGTGTCATTTCATTAAAATTACTACAACAAAGGCTTTTCGAAAAAAATGGTTGCTATTTCCTGTTAGGTTTTCTTTTTCGAAAACGGTAAATTTTATAACCTTTTCAATGCTTGTTTTATAACGCTTTCAACGTTTGTGTCAGGTTGTTCCTGAAGTATCTTCGTTACTATCTTTTCTGCATCTTTCTTTGCAAAACCAAGCATGACTAATGCAGATAACGATTCATTCCTGATAGTATTGTCTGCAGCAGGTAAAATTTGCCCTGAATCGGGTATTTTTCCGAGTTTATCTTTTAAATCAATTATGATACGTTGTGCCGTTTTTGCTCCGATGCCTTTTACGGCTTTTAGTACCGCCACATTTTCGGTTGTTACTGCTGCTTTTAATTCATCAGGATTTAACGACGAAAGCATCATGTTTGCCGTGCTGGACCCAACTCCATTCACCGAAATCAGGTTGCGAAATAATTCGCGTTCGGTGGTGGTGGCAAAACCATACAATGTATGAGCATCTTCGCGAACCACCTGGTGTAAATAAACTTTCACTTCCTTTTTTCCGTTTAGTGCGCTGTAAGTGTTCAACGAAATATGAACAAAGTAGCCAACGCCGGAAGTTTCTACTACAACATGTGTTGCGCTAATTTCGGCAATGTTACCCTTAATGAATTCGTACATGTCAAAGCTTTTTTATAATGTGTCTTCCTCTTCAGATGCTTCAATATCAACACTTTCATCAACCTGGTTGGGGTTAATGTCGTATCTTCTCAGCGGATTTTTACTGATCTCGCTGTAAATACTTCGGTTTTTATAAACATCAATGGCAAGGTACAAAGCCTGGCGGAATGATTCGGGTGATGCTTTGCCTTCTCCGGCAATTGCGTAAGCAGTACCATGCGCCGGCGATGTGCGGATGGCAGGAAGTCCGGCGGTGTAGTTCACGCCACGTTCGAACGAGGCCAGCTTAAACGGAATTAAGCCCTGGTCGTGGTACATGGCCAGAATGGCATCAAATTTCCGGTAATCTTCCGATCCAAAAAATCCATCAGCAGGGTAGGGACCTAAGGCCATAATCCCTTCTTTTTTAGCCTGAATAACAGCCGGTAGAATTATTTCTTTGTCTTCACTGCCAATCAATCCGTTGTCGCCGGCATGTGGATTTAATCCAAAAACGGCAATTCGCGGTTTGGTAATGGCAAAGTCTTGCTGAAGTGATTTGGCTATGATCCTGATCTTTGAAAGGATTATGTCTTTATTCAGGCTTTCAGGCACCTTTGAAATAGGAATGTGGGTTGTTACCACGCCAATTTTCAGCGATTCGCTCACCATTAACATGGCGTAGTCTTTTGTGTCGAATTTTTGTGCCAGAAATTCGGTATGTCCCGGGAAATTAAATTCTTCACTTTGAATGTTGTCTTTATTGATTGGTGCTGTAATCAGTGCATCAATATATCCTTTTTGAAGATCACTGGTAGCACGGTCAAGAGCTTCAAACGATGAAACTCCGGCTTCGGTGGTTGATTTACCCAATTCAACCCGAATATTTTCGTCAACACAATTTATAATGTTTGCTTTTCTGGGTAGTAACTCTTTGGTACTGCGAATGTGGTTGAAGCTTACATCGTTTATATCGAGTGCTTTACGGTGGTAGGCTGCTACTTTGGGTGAGCCATAAACAACAGGTGTGCACATTTCGAGAATACGAGGATCGGAAAGTGTTTTTAAGATTACTTCATATCCAATTCCGTTTATATCTCCGTGAGTGATTCCTATGCGTATTGTATCTTGTTTTGCCATTGTACTTTATTTCAGAAAATTTGCCCTTTTTATAAGGTGTCGCAAAGTTAATTTATTTAATTTAAATAAGCATGATCTTATTTCTGCGCGATTACCATACCGTTTGTGCTCAAGCGAAGTGTATCTTATTGTGTTTGTAATTTCAGAAAATCATAAAGTAATCGCGTACCAAAACCTGTTCCTCCGGCAGGTCGGTATGCATCCTTCTCTTTCCTGAAAGCGGGTCCGGCCATATCAACATGTATCCAGTTGTAATCGGTGAAATGTTCCAGAAATTTTCCGGCTATAGTTGTTTGTCCTTCACGCGTGCCAAGGTTATTAAGGTCTGCAATTGGCGATTTTAAGGGCGCGCCGTATTCCTCCCAAAGTGGAACTTCTATCAGGCGTTCGTAGATGTTAAATCCCGATTTTTTTAATTGTTCCACCTTTTCGGCGGTATTGCCCATAACCACCGCGGCGTGTGGCCCGGCAATAATATCGGCCGATCCGGTTAAAGTAGCGCAATCAATTACCAGTTGTGGCTGGTATTTTTTTGCATAGCTTAATGCGTCGGCCAGAATTAGCCTGCCTTCTGCATCGGTGTTTTTGATTTCCACTGTGGTTCCGTCAAACATTTTTATGATATCGCCCGGCACATAGGCATTTCCATCGGGGCGGTTATCGGTTGCCGGAACCAGGCCAACAATATGCAAGGGAAGTTTATTGAGGGCAGCGGCGTATATGGCTGCCACAATTCCGGCGGCTCCACCCATGTCCGACTTCATGTAATCCATCGAATTCGGGGTTGGTTTCAGGCTTAAGCCTCCAGTGTCGTAAACCACGCCTTTCCCGACTAAAACAATGGCTTGTTTATTGGTTGCATTTTCGGGTTTCCATTCCAGTATATTAAAGGTTGGCGGATCGATACTGCCTTTGTTTACGGCAAGTAGCCCGCCCATTTTCAGCGCTTCAATTTTTTTCTTGTGAAAAACTTCCAGTGAAAAGCCGGCTTCGACACTCAGCTTTTCAATTTCTTTTGAGAACTGGCTTGCCGTAAGAAACGACAGTGGCTCGTTAACCAGATCGCGCGCAACAAAAGTTGCCTTTGTTGTATTTACAATCTCATCGATTTCCTCATTAGTGATCTTCTCATCAACGATCACAATATTTTCAATTTGGAATGTTTCTTTTTCCTTTTTGTATTTCTCGAAAGTGTAGGTGTTAAGCAACAATCCTTCTAAAAATTCAGGAAAAAACCCTGCTTCGCAAAAACTAGTGATCTGCACGGAAGTTTCACCCGCTAATTTCAGGGCATCGTAAAGTTTTGTTCCGGCTACTCTTGCCAGTTCCGATTGCTGGTATGGTTCTTTGTTGGTTTTTATCTTGCCAAAAAACAGGAGGTTCGGAATGTGTGTAATTGTGCAAGTATCTTCCTTTTCTAACTTCTTTTGCAGGAAAGATTTTTCTTTTTCGGTGAGTTCGATCGAATTAATTTCTTTTAAATCGGTACATAAACAGGCTAAAGAACGCTCTTCCGTTATTTTGGCTGTAATGGATATTTTTGGGATCATAGTTTTTAATTTTAAGCTAAAATAAGGATTATATACAAGTTGTTTTACTGAAATGAACTAAACAGTTGACAGCGGATTGTTAATTCATTCGAGAACTTTTCCTTCATCGGATTTTAATTGCGTGTTGTGAGGACTGGCAGATACAAAAAAGGACCTTAAAAAAGGCCCTTCCTATATTTGTATTTTCTTGATTTTAATGATCGTCGCCAAAATAGGCATGCTCAAAAAGGTGAAGCTTTTCGCGAAGTGTATCAATAATACTTATATCGGTGCTTTGTTTGCTCTTCATCGCAAATACCGAAATGTGGTGTAACAGTTCCAGTTGTTTTACATACTTTCTGTATGCTGCCTCGTCGGCCGATGAGGTTATTTTTACACGTTGGTGCAAAAAATACTGGCTAACAATTTCCTGCATTTCTTTAGCATGCTCTTCTTTGTTCATTACCCAACGAACCAACTGATTGTAATCAGGATTTTCCGATTTCGATAGTTCGTTGATCTGGTTCATCGATTTTTCAATGGTTTCAATGTGCTCGTATAACAGGGCAATGCGAACCGAGTCGCCATAAATTCCACAAGGAATTTCGCAATGTGCCTTTGCCTGAAAACTTGAAAGTGCTATAATGCCTAAGATTAAGGCAGAGGAAAAAAGTTTTGTAATTTTTTTCATTTCTCTATTTTGAATGTTTGTATTTAATAACTGTCTGTATAACAATAAAAGTAGAATATGGTTTGAGTTTGTTCCATATTTTTCTTTGATAGGGGATCGAGTTTTTAATCGATTTTTTTTAGAAAAAAGTTTTGACTTTTAAGAAAAGCTATTACTTTTGCATCGCTTTTGAAAACAAAACGTATTCAAAGCTGGAAGGAAATCTTCCCCAGTAGCTCAGTTGGTTAGAGCGGCGGACTGTTAATCCGTAGGTCGTTGGTTCAAGTCCAACCTGGGGAGCCACCAAATTTAAAGAGGTCTTTTCGACCTCTTTTTTTATGACCAAATTTTTGAAAGGAATCACCAAATTCTCAGGGGAGAGTTCCATTGAGCACATTTAAAATCAATTTATTTTATTGAGATGAAAACCTTGCTGACATTGAGAAGAAACTGTATCGGTAGGGCGAATTCGTAGGTTGCAACTTTCCCTTTGTCTAAAACCATTTTTCCAGAAAAGATGCAACCTTAAAATCTACTTTTGGTCTTATTAATCTCATTCAGTCGGTATAGTTTATTACAACTTCAGTCCCTTGTGCTCTTCAGAAATGTTGATGGATGCATTGGTAATTAATGCATTATCCTTAAATTGCTAAAAAATCATATCAGCATTCTTATTGATAGAAAATTCTTTTAAAAACTCATAATTTGACTAAAAATTCCCAAGTGCAACAGTGTGTGTAAACGATTATAAAAATATTCGTTATGATAAAAAATATTTTAAAAACGGCGATCAGACATATTTTTAAGTATTTTGGATACAGCTTTTTAAATATTATTGGTCTTACTCTGGGGATTACAAGCTCGCTCTTTTTGATAATTTATGTTGCCGACGAACTTAGTTACGATAATTATCACGAAAAAGCTGATCGTATTTATCGTGTTTCATCAACAATAACAGAACCCGATGACCAATTTACATGGATTGTTGCCCAGATTCCGTTTGGACCCCAGGTTGAACAAGATTATCCCGAAGTTGAGTCTTTTGTGCGATTTATTAATATGCCCCGTCAATTGTATAAATATGAAGATAATGAATATAACGAGGATAATTTCTTTTATGCAGACTCAACACTTTTTAGTATTTTCAATTATAATGTAATCGAGGGAGATGCAATAGCTGCTGTGTCGGAACCCAATAAAATAGCACTTACTAAAAAAGTAGCGCTAAAATATTTTGGGAATACTAATGCCATCGGGAAAACATTAACTGCCGGAGCTAATTCTTATGAGGTTGTGGCAATACTTGAAAATGTTCCGTCCAATTCTCATTTTCGTTTTGATGCTATTGCGGCCCGAAACAATCTACCAAAACAATTAGGCAGTTGGGGGAATTTTGGCGTTTTTACCTATTTGTTATTGCCTGATAATATTGACGTAAAAGCATTTGAGACGAAACTTGACGAGATGTACGATAATTATATGAAGTCGATATTTGGAGCAATGAATATTACCATAAAATATAGTTTAGAGTCATTAAAAGATATCCATCTATATTCAACAAATGCCAGCGAACCAGAACCAACCGGAAGCATAACTTATGTATATATTTTTGGGATAGTGGCGTTTTTTCTGGTATTAATTGCGGCAATGAATTATATGAACCTGGCAACGGCACGGTCGGCCAAAAGAGCGAAAGAAGTTGGTTTAAGAAAAGTAGCAGGAACGAGTAGGGGACCACTACTTTTTCAGTTTCTTGCAGAATCTGTTTTTCTCACTTTGGTTTCACTTCTTTTTAGTATTGTTCTTGTTATTATTCTATTGCACCAGTTCAATATTGTTGCAGGTAAATCATTCGATCTTAGTATTCTTATAAGTCCGATATTTTTAGCTGCTCTTTTTAGTATTGTTTTAATTATTGGTATTCTTGGCGGGTGTTATCCTGCATTTTATTTATCTCGATTCAACCCTAGCGCTGTACTTAAGGGCGAAGTAACTCAGGGAGCTTCAGGTAGTTCTTTCCGAAAAGTTTTGGTGGTTATTCAATTCTCCATTTCTGTGATAATGATTATTTGCACCTTGGTTGTCTATAATCAATTGAATTTCTTAAAAACAATGGATCAGGGGTTCGACCAGGAGAATGTAATTAGCTTAAGATTGGACGGAGAAATGATAAATAAATACCCCGTTTTAAAAACATCATTACTAAATCATCCGGGGATTAAATATGTTAGTTCAACAAATACACCTATTGGTGAGGGATCGGGTAAATTAGTATTCAATGTTGAAACTAACCAGGGAATGATGGAAAAGGGAGTAAACTTTAGTGTTGTTGACCACGATTTTATCGATGCGCTTGGAATTAAAATTTCTGAAGGAAGAAACTTTAGACAGGATATGCGATCGGATACACTTCAAGCTGTTATTGTTAATGAAACCTTTGTTAAACGTATGGCCTGGAGCAAAGCACTTGGAAAAAAAATACAGTTGGGACAAAATGCAGGTGCTTTAAATGCAAGAGTTGTTGGTGTTATGGCAGATTACCATCAAACCGGTATGTATAATGAAACAGAATCGCTGCTTCTTGCCTACCGAATTAATAACAACATCGTATACATAAAAATTAATGAAGACGAAACAGATAAAACACTTAGCCATATCGAGACTCAATGGAATGAGGTGTTTCCTGATAAGCCGTTTGAATATACTTTTTTAGAAGAAAGGTTCAATAATCAGTTTGAAGCAGACGAAAAGAGGGGCGTTATTTTTACTTTATTTACTATTCTCGCCATAATAATAGCATGTTTGGGGCTTTTTGGCTTGGTATCGTATATGGTTGAACAAAGAACAAAGGAAATTGGAGTAAGAAAGACATTTGGTGCAAATGAAATTTCAATTTTGGAACTAATTATTAAGTATTTCCTGAAGCTTGCACTTATTGCGATTATTATAGCATTACCAATCGCCTATTACTTTATGAGTAGATGGTTGGAAAACTATGTGTACAGAACAAAAATTAGCATTTATCTTTTGATTATTGCCGCATTATCAACCGTTCTCATTTCTATAATAACCATAAGTTTCAAAGCGTATCAGGCTGCCAATCTTAATCCTGCTGAGTCAGTAAAAATGAGATCGTAAATAGGAGTATTTGAAGGAATTTATTCGCAAGACGCTTTTCCGGATTTTGCTAATCAGGTTGCAATAGTTTAATTTAGCAGAAGCACAAAAGGTCAATTGGTTTCGGTTGACCTTTTTTTATGTGTTGTTTTTAGAAAAACGGTTCAGTTTGTGAAATATCGAGATTATAAAAAAATCCTGCTCTATTTGAACAGGATTTAGAATATTTAAGAATCAATATTTACTACAGACTATCGCCAAAATCGGCTTTAAATTTCTCCACAAGCTTTTCCTGCCAGTCGGAGGTTGGTTGTAGCTTACCAAAGAAAAACCTCAATACTTTTGGTTCTTCATAAAATTCAAGTCCGCCAATAAGCTTTCTGTTCTCGTAAAGCCAGGCAATTCTGTCGATGGTATATTTTACCTGCGATAAGGTGAAAACACGACGAGGAAGAGCAAGCCTTAAAAGCTCAACTGCTGCAAAATGGTCGCTGCCATCTTCTTCTCTTTCCTCCGAAATTGTACCTCTTTCCATTCCCCGAACTCCACTAGCAATGTATAAAGCAGCAGCTAACGAACCTGCCCTGTATTCCTTTTGTGGCACATGATCAAGAAAAGCCATGGCATCAAGGTGGGCTCCCAAACCTCCGGGAGGCGTTATTACAGGTATGCCAAGTTTAACAAGTTGATCAATCATATATTTAATGAAAATAGGCCCCTGGTTAATCATTTCTTCATCCATGGTTTCGTCTAAACCAACGGCCATGGCTTCCATTTCTCGTGTCGACATACCTCCATAGGTTGAAAATCCTTCGTAAAGAGGAAGCATCTCCAAAAGCTTTTTATAGACTTCTTCATCGTTGGTAACAATTCCGCCACCTCGAACGTGTCCTAATTTACGCGCCGAGAAATAGATAATGTCGGCAGAATCTGATAAAATTCGTGTAATCTCCCGAGTTGAGTGGTTTTTATACTTCTCATCGCGGGTTTTAATAAAATGCAGGTTGTCGGCCCATAAACTGGCATCTACAACAAACGGGATCTTGTATTTTTTTGCAATTTTACCAGTTTCTATAAAATTATCTAAAGCAACAGGTTGTCCTCCAATAAGGTTGGTGCCGGCTTCAATCCGAATAAATGAAATTTTATCGGCCCCCTCGTCGTCGATTAGTTTTTGTAATTTCTCCAGATCTATATTCCCTTTAAAGGGCTTTGAACTGACAGAATCCAAAGCGTCAGGTAAGTACAATTCCAGAACTTTACCACCGTTTATCATTATATGAGCTTTTGTTGTGGTAAAGTGGTAGTTCATCGGAATGTAGGTGTCTTTTCGAACAAACGCCAGTGACAGCAGATTTTCGCAGGCACGTCCCTGATGAACCGGTAAAAAATATTCCTTTCCGAAAATCTCGAACAACTTGTCTTTTAACCGGGTGAATGTTGCTGAACCTGCATAGCTATCGTCAACGGTAAACATTGCAGCTGTTTGTCTGTCACTCATGGCATTTACGCCACTGTCAGTCAGCATATCAAGGTAAATATCTTTATTGTAGAGGAGAAATGTATTATTGCCGGCCTCCTCAATAGCTTTAAGCCTTCTTTCAACCGGAACTAAATCAAGGCGTTGAACCATTCGAACTTTATGCATCTCCAACGGAAGCTCTTCGCCTAAAAAATACTTAATATTTGCCATAATAAATAGGTAATTGTTATTGGTTTTTAATAAATGTAGCTATAGCTATGCAGCTTTTTAGAAAGTATAAATATAATAATATGTCGTAGATTGCCTAATTTTAGTGTATAGATTGTTAGGAAAATATCGAATAAAATTAGGAATATTAAGATGGTGCTTGTAATTAATTGCAAATTATTAAAGTGAGTGAATGGTGAGTATGATCGTACGCAAGAAAAATCACAAATTCAATTGCAACTTACAATGGTATGGGAGCTAACAAATTTAAAGAGGCAATTTCGGCCTCTTTTTTTTTGCCCGAATTTTTGAAAGGAATCTTCGAATTCTCAGGGTGGAGTTTCATCGGATATCTTTAAATTCAATTGATTCTAGTGTGGTAAATCCTCAATAGTAGTTACTATTTCAAATTATTTTTTGCTTCCAAAAATACACGCATACTCTGAAAGTGTATGGAAATAGACATAGGTGTAATACGAAGATAAAGAGTTTGTTACATCCGTATTGTGAATTCTGTTTAATTCCAAAATAAGAACAATGCATAACATAGTACTTAGCAAAAAAGAGATGCATATTAAAAAAAGTACTATACAAGTGTAACGTTGTGTGAAATAATGCGTCATATTACTGAAAGCAATTACAAAAAGATTTTACAGAAAACAATAAAACAACTGGAGGATAAGTCATGAAAACAAAAAACAATGTTCAGAAAGTAACTACAAGATTATTAACATTAGGATTAGTTTTAGTAGCTCTGGGTATTAGTGTAAATGCTCAGAATTTAGGAAAATCATTACCATTAACTATTAGCTTTAAGGGAATGGCCCTGGCAATGGTTGATAACTCTACCGAATACAAATCATCATCAACCGGGGCAGATGTTTACATATCAAATTTCGATGTGGAGACAGAAGAAGCATTAGCACTGGAAGCTTGGATGACAGATGAAGCGAGCTTTGATGTTTCTACACAATATGTTCAAACAGAACAGGAAAAAGCTTTGGGAGTAGAAGCCTGGATGATTGATGAAGCTACTTTTAATCACTGGTCTTTTCAGTTTGCCGAAGAAACTGAATCTCCGCTGGAATTGGAAGACTGGATGACTTCTGACAAAGTATGGAATCGTTAGTTCCATATAAAATTGTCAGCAAGAAAATTATAAACGTTTAAAAGTCAGAAATCATGAAATTAGAGAATACAAAAGCACAAATGAGAAAAGGGGTTTTGGAATACTGTATCTTACTTGTATGTAAACAAGAACCGGTGTATGCAGTGAATGTTATCAAAGGTTTACGTGATGCCAATATGATAGTAGTGGAAGGTACTGTTTATCCGTTACTTACCCGGCTAAAGAATGACGGTTTATTATCCTACCGCTGGGAAGAATCTACCCAGGGACCACCTCGAAAATATTATGAACTTACCGAAAAAGGTAGAGACGTTTTACAAGAGCTGGAAGACTCATGGGGTGAATTAGTTAACGCTGTTGGAAGAGTCAAAACAAACAGGGCATAATAGCAAAAAATCAGAAGAATAGTAATAACTTTAAAAAACAATAAAAATGAAAAGGACATTGACAATAAACATAAGCGGGACTGTATTTCATATTGAAGAAGACGCATATGAGGCCTTACAGAAATACATGGTAATACTGAAAAATTATTTTGGCAAGGATGACGACGGCAAAGAAATTTTCGCTGATATTGAAGCGAGGATAGCAGAGATTTTTACAGAAAAATCGGGCAAGAAAAACCAGGCTATTACTTTGGAGTGGGTAGAGGAACTCATCGAAACACTCGGTACACCCGAAAATTTTTCGGAGGAGGCAGGTGAAGAAGAACCATTGGCAGGACAGAAATCGAGGAAGAGAAAACTTTATCGCGATCCTGAACAAACAGTTATAGCAGGAGTATGTGGTGGTCTGGCTGCTTATTTTGAAATGGATCCGGTGGTTATCAGATTAATAGTTGTATTGCTTGCACTGTTTACATCAGGGGCAGGAATATTGGTTTATTTGCTTCTGTGGGTAATTGTTCCAAAGGCTGTAACTACTACACAGCGACTTGAAATGAAAGGCGAGGAGGTAACCATTAAAAACATTGAGAAATTTTTGAAAGATGAAGTGAATGCCGTAAAAGAGAGTTATAAAAAAATGAGAAAATCAAGGTTTTTTTCAAAAGGAAACGATTGAAAGAGTTTGTTAATACGGAAGAACCCTGATCACTATAAAATGTCATTATTATACCAGGTTGTACATTCCAACTGGCAGGGGAGCAAACAAAAAGGTCAATCGAATTCGGTTGACCTTTTTGATTTACGTCTTGTTTTTAAGTAGATGACACAGGTTTTAAATTGTATCACTAGTGTCCCAATTTTAATGGGACACTAGTGAACTTGTATTTATTCTAAACCGGAACAGTTCACAACCTTCAATTAATTTTGTCAAATTCAATGTTGTTATAATCGGATCAATGGGTTTTGCGATTAGGCCGGAGAATGAGCCTCATTTCATTTTTTTAAAATAACGATTTTACTTTTTATGTTTTCAATAGTCAAACGCTAAATATTCGAATACAAATAAATAAAGACATCTACCACTGGTTGGCATGTTTCATTATCTGAAAACAATTGTTGTTCTGCCAAAGCTATGGTGTTGTTCTCTGAATCGGATGTAAAAGTTAAAATCGACAATAAGTTGAGGTATGAAATTGGTAAAAATATGAACTGTATTTTACACCGGGGGATTACCTTATTACTAGTTAAATCAATTCAATCATTCAAAAACTAATTTAATTGACATGAAAAAAAATTACACAAACAAACAAATGAGTTTCTTGCGGATGTTATCAGTTGTTATGTGCTTAATGCTAATTGTTCCGGCAATGGCAAAAGCACAGGGTAAAACTAATTTTGCAGGCAATTGGGCTTTTAATGAATCGAAAAGTAAATTGGGCGATAGCGGCCGCCGATTTGGAGGTGGCGATTTTGTTGTAAAACAAGAGGCCAATCTTCTTTCGGTTGAAAGATCGTTTAACGATCAGAGTTTTACAAGTAAGTACACCCTTGATGGGAAAGAAAGTGTAAACTCTTTTGGAAGAGGTGAAAGCAAATCGACAGCCAAGTGGTCTGATGATGGAAAATCGCTAACTATCGTAACTAAAATGAATTTCAACGATATGGAAATAAAATCGACCCAGGTTTGGACACTGAACGATGCTAAAACGCTTTCAATTGTATCAACCAGGCCAAACAGGGACGGAGGTACCGTAACAACCACATCGGTTTACGACAAAAAATAGACTCAAGTGGAAGTTATAAAGAGACCTCTGTATCAGAAGTCTCTTTTTAATTTCTAATTTATTCGGCTCTGAGTAATACATTGTTTATAGATGCTAACGCTGATTAGTACTATAGTCTAATCTAAAAAGCAACATCTGGGTAGTTCTTTTACTATTTAGATGTTAAGTATTTATACTCAGAATTCAACTCTGTAATTCAAAATCGGGATCATTCCATTCATGTAGTTTTTTTCAACTTTTTTGGTTTCCGGACTGTAAAATTCATCCCAAACATTTAAACGACCGCTTACATTTTGAATGTCGAGAGAAACGATCCACGACCACGAAGGTTTGTTTTTCCGGTAGCTGATTCCACAATCAACCCGATAGTAGTCGGGCACTTTTGTTTCAAAGGCGCGCGAATAATTCCTCACTTCACGGTTTTGAGCGAGCGAGGCTTCCATATCAAGCGGGGTGGTGCGGTAACCACCTCTCCACATGGTTCTCATATTTAATCCGAGTATGTTTTGTTTGTTTTTACCCACTTCAAACTCTTTTCCGCCCACTACATTAAAAATGTACTTACTGTTAAATGCGGAGTTTCGTTCAACACCATCGGGCATGGTGTATTTCGATTCGAAAAGTGACGCCGTTGTAAGCAGGTACCAGTTGTTGGAGAAGAACTTTTCAAGCGTTAGTTCTACTCCATAATTTCTTCCCGTTCCCTGGTTCGATAGTTTATCGTTGGTAAAACCACTGCTAAAATTAAGGGCACTTACTGTATTTGTCGAGTCGTTTGGATCAACCGGAACATCATACAGATGCTGATAATACACTTCAGCTTTCAATCGGAAATCGGGTGCAAAATTCCAGTTGTACCCTACAACCACATGGGCAGCTTTCGTGATTTTTAAATCTTTATTTGGTTGAATAACGCTGCCATCGTTTAATTCTCTTTCTGCCAGATAAATTGAAATCGGTTCAATTTTGCTGTGTAAACCGGCTCCAAAATTAATTCGGTGCTGCTTCGTAATATCCCAGCGGATTCCTAAACGAGGTTCAACACTGTAATCCTTATTCAATGCAAGGAAAGTAGAATGAAGCCCCGAGTTGATATCAACTTTTTCATTTAAGCGATATTTCCATTGTACGTATGATTCAAAAACCTGCGTACTTCCTTTACTTTTAACTTGTTGTTCCAAATTGCCGGTGTCAAAATTCAAACTCGACGCATCGAGATTATAGCCCCGGTTATGGAAAATGAAACCGCCCATCAGCACATGTTGTGCATTGAATTTGTGATTGATGAATGAATTAAAACTAAAAGTGTTGTAGGCGAAATTTTCGCTTTCTGTGGTTGCCGGTTTTAAGTCGTAATCCAGCGAATCAACCGTAACTTCATTTTTAGTATGCGAATAGGCAGCCACTGTTTTGATATAGGTTTTAGAGTTGGGAAAAAGGTAATTGTGCGTTAAACCAACAATTCCAAGTTGATGATCTTCCGTATCCCGAAAACGGTCAGACCGGTAAGTCCAGTACGAAGTGTCCTGAACGACAGTTGAACCTGCAGAACTAATTCCTCCCAATCCCCAAACAGAAAAGTACCCGGCTTTTTTTGTAGGGATGTAAAATTTATACGATAGATCCTGCCATTCGGGAATGATGTCGCCACCGCTGATATCAATACCCGCTTTGCTTAAAAGTTTTAAAGTTGAATAACGGTAGTTTAGCAGGTAAGATGCTTCGCTGCCTTTTTTTAGCGGACCTTCAAGAGCCGCCTGGGCTCCCAGTACGCCCAGCTGAAAAGCATATTCGTGTTTTTCGTAGTTCCCGTTTCGTAATTTTAAGTCGAACACCCCCGAAAGAGCATTTCCGTATTCTGCTGGGAATGCTCCTGTGAAAAAATCGGAATTAGCTAAAACCTGTGTACTTAGCGCCGAAACACCTCCTCCCGAGCCGCCTTCACCATTGGTAAAGTGGTTCGGATTCGGAATTTCGATTCCTTCCATTCGCCACAACATTCCGCGTGGAGAATTACCCCGGATAACCAGTTCGTTGTTTTCGTCGTCGGCAGAAGAAACGCCTGCGAACGATTGTGCTGTTCTTCCCGGATCGTTTATTCCGGCTGCAATACGCGAGGTAGATTCAACTGTAATTTGAGTGGCACTTATGGTTGCCATTTGGTTGATCGGTTCGCTTTTATCATTGTAGGCGTAAACCGTCACCTCGTCCAAATCAGCAACTGATTCTTTCATTTCAATGTTTAGCACAACTTCCCGGCCCGAGCCAACCATGATTTCATTGAGATACACCTCTTCATAACCGAGAAATGTAATTTTAAAGTTTTGTCGGCCAACAGGAACTTTTTCGAGTTTAAAGTTCCCGTTTGCATCCGATGAGGTGCCTTTTGCCATACTTTCGCCCGAAAGCAAAATAATATTTGCTCCCGGAAGTGGTCCTTTTGTGTCCGCATCAATTATCTTTCCTTTAACGGTTTGTGTTAATTCCTGCGCAAATAGTAGCCCCGGTGAAATGCATATAAGCAAGGTTAATAGTATTGTCTTCATCCGTTTAAAATTTTCAAGTTTTCAATAAATTGCTTTAAAATTTGAGAACGGATGTAAGTACTCCGCTCTCACATAAACTTTTTTAATCATGTTTGTTTGTGAATCAATGATTTAAAAAGTTCATGTTTGTTTCATAGTTTTTTGTTTTTTGTTTTCAGTGGGTTTCTGTTTTCTGTTGCCTGGGTTTCTAGTTCACGTTGATGATTTCGGATGCGTCTTTCAGATCCTGATTTTCGATAACGCCGTTCCCTTTGTAATAAACTTTTGAAGCACCCCTCGCGGTAACATCCAGTTTTTGCTGAACGCTTAATGAGATTTCAGAGCCCCCGTCCAGATCGGCATTCAGGTTGTCGCTTACAAAGTCAAATCCAGTCATTTCGGATGCTCCTATCGCATCAATTTGAAAGGTGGTGCATGAGCCATCGATTTCCATTTTTGAGGCACCCTCAATGTATGCGTTTACTATTCCGGTTTCAAGCGATCCTTTAAAATAGCTGGCACCAATCAATTCAACTTGAAACTGATCGTTAAGAAGGGCATCGTAGAATTCGACAGATGCAGCACCCTCTGAATGAACTTCTGAAAGAGAAGCGGTTGTAACATAAACGTTTAAAACCGGGGTCCCACTGATGTTGGTGTCTTTCTCTAATCCAACCGATAAACGGTCGCCCGTTTGATTTACTTCGATAAATGAATGTAAATTTTCGTTTGCCTCAATCCGAACCGATTCCTCTGTTTCCGAGAAGCGAACATACACGTGGAAGATGTCGGAAACGGCTAACTGGCTAATGCCTGATGCGGAAAAATCGGTAGTGGTGACTTTATCCGATGGAATTACTTCGAAGTGATCCTTTACACAAGAAGTGAATAAAACTCCCAATGCTAGAATTGTTGCTAAAAATACTTTTGTTTTAACCTCATTAAGAATGTTTAATTTCATTGGAATTCGGTTGAACTCGCTACAATAAGTCTTTTTCTCATTTTGATTTTCTAATGCTCGTTTCATGATAAATTGTTTTAATTGTTTATTAATAATGTGATTGTTATTTTTTGTATGAATTTCTTTAACTGTTACAAATTTGAGACTTTGGATTCGTCCAATCGAACGAATACGGAAAGTCGTACTGTTTTGAATTGATGTAATTAGTTCGATTAAATTCCCAACGCGTTCGGTTTTGTTATAAGGTGTTGGTAGTGTGTTGTTTAATAGTGTGTCTGAATGATGTTGTATTTTTATTTGATGTGTTTTCATTTTTAGGTTTTGCCATTTGGTAACTCATCTTTTTCCAGGCAAATTCAAGCGGACCTTGCGTGTGTTTTCGGAGCCACATATAGCTTATTGCAGTTTGAAACAGAAAGAAAAGGATTCCGAACAGAAATGTTTGAGCGATGGTTAATTTTCCAAAAAGCTGAAAAGTTTGGCCACAATGATCAAAGACGAGGACATATAAAATCGATTGAAGAATGTAATTGCTCAAGGCTGTTTTGCCTACGTACGTAAAAAAATGCAATAACTTTTGGAGCACCTTGTACTGATACAATCTGACAAATACTGACACGTACATTAAACTTTGCAATATCATTCCGCTAACCAGAACAAAGGGTAGCCAAAGCATTGGCAAGTCTAATTCAATATCTCCGACCATTATTTTATAATAGATAAAACTCGATGCCAATCCCAGTGTCAAACCGAGCATGATAAACCAATTGGTATGATTTCTCAGTTTTTTTGGCGAATGAAAGAAATCAACTTTTGCGAGGATAAATCCAATTAACATATTTCCAAAAGTGAAAACAAGTGTAATTGGCATATCCTTAAAAAAATTCACCCAGGGATCCATAATTGCATTGATAACGAGGTATCTGAAGTATGATGTGGTGAGTACTCTTTCGGTTGCCAATGCATAGTCGTAATTATAAATTTGCCAACCCAGTGCACTGTTCCCAATAAAAAATACACTAGTCAGGAATATGTTAAATAATAGGGCAGTCGTTAATAATCGTTTCAGTGGCCATTTACGAATGAACATTAAAATAATTCCACCAAAAGCATAAGCACGTAATATATCTCCATTCCATATTATAAATGCATGTAAACTGCCAATGGCGAATAGTAGCAACATCCGAAAGGAAAAGTATCGGGTGAAATCGACATTTTTAGCTTCAGCCCTTTGCATTTGAATATAAAAGCCAAAACCAAAGAGCATGGAGAAAATGGTTATAAACTTCTTATCTATCAGAAAGTGATAGAGAAAGTTCATTAAAGGATCCAATTTACCTACAACAAACGAAGCATCGGCAAATGGAATGTTGGCCATTAATACGCCAAGAAGTGCAAATCCCCTCAGGGCGTCTACCACTTCTATTCTCGATTTTTTTATTAAAGGCTGAAAATCCATGACATTTTTTTTGATTACATATTCGTCTTAACTAACACTGCAAATATCAAGGGTTTATGGGATGTAAAAAAGTGTTTGTTGTCGCCAATCCTGAACACAGGACATGCACCTCATGAATCTTCGTGATTCAGGACACAGGAAGGATTTGTCTACATGATTCAGGACATCGAAAAAGATGCTATGACGTAAATCAGGACAATGAATTTGAATTCTAATCACCAGAGGCACCTGTTCAAAAGAGAAATCAGTCATTTTATTAAATGAATTCTACAATTCTTTAATAATTCTGCATTTTTTAAGACTTAATTTGTCAAGGTTAACAAAGTCCAAATTGCACCAAAAGCGTCAATAATTTCAACGAAAATTCTTCTGGGTTTAGCCATTTTAAAGGTTGCTAATCCAATAAAGCCAACTAATCCGGTAAATCGAGCAACAATCGATGCCTGGTAAAAACTATAAACTTCGTTATGAGCAGCGTTTAAATAGAAATATCCAAGAGAAATAATCATAATTCCGGCAATTCTGGCCCAATGATCTTTTGGATTTTCTTGACCACAAAGAATGAGTGTTTCCCGGGAATCAATACCAACAGCAGGCCCATCAGCAACACATAAATTTCCCAAATAAAAATACTAATTGTAGCAGCGTTCATTGTTAATTGTTTCGAATCTTCGTTAACCAATCGCTTATTCCAGGAAGATATTCGGGTGAAAGAATTTGAAAATAGGGAAAGTCTTCATTCAGCCAGGTCATGGAATGTGAGGTGTTTTCTAAAGTTATAAGCTGATAATTTGTTGAATTCGACTTACGAATTCCCTTTTCAATGGATTTGTAACTGTTGTGCGGAATTACCTCATCAGCTAATCCTTGAATTACTAACACCGGCTGCGTAATTTTCTCAAAATATGGAAGTCCGCTAAAGTTTAGTTTGTAATCTTTTTGAACATCACGTTCAGGTATCCAAATGTATTTTAACCAATCCTCATTGCTATTTTCATTTTTTAGTTGCTCTAATGATTCGTAAAGAATATTTCCTGCGAGATAATTATACCCGGCTTTTTGAACTTTTAATGCCAACTCTATTTTATCCTTTCCAATATTATTGTAATTCAAATTTTTCCAATGGTTTAAATCACTTTCCAAGAGTGTACAAGCAGGACAACTAACGGAAATACCAAAACCCAAATCAGGCATTTTTGACATTATGTAAGGAATTTTAATTCCTCCCTGACTACTTCCTTTTATCCCAATATCTGCCAATGGAAGGGATGAAATTTTTGAGAAGAATTCCAGTGCATTCATATCGTCAGAACATAGCTCTTCGATGGTTGCTGATTGCCAATCTCCATCTGATTTTCCGGTCCCCCGTTTATCGTAATTAAAAACCGTATAACCTAAACTGGTAAAATAATAAGCTTCTGCATTGGTTCCGCTTCGGTCGTTTCCCTGTGAAGAGGTAACAAAGAATAGCCCCTTTTGAACTGATTCCTTAGGTTTCCACAAAGTGCCATAAAGTTGAAGTCCGTTCGATTCAAATGTAAAATCTTTCTTCTCTGTTTTATTCTGCTGGTACGGCTCGGTTTTGTTGAGTTTTGTTTCAAAAGAATTTAACAGTTGTTCTGATTCATTGGAATAGATTTTCAAGTTTCCTTTGAAGTTTTCAGATTGTTTCACATACTGGTACTCATAAGTATAAAAATCGCTTACTACATAAAATTTCAAAGTGTCTTGTTCCAGCGTTGTATTTTGACATGGAATTTCATACGCATTCATATCTATACTAGTAAAGAATGCTTTTGTTTGATTCTCCACTTTTTTCAATTCCACGTGATAATCAATCGTCGATTTTCCGTATTGAATAGTTCCTGACCAGATTTGAGCATTTAATTCTCCAAAAGAGAACAGTTGAACGATTGTTATAATATATATATATATCATGGATTTATTTTTTTAGTAACCAGAATATGCGATCATAAGAAATGACATAATGCACAAGCACTAAGACAACGAACACAAGACTCAGCCGATTTGATTTCATATTGTACAATGTCCAGGCGGCAAAACCAAAGACCAGAAATTCAATACCTAGTCGTACTATTTCTGGAACGGGTATGGGAGCATTCCCCGAACGGCTGGGGTCGTTAGCAACTGCAAATGTTCCCCATAAAGCAGCTGCAAATACCGGCAAGCCAATAGCCAGAACATATCGTTCCCAGTTCTCACATTGTTTCCACCCCCAAATTCCTATTACTACCAAGGAAGAGATTTCTAGTAGAAATCGTACGACCAGATTAATCGGATTAGAACTCATATCGTTTGTTTTAAATTCTTTTTAGAAGCGTATTTTTAGTGCTTTATTTGTGAATTGTTTTTATTGCAATTTTGCTAACCATCTTATTGAGTTTAAAAACAAGTTCGCATTATCACAATCGGGGTCATGAATCGTCACCGGAATCTTTTCACCGTCAATCAATAAATCCAGACTTCTGAAAATGCCTTGATCCGTGCATACAATAACTCTACCTGCACCAAAATTAAATCCAATCATTCCAGCATATGAATCGGAAGTTTCTTCAATGTCTACGCTTCCGTCGTGAGTAGGCGTAAAATTTATTGTATTATTTGGAAAGGGAAGAATGTTGTCTTCCGGATTCCTATATATGGCTGCTCCGCATAAAAATTTTATCGTCTCTGGTAGGATTTCGCCTGAAAGTCTTGAAGCCAAAACAGGATGATTTACGTTAACCATTCCATTTTCAGGAGTCATCAAAAAATGACTACACAAACCACCATTGTGCCCTGGAAAATTGGGATGATAAGCATAACCATCTCTGAATTTAATGCTAAATGCCTCTAATAACGGCAAAGCACCACTGCCCCCCGGGAAATGACTTAAAAACAAAAGAAGACTTCCTCCATTATAAACATATTTAGCAACACCCATGACCTCGTTTTCACTTAACGGTGATTTATAAATTACTTCTTTTTTATCTCCGCTACCTAATACAATTTTATCATTTGGCATGCCATGTAAAACAAGCATGTCCGGCTTTGATGCAGTTAGATTTGTTGAATCAAGAATTTGGTTTGTAAATTGGACGTTAAATCCATCCTCATCCATGATTCTAATCATTTCACGTGCTGTCTCTTTACCATACGAGAGTGAATATATAGTATTGTGAGATTGGTCTATCAGGATTTTTTTGTGGTGCGTATTTCTAAGTGACTCAAACTGATAATGAAAAATGGTATCAAATTCAGCTTCGACAGTTCCTTGCCCATAGGATACATAACAGCTGGAAATCAGTAAAAGGAAAGAGAGAATTTGTTTCATCGCAATTCTTGTATTTCAAAAATTATTTATCAGAAAGGGTAATATCAAATATAATATTGGAACAATAAAAGCTTGATTTTTCAATTGCTTTTCTTGCAGCAATATTTCCCAATGTTGTTGAACAAATTGGTTTTTTGTTCGCTTTTAACACCCTATTCACCTGCATTTGCATTACTTGTGTGGCAATTCCTTTTCCTTGAAAATCCCTATTTACAATGATGCCTAAATCGGCAATCTCAGCTTGCGAATCGCTCATTCTACATTCGCTGGTTGCAATAATTACATCCGCTTCTTTCACAACGAATATTTCTTTTCTTGAAACAAGGTTTTCCGTATAACCAAATGTGTCGTCCATTCCAACTTGTTTTTTTAAGAACGCTTTAACAGAAGGAATATCATCGGTTGTCACTAATTCTACATTCCATGTTGAGTCTATTTCAATATTAATACCGGGATGTTCAAAACAAAATGTATTTGCTTTAATGCTTTTTGATAATGATAAACATGTGTTAAATGAAATTGGTTCATTTGAACTCAACCTTGCAGAAGTAATTAATTTTAAATCGATTAATGCTGTAACAACATGCTCCATTTTTGAGTTATATTCTTCTAATAGAAATATTTGCAGTAAGCACTTTTCGTTGTTTATACTACAATACCCAATTGTTTTAGTATTATTTTCAATAAGGTAATGTTGAGAGGATGCAATATATAGCTGTTCCCACATAGCATCAATAGGAGCGGTTAATTTTTGATACAGTTTGTCCCTTAATATATCGATTATTTTTGAATTCTCGGTTTTCGTAAAATTCATTGCTGTGCGTATTTCTTTATAATGAGTTCTTTAATTTGCTGTAAAGGAAAATCTTTATAAATCCCCAGGTAGTTTAGTGCAATTCCATCCAGTTCTGCAATAAATAGGTGGCTCTTTACAAAAGAATCAGATGCATCTATTTTATCAAAAATGCTTTTTGTAGCTTCCAGTATAAAAGATGACCTTTCTTTGATTAAGTCATTTAACACTTCTCTGGTAGTTGGTTGAACCATCATATTTAAATTAAACTGGAAAAACATTTTGTCTGCTTCCAATTGCAAAAAGAATGATTCCAAAAGTTCGACCAGCTGTTCCCGGGGAGTTTGATTTGTTTTATCAATAGCGTTTATTTCAACAATTAACTTTGTTGTTCTCAGGAAAATCTCCCTCAATAATCCATTCTTCGATTTAAAGTGGTGCGAAATTAGCCCCTTGGAAACATTAGCCTTATCACAAACCACCGATAGTGGTGTGTTCTCAAACCCTCTTTCAGAGAATAATTTTGTAGCTATTTCAATCAGTTGTTCTCTCTTGTTCATAAATTAAATTCTATCTTTTCAAAACTGACCGCCCGTACAGTCAGTACAAAAATAAAAATAAATATTTAATCCACAAGAGAATCTGATCTTCTAGGATGATTATATAACTACCTGTTTTTCTACGTAGTAAGCAGTAAATAACTAGTTGTAAATTTGGATATAGATATTCAAGACATTAGTTGCTTCGGAAATGGCCGGGAGTTTCACCGGTTTTCTTTTTGAAAGCAATATACATGGCCGATCTGGATTTAAAACCGGAGTCGGAGCCTACTCCTTCTATGGAAAGATGGTCGTTATTTTTATCTTTTAAAATCTGAAGCGCAAAATCAACCCGATAATTGTTTACCCATTCATTAAAATTAAAACCAAAACTTTGATTGATGCAATTGGAAATCAATCGTGGCGATTTATTTATTTCTTTGGCAAATTCGTGAATGGTCAAATCATGGTTTAAAAAATACTGACCAGTTTCCATTTCAGTTTTAATGGTCTCGCACGACTTTTTATCATCGCCGGTTTTTATTTCTTCCGGATTAACAGATGAATTTTCCTTTTTGGTGATTTTTTGTTTCGATTCATCAAATAGATCCTGATGTATAAAGGCCTTGAAACTTACAAAATAAATAAATAGCGCGATAAATCCCCAGGCAAAAGTTACAATATCAGATTGCCCCAAACCGCCAAATAAAATTCGAATTAATTCAGCTCCCCACAGTAAAATAACTGGTACAAGAATTAAAATAAATTGCCACAACCAACTAATTGCAAGCATAGTTGAATCGGAGTATTCATTTTTCGCAATGTTGCGGTATTTTAGTGTTTCAAATACTGCGATAATTAATGCAGATACAGTAACAAGAAAAGCACAATATTGCTGAGCCATATAAAATGTATTAACTGAATCAAATCCAAATAAATCCCTAATTGATTTATGGAATAATAAGAACAGAATAACATTAATAACAGAAATCGAAATTAGTCCAAAAGCAATGATATAATTTCCGACAAGAAATTTTTTCAAATGCGCTGTTCTTCCAATTTTTTCTAAAACATAATGTAAAAACAGAACCGGAAACAACCACTTTACTTCGGGTGTGGCAAACAAATCTCCAATGTCATAGTTTCCAATAAAATCGAATGGGATTAAATCAGCTATCGCCCCAAATAAAAATATAATCAGGAACAAACCAAGCAATTTATTCGAGAAGCTTCGGTGTTTTTTTGAGAATATAAACATGAATCCCAAAAGAAATCCCTGAAAAACAGCTGCCCAAATTAATGTTGTTATAATTATTTCCATAAATACTCAGTTAATGAATGGTTTTTAGCTTACCGCCACATCTCTTTTTCTGCGGTATTCGGTGGGAGTAAGGCCCGTATGTTTTTTAAAGGCAGTATTAAACGATGATTTTGAATTGAACCCAACTTCGTATAAGATCTCCAACACAGTATAATCTTTTCTGTCGGGGCTGGTTAACAGTTCCATTGCCTTTTCAATTCTGAATTCGTTTACAAAATCGAAAAAATGTTTATTTAAATGATGGTTGATCAAAATGGAAAGTTCTCGCGCCGGAATTCCGGTTCCATTGGCCAGGGTTTGCAGTGTAAGCGAGGCATCCAAAAACGGTTCTTCTTCTTTCATATATTGATTAACATGCTCAACTTGCTTGTTATTTTCATCCTCCGATTTTAATGTTGAATTACCGGCATTTTGCTTTACTAACTTTTGAGCTGGCGGTTGGGCTTCGGTCTCGTCAATAAAAAGTTCGGGCGATCGTAATCCAAGGATGATAAGCCAGCAAAACAGAATTAAAACAGCTGTTATTACCACGTACGAGATAAATGAAAAACTCTCGAAATGAAATACCCACCGGGTAACTATATTTACCATGGATAAGGAATAAAGCACGGCAACAAAAAGAATTAGATTTGATATATAACCATATCTGTTGGTGTTCGTGTTGGAATAGTTTTCAAAGAAAATTTCTTTGTGCTTTTTTAAAAGGCGGTATGAAAAATACAAATACAGGAAAGTCTGCAAATACAAGACGGCGTAAAAAAACAGTCCAACAATTCGTTCAATTTCCTCCGTCACACTTCCTTTGGTGTATTCAATAATAAGCAGGGAAAAAACAACGCCGAGAAGTAAAAAGAAAGGTAAGGTATGCCAGAAGTCCTTTCCCTTTAAATTGTAGCCCGGGAACAACGAAGTTTTTATGTGTAAATACAAAGCCGGTGCCGCCAGGTAAATCAGGAGTTGTAAAAATGTCGTAATGTTCTCCGACCAGCGGTTTAAAATGAAATCGGCAAAAAAATCCAACACATTATAGGCCAGCAACAGGATAAAAATGGCGATAAAGTAGTTGCTTAACTTTTTCCCTTCATTATTAAATAGTAGGTAAATGGCAAACAGAAATGCCTGAAATCCGGCAAGTAATTCGATTGCATTTAAGAACGTAATTTCCATTTAGTCAATATTTGCTTCATACAATTATACAAATAATTGAAGATTGTATGCTTGGATTAAATGGATACGCTTCTAGCTCAGGAAGAAAAATATGTGCTCCTGTGCCCAGTTGGTAATGATACGTTCTTTATCAAGAAAAATCATCGTAATACCAAATACGTCATAAAAACCATGTGTAAGAACCAGTACCCAAAGGTTTTTTTGGTTTTTGTAGAATATCGAACTAAATAGCAGTGCCACAAATCCGGTGGTAATTATACCCGAAGCTCCCTGGTACAAATGCGCAAAACCAAATGCTAAAGATGAAATAAGAATTGCTGCTACCCATGCCAACTGACTGTTGCCAAAAATTCGGGCCAGTTGTTTAAGCATATAACCGCGATATAAAAATTCCTCGCCAAACGCGGCAAAAATCCACATTATGGCCAAAAAAACAAGATAGTTTTGCCAGTTTCCTTTTAAGCCTTCGAAGTTGCTTAAATCGGTAGCACCATAAAAATATTCGATTACGGGTTGAAAAAGAAAGTCGTTGGCGACTATGATGAGAATGGTATACAAAACGGCTTTAAGAATTGTTTTGGCCAATGGATTTTTTTGAATTGAAAAAAACGACCAGTCCCATTTTACCGCCCAGGCGGTGACTAAAACGATTACATATCCCAGGATAGTGCCATAATTGCTGGTGGCAATTGATAACGTAAGAATTATGGAAATAAACGTTAGAATTACGGCCGGCTGCGTAAGAAAAGTTGCGGCTTTTTGTCTTGCTTTCATTTTTTACTAGTTAAAGGTTACCGATGCATATTTAAAACTGATTATCATTTCATCAAACTGTTTAATGTAATCTTGTCCAAAGTTTCCGTGGAAATTATTTTCCTTGCCTCCAATATCTTCAATGTGCAGGCGAACGCTGTCAATTTGGGCCGCTGAGTCTGCCACCTTTAAATTCAGCTTGTCGATTATATAACCTTCAAACTCAATAATACCACCGCCACTTCCGGCTGTAAATTTTTCCTTCTCAAAATTTCGTTCAACCTGGTTTTTATAGTCTTTATAAAATTGTGGATACAAGGATGTGGTTGTGGCTCCTGTATCAAAATTAAAGCGCAAAGTATCGCCATTGTATTCGGCAGCAATAATTGGCATCAAACCATCCAAAGCAAAATTATTGTACGAATATTCCACCGGATTTTGAGGTACAAAAATCTGGTTGTCTTTGCTTACCCGAATTTCATCCATTGCTTCAATAACCGGAAATCCAATTGCACCATTTATATAATAATCGATTTGCGGAAAAGAAAGGTCCTTGTCGTCGAGTACCAAAAAGAAAACATTCTTAAAAGTAATACCGGCAATGGTGAGTTCGGGCGCAATTGCTATGTCGCTTTTAACGCGTAAACCGGTTGCTGCAGTTACATAAAAATCGGCCTCCGTTATTTCTAAATTCAGTTTTTTTGCCAGCGACCGAACCATTACCGAAAAGTTGGCCCCGGTATCAAAAAGCAGGTTTTTGGTTGAGTTCCCAAAACTTACATCGATATTAAATAAACCCACTTTATCCCTGGTCATGGGAATCAGTGCATCAGCGGTTTTAACAATTTCCTGAGGGGGAACATCCTTTAATGCCTCCCAGATTTTTATCTCATTTTGCAGGTTTTCTAATTCTGATGAATCGTTCAGTGCTGCAAAATTGGTTTGAATAAATTCACTGGCTTTTGCGGTCTCTGAATATTCGTACAGATTTACATGGTTTAAAAGTTTTGTACTGTACAGTTCGTTAAGCATCGTATCGGTAAGTGAGGCACTGTGTTTTTCGAGTAGTTCATCAATGGCCTTATTCGATTCTTCTGCATTATTAAATACATTGCTGATTAATGCGCTGTAGTATAGTTTATGTGTTTCTGAAAGCTGATCAATATTCTGATTGTAGGTTTCTTTGAGTTTGAAAAAGTCGGAAACTTCAATTAAATCTTCCAGCTTGTTCAGAACCTTCTGATTGGATATTTTGGTAGTAGATATTCCACAGCCACATAAACTAACAACGATAATTAGTATTGATAAAATTCTTTTCATGGTATTTTAATCTTTCAATTTTAATGAATGGCGCAATGCCTCCTGAAGTTCTCTGTTTTTATCCAATGCTTTTCTGTAGTGATTATTGTTTTGTTGAATAAGGGAAATTACGCCAAGATACATATTGGTAAATTCCAGAGATTGATAACTTGCTTCATTTACAAATTCCTGCGATAGTAAATTGACGGTTTTGTATAAAACAGGAAACCCGTAATTATCCATATGTTTTTGGTGAAACTGCTCCACATTCTTTATCTCATTCAGAAAAGTGTAATACGAACTTATCTTCTCCTTTAACTGATAATCCGAAATCAAATTCAGATTTCCACTGTTGATAATGTCTTCGTAGGTATCGTTCGCGGCCGACAACCATTCGATGTAGATAATTTCAGATACAATCTCGCGTGCCTGATCTTCGTTAAGAGGCTTATTAACCAGTTCTGTTTCTTTTAAAATGACAATTAATTTGTCAGATTTTAACTGACTACTTGAAATAAGCGAATCGATTTCATTTTCATTATTCTGAACGTCTCTGTAAAAACTCTTGAGGTATTTATATTCGAGTTTTTTCTCAGCAGCATTTTCACGCCAGTTATTCAGAATAAATCCGGCGGTTACGCCAATAAATACTACCAGTAACTCTAAAGTATAATGCCACTTGTTTGTTCTACTCTTGCTCATTCTGGTTTTATTTGAAAACAAATGTGCTTCAAAAAACGGAGCTGTGCGACCGAATAAATAAAGTCGAACGCTTTTGGTCGTAATATTTTAAAAGAAAATTACAGGAAAGTCATTAGGCAGATTCAAACAGATAGTAATGCACAAGTACCAAATGGTATTTTAAATTGATAAATTGATTGCGAGTTTTTTATTCAAACACAGTTTTTAAGTAGCTTTGTGAATATTAGAAACAAGATGAACAATTTTATTCATCAAAATAAATAACAATGAACAAACTAAAACCTATTATTTTATTAATTGCAATTGCACTAACGGCTTTTGTTCCGGTGCAGGCACAGCGCGTTGAAAGCGACTCGCCATTAATTGGCAAGTGGGATTTAACTATTAATATGACTCAACAACAGATCGAAAATCTCGGTCTTTTCCGACATGGGTTGATGGCTTCCGACGGTTTCCCCGGATGGCTTATGGTTAAATTATCTGGTTTCTCTACCTTAACCGGATATTATGTTGGGTACGAAGGTAGTGCCCGGCCAATTGCCGAAGTAGTTTACGATGAAGCTACGGATAAATATCATTTCACTATTCCACCGCAATGGATGGATATTGATGATTTGTATTTTGAGTTTTCGCTAAAAGACGATAAGCTTACAGGCTATCAAATGCTCGATGGTAATAAACTGGAATGGACAGGTGTTCGGGCTCCTTCGCTTAAAAGAACTGCACCGCCAATTTGGGGAAATCCTATTGAGATGATTACCGAAAATATGGAAAAATGGGTGATTCCACAGAACAACAAGTTTCAAATGATTGATGGTGTAATGGTTAACACCGAATCGGGTGGAAACCTGATTAGTATTCAGAAATTTGAGGATTTTAAACTTCACGTTGAATTCCGTTACCCGGCAGGAAGTAACAGTGGAATTTATCTTCGTGGCCGTCACGAATTGCAGATTGAAGATTCTAAAGGAAGAACCGACGATGTGAGTATTGGTGGTATCTACGGCTTTATTGCACCTGCGGTTTATGCGGCTAATGCACCGGGCGAATGGCAAACTTATGACGTGACACTGGTTGGGCGTCATGTTACCGTTTTGCTGAATGGAACAGAAATTATTTCCAATCGACCTATTCCCGGAATTACAGGTGGCTCGTTGGATAGCAAAGAAGGAGAACCTGGCCCATTTCAGATTCAGGGTGATCACGGACCAGTAGAATTCCGCAAATTTACCGTTACTCCGGCGGTTAACTAGATTCTGCACTAAATATTCCAGAACATAAATTTACTTAAAGAGAGGCCATTTCGGCCTCTTTTTTTTGTTCTATTCCGAAAAAGCAAACTTTTTGAAAATCAAGTAAAACAAGGAGCGATCTCTATTTTTGCTAACTTACAACACTAAACCAATAAAACGTAAGACAATGTTGAAATCTTCTAAACTTTTCCTACTGTCCGGATTAATGCTCATCACCTTATCACAGTGTTCAAATGAAAACGAAAAATCAAATCAGTTTTTAATTCCTTTTACAAAGAATGCTGAAATAAATCCTTGTCTGTTGCCAACTGTAAATCGAAGTTTTATTTGCCCCGTGCGCGAGACGGAAGTTTTTTGGGAAGAAAAAGATGTATTTAATCCGGCAAGTGTGGTAAAAGGTGACACGCTTTTTTTGCTTTATCGTGCCGAAGATGTGCTGGGTAAATATCATGGAACTTCGCGTATTGGGCTGGCTTACAGTTTAGATGGTTATCATTTTGAAAAATACAATGAACCGGTGTTATTTCCCGATAATGATGAACTGAAAAAGTTTGAGTGGGAAGGAGGATGTGAAGATCCGCGGGTTGTGGAGGACGAAAATGGTGTTTATTACATGACTTACACGGCATATGACGGCGATAAAGCGCGTTTATTTGTTGCAACTTCAAGTGATTTGCGGCAATGGACCAAGCACGGTTCAGTTTTTAAAAAAGCCGGAAACGAATATGTTGACATGTGGTCGAAATCGGGTTCAATATTGTGTCGCGAGGAAAACGGAAAAATGATTGCCAAAAAAGTAAACGGTAAATACTGGATGTATTGGGGCGAGTCGAATATCTACATGGCAACTTCCGACAACCTGATTGATTGGAATCCGATTTTAGAAACCGATCCCGATAAAATGGTGATTGATAAAATGCGCAACTATACCGTTCCGTTTAAGATTTTATTTTCAACGCGAAAAGGAAAATTCGACAGCGAATTGGTTGAGCCCGGTCCGCCGGCATTGTACACCGACAATGGATTTATATTCATTTACAACAGTAAAAACAGCCCTGACTTTGGCGACAAGAATCTGGCGCAAGGCTCTTATGCAGCCGGACAAATTCTTACCGATAAAAACGATCCGACAAAAGTGCTCGCTCGAATGGAAAATTATTTTATCACTCCTGATCAGCCCTTTGAAATTACCGGACAGGTTAACAATGTGTGTTTTGTTGAAGGGTTAGCCCACTTTAAAAATAAGTGGTTGTTGTATTATGGCACTGCCGATTCGAAAATTGCAGTTGCAGAATCGGAAACTATATTAAAATAGAGTATAGAATTAATGTTCGATAAATTAGTTGAGTTGTTTTGGTTTTACTTGACTCAGTTTTAAAGTTATTTTCATCAAATCTTAATAAATAAAATTACAACTTCTCCAGATTCTAAGGGATTCGTGGGTATGAAAAAGGTCGTCAAAAGTTGGCGACCTTTTTCATACCCAACGTTACTGGATTGGTTAATCCATTTTAATAATTTCAGATGCATCAGAAACATCCTGCCTTTCTATCATCCCGTATCCATTATAGTATACCAAAAATTGATAAGCTGCAAAAACTGGTATACTAAAGAGTTAATTTTCGACCACTTTATGCACATATTTTAACTAAAAAACTGATTGATTAGTTTTAATAAATTCGATTTATTGATGGGCTTCGGGATATACTCATTACAACCTGCATCAAACACTTTCTCCCTGTCGCCCTCGAGTGCATAAGCTGTTTGTGCTATAATTATTACCTTGTTATTAAACTCTCTGATTTTTTTTGTCGCTTCATAACCATTCATTAATGGCATTCTTATATCCATTAAAACCAAATCAATATCCGGATTCTCCTCACATTGTTTTACTGCATCCAAACCATTTGTTGCATGAAGAATGTTGTTGGCATGTTTAGACAGAATTATTGAAAGGTGCTTTTGGTTTATCTCATCATCTTCTACAATAAGAACTTTTAATGGTTTTGCTAATTTTTCGGAATGAATGATTGATTTGCTTTTTGGTGATATACCCGATTTTTTTGATTCGGGGATTTCAGGAAGCGAGAATGTAAAGGTAGAGCCAACTTCCATCTCCGATTCAAGACTAATGCTTCCACCAAGCATTTCAATATATGCTTTTACAATTGATAGTCCTAATCCGGAACCTTCAAAAGCTCTGGAATCTCCTATGTCGGCTTGTACAAACCGGTCGAAAATAGCTTTCTGTCTTTCGGAAGAAATGCCAATCCCAGTATCTTTAACATAGCATTGAATAGCTTCACCTGCCCTTTTGGCGCCAATTTCAATACTACCTTTGTCGGTGTATTTAATCGCATTCTTAATCAGATTCATGACTATTGAATTGAATTTTTGTCGATCTGTCCGCATAAATCTTTCTTCCTCAGACAAATTGTTTACTAACTTAAATTGCAATCCTTTATTTCTTGTTTCTGCCTCAAAAAAATCAAATTGTTCTTCAATTTCTTTTTTAATATCCACGCTTTGTAAATACAGCTCCATTTGTCCGGTTTCTATTTTAGAAATGTCTATCAGATCATTAATGGTTGCCAGCATCCTGTCTCCGCTTTTTTGTATGATAGCCGCATATCTTTCTATTTCTTCGCTTGTTAAATCCGGGGTTTTTAATAATTCTGAAAAGCCAAGAATCCCATTCATTGGCGTTCTTATCTCGTGGCTCATATTTGCAAGAAAGGCAGATTTTAATCTGTCTGCTTCTTCGGCTTTCTCTTTGGCTTCAATTAATTCATTTTCATATTTAATTTTTTCGGAAACATCCCTTGCAATGCTTAAAATATCAACTATTTTACCAGCATCTTTTATAAAAGATGTCGTTATTTCAGCTGTGAAAATTTCTCCAGTTTTTCTCTTAAGCCGCTGTTTTGTAACTATAAAATCCTCGTTACGTGAGATGCTAACTTTTAATTTCTTCCCAAATTCTAAATATTCTTTTTCTTCAGAATACAATATTGATGTATTTGCCCCAATACACTCCTCAACAGAATAACCAAAAATTGTTTCAATAGCATTGTTAACATATCTGATTTGTCTGTTCTCGGGATTTACCGTAAAAACTACATCAATTAAAGAATTATTTAAATTTTCTAAATGTTGTACATATTGGTTTAATTCTTTTTCATTTTCTTCGGCTTTCTCTTTGGCTTTAATTAATTCAGCTTCTATTTTCTTTTGTTGAGTAATATCCTGGGCTGTCCCGTAACAGCCAGTTATTTTATTATTAGAATCCTCTTTAACGTGCCCTTTTGAGATGATTGTTTTTTTTGTGCCATTTGTTGTTATAATATCCAGTTCTATATCATAGGAGATTTTATGCTGTAGACAATCCTGGACTGCTTTATCCATTTTTGCAAAACTTTCTTTTGTGTAAAATTGGGCTTGTTCAGAATATTGAGGAGCGGGTAAGTTATACGAACGTTCAAAAATATTAAATAACTCTTTTGACCATATTACGCTGTCTGTATCGAGAAAATACTCCCAGTTGCCAACATGTGATAGTTTCTGCGCTTCAATTAATTTTTTCTCATTCTCTTCTGCTTGCACTTTGGCATCTTCCAGCTTTTTAATCAAGTTCGTACGTTCAACAATTTTCCAAACACTATCCATCAGCAGTTGCAATTGCCTGATATCCGTTTCGAGATAGTTTTTTCCCTTATTGGCAACTCCAGCTACTGCAACTATTTCGTTCTCAACCATAACAGGTATCGTTAGGAATTTCTTGAGTTTTACATGTCCATTGGGAGTGCCTTTCTTTAATGGGCTGTCGGCCAAATAATCATTGATAATAATCGGTTTTCGCTGGCGTACTGCTTCACCCCAACACCCTGTTGTATCTAAATCGTAAGTCGTTTGAGAGTCAAGGATTGCGCATTCCTTCATTACTTCTTTCGACCAGGTGTTAAGTGTAAACTGTTTAGTGTTTTCGTTGTAAAAGTAAATATAACCGATTTTACTGTTGGTAAGTTTGATGGCCTCGCCCAGGGCAAAGTCCAGTAATTTCTGAATTGAATGGGTTTGAAATTGGGAAATTCTGAACAGACTTTCCAGTCTTGCGCTGTTCAGTTCTATTTCTTTGTTTTTAACGATAAGTTGCTGTTCGTTTTTTTCTGCTTTTTGTTTGGCTTCAAGAATTTGTTTTTTGTATAATTTATCTTGTGTTACGTCTGTAAAAATGGTGGCAAAAAAATTCCTTTTGGGCGAATAGGCAATTACATTGTAGTATTTATCAAAGCCTTTCGAGTAGTGCTCAAATTGCAAGGGTTTCCTTGTTTTGGCTACTTCTCCGTAATTATCAATCCATTTCTTTTCAACATCTGGAAGCAATTGTTTTACTGTTTTTCCAATGTAATTCGACGCATTTGCGCCGGTTAGCTTTTCAAACGATTCATTAATGAGAATAAATCGATAATCAACAGGGTTTTTCTTATCATCATAAATCATTTCATGCAAGGCAAACCCTTGTTCCATATTTTCAAACAACTGGCGGAATTGCTTCTCGCTTTCATTCAGCTTGCTGTTTATTTGTTTAAGTTGTTTTTCGTTTGTTTTTAATTGATGATTGGCTGTCATCAACTGTTGTTCATTTGCTTTTAATTGTTGAATTGCCGCTTTAAGCTGTTGCTCATTGGCACGTAGTTGCTTATTAACCGATTTTAGTTTTTCTTCTGTATTGATTCGTTTCGTAACCTCGGTAAATGTTGAAAATACCCGATAAGGCCTGAAACTCCCTTTTTTAAATTGAGGAATTGAGTTTACAATAATCCATACATAATCCTTTTTTTGAGGATTAAATATTCCCTGCAAAAAATTTTCCACTTGTTTTCCGGTGTTTAATGCTACCATTGCCGGGTGTTTATCACCGGGAAGATCATTTTTGTTTTCGTCAACTGCTTTCCATGCCGGATCCAAAGATGAGGAACCAATCATTTGTGAATAGCTTAGTCCAAGTATTCTTTCAGCAGCGGGATTTGCAGAAATTATTTCACCGTTAGCATTTTGGTATACCACACCCTGAGACATGCTTTTATAAAGGTTGTGATAATTTAAGTTGCTTTCTTTTAATGCTTTTTCTGCTTTAAAAAGTTTATTCTGTTCTTCAATTATTAGGCATTCGCGTTTGATTTTCTCGATGAGAATGTCAATAAAATCGGCATCCTTTATAATATAATCCCTGGCACCTAATTTCATCATTTCCACGGCAATTTGTTCATCTCCAAATCCGGTCATGATAAAAAAGGGTGGAAGTTTGTGTACATTTTTTGCCAGCTTTTCAATTAGCTCTTTACCGGTCATGTCTGGTAATTTGTAGTCTAACAGAAGTATTTGGTTCGAGTCCAATTCAATAGCAGAAAGGGCATCCTTTCCGGTAAAAACACTTTTAGTCTGAAATCCGGCCCGTTTTAATCGTTTATTCAATAAGCTGCTTAAGCCTTCATCGTCATCAATAACAATTATTTTGTAATCATTACTTTTTATTGATTTTGACGCATTTGTATTTTGGTCCTGAATGTTCATTGTGCTGGTTTTAGTTGGTTCCTGATAATTTCCAGTAGTTTATCCTTATTTATCGGTTTGGCAATATAATCGTTACACCCGGCTTTAATTGCTTTTTCAATATCGCCTGACAGAGCGAAAGCAGTTTGTGCAATAATAATCACTTCTTTATTAAATGTTCTTATTTTTTGAGTGGCCTCATAACCATCGAGCCCGGGCATCTTAATATCCATAAGAATTAAATTAACATCGGGATTATTTCGACATAATTCAACCGCTTCTATACCCGTTTGTGCATGAAGAATGTCATTAGCTTTATCTCTTATAATGATAGAAAGATGTTGAAAGCTAATTTCATCATCTTCGGCAATCAGAACTTTAATTTTGTTATTCTGCCGAGGCTGATTAATTTCCGTTTTTTCAACTTTGTTATCTGGTTCCGTTATTTCGGAAGTGTGCCATGGAAGTATAACCCTAAATGTTGAACCATGCCCTTCTTCAGATTCCAAATGGATGTTTCCTCCCAACATTTCGGTATAGGCTTTTACAATTGAAAGCCCAAGTCCTGAGCCCTCAAAAACGCGTGTATCGGCAATATCAGCCTGTATAAACCTATCGAAAATTGCCTGCTGTCGGTTCTTTGGAACTCCAATTCCGGTATCTTTTACATAAAATTCTATTTCATTATCTTCTAATCTGCACCCAATTTTTACAGCACCCTGAATAGTATATTTTATGGCATTTTTTATCAGGTTGCTTGTAATAGATTGAAATTTCGTTTCGTCGGTAAGAATAATTTTTTTGTTTTCAGGCAGAAGTTGTTCCAGAGATAGTTCCAATCCTTTTTGTTCGGCTTCACGCAAAAAGAAAGAATACAATGATTTCATTTCTTTATTGACATCCAGTTCTGTTTTCGATATGTCTACTAATCCGGCTTCTATTTTAGAAATATCAATTAAGTCGGATACGGTGTTTAATAATCGATCCCCGCTTTGCTGAATTACTTCAATAAAATCATTTTTTTGTTCGCCTGATAAATCCGGTTGTTTCAATAAATCCGCAAATCCGAGAATGCCGTTCATTGGTGTCCTGATTTCATGGCTCATGTTTGCCAGAAACGCTGATTTTAGGCGGTCGCTCTCTTCGGCTTTTTCTTTGGCAGCAATGAGCTCATTTTTATGCTTCTCCTCATTCAGCTCGGCATTTAATAAGGGCGAAATGTATTCGCAAATTTCTTCGAGTGATTGCAAGTCGGTTGAGGAATATCCATCTTTGTGGTTGGCAAATGCAAGCTGCCCGATGAGTTTATTTTTAAAAAGTATTACTCCGGCCATCGCATTTTTTAATTGCATATGGCCACCGGGAACCTTTAGGTTCTCATTTTTCATCAAATTTTTGCGGGTTTGCAAACTTTCGCCCCAAACACCTGCCCAATCCGATTGGGCGAAAACAATGCTTTTATTGTCTACATTACAATTCTCCCAAATGTCGTATGTCATTGTAGGGCAAACCAAATCACCCTTTTCATCAATGTAACCAAAAAAACCAAACTGGCTTTTAAAGTGTTTTAATAATATATTTAAAACGTTGTTAAACAGTAGACCCTTTTCTTCTGTTGCAAACTCAACCGCAATATTTTTTCTTAGCTCCAGCCTCTTTTCATTCTCTTTTAGTTTCTGCTCAACTTCTTTAAATTTTGTAATGTCTCTGGCAATACCCATCGTTCCGATGTTATTTCCTGCCTGATCAGTGCGCGGGAGTTTGGTTACAGTTACCCACCGGGTATCTCCATTAGAATTAATGAGCTGTTCTTGTTTGTTAAGGATTGGGTTTCCTGTTGTTAGTACCAGATTATCATTCTGATAGCTAATCCGGGCAACTGATTCTTTAAAATAATTATAGTCCGTTTTCCCGATCATTGCTTCCGGAGTTGTTCCAAGCAATTGAGCTTTTTTCTTATTCACGTACACAAAACGATGTTGATCATCTTTGATAAATATCTCATCAGGGATATTGTCTGCCAGTATTTGCAATCGTTGCTCTGTATCCTGTAATTTTTGTTCCGCTTTTTTGTGTTCTGTAATATCCAGGGCTACACCCGAAACCAAATGCACATTTCCTTCATCATCCATTTCTGCTTTTCCGAATGATCTTATATGCCTTATTTCACTATTGTCAAGTCGTTTAATTTTGTGTTCAATCCGGTAAGGTTCACCTTCCTTTACAGTTTTGGCAAAAGCTTCTTTTATTCTTTCAGCGTCATCAGGATGAGCAAACTGAAGCAAATCAGTACTTGACATATGTTTTTTAGAACAACCATGAATTGCCATCCAGTTATCGCTCATTATCCACGTGTCAGATTTTACTTGCCACAACCAGCTACCTAAACCTGCCAGGCGCTCTGTTTCGCGAAGCAGTTTTTTGTATCTTTTATTTTTTATCTTTTCTTCCAGTGCTTCAACAAGGCGGCTCAGCTTCTCAATAAGAATTTCAATAAAGTTCGATTCCTTTACGATGTAATCTTTTGCTCCCAATTGCATCATCTCAACAGCGATTTTTTCATCGCCAAATCCTGATATTACGATAAAGGCAGGAGCTTTTCCGTGTTGTTCAACCAGCTTTTCAATGATTTCTTTGCCGGTAAAATCAGGCAATCGGTAATCTAAAATAAGTAGCTGTTTTTTTTGAGGAGTTATGGCCTCGAGCGCATCTTTCCCCGAGAATGCCTGCGTGCAGTTAAACCCGTTTCGTTTCAGCCTTTTGGTAATCAGGTGATTTAATCCATTATCATCCTCAACAACAATTATTTGAAATAAGTGCGTATCCGGATTTTTTTTGAGTGGATTTGTTTTTGCTTCTTTTGTCATGGTAATAAGACGTATGTCAATTAGTGTACAATATCACAACTGCCACCATTCATTATCAGAAAAGCGACTTAAAAAGAATCCAATATTTTAATCGGTGATTTCCGGCAACTCAACAATTAAGAGGAACAGCCCCAGTTTACGAATGGCATCTGTAAACTTTTCGTAATCAATGGGTTTTGAAATGTAATTACTACAACCCAGCTCATGGCATTTTTCAATCTCCCGCGGATCGTCGGTAGTTGTAATCATTATCACCGGCATTTTCTTCAGTTTTGGATCCTGCTTTACCTGGCGTAATACTTCAATACCATCTACTTTTGGCATTTTTATATCGAGCAGTAGTAAGGATGGAAGCGTATCTTTGTGTTCCTTTTTTTCTTTTGCCTTATTCAAAAAGTCCAGCGTTTGTTGTCCGTCCTTAAAGTGAAGAATTTCGTTTAACAATCCGGAACGTTTTAAATTTCGTTTTATTAAGGTTGCGTGGCCCTCGTCGTCTTCAGCCAAAATGATGGTAAGTTCTTTTTTCATGCATTAATTTTAATAATATTAACTATTTTATTCTTCGCCTTTTACTTAATCAGGCTTGTTTTGTAAATGTGTAACTAGTTGATATATAGGATAATTGTTTTAGTTGTATTTCAAGTTTAGGATGGGTAAAAATATACTGAATTTTGTGCCAACACCTGGCTCTGATTCAAGTTTTATCTTCCCTCTATTTTTCTCCACAATCTGTTTTACGATGTTCATTCCCAGTCCAATTCCCGGTTTCTTAGGGTCGAGTTTGTGAAATAGCTCAAACACTTTTTTCTGGTAGTTGGGATGTATTCCAATTCCGTTATCTTCAACAATGTATTTTGAAAAACCATTTTCTCTCCCTCCTGAGATTTTAATCTTTCCCGGCCTTTCGGGACTGAAGAACTTCATTGCATTTCCGATCAAATTTGAAAAGAGCTGGTTTATTTGTAATTCATCTCCATAACAACGCGGCAAATTATTTACATCTATTTCTATGTGATGTTTGTTTATCTCGAATTGAAAGTCGTCAAGCACAACGCTTATTAGTTGGTTCATATCTAATTCTTTGCTGGCAGATTTTTGTCTTTCCAAACGAGACAAAACCAACAATCCGGTTAATAGAGCATCCATTTTTGCTGCACTCGATGAAATAAAATGCATGGCCTCAGGGATTTCTTCCTCAAGAATTAGGCGATACTTTTCTACGTTTGATTCAGGTATACTTTCATCTTTTATATATCCATTAAGTTCTTTAATAGATGTTTCTAATTCTTTGTTAAAGCCCTGAATATTTACAAGTGGCGAACGTAAATCGTGAGTTGTAATATAAAGAAGCTGTTGTAATTCATTTTTTTTTGCCTCAAGTTCGGAATTTAGCAATTGCAACTTTTTTTCCCTGTTTTTTCTTTCCGTAATATCCTGAATTGAAAGTAATATCAACTTTCTGCTACTCTTTTTCTGCCTTAATTCACGGGCATTAAGTTGCATTATTTTTCTTCCTATTTTTTCAAAATTGTGTTCAATTTCAAAATCTTCAACAATCGTTTTTTTCGGGAGTACCTCTTTTAATAATTCTTTTAACGACGGTATATTCCATTGCTTATTTCCCAGCTCATATAAATGTTTGCCTTCGGTTTCTTCATAGGTTACTTGAAAAGTTGTAAGAAAAAAGCGGTTAACAGAAATAACACTTAAATTTTTGTCGAGAATAACCAGAGGTTCCCGAACGGTAGCAATAATGTTTTCCGCGAATTCACGTTCTTCCCGTACAATTATTTCATTTTTTTTTAATTCTAATTCATTGGCTTGTAACTGCTCGTTTATTGCTGTAAGTTGTTGTTCTCCTGCCGCAAGTTGTTGATTACTGGCGTCGAGCTGCTGGTTTACGGCCTTCAATTCTTCTTCCGCCTTTTTTAGTCTGACTTCATTCTCTTCAAGCTTTTTAATTCTTGAACGGAGTTCTGATAGTTCGGATAATAACCGTTCTTGTTCTTTCATGGAGAGTAAGATAGCTATTAATAACCGGAATTTTTAAAATTCCAGAGTAGTTTCCGTTTTGAATCACCTTTAGTGTAATAAACGCAGCCTTCTGCGATGTTAAAAAGGGCCGTTCTTCTTTCGGTTCCGCCCAAAGATTTAGTACATACTTTTATATTCAGGTCTTTCAGTATTTCTTCAACAGATTTGATGTTGTCGTTTCCTATAGTGTCATTATCTCTTTTTAGAATGTTTGAGCCACCTAGCAGACATGCTTTTATATTTTGATTTGTTGCTCCTTTATTGTATAACTGGGTCATCATTTCTGTAACCGCATTTGATGCAAATTTAGTAGATCGAAAGTTATAATTTTCCGGAGCGTTTCCGGGAAGCATTATATGCGCCATTGCGCCAATTTGGCTTTTTGAATCATAGGCAACAATAACAACACAAGAACCAATTGCTCCGGAGTTTAATAATGTATCGGCGCCTTCGATAGCCACATCTCCAGTATTAACATATTTGATTGTTTTGTTTTGATTATCATCCATGCTTCATAAAAGAAAGGAGTATTTATTTATAAAACTAATATATCAATATTTTAATTAGCAATAAGAATCTGGATAGGTGTCTGATCTTTAAGAATTTTGGGAAATTTTTGTACCTCTCCAATCAGGTCGATCGCTTCTTTCACGGCAAGTTTATTGATGAAGATATTCTTTCATTCAACATGACGGATCGACGTTTTTTGTGAAATGGAGGTGCAGTTGGAGAACGCTTTTTACTTAATGAGAAGTAGAGTAATCTTATAACGCGAATCGATTAATTCTCAACTTTAGGAGTCTACAGGTTGTGTAATTTGTGTGTAGTTTTTCTACAGTTTAAATTCCGTCTAATTTTTTTAACGAAATTGATTGTGTGCTAAGTGTCAGTTAGTGACGTTCTTATGTTTGCATGTTGATTAGAATTAGTTTTTTGTCCGGTTTTTGTCTATCAATCGATATTGTTTCAGATCATTTTGACTTTTATTAAATACTAATTAAAAATATAAGCAATGAAAAAATTGATTTTGAGTTTTATCGCAATCGCTTTTTTAACCACTATTGTTCCAGTTGAGTTAAAAGCAAACGAAGAAATTAGCAAGGCCAAAGAAACCGAGACTCTCAAAGAAGTAAAAGCTGAGTTGAATAAAATGGTTAATCGTGTGGCAGAGATTAACGAAATGGATTTAAAAGAGCTCTCGAAAGATGAGCGAAAAGAAATAAAAAAGGAGTTGCGGGGAATTAAAAAAGATTTTAAAGCATACAGTAAAAGCGATAATCCGGCAGTTTCGGAAGCAGCAGGAGAGGCTGTAAGAGCCTCGGGAGTATACATTTCGGGAGGAGCATTGTTGGTAATTATCATTTTGCTTATTTTACTTTAATTCGAAATCGTTATTCGGCAACTCGCTTAAACGAAAAAATATTTATACGATTAATTGGTTTAAGTTTGAAAGGGGAGTAGTTAAAGGTCGTCAGGATTGACGGCCTTTTTGCTTTTGTGAAAAATGGCGTTTTGCTCTTGTATGTTAAAGATAGCCATGTGCTTAAGTGATTTTGCGGTCCGGTTGTTCCATAGATTTAAAATGCAAAACATATAAATTAGAAGTGGTTTTTTTCAGGCTCTTTTTTTATTCAATTTTTTGATCTTCCACTTGTCATTATTCTAACATATTTTTAATAAGATTATAAATAATAAAGTATAATTTGTACGGCTGTTAAAATCTTTGGTTATGGTAAGAAAAATGTTGTTTGGGTTGGTATTTATTTTTGTTGCTGGTGCTGTTTATTCACAAGAAACTCAACACGGATTAAGTGTAAGTGAATTATCCGGCAACGATTGGGTAAAGGAAAAAGTAGCCCGGTCAGTAAATTGGTATACGCTTAAAAATAACGAATTATTTGACAAACCTCAAAGTATTAATATCGTTAAAGTAGATTTAAAAAAGCGTAACTACGATGTGTCGGTAGTTTATTCCGATTCATCGCGTATGCTGTTAAGTGAAATGGCAGAAAAACAAGATGCACTGGTTGCCATAAACGGAACTTTCTTTGATATGAAAAAAGGTGGATCGGTAGTTTTTCTAAAAGCAAATGACAAAATAGTTACTCCACCCAATTCGGATGCAACCGCAATCATTCGCGAAGCCGCATTTACTGTTGGAGATTCTGTTCGAATTGAAGCCTTCCCAAAAAATGAATGGAAAAACTGGCAGACAAACTATGATGAAATAATGGTTTCCGGACCACTTTTGATCGACAACGGAAAACAGGTTGAGCCTGATTCTTCCTCTTTTACTTTAACCCAGCATCCACGCTCGGCAATTGGAATTACCTACGATTACGAATTAATTTTACTAACCGCTGATGGTAGACACGAAAACAATGCGAATGGGCTAACGATAAAAGAACTGGGAATGCTAATGAAAGCACTGAATTGTAAGGCTGCCATGAATCTTGATGGAGGTGGCTCAACAACATTGTGGCTGCGAAAAAAGAGCATTATCAATTATCCTTCCGACAATAAAGTTTTTGATCATCAAGGCGCCAGAACAATTGCAAATGGCATAGTAATCTCAACTAATTAACAAGTAACTTTTGGTAGTAAAAGTTGCCGCATTTCACCTCAACTTTAAATTACAGGCAATAATTCGTGCTTTCGAAAACTATTCTAAACACAAAGTGTTAATTTCAAAAGTTATTACACTTGGGTATGTTTTAATATACCCGCAAAGCCAATTGTTTAGATGGAAAAAAGCAACTATAATTTTAAACCGCTATCTGGTTACGAGCATTTTGAAGCAACAACCCAGATTATTATTGCTGAAATTCTTCGACGTAAATTGGATTTTGAGATTATTGATGCCGATAATAACCTGATTTCAGTTCAGTACAACAATAAAGAATACATTATTCACGAAGGAACCATTTCGGATGCCAACAGTTTGATTGCCTTTTGGATATCAAACGATAAATGGATGACACGGCAGTTTCTTCAGAGAAAAGGTATTCATCAGGCAAAAGGTATTTTACTAAAGCCCGGTTATCAACCTGATGTGCTGAATGTAATTCCGTTACCGGCAGTGGTAAAACCTGCTGACACCGATCATGGAATTGCAGTAAGTACAAATATTAAATCCCGCGAAGAGCAAATTGCCGCCATCAACAATGCTTTTAAGTTTTCCAAAAAAGTTATTGTTGAAGAATTTTGCCCGGGCCAGGAATATCGTTTTCTGGTGATCGATTATGTAGTGCGGGCCATAGCATGGCGCGAACCTGCGAATGTTAGCGGCGATGGAAAATCATCAATTCAACAATTGGTTAACGAGAAGAATAAAGGACGCGGAACGGATTACACGCACCCTTTACTAAAAATAAATATTGATGAGGAAGTGATCCGACATTTGAATGCGCTTTCGATGACAACTGAAACGATTTTGAAAAATGGGGAGAAGGTGTATTTACGGAAAAATTCAAACCTGAGTACCGGTGGCGACAGCATCGATGTAACCGATGATATTCCGGATTTTTACAAAAATGTAGCTGTTGAAGCCGCAAAGTCGGCAGGCCTGAAAATTGCCGGAATCGACATTATAATTAAGGATATGGAACAGCCTGCAACGCATGATAATTACATTGTGGTTGAACTGAATGCTCCGGCCATGTTGTCGATGCATGACTATCCGTACATCGGGAAAAACCGCCATGTGGAAAAATATGTTCTCGACAGCATTCTGAATTCGAAGTAACTGACGCAGGCAAACAAACAAGAAAGTGAAGATGACAGAAAAAGAAAAGAAGATAGAAATAAACCATAAATCGCAACTGATCGATTATTTCGAGTTGGGGAGCAAACCTCCCGAGAAATGGGGGATTGGTACTGAAAACGAAAAGTTTTTATTTCGAAGAAGAGATTTCGGGCGCCTTCGTTTTGAACAGGATGGTGGAATTTTGAAAATCCTGAACAAGATGCAACAGGATGGCTGGGCGCCAATTCTTGAGAACGATATCGCAATCGGTCTTCGGAAAAACGGTGCTTCCATCACGCTGGAACCCGGCGGACAATTTGAGCTTTCTGGCGATAACTTTAGCACGATTCACGAAACGTACCGCGAAACCAAAAAGCATTTTCAGGAGCTGAATACCATCAGTCAGCAATATGATTTTTTCAGTCTGCCGATGGGAGTTGATCCTTTGACGGACGTTACCGATGTGCCTTGGGTGCCTAAAGAACGTTACCGGTGGATGCGCAATTACATGCCTACAAGAGGTGAGCTTGGATTGCATATGATGACAAACACCGCATCAACGCAGGTAAACCTGGATTTTGGCAACGAAAGCGATATGGTGAAAAAGATGCGCGTGTCGCAGGCATTACAAGCGGTTGTTACTGCCATTTTTGCCAACTCGCCATTCTCAGCGGGCAAAGCCAACGGCTATTTATCGTACCGTTCGCATATCTGGAACCATACCGATCCGGATCGCTGTGGTTTTTTACCATTTGTTTTTGATGAGGGCTTCGGGTTTGAGCGTTGGGTTGACTATTTGCTGGATGTGCCGATGTATTACATTTTACGCGACGGGGAATATATTGCGGCAAACGGACTTACCTTTCGTGGATTTTTTGAGGGCAAGCATTCGCTAAGGCCAACTCAGGAAGACTGGGAAAATCATGTTTCCACTATTTTCCCGGATGTACGACTCAAACAGTTTATTGAAATGCGGGGTGCCGATGCGAGTTGTGTATCGCACATTGCAGCGGTTTCGGCTTTGTGGGTTGGCTTGTTGTACGATGGTGAAAGTCTGGCAGAAGCCGATGAACTTATTTCGAAATGGGACGTTGACACCATGCAGGAGCTTCGTGCCCAGGTACCGGTAAAAGCGCTGAATGCCGAAAGTAACAATCTGCACGCCGGAACAATTGCAAAACAAATTTGCCGCATTGCCACCAAAGGGCTTACGCGTCGTGCGAAGGTTAGATGCTCGGAAGATGAAAGCCGGTTTTTGGCTCCGGTTCGCGAAATTACCGAAAGCGGAATTACTGTGGCAGAAAAACTTTTGAAACGCTACCACGAGGGCAACGAGACTTTACCGGAATTGGTGTACAACTGGCAAAACGAGCAAATGCAAAAATATATTGACGCCTAAACGGCAAAAACAGGAATCATGTTATCGAAACTTAAATTCTTATTAAAATATACGCATCAATACCGGTGGTGGTACACAGGAGGAATTATCTTTCTGATACTTACTGTCTGGACTTCGATTACGATTCCCGGTTTTATTCAGAAAACCATCGACCTGATAGCCGCTGGTCGTGCCGGAAATGAAGCTGAGTTTCATAAAAATGTATTGATTATTGTAGGTTTGGCCGCAGGGTTGATTTTGGTGAGAACATTATCACGGATTTTGATATTTTTCCCGGCCCGCCTAATTGAACGACAATTAAAAGGCGAAATGTTTCAAAAACTGGCCTCGTTCGGGAAAGATTATTACGATAAAAACTCAACCGGGAATATTATTTCGCGAGTGAATAATGATATTAATGGGGTGCGAATGATTACCGGATTTGGAATTTTACAAATCGGCAACATCCTGTTATCCTTGTCGCTTACGCCATACATGATGTGGAAATTATCACCCATGCTGACCTTGTATTGTGTAATTCCGATGGTGGTTGTTTTTATAATTGTTCGTTATGGAATGAAAGTGATGGTTAAAAACACACACGCAAGAATGGATACCTTGCAAAAACTTTCAGGGAAAATCATTTCGTTTCTTTCGGGAAACAGCGTAATAAAAAGCTACAATATTTACGAGCATGCCGAAAATGTGGTTCAAAAGGACAATATTGATTATTACGATGCCACGCTAAAAATCTCGTGGATTCGCTCCTTTGTAATTCCCTTGCTTGGCAACCTCGGACAGATTTTAAAGATCATCATCTTTTTTGTTGGTGGTATGTATGTTATCAACGGCAAATTTACCATTGGGCAGTTGACAGAATACATTGCGTATGCCGCGCTGCTGGCCCATCCGATTATGGGATTGGGATGGGTACTCACCGTTTTTCAGCAAGGATTTGTGGGAATCAGCAGTATTCAAACCATTATGGACAGAGAAGGAATAGATGATGAACGGAAGACGCTGCCCGAAACGAAAAAGCAAGAACTTTTTAAAGATGGAATTCACGTAAGAAACCTGAATTATACTTACCACAACGGTGATAAACCGGTATTGAAAGATATTTCATTTTCGATTAAGCCCGGCCAGATTGTTGGCATAACCGGAAAAGTAGGATCGGGTAAAACCACATTAATTCAGTGTTTAAATGGCTATTTACGCCCTGGAGAAGGTCAGATCTTTTATGGAGATGTTGATGCCGATTCGATAAGAAGTGAAGACATTCGTTCTGTTGTAAATACAGTTAGTCAGGAAGTTTTTCTGTTTTCCGATTCGATTGAAAACAACATCGGTTTAACCTCTGACAAAACGATTGACGAGAAACGTTTTGATGATGTAATTTACAAAAGTGCTTTTGCCGACGAACTGTTGCGTTTTCCGAAGAAAGGAAAAACAATGGTGGGCGAAAAAGGAATTATGCTTTCGGGAGGACAAAAACAACGCATTAGCCTGGCACGGGCACTTTACACGCAAGGTCAATTGTTGATTCTCGATGATGTGTTTTCGGCTGTCGACACAGATACCGAGCGCTTTCTGATCAAACAAATTGTGGAAAACCATGCGGTAAAAAGTCTGGTAGTTATTTCTAACCGCGTTAGTGTGCTGGAGAAAACCGATTTTACCATTGTACTGGAAGATGGGAAAATGGCGGCTATTGGAAATCATCAGGAATTGTTGAAACAATCTGACTTTTACCGCGACATCTCGAAATTGCAGCAGGAAGGTGAAACAAAAAAGGAGAAGGTGTAATGAGCACAGGCAAAAACAATATTATCAAAAATGTAGACTGGAAGTTGTTCCGAAAGTTTGCCGGCTATTTTAAACCGCATAAAAAGTGGTTTTTCCTGAGTCTTGCTTCCATTCCTGTTACCACCGGGGCGGGTATTTTATTTCTTTGGCTGATTGAAGATATAATTGACAATTACATCGTGCCGGGCAATGTGGATGGCTTGATCAGGCAAACCATTTTTTTGGCCGTAGCCTTGATTCTAAATATACTGTTCGACGGTGTTTACAGTTACTCTTTTTCAAAAGCTGGAGGATTGGCAGTTGTTGATCTCCGGAGACGTTTATTCGGAAAATCCTTGCGTTTTCCGTTGAGTTATTTTGATAAAAAACCAATTGGTGTAACCTTGTCGCGCCTTACCAGCGATATGGAATCGGTTTCGGATTCGTTTGCTGCCGGAGTACTTGGTTTACTGGCCGACAGTATAAAAACGCTGGCCTTAGTGGGGTATTTGTTTTACATCAACTGGCGCCTTACACTGGTGTTGTTACTGGTGGTTCCGGTAATTATTCTGGTGATAAACTTTCTGCGGAAAAAGATTAGGAAAGCATACAATACTTCACGTACCAGTTTGGCAAAATCGGCTGCTTATTTGCAGGAAGCATTAACCGGAATGAAAACGGTTCAGCTTTTTGCTGCTGAAGATAAGGTGCTGAATAAATACGACAATCTGAATAAAGAATTTTGCGACGCACAAAATAAATCGAATGTTTACGATTCTTTTCTGTATTCGATTGTGGAAGGAATTACCTCTGTTGCTACGGCATTGGTGATTTGGTACGGTGCTATTCAAATTTGGGATTACGGTTATACACTCGGAATTCTGATTGTATTTGTAACTACTCTGGAGCGCCTTTTTATTCCTGTAAAACAGTTTGCCCAGCAAATTTCAACTATTCAGCGGGCAATGTCGGCACTTGAACATATTAGTGAACTGTTTGAGCAGCAGGTAGAAGATCCTGCGGCAGAATCTGCTGAAACAGTTCCCGAAGCGATTGCTTTGCAGGAAATTGAGTTTAAAAATGTAAGTTTCCGGTATTCGGAAGATACGCCGGATGTGCTGAAAGATATATCGTTTAAATTGCAAAAAGGCGATCGGCTGGCTTTGGTTGGCACAACCGGATCGGGGAAATCTACGATTATCCGGTTATTGGCGAAAACATATACAGGTTATCGCGGATCGATTAAAATCAATGGAATCGAATTGTCGGATATACCTATCGGACAGGTTCGCGAAACGATTTCCATTATGCAACAGGATATTTACATGTTTAACGATACGGTTGAATTCAATATTTCGCTGGGAAGAAAATCGATTTCGCAGAGCGATGTAGAACAGTCGGCCTCCTTTGTTTATGCCAATTATTTTATCGATCAGTTACCCGATAAATATCAGTTTGTAATCCAGGATAATGGCGATAATCTCTCGAAAGGACAGGCACAATTGATTTCTTTTGCACGAGCTATTGCCGGAAACAGCGAGTTGATAATCCTTGACGAAGCAACCAGTGCTGTTGATTCAATTACCGAGCAATACATCCAAAAAGCTATTGCCAATATTTTTTCTAAAAAAACGGTAATTGCAGTGGCGCATAGGTTAAGCACTATTAAAAATTCAAATATGATTTTAGTGCTGGAAGACGGGCAGATTATCGAGCGTGGTAATCACGAACAGCTTCTGAAATTCGGCGGAAAATATGCACGGCTTTTACATCAGTTTGAGGAGGAAGAGCAACAAACTTAAAAAATACCGAAAATTAAAAGTGCATAAATTATAAAACGCATATACCGGAAAAGCGACCACAGCAAGTAGCTTTTAAAATTGTATCCGATAAGGCCCGAAGCAAGACTTACAACAGAGTGGGGAACCGGTGAAACAGCTCCCAGAAAAACAAAAATACCACCCCACTTCCGGAGATTGACGATGTGTTTTTGAATTTTGTTTTCGATGTGGTTTTTCACCGAAGGAATGAGAAACAAACGCGTTCCCAGGAAGTAGGAAATTATTCCTCCAATATATGATAGTGTTGCTAAAATAAATAACGCTCCCCACGGAATTTCAAGTTTCGAGGCCCAGGCGATAAACATTTCAGGAGGTACCAATCCTAAAAATGTTTCGGATAAAAGAAATACCGAATAAATGACCTTTGGCGAATAGGTATCCACCAGGTTGTTGAGGATTAAATTAAAATCCAAGAGAAAAATTTCGAGGCTAACCAGCAAAAGCACAAACACTGTTGCAATTGTTGCGGCTTTGTAGGCTGTGCTTTTCAGAAACGGATAAAACTGCGTAATGCGGTAATATCGGTTCAATATCGAAAGGCGCCTGGGGGAGAAGTTATATCGTAAATACCTAATCATTGTTTTCTGTTGTCTCTACCGTATAATTGAAAAACGATACTATATAACACATATTCATTTTGAAATGTTGTGATGTGATAAACTAAAATCAAACTTTAACATCTTTTTAACCTGCTATTGATGTTTTTGCTATTTTTCCTGCTTAGGTTTTTATAAAGCAGTCGAGCAATTTGAGCGAATTGTATTTTGTTCAAAATTATGCCTGTACATATTAATCCCGATAATATTCCAATGCTTTTGGCATAATTTGATGGAGGTGATCGATTCTGTTTTCAGGATTTGGGTGTGTCGACAAAAACTCCGGAGCTCTACTTTCTCCGGCCTGTAACATCCTTTCCCAAAATTCCGGAGCCTGACGTGGATCGTAACCAGCCATTGCCATAAAATAAAGACCCAGTTCGTCGGCCTCGTTTTCAAAGCTGCGGCTGTAAGGAAGTATAATTCCCACTTGAGTTCCAAGTCCAAATACTGCCATAGCAATTTGTTTTGTTTGTGCTTCTTTTTCACTTAAGGCCTCTGATAAAGCAAGTCCTCCCATTTGCAAACCAAGTTGTTGTGTCATTCTTTCGTTATTGTGTTTGGCTACGGCATGCGCAATTTCATGAGCCATGACTACAGCAATACCGTTGTCGTCTTTACAAATGGGCATAATTCCCTCGTAAAAGGCAATTTTTCCACCGGGCATACACCATGCATTGAGTTGGTCGCTTTTAATCACATTAAATTCCCAATCATAACCCTGAAGCAGTTCTTTTCTGCCAATTTCTTTTAAATACGATTCAACTGCTGCTGAAATATTTAGTCCAACACGTTCAACCGATTTACGGTATGAAGCATTGTTCGATATTTCGGATTGGCTTAAAACACTGTTGTAACTTTCACTACTCAATCCCAACATCTGCGAGGATGGAATGGCTGTTATTTGTGTTCGGTTTGTTAAGGGGACAGTACTGCATGAAATAACCACAAGCAATATGAAGAGATGAACGATTTTTTTCATTTTCTATTTCGTTTAAAATTTAATTGACCATGTCCTGTTTTTAGCTTTAAAAGTTTATCAAAAAAGCTTAACTGTAGGTTATTTAAGGATAGGTTTGATCTATGATGAAAGCCGTTGGTTTCATTTCCACCAACAAAACGTTATTGTTTTCATATTAAAAATCTGAAACAAGAAACACATAACTTCATTACATAATGAGTTCTCTTATTTTATGCGTCTAAAGTTAAGTTAAAATAGGAAGGATTATTTATCGAATTCTATTTCTTCTCATCTGTTTTATTTTGCCTTATTGCTAAAGCAAAGTACTTGGAACGGCCGGGTCGGCTCTTAAAAATCTTTTACCCCAAACAGCCGGTTCATGCATCCCATATTTTTTTAATCGTTAGCTGCCTAATCATCATATTAATCAGAAAGCTTCTGAGATTATTTTTGTAATATACACTCATGGGCTTAATCATGAATTTATTATAAAATTTTATTTAAATCCACGAATACCTCCGGCAATTAACGATAGCAAAAAAAGAATAACAGCTACAATAAATACAACCTTTGCAATAGCTGCCGCACTGGCAGCTATTCCTGTAAATCCAAACAATGCTGCTACAATTGCAACAATTAAAAAGATAATTACTAAACGTAACATAGTATATAATTTTTTATTTTTATTAAAACTTTAATCCAACATAGGCCTGAATGACCATGTTTTTAGCATCACCAATTAAATCGTAGGAGACATCATTGTCTTTGGCTACTTGTTTCAGACCCAGGTTATAATTCAGTCCAAAAATCATTGGGTCAAGATCAAATCCTAATCCGGCAGTTAAACCATAATCAAAAGTATTAAAGTGTTCCCTGTCTAACTCATCATTGCTATCTATTTCGCCACCCAATAGCTCTGCATCGGTATCGGTATTAGCATTTATGAGGTAACTGAAATAGGGGCCAAACTGGAATTCAAAGTCTTCTGATAATTTAAAAACCAGTTTTACCGGTACATCTATATAGTTCAGGTTGAATTTGGTTTCTCCGTCGGCAATAGCGCTTTCGTCATAATTCAATTTAATTCCTTTTCCTGAATAAAGAAGTTCTGGTTGAATTGCAAATGTTTCACTGAATGGAATTTTGGTAAAAACCCCGGCGTGAAAGCCCATTTTCAGATTCTTATCATTGTTCCCATCTGTTGAAAGACTAGCAAAGTTTAGACCTCCCTTAATACCAGATGACTTATTTTGTGCATAAATCATTGTTCCAAAAACAAGCGTGAGAAACGCAGTCATTATTAATTTTTTCATGTCTTTTGTATTTTATTTTTAGTATGAATTTATTTTATAATGAGATCACCATTTTCTGCCGCTTTTTTAAGTTTTTTGTTCGCAAAAATGGCCACCTCTACTCTTCTGTTCTGAGCTCTTCCTTCTTCTGTTGAATTATCAGCAATAGGCATTTCTTCTCCATACCCTGCTTCTGAAATCCTGGTTGCGGCAACGCCAAGTATTTTCAATTGATCGGCTACAGAACCTGCTCTTTTTTCCGAGAGGTTCTGGTTGTAGCTATCTGAACCTTTATTATCGGTATGTCCTTCGATAAGGATTTCCGTATCTTCATATTTCTGAAGCGTTTCTGCAAGCTCTGCAATGTTTTCTTTTGATGCATACGTAAGTTCTGACGAGTCGAAACCAAACAGAATCCCTGAGTCGAAAGTGATTTTAATTCCTTCTCCAATTCTTTCTACGTCGGCACCTTCAAGATCTTCCTGAAGTTCTTCGGCCTGCTTATCCATATAATTTCCAATGAGTGCTCCGGCGGTTCCACCGATTGCAGCACCAAGTATCGCCCCTTTTGCTGTATTATCGGAGCCGGAACCTATTAAGCCGCCAATAGCACCACCGGCGCCAGCACCTATTGCTCCTCCTTTAAATGTTTTGGATGTACTACATGAAGCTATAATCATGATAAATGCCATCATTAGTGGCAATATTCCAACTCTTCTACGCAAATTCATTTTCATATTATTATCGTTTATAATTTAAAATTCTTTCAACTGTCATTAGAATAATTGTGCCAAGGAAGTAGGTAATGTTTTCGTTGTAGATGTAAGGTTTTGAATATTAGTCGTATATGAGAGTGTTGTTTGTTGGCCTAATGTTATCAGCCACTCAATACCTATGCACAAAGTTTTCTACATGTTGTAGTTTTAGGTCTACAAGATTGCCGCATCTCTATATGATGCGCCATTGTCTTATGCGCTCATATATTGTGTTTTAACCCCTGAGCGATATGTTGGGGCACATTTGTTGGCAACGGAAAAGTGAAATTTTAATATTGAATATTATGAACATGAAAAGATTTGCTTTAATTGTGCTTCTATTGTTTAGCTCGGGTGTTACAATGGCCCAATATGATTTTGCTGTTGGATTACGTTCGGGGGGTACTTCGGGTTTGACATTAAAGAAGAATAAGGGAAACTCAGCGCTTGAAGGTATTGTTGGATTTTATCACCATGGATTTAGTTTAACCGGTTTGTGGGAAAAACAACAAAGCGCATTTAATGAACCTGGTTTTAACTGGTTTTACGGTTTTGGTGGTCATTTAGCTTTTTATGGCGACAACTTTGATGAAGGCCCAGGATGGTATGATCATCCTCACCACATTGACGATGGAGATTTCGGAATTGGTATTGATGGAATAGTTGGCTTGGAATATAAGATTCCCAATGTTCCGCTGGCGATAGACATTAGTTTAAAACCTTACATGGAAATTGTTAGCGAAGGTGGTGTTTTCTTTTCTCCTGATCCAGGGATAGGAATTAAATTTGCTTTTTAGAGAAATTGGCGACAATAATTATTGTTATTTATTTATAAAAAAGGGTATTTCCGCACTGGAAATACCCTTTTTATTTTAGGAATTTTATCACCCAAAATGATGTTTGTAAAATTCCACATAAAGGTGGAAAAATAATGCGTTCTATTTTGGATTCTGGAAGTTGTAATAAAGAAACAAACATTCTATTTTGTTTCCATAACAATTGAAAGTCGTTGCTGTTTTAAGTGCAGGAATTCTTCTCCCAATTGCTTTTGCTGACTTGCAGGTAAATGTTCTTCTGCTTCCGGGAACAAGTCCTCCTCTTCTTCGCTTAAGTGATGTTCTACTATCTCAACAAATACTTTAAATTTTATCATCCAGCGTGGATTGTCTTTCGGGAAATCGGCAAGATCAAGCAGGAGCATGTTTAAAACATAGTGTTCTTCCTTCGATTCAAGTGATTCTGCATTCACATCTTTATTGGTATTCAGCAAGCTTAAAAGAAGGTCTTCCTCTAATTCGTGATGAATATCAAGATGCTTTTTTAGCAAGATATATTTCGATTCATCCTTTTTTATTTCTTCAATTAAATTACGCATTTCGTTGTGGTGCTGAGTAAGCGCTTTTGTTATTGTTATGTCTTTCATTTTTTTTATGAGTTAGTTTAATTTGGTAATACTTCGGTTAATGTTTTACCACCTTTTATTCCAAAATCGAGTGTGCGAATTGGGAATGGAATAGTAATGTCGTTGGCATCGTATGCCGATTTTATATTTTTAACGCCGTCGCTAAGTGCTTGTAAATAATCGGTTTGTTTCTGAAACTTCACCCAATATCGGACAACAAAGTTTATCGAGCTGTCGCCAAATTCGAGGAAGTACAAATCGATAGGTTTGGTTTTAAGCAGGTAGTCAATTTCCTTTATGGCGCTAAGTGTAATATCTTCAACTTTTTGCAGATCTTCTCCATAGCTGATTCCAACATTCAGGTCGATACGGCGAACACTGTTTACTGTGTAATGTTTGTAAATATCTTCAAAAATCAGCCGGTTTGGTATTACTACTTCCTGCCCCTGAAAAGTGTCGATCTTTACAGCGCGCAACCCTATAGATTTTACGGTTCCCATATGATCGCCAAACTCAACAATGTCGCCAACGTTAACGGTACTTTTAAACGTAATATATATACCTGCAAGAAAGTTGGCAATGGCATCTTTAAAGGCAAAACCAATAGCTAAACCAACAATTCCCACACCAGCCAAAAGCGAGGTAACGGTTTTTTCAAGTTCCAAAATACCAAGCGCTATAAACAACGCTGCTGCCATAATCGCAATGCGCGAAAATGAAGCAATTAATTTAATAACTGCTACATTACTCGTAAATTTGGATAAGGTGGATTTTAATAGGCGGGTGAAAAGCTTTGCTATCAGATAGAATATAATGACAACCAAAGCTGCAATAACAAAGTTTGGTAGCATTGAAATGAAATCATTTGTCCAGCTACCTATTTTTTCAGTTACAATCTGTAATGCGTTTTCAAAATAAGCCATAGCGAAAAAAATAGCAGGCTGAAAATACAACCTGCTGAATTCTTATTAGTTATTATCTTTTAAGTCTTGTTTTAAGCTATTAAAGTCAGCTTTTATTTCGTCTCCCAAATTTTCAAGATCATCACTCGTATTTTCGGTGAAATCAGAAACTTTTTCACCCAAAGCTTTTGCTTCTTCACGAATGGCGTTTATCGACTCGTTAAACTTCTCTCCGGCTTTTTCAGAACTGTCTTCCAGTTCGTCACCTAAATCTTCCATTTTTTCATCAAACTCGATTAATTTCTTTTCGAGCTTATCGTAGAATTGTGGATCATCTTCCGAAAGGTCTTTAATGTCTTCTTTAAATTTTTCGTATTCTATTTCTGCCTTATCAATGGCTTCTTCGGTTTTCGACTTTTGCTGACACGAATAAAAGATACTACTTGTTATAATTGTTAAAATCGTAATTGCTAATGTCATTCTTCTTTTCATAATCTGTCATTTTTAAATTTATACATCGGTGATTTTCCAAAAAACTTTGAGAATATCTTGCCACAAAATTTCGGTTTTAGTCAATGAAATGTTGTAAGTGTCATAATAACAGGATATTGAAAATGTGTTTTAGTCAGTTTTTTAATTCTTGAAATGCGTTGTGAACGCATTTGTGGTGTAGACTAGCATACTCAAAATGTGGAAATTATGAGTTTCGATTTTAACCATCCAAAAGTATCATAGAATAGTATTGATGTTTATTTTCTAAAATAAATGCTTGAAATATAACAAAGCTGTAATAGATGCTAAATGCTAGTAAATGAGTGTGATATGATTTTTGTAAAGTCGTTTTCTGGATGGGGAAGCTTTTTCTGAACAAAAGTGCAAGAGGTAAAAGTGCGCCAGAAAAGACGGGAACAAAAAAACTGGCAGGATTTTGTCTTTTACCCTACTTGTGATAGAATTCTCCGCAGTTGATATCTACAAAGAAATGCAGCAACAAATGCTATTGAATATTAACGATTTAAAATAATAAAGTCATGAAACGAGTGAATAATAATTACGAAACAATGGTAGAAGCCATTGAGGATTTAAAATCGAGAGGTTATACACAAAACTTTTCCATTGAGCAGAACGGAGTCCTTTCTGACAGTGAAAGTTCGCGAACTTATTTGCCATCGAGTGTTGAGTTGCACGAATTGCACCGTTTCGAGGGGGCTACAAATCCTTCAGACATGAGCATTTTATATGCAGTTGAAACCGATACCGGTAAAAAAGGAACAGTGGTAGATGCCTTTGGTGTCGACGGTTCTGAAATCGTTTCGAAGTTTATGAACCATGTTGCTCAAAAACAATTTGAAAAGCGGAAGTAATCCCTACAAAATGGTTCGAAACTGGGAGATGTTAGCAAGCAGCTGTAGGCTCTTCAAATAATTCAACATTATAAATGCGAAAATTCAAAATACAATTAAGTAGTTCAATCGAAAGTTTTCTTATCGAGCTTGGAGACATGGTATGGTTTACATTAGAGGTAATCCGACAATTTTTTATGGCTCCTTTCGAGCACCGCGAACTGATAAAACAAAGCTATTACATCGGTAACAAAACGTTGCCACTAATTTCAATTACCGGATTTATAATGGGTTTGGTGCTTACATTACAATCCAGACCGGTTTTAGTAGAATTTGGAGCCCAAAACTTATTGCCGGGAATGATTTCGGTTTCGGTAGTGCGCGAAATAGGCCCGGTAATTACCGCTTTGTTGTGTGCCGGAAAAATTAGTTCGGGAATTGGCGCTGAGCTAGGGGCAATGAAAGTTACCGAACAGTTGGATGCCATGGAAGTTTCGGGAACAAAACCGCTAAACTTTGTGGTAGCAACACGAGTCATGGCAACCACCTTGTTGGTGCCTTTGCTCGTGATTTTTGCCGACGCTATCGCCTTAATCGGATCTTTTGTTGCAGTGCGAATGTATGAAGACATTTCAATTGTATTATTTATCTCGCGTGCCTTCGATTCGCTAAGTTTTACAGATATCGTACCGGCTACCATAAAAACTTTCTTTTTTGGATTTTTTATTGGCCTGATAGGAACCTACAAAGGATATACCACCGGCCGTGGAACTGAATCGGTTGGACGTTCAGCCAACTCGGCCGTTGTTACTGCTTCATTGGTCATATTTATTATCGACCTTCTGGCTGTTCAGGTGTCGAGTTTAATTTTTAAGGTTTAAAACATGTGCACTGAAAATGTAATAGAAATACGAAAGCTGATAAAATCGTTTAACGGAATCCGGATTTTGAAAGGTATTGATCTGAATTTAAAACACGGAGAGAATATTGCCATTTTGGGGCAATCGGGAACAGGAAAATCGGTGCTTACAAAGTGCATTGTAGGATTAATTGAAGCCGACTCGGGAACGATAAGCGTTTTAGGAAAAGACCTTAGCATCATAGGTTTTGAAGAGGTGGAAGAGCTGCGAAAAAAAATTGGCTACCTGTTTCAGGGAGGTGCATTGTACGATTCGATGACGGTGCGGGAAAATCTTGAATTTCCGATTCGCAGAACACAAACGCTAAAGCGAAATAAAAGCGAGGTGAACACAATGATTGAAGAAGCCCTGGAGAATGTTGGATTGCTGGATGCAATTGATAAAATGCCATCGGAGTTATCAGGCGGAATGAAAAAGCGCGTAGGACTTGCACGAACCCTGATTTTAAAACCTCGAATTATACTTTATGATGAACCCACAACCGGACTTGACCCGGTAACTTCGGGCGAAATTAGCGAATTGATACTTGAGGTGCAGGAGAAATACAACACGTCATCGATAATAATTACGCATGATATGAAATGTGCAGAAATTACAGCAAACCGCTTGAAATTAATGATGGATGGGAAATTTTACGCTGAAGGAACTTTTACAGAGTTAAAGCAAAGTGAAGACAAAACAATAAACGCATATTTTAAATAAAAGCCATGAAAGAGAATAAAAACCGTTCGTTAAGATTAGGAATTATGGTAACAGTTGGTTTGGCCCTGTTTGCCTGGGGAATTTACTATTTAGGAAGCCAGCGTAAACTTTTTACTTCATCAATAACTGTTAAAAGTTATTTCAACAATGTTTCAGGACTGGTGGAAGGTAATAAAGTCAGGTATTCAGGAATTACTGTTGGTTCAGTTTCTGATATTCGAATTGTATCCGATTCAACAATTCTTGTAGAAATGACTGTTGAAAAGAATACCCGAAAGTTTATTCGTAAAGATTCGAAAGTGGAGATAAACAGCGATGGTTTAATGGGAAGTAAAATTGTAAATATTTTGCCAGGTACTTCAGCAGCAGGTAGCGTTGATGATGACGAGTTTTTAATGACAATTAACCCGATTGAGCTGGAAGATGTGCTTGAAGAAGTTAAAATGGTAATTCTTGACGGTAAAAAAGTGACCAAAAATTTAATTGAAATTACCAACAAAATAAACAACGGGAATGGCGATTTAGCTTTGCTGCTTAACGACAATACAATAACTACACACATTAATAAAATTGGCGACGAATTGGCTCATACTACAGGGAATGTCAATAGCATTACAAAAAAGATTGATAATGGCGAAGGAGATCTTGGTCGGTTAATTAACGAAACAGTTATTAGCGACGAGCTGAAACAGGTGGTACAAAATTTTAATCAGGCAAGTTTAACAGCCGATTCGGTAAGTACTGAAATGTTGGAATTTAGTCGCGAGCTGAATGCGGGAAATGGTACTTTGTCGAAATTGGTTTACGATGATAGAATGGCGAAACACCTGGATACTACAATTGTAAAAGCCGGACAAGGTATTGATGATGTTGTTCAAGCTGCTAATACCATCGAATCGAGCTGGATATTCAATCTTTTCTCGAAGAAAAAGAAGGAGTAGGCCTAAAATGTTGTGGCAAATAGTTTAATATATAAGACAGACCGAGAAGCTGTCTTTTTTTTATCCAAGAACCAAGCGCTACATTTCTTATAAAAGAAATTTTGAATGAACACATGAATAGCACCGAAAAATTTAGACAAAAAAATTGTCTGGTATATTCAGACAAAAAAATGTGATGTGGAATTTTTTATACAATTTGAGGAAACAAATTCTAATGTACTGTGTCTTCAATCAACAGTTTCAGGAAATCGGTCGACAATGGTTTTTCAAGATATGCACTCACAAATGAATACTTCATCACCTTGTTACGGTCGTCTTGTTTTTGCGACGATGTACATACAAAAACCTCAATTGATTCTTTTAGTTTTTTCAGCTTGTCAAAATACTGCAGAAACTTAAATCCGTCCATAACCGGCATATACAGGTCTAACAGAATGTAATCCGGCAAATCTTCTTTATTCTTTATTCGTTTTAAATATTCGATACCTTGCTGAGCGTTTTCGAAATGTATAAGATAATCCGATAATTTCTTCTGTTCTAAAATAGAGTTATAAATACGCATCATCTCTGTATCGTCATCTATGAATATAATTTTCTTATACTCTGTATTCATCCCCATTTTATAATTTGTTTTGCTATAGATAATCCAAATACCATTCCAAAATACGAATAGGAAACCTCATTATTGAACGCTTTTAAACTATAGTTTTATATCATACAATTTAATTTTGTTGTAGAGTGTTTTTCGGTCGATATTCAGAATTTTTGCTGCCTTTGATTTATTGTAGCCGGCTTCCTGAATGGTTTCAATTATCAGCTTTTTTTCAATTTCTGAAGAAGCATGTTTTAATTTTGAATTTGTGTTAATCTCTTGTGATGTAGTGATTTGTGTATTGTTGTCGCTGGTTCCCGGATGTAATATCTCCGCAGGGAAACAATCGGTGTCAATTTGTTCTCCTTCAGCCATTAACACGGCTCTTTTTATCACATTTTTTAACTCGCGAAGGTTGCCGTACCACGGATATTTTAAGATAACAGATTCGGCCTCGGGAGTAACTCCGGTAATATTCCGGTTAAGCTCTTTGTTGGCACTGTCGATAAAATGATTCATAAAAACATTAATATCCTCAGGGCGTTCGCGTAGCGGAGGCAGGGTTATTTTAAATTCGTTCAGTCGATGATACAAATCTTCTCTGAAATTATTTTCTTTTACCTCGAGGTTTAAATCCTCGTTTGTTGCTGCAATTATTCGAATGTCTATACTTCTTTGTTTCTCATCACCTAAACGCGAAACAATCCGTTCCTGAATAGCCCGCAACAGTTTTAACTGAACATCATAACTCAGGTTCCCGATTTCATCGAGAAAAAGAGTACCTCCATCAGCTTTCTGAAAAACACCAACTTTATCAGAAATTGCTCCTGTAAACGAGCCTTTAATGTGCCCGAAAAGTTCGCTGTTTGCCAGCTCTTTCGGAATGGCACCACAGTCGATAGCCAAAAACGGTTTATCTTTTCGCAAGCTGTTTTCGTGGATAAAACGGGCAATATATTCTTTCCCAATTCCGGTTTCGCCCGAAACAATAACCGACATATCGGTAGGTGCCACCTTGCGAGCCAGGTTGATAGAGTATTTCATTTTCGAGCTTTCACCAATAATAAAATCGCCGTTTGAATAAACAGTTTTACGGTTTTTGGGAGCTGCAGAAGGAGCTTGTTTTGTCAGCAGTTTTTTTATCAACCCCAAAAGCTCCTCTTGCTGAATGGGTTTTGTAATGTAATCGCTAGCACCCAGTTTCATCAATTTTACAGCCATTCTAACATCGGCATAGGCTGTCATTATAACTACCGGAACCGACTGCTTAATGGACTTGAGTTGTTGCATAAGGTCGAGCCCGCTGGTATCGGGCAACCTGAAATCGCATAAGACAAGGTCGAATTGCTTGTCTTTAAAAAGTTGGAGTGCACCTTTTCCGTTGAACGCAATTTCGGCACTGTACTTATTATTTTGAAGATGTTTTTTTAAAATCTTACAGATAAATGTATCATCGTCAATAATCAATATCTTCTTCATTTATTGAATTTATGTTGGTATAAGATTATACAAAAGTGCAACCAAAAAGTTTAATGGGTTTTGTTTCTATCTTTTAGCAGCTTTTGCCTGTTTTACTATTTCTTCTATTTGGCTCGAAACATTGTTTACCGTTTCGGGCAGCACATCAAATTGCTGATCTCTTAATGCCAGGTCTTCAATTTTTGAAAGCGTGCTTGCTACTCCTGCAAGTTTAAAAAATTTAAACGAAGGAATGGCTTTATGTGCTCTTTCTCCAATTGTTTTCCAGTCCTTATTTATTAATCCTTCGTTGAATTCCTTGAGCAATGCTTCTGCATTCTCGGTAAAATTGTCGATCATCGAATTAAAGAACTCTGTGTCGCCGGCAGCTGTTTTTTCCAGATCCTGCACATTAAAGGAGTCGCTTATTGCTGCCTTTTCAACAGGTTTCTCGCTTATGCCCGGACTCTGTATATTGTTGTTTTCAATTTGCAAAATATTACAAATTTTGTTGTATAATTCCAGCTCGTAGAAAGGTTTAATAACATAATCGTTAAAACCAACTTTCAGATAACTGTTAATATCGGTTTTTAGCGCGTTTGCGGTTAGCGCAATAAATGGTGTATCAGCATTTAATCCTTTAGTTGCGCGTATTTTTTTTACGACATCAACACCATTTTTACGTGGCATATGTATGTCGAGCAATACCAGGTCGAACTGTTTATTTTTTAGTGCATCTATGGCTTCCGCTCCGTCTTCAACCAGAATAAAGTCGGTATGCCAGCCTTTTAAAACCAATTCGGATAGTATGCGGTTGTGCTTATCGTCATCGGCCAAGAGTATTTTTTTACCGCGTAAAAGGCTGTCATCAAGATTGTACGATTTTTCTTTTTCTTCCCGGGGTTTTGCCTCTGCTAATTCCAATGGAATGTTTACCCTGAAAGTACTGCCTTCGTTCTTTCTACTGGTAACGGTAATGTTGCCTTTAAAAAGAGTAACGAGTTTTTTGCATATTCCCAAACCAAGTCCGGCGCCGCCGCGAATCTTTTCTGTTCTTTTGTTACCCTGCTCAAATACATCAAAAATATAAGGTAAGTCTTTTTCATTAATTCCAATACCTGTGTCGCTTACCTCAAAAACCAGTTCAACCACTTTTTTCGTTTTTCGGGCAACCTTCGTACTTAATTTTATTTGTCCTTTTTCGGTGTATTTTAATGCATTAACCAGCAAGTTCATCAATATCTGTCGTAAGCGGAAAGGATCGCCTTTTACAAACCGGGGAAGTGTCTTGTCGGTTGTTATTTTGAATTCCAGGTTTTTTTCTGCAGCTTGCTTTGTATATACATCCGTCAGCTCGTTGAGTAATTCTTTTAACGAAAAGCTGGTTTTTTCAATGTAAACTTTGTCCATTCCCAGTTTAAAAAGGAATACAATTTCGTTTACCAAATAAAGTAGGTGCTCGGATGATTTATTGATTAGTGAAATAAATTTCTGCTGCTGTTCATCCAGATTGGTTTTCTTTAACTGGTCGGTAAATCCGATAATTGAATTAAGCGGTGTCCGAATTTCGTGGCTCATATTGGCCAGAAATATCGATTTTGCTTTATTGGCGCGTTGTGCTTCTTCTTTACTCTTTATAAGTTTCTCTTCCAGTATCTTATCTTTTGTAACATTCTGCGAAATAAGAATTCCGGCCAGCGTATTTCCGTCAATGTCTTTTACTGGAGCTGCTGCAATGTAAAACACGTCTTTTTTATAACGAACTTCTCCTTCGGTAAATGCGCCGTTTATTGCTTTATTGTAAAATGGAAAATAACGACGCTGATCTTGTTTGGGATACACGTCGAAAAGTGTTTTTCCAATAAAGTTTGAATTGGTTAAACCATACTTTTCTTTTTCCTTTCCTCCCGAGAGAATATAGCGGTATTCCGGGTCGAAAAGAAATACATCCATCCCGGGAAGGTTGTTTAGAACGATGGATTGGAAATCGGCCAGGTGTACATGCTGAAGGTCCTTGAAAGAGTAATAGACAATAACCCGGTTGTTATCGATGTTACTGGCCAACATATCAAATTCAAGAACACATTCGCGCTGCTGGTTTATCCCCGTTTTTAGCAGCACTTCGGCTTTGGTGTTCCTTTTTTCGCTTAAAGCTTCAAGAAAAGCCGAATTAAATTCGTTTAGCGTTCTGTCTTCAATTAAATCGGCAAGATTTAATTTTTCGGGACGCTCGGTGTAATTGTTATGGTAATTCTGAAACCCGGGATCAAGAATTATGTCGGCAGCGGTATTGATGATAAAAACACCGTCTTTTTTGGTGCGTTCATCTGTTTCCTTTTCTCCAACGATGGAAACATCTTCGAGTTTTCTTATCCGAATTTTATTGAGGTGAAAAGACAGCCACTGTTCGATCTGAATAAGGTTTTCTTCGTTGATTTCCTTTTTGTTCAGTAAGCTATTAATTGTTTTTGATAATGTGTTCAGCGAAAGTTTGAAATTTTTAGAGTTGTCGGGCATTGAGCTATAAATTGAAATAGACTGTTATTGGAGGCATAAGATAAAAATACTTTTGCGAAACTGAGGAATAAAGTGTCTATTATTTATACGATTTTAACGAATAATTGCCCTACTAAAGTGAGATGTGCCTGGCAAATTTTGTTTATAGTTTGAGGGGTGGTGAAATGCGGTGTTGTTCTTTTCTATTCTTCTGATTCTGTTTCGGGAGCTCCATTTTTTCTGCCGCGAATTAAATCGAGGACTAAGTGGCTACCAAATTCAAATGCCCAGTCCTTTAATCCATCGGTGAAATTATTAATTATACCCACCGACGAACCAAGTAGTTGTTTTTCGTTTAATTTCTGACGGTACTCCAGGTTCTCCTTCATGAGCTCCAGTTCCCGCATATTTTTTACTCGCTTCATATTCATGTAATGGTTTATGATAACTATTCCTTTCGGGTGCCGGTTATCTTATTTGTGGTCTACTTCATCATCCTCGAACAAAATTTCCGAGAAATTTGAAAGGAAGAACGAGGTTAATAGTTTTTTTCGGAATAAAAGAAAAACGATTAAAAGTGCAACTAAACTTCCAAGCACAATAAATGCACCTTCCATGTAATTGCCGTAGGTTTCGCCATACCAAAAGGTAAACACAACTCCGGCAAAAGCCACTATTAGTGTACACATTAAAATTATAATGAGCATCCCGAACAGAATGCTCATGTATTTCGATGTTTTCTTTAAAAACAGGAGCTTAACCAAGTCGATTCTTGTTTGCACATATTGTTTAACGGCTTCGTTAAGCCCTGCCATACTTTCTGTTAAATTGTCGCTCATTTTTTTACTTCTAATTGTGAAAAATTACAATTATTAGTTCGCGGCTGCATCTTTGGCTGTTTTAGCCTTCGAATTCACTTTTTCTTTAATTTTTTCTTCCGTTTCTTCGGCTTTCGTGCGCATTTCTGTCACCACATCGTTTAACTTGTCTTTAATATCATCAACTTTTTCGCTAATGGTATCCGACACGTCTTGTGAAGTTCTTTTAATCTGTTTGTTAAGTTTCTTGCGTGTTTTAACACCTTTGTCGGGAGCTACCAGAATTCCTGTTAAAGTTCCTGCTGCTGCACCGGCAATAAATCCCATCAATACATTTGTTGCTTTACTCATGATAAAAGTTTTTAAGGTTATTATTAAATTGTTTTCTAATCTCTGTATTCCCTTTAAGAAAATTCCATTCCATTCTGCCAATATATTAGTTGAAATAGTATAAGGGGCAGATTTAAAGAGGTGTACGAGGTTTTGTGTACTTTGGTTGCATGTCTGCATTGTTGAGAATATTCTACAGTTATTGTGTAATGTGTAGAATTGTTTCAGGAGCAAAGGTGTTGAACCATTGTTTTTTTAAGCTTTTATGTGATTGGCACAATTTTGCCTATTGTTAAGCGAAACGTTAAATATGAAAATTATGAAAGCATTAGGAACTATTTTACTTTTATTAGGATTAGCCGGAACAATATTTTTTGGAATACAGGCTCTAAATAACTCAGAAACCTTTAGTTTTTTAGGTGTTGATGTAGCTTTAAGTAGTGCCAATTGGACACCCGTAATTATAAGTGGAGTTTTTGCAATACTCGGTGTTATTATTTTAACGGTGCGGAAAAGGAAAGTGGTTTAGGCGATAAAGAACGCGTACTTTTCGCGTTGGTAAAAATATTGATCTGAAGAAGCAGGTACACGAAAAATGTAGTTGCTTTTTTGTTGCAAAACACTTTTGTTTTTTACGGTTGCAAATAGGAGAAATGAATCTCGAATCGGGATTATTATTCACGTAGCGGGTTGTGTATAATACTGCACATTTTACCCCTTAAATTCTACAAGTTGAATCAGTGTGGGTTTTATAACAGTAAGAAAAACAGTGTTTTATGTGTTGCTCTTGTTTTGGTATGGTTTTGTTATTACCACTAGTAATTATAAATTCTAAAATTTAAAATTATGGATAAGTTAATTGTTAAAGGAAAATGGAATGTTGTTAAAGGAAAACTGAAAGAAAAATATGGTCAGTTAACCGACGACGATTTGGAATATGTTGAAGGAAAAGAAGACCAGTTACTTGGTCGCATTCAAGAATTGACAGGAAAAGCCAAAGAAGAGTTAGTTGATGAAATTAAAAATATGTAATCATGAGATCATTATTATATATTATAGCAGTAATTTTAGTAATCGGCTGGATATTTGGTTTCCTGGTTTATTCTTTAGGAAATTTAATACACATTTTACTGATTCTGGCCGTTATTTCAATATTGTTGTCGATAATTAAAAAACGCTGACAAAACAGATACAAAACACAGAAGACACACAATAAAAAAGCTGCAACTTGTAAAAGTTGCAGCTTTTTTATTTGTCATAGATTTTTTAATCATCAATAGAGCTGATTCTAAATGGTTCGGCAAATCTTAATGGTTTGTTTTCGTGATTATAAAAACGTGAATACTGGTAGCTTAGCTGAACGCCGAAATAAAAGATTATCGACACATAATAGATCCAGAGCAGTATAACTACAAACGAGCTGGCAGCCCCATAAATTACGCCAAGTTGGCTTTTGCCAATAAAAATACTGATGAGGTATTTACCTATAAAAAACAGTACTGAAGCACAAACAGCCGCAAACCCACTTGCTTTCCATTTTACGACAATATCCGGGAGGTAACGGAAAATTAGCGTAAACACTAATGCCGTGATTAATAAAGATGCGCCCATTTCGAGGAGATTAAAAAGGGTAATAAACTCAGGGTTGAATGTGTTGGACAACCAGTCCTGAAAAATACTTATTGATGCATCGAGAACCAGTGAAATTAGCAATACCAGCCCCAAGCTTAAAATCAGTCCGAAAGAGAAAAGACGGTCTCTTAAAAATTTAAGCACATTTAATTTCAATTTTGATTTTACCCGAATTCGCCAGATATAGTTAATCGAGTTTTGCATCATGCTAAAAAGTGTAGTTGCCGAAATGAGAAAAATACCACCCCCGATAAGTGCTCCCAAACCGCTTTTTTCGCCAATGTTATAGTTGTCGATAGCGGTTTGCAAAAGTTGGCTGCTATCGTTGCCAATTAGTCGCGATACTTCGTTAAAAAGCTTTACCCGAATAACAGCATCGTTGGTAAACATTCCAAACACTGAAATAATGATAATAAGAATGGGTGCAATAGAAAAAATAGCAAAAAACGATGTTGTCGCTGCCATGCCAATAGGATTGTTAGCAGCGAAGTTTTTTATTGCTTTCGAAACTATCTTTAGATGATCTCTAAGTATTCTAATCATTTTTTATTCTTATTTTTTCGTTTAAATAATTTCAGTCTGTGTTTCTCAGTTCCACTATCGCTGATTAAAAATGCGTATGGTTGCAGACTGTCAATTTTTCGCATAATAACCTTTAGAGTGGCCAAAGCCGGAATTACTACCAACATACCGGCAATTCCCCAAATAATATTGGCAAACAATAAACTTAGGATGATTGCCAGTGGATTAATTTTTATGCTGTTGCCTACAATGTTAGGTGTAAGCAAATTGTTCTCGATAAACTGTATAACCATAAAAAGTATCACAACTTTTATCATTGCGGGAAGTGGGCGCGGATCGGTAAAAACTACATACATAAAAGGAATAAGACCACCCAGAAATGTTCCGATATATGGAATAAGGTTGAGCAGCGCGGCCAGAATACCAAATACCATGGCATGTTTAATACCGATAATTAACAGGCCAACTGAGTTTAGAACGGCAAGTATGGCAACAACCAGCAATAACCCACCGAGATATTTGGTTATAACTGTCGATATCTCGCGAAGAATATCGAGTGTAACGAATTGTTTTTCTTTTGGAGTAATTCGCAAAATAAAGTGTGCTGTTTTAGTGCGGTAAAACAATAGGAAGAAAGTAAATACCGGTAAAATACCGATTTGAAAAAGGGTAGTAGTGGTGGCTGCAAAAAGATTTCCAATTCCCGACTGCCAGGTAGTAATTAAATTATCCACCGCCTGCTTCAGGTAATGGTCTAATGTTGAAGCATCAATACCAAGTTTTGTGGTAATTGCACTCTGAACACTTAGGCTTTTATTATCAAACTGTTCTTTCACATCGTTAAAATTGATGTCGACATTCGAGGCTTTCAATGAAAACAGCAACGCAATACCACCAATAAAAATAATTACCACCAGCAAAACCGTTAAAATAGAAATTACCCGGTTTACCCCCAACCGTTCAATTTTCCATACCACAGGGTAAATTAAATACGAAAAAAACATGGATAGTACCAATGGGATAAGAATGTTTTTGGCCAGTATAATAAAAGCCACAAGTAGTGAAATAATTATAAGATAGAGAGCCGTTTTTGTTAATCCTGTTTTATTCATTCTGATCGTGTATTTGCAGGATATATTGTAATAATTGTGCCAATTCTCGACAGTCTTATCAGGTTGCCTGGCGTGCAAGAACTATTGGTGAAAAAAATAGCATCTGATTACAATGTGTTTTTCCAAATTGGCTGGAATCTGGCAAGGTATTTTCCGTCAGTTAGATAAATCAATATAAATTAGTTATGGCAAAAAAGAATAATATTCCACAAGTTAAGAACGAAGAACAATACGAAGCTTTACGGGAGAAGGGATACAGCAAACAAAAGTCTGCAAGAATAGCCAATAGCCCCGATTCCGGCACAAAAGGCGGCGGAAGTAGTAAATATGAAGAACGTACAAAACAAGAGTTGTATAAGAAAGCCCAACAGGTGGGAATTGAAGGGCGAAGTAAAATGAATAAGGCAGAGTTAATTGAGGCCTTGCGAAATAACTAATACCAGCTGGATAAATAAAAAATAAGGCGATGAAGTGTCCCCGAAAAAAATTGATTAAGGAATAATCATTTCTACACAGCGGGGTAAAATTTCTACATTAATTTGTAGCGGCTGACCCATAACTTCCCCATCAATTTGTAAGTTCTGACGCTCCGGATTTTTAATCTTTACCTTTTTGCATTTGTAGGTATCAACAAAATCGAGTGTGTGAATCTGGCGGGTGTAGAAAGGTATAAGCATCTCCAGAAATTGGGAAACATTTTGTGGGCGCAGAATTACTAACTCAAAATAACCGTCGTCAGGTTTTCCTTCGGGATTGATAACCGCGCCGGTTCCAAATTTCGAGGCGTTGGCTAAAACCACCATAAAAGCGTTTTGCGATACAGTAGAGTCTTCTATTGAAATCTCAAATGCTGCCGGGTTGGCATTTCCAAACTCCTCGATAAACGATTTTGTATACCCCAACAAGCCTCTGCTGTCGCTTTTTTCGTAGGTGCTTATCAGTTGTGCATTAAATCCTATATCGCTTAGGTGCAGGCAAATGTGCTCATCGTTTATTTGCAGCACATCTATCTTTTTCGATTTTCCTTTTATTATCAGTTTTAAGTTTTCTTCCACCGTTTTTGGAAGATTCAGCTCCGACGCCATTCCGTTTGCCGACCCCATGGGGAGGATACCCATTTTTACCGATTTGTGTATTATTGTTTGTGATACCATGTTAATGGTTCCGTCGCCACCCACGGCTACTACAATTGAAGGGTGAAGCTCTTCGATCTTTTCTGTAACTTTTTGTTTATCGTTTTCTCCGGTGGTAAAAAAGAACCCAACAGTCTGATTGTGTTTATCCATAAAACTGCGGATCTCATCTTGTAAATCGTCCTTTTCAATATCTCCCGAAATCGGGTTGATCACAAATAATAACTGTTCTTCTGGCATATCTTATGTAATTGTTTACCGTAATTTAGTATAAATTCTGTGCCGAAAATAGTTATGACAGACGAAAAACAAATGATCGATTATTTTGAAAGGAAAAACAAAGGCTTCCTTAAAAAACAAAAGTTCAGACTTAAGCATAAACTGGGTTGGCTTGGCGTGCCGCAGGTAGTTCCTTATCGCGGATTTGGATCATACGCATCAGGCGAAGTTAGTGTTATCGGAGCATTGTACGAAGATAAAGGACTGGAAAAACCTGAGGGAAAAAATTCATCACGCGAAAATATACTGGCGATGTTAAAACGGTATTCGGGCGATCAGATTCCCGGAGCACGAATAAAAATTCATTTAGGGAACGAACAAAAGCAACAATTAACCGAAGAAAACGGTATTTTTAGAGCTAAAATGCAGTTAAAGGAACTGAACGGAGAACGGAGGACGAAATGGATTCCATACCAGGCAGAATTGCTGGACCAGATCGGGCCTGAAACAAATAATTTCAAGGCGCCGGGTGAAATTTTAATTCCGGGGGACGATGCCTCATTTGGGGTAATTTCAGATATTGACGATACAATAATGATCAGCCATTCTACACAAACTTTACGTAAGTTGCGCTTAATGCTAACCCATAACTCGCGCACCAGAAAACCTTTTCCGGGAGTGGAAGCTTTTTACCGTGCACTGCACAAGGGGGCCGATGAAAAGAGTAACAATCCGTTTTTTTACCTGTCGAGCAGCGAATGGAATTTATACGACCTGATCGATGATTTTTGTTCGTACAACCAATTTCCGAAGGGCGTTTATTTACTTCGCGAGATTAATCCGGGGCTCTTTAATTTATGGAAACAGGGTGGTGGAAATCATGAGCATAAGTTCGACAAAATAATCAAACTGTTTAAAACGTATCCTAAGCTTTCGTTTGTATTGGTGGGAGATAATGGACAGCACGATCCGGAAATTTATGCCCGGGTTGCACGTATATTTCCGCAACGAATTAACGCAATTTTTATCCGAACCGTGCGGAAAAAGAAAGACCGGCACATGAAAAAGCTGATTGCAGAAATGGAAGATTTGAATGTGCAAATGGTTTTTACGCCCGATACAATTAATGCGGCTCAACATGCGCAAAGTATTAATCTTATTGCCGAATCGGCAGTTAAGCCAATTATTGAAAACAGTTTTACGGATTAAGGTGTTTAATGTTTGCCATGCGTTAATTATGATTAAAAAAATCGCCTATATATTCTTCTTCTCAACAATCCTGCAACTGTTGGGCTTAAGCCTGAAAGCACAGGAAAATTACGAAATCAGAAAGATAAGTTTCAAAGGAAACCGATCATTAGAGAGTAGCTATTTGCTCGATAAAATGGTGGTTGATGAAGTATCGTACCTCGAGAAGCTCTTAACTGATAACGAGCCTTCGTTGTTTAGCCGCGAGTTACTGGATTTGGATTTGGAGCGACTGAAAAAGACCTATCAAAGCGAAGGTTTTGTAAAGGCTCAGATAATGCTTGATTCGCTAAAAGTTAACGAGGAGAAGCAGACCGTAAAACTCAATTTTATTATCGACGAGGGCGACCCTTACACAATTGATACGGTAATCTTTCAATTGAACAAAGCAAATCCTCAGATAAACATCGATTCCATTGCTACCCGAAATATCCGAAAACTTTCTTTAAGACATTCGCAACGATTCAGCGATGAGTCGTTGAAGGGAGACATAGCTGCTATCCGAAATATTTTTTTAAGCATGAGCTATGCTTACGTTGATGTTGATTACGAAATTCAGCTCGATACAACACTGCAATTGGTTGGGATTACTTACGTAATTAATCCCGGGCCAGTAAGTCATTTTGGCGCAACAACCATAAAAGGAAATGATCATGTGGATGAGGAATTTATTCGGAAGCAGTTTAACTACCGTGAAGGCGAAGATTACAATAAGTCGCTTTTAGATAAAACGCGCGAATCCTTGTATCACTTGCAGCTTTTTAGTGTGGTTTCGGTACTTCCGCAAAAAGATAAAACAACCTTACGCGATCCGATTCCGGTGAATTTGTATGTTGAAGAAGCGCCACGTTTAAACACCGAATTTGGTGCCGGTTACGGAACCGAGGATAAATTTCGCGCCTTTGTCGATTTAACTTATTTGGGATTCTTGGGTACCGCCCGGCGAGTTAATATTTACGCAAAACATTCAGCAATTGAGCCCTATTACGTGAGTGTGAAATGGACGCAGCCACAGGTGTTCGACAAAAAAGGAAGCGTTTCTATCCATCCATTTCTGGGGATCAATAAAGAGCCGGGTTACCAAACGCGAACCTACGGATTAAACCTCCCCGTTACCTATCGTTTTAACAAAGAGTTGGATGCAACGCTTACCTATTATTACGAGAAAGTGAAACAGCAAATAGAGGAGGGCGATCCTGAATTTCCCGATCCGGAAGATGAAAATTATCGCTACAATAAATCGGGGGTGTTGCTGAGTTCGGTTTTTTCAACAGCCCGCCCGAAATTTTCGCCGGATCAGGGCGTGAACCTATCAATGGGAATGAAGCTGAACGGCTACAAGTTTGGTGGCGACTTTAGTTATTTGCGTGTTTGGGGCGACTTCCGAACCTATCAAAAAATTGATGATCTGGTATTGGCACTTCGGGGCATGATTGGTGGAATTCATTCCTCTGACGACAGTGGTTTTATTCCCGTTGAAGACCGTTTTTATTCGGGAGGTAGCAACTCAATTCGTGGTTGGAGCCGCTCCGATTTGGGGCCAAAACGTGAAAGCGGAACTCCGCTGGGTGGTAAAAGTATTTTGGAAGCAAACGCAGAACTCCGGTATCCGCTTTTTTGGCGCCTGAGTGGTGTGGCATTTTTTGAAGGTGGTAATGTTTGGGAGAAAGCTTTTAGCTATAAAATAAATGAGCTGGCTTATGCTGCCGGTGGCGGTTTGCGTGTGGATACGCCAATTGGTCCGGTGCGTTTTGATGTTGGATTACCCTTATGGAACGAGAAAAAAAGCCCGCAGTTTTTTATTAGTGTTGGACAGGCATTTTAAGGAAAAGAATGAAAAAAATAGTTCGTAAAATATTACTGGTTATGATGTGGCTGCTCGCCGGCATCATTATTTTGCTGTTCTTCTCCGGATTGCTGATTCAAACACGGCCCGTAAAAAACAAACTCGCCGGAGTGGCTGCAAAACAAGCAGAGAAAGTTATTAATGGGAAATTGACGATTGGAAAAATAAGCGGGAATTTTTTCTCCGAATTCGTCTTGGAGGATGTATTGTGGACCTACCAGGAAGATACCTTTGTTTACATTCATTCGGTAGCTGCATCTTACCGTTTGTGGCCATTAACTCGTGGTGAATTACAACTATCAACAGCCAGTATAAATGCACCATACGTATACCTGCAACAGCGAGATGATTCCACCTGGAATTTCAACTCTTTATTAAAAGAACAAGCTGAAAGTTCAACAGATACTACATTTGCTTCCGGTAATTTTAGATTGTATTTATCCAAACTCCAAATTCACGAAGGCAGAATTCAGATTCAGGCGCTCGATTCACTTATCCCCGACGATGTAAAAAATATAAATCTGGAGGCTAACGGTGCTTATTCCTCTAACGAACAAACACTAACAGTAAGCAGCTTTGCTTTTCAATCCAAAAGCCCGGATGTCGATTTACGCGAATTAACTTTCGCGGCACGACGCACTCCGGAAAACATATCACTTAACAACCTTCGTTTTAAAACGGCACAAAATGCGTTGAATGCAGAAGCTAAATACTCCGGTGATCCAACAACGGAGATTGTGGCTGAAATGCAAACGGAACCCATAAATATTAAAGAGTTTGAGTTTTTGTTGCCGCAATTAAATCTTCCTGCTCACCCGGAAATTGATTTCAAAGTAAATTCTGTACAAAATGGTGTTAAGGCAACACTGCTTATTCGTGATAAAGAACAGCAGATCAACCTGGATCTCACTTCCGAAAACCTGCTACAGTTTGTCAATGGCAGTGATAAAACAGCTTTAAAATACAAAATTTCAGGGAATGTTGAGAATATAAACCTGGCGCACTGGATTGGAAATCCTGAGTTGGATCATACGATAAATGGCAACTTTAAAATCGAAGGAAATGGAATAGATTTGAAAACTGCAGATATTAAAGTAGAAGGAAATTTTAAGGATTGTCTTTTTGCGCAAAAGCCGGTGGAGAAGATTCGCATGAAACTCCGAATGAACAGGGGAGAGCTTTCCGGGGAAATTGATGCAGGAGGAAATTTTGGTGCGATTACCGTCCTGCCGGAAATACAAGATCTATTGGAGCGTCCAACATACAAAATGCAACTGATAACAAAAAACTTTAACCTGGCGCCCTTGTTGGGTAACGATTCGTTACAATCGGACATCAACTTAAGGGCTAATTTGAGCGGTGACGGTTTTGATCCTGAAAAGCTGCAAGCTCGTGCAAATTTGGAATTGAGCCAATCCTCTTTATCCGGATATAACGTGGATTCTATAGTTGGACTGGTAAATTACAGCCGACAAAATATTGTAATCGATTCGCTATGGGCAAAAGCAAAATCGCTGCACTTAACGGCTTCAGGAAATTACAATGTAGTCGGAAGTTCAGATCTTCAGCTGTTGGCAGATTTTGATGATGTAGAGGCATTTTCGGCTTTTATTCCATTGGATAGTGTTTATGGGCAAGGAAAAATAAATGCATATCTTTCAGGTAAGCCGGATTCGTTGTCGCTAGCTGCAACCGTTGAACTACAAAATGCAGGATTTACAGCTATCTCAGCTGGAAAGCTTGTGGTAAATGCGACAGGGAAGCTTACTTCGAATGATACCACTTTTTCAGCCACTGCGCAGGTACTAAATTTTAAAGCAGGCAGTTTTGAACTGGATAGTATAAGTACCACTGCCAATTATTTTGTTGATTCGTTGCAGGTTGAGATGCTGGCAAAAGGCAATGAGCTTCAAACGCAACTAAAATCGGAAATAGCACTTGACGATGTGATAAATATCGCTCTTTCGGAATGGAGCCTGGATTTTAAAAACCAACACCTGCAATTGGCGAATGCACCTGCCGAAATCGAACTGGATTCGCTGGAATACCGGCTAAGTAATCTGAAAATGATTTCCGATAAGTCCGATTCAGCACAGTACATAAAAGCAGGTGGAGTGTATTCGCAGTATGCCGACGAAGATTTTCAATTTGAAATTGCCAATATAAATATTGCTAACTTATTGGAGAGTTTTGGTGTAAACGCCAACATTTCCGGGAGAATAAACGCCGAAGCAAAGCTTAAAGGTACAGCTTTGTCGCCTGAGTTAAATGGAAGTTTAAGGATTGATGAAGCCTTTATATATGGTTATAAATTTGCCGATTTTGGCGGGGCATTTAACCTGAAAAACGACCGTCTGAATTTTGAAGCTCAAATTGTTCCGGTTGATACCGGCTTACTTGAAATCAACGCCAATATTCCTTTGGAGGCCAGGTTTGACAGTATGAGCTTTTTAGTGGATTCAAATGCAACGATCAGTGGCGGATTAACAGTGAAGCGTTTCCCCTTGTCGGCATTGCAGTTTTTAGACGAGGCCGAGAAAGTAGAAGGAATTTTAGATGGGCAGGTAAATGTGGGTGGTACGTTGAAAGCTCCTGAACCGGATGGTAAGGTGAGCCTGAGAAATGCCGAAATTCTCATCCCAAAATATGGAATTGAATACAAAAATATTGTGCTCGATCTTCAGTTCTCGGAAGAAGCTGCCCGGCTCGATTCGTTTTACATTAAAACCAATGATGGAAATCTGAAAGCCAGTGGTACCGTTGATTTTGGATCTGCCATTTACAACGGGAAAATCAAACAGTCGGAAGTAAATATTCACTTCAACGCTTTTAACCCGGTTGATCATCGGCAGTTTAATATGGAAATATCAGGCGACGCCAGTTTAAAAGCTAAAAGCGGGAAAATGGTTTTTGATGGCGATCTGGAAATTCCTGAAGCCAATATTTATTTGCCTGCCATTATGAATTTAACAGGGCAGTTTACTGAACCGGAACTACCGAAACCGGTATTGATGCGCGAAATAGAAAAACTGAAAGATACAACTGCTTTGACTGTGGCGGTAAACGATACAATTTCTACAATTGATTCGTTCGATTTTAGTTCGCTTTCTAACTTAACCGGGCGACTTTCCATTAAAATTCCGCAGAATACATGGATTAAAAACAAGGAGATGTATGTGGAAGTTTCCGGAGATGTGGAAATCATTAAGAACCCGGAATTCTTCGAGTTATTTGGTAGCATTAATGTTGTGCGCGGGCAATATAAAGTACTAGGAAAAACCTTCAAAATTGATGAAGGAACTATCACGTTTCAGGGTGGCGAGGAATTGATGCCGCGGCTGAATATAGAGGCTGTGTATGCTTTTCGTAACCCCGAAAAAGTGGAGCAGAAGTTAACTGCCCGGGTGTCGGGAACGGCCAGTCAGCCGGAGATTAATTTTACGCTTGATGGTAACCAGGTCAGCGAAGGTGATGCCCTTTCGTACATCTTATTTGGTGTGGCAATGAACGAGCTAAGCATTGCACAGCAGGAGAATGTTTCGGGAGCAGGACAGATTGCCGGTTCGGCTGCCATGTCATTGCTATCTTCGCAATTAACCGAGCTGTTGGGTGAGAAACTGGATGTGGATTACATTGAACTTAAAGGCGACGGCGATTTCCAAAACGCAACTGTTGTGGTGGGAAAATACATAACCAACGACCTGTTTGTGAGTTACGAGCAGCGTTTTGGCGAAACCAACGAAAAGGACATTTCGAAATACGAAGTAAAATTGGAGTACGAACTGTTCCGGTTCCTGTTTCTTCAGCTGAATAACTCGTCAAGCGATAGTGGTTTTGATGTGATTATAAAACTGAATTCGGAATAAAACAAATCGAAAGGCAATTCAAAAAACCGCCCGGTGTTTTTGTCTTACAGAAATTATTGGTCTGGCAGATCCTATTATTTGTAGTGTGAAATGATCTAATGTATTATAAATCAGTCGACAATTAGCCTTGAATGCTCCGGGGAGAAAAAACTGAAAGCAGCTGCAAATAATAATATGGGAGGACTGTGCTCCGTAACTTTTTAACTGTTTTTTATCCGGATTTTCCCGCCAATAGAATTTTCTTTTAAAAAATTACGTGCCCTTTAAACTTTTTAAATGAACAAACGTTTACTAGATTGGAATATAAACGGACATAAGTTTGAAATAAGAGTTCCGTTGAGCAGAATCAATGTAGATAAAAACAATATAAATTAAACAATTATGGCATGTGTTAATGGTGTAAAACCACTGAAAAAGAAGAAAAATGTAGTTGAAAATTTAAAAACGGAGGAAAAACCAATGAGTGCAACAATGGTAAGGCAACTGATGCCGGAATTTGAAATGGAAGCGTACGACGCAAAAACGGGGCATTACAAAACAGTAAAAAGTGAAGATTATAAGGACAAATGGACAGTGGTATGTTTTTATCCTGCCGATTTTACCTTTGTGTGTCCAACTGAAATTGCAGCAATGAACGCACACTATGATGAATTTCAGGAACTGGGAGTAGAGCTTTTACCGGTGTCTGTTGATTCAAAATTTTCTCACAAAAGATTTGTGGAAACAGAACCGATTCTGAAAGGTTTGCAACTTACAATTGGTGCCGACACCACTCAGGAAGTAAGCCGTTCGTTTGGTGTGCTAATAGAAGAAGAAGGTGTTGCGCTAAGAGGACGATTCCTTTTTAATCCTGATGGTGTTTGTGTAGCACAGGAGGTTCAGGCTGATTCTGTTGGGAGAAATGTAATTGAATTTTTGCGCCAAATAAAGGCCTGGCAGCATGCAAGTAAAACCGGCGAGGTATGTCCGGCGGGTTGGAGACCGGGCAAAAAAACACTTCCGGTAAATACCGATGTGGAACAAATGACAGGTAAAGTTGGTGATTACATCACGCTGGAAGAAATTCTGAGTTAATCAGAAAAAAGGGAATATAAAGTAAAGGCGGTATAATACAATTCATATCGCCTTTTTCTTTACTTTTTTATCCGGTAGTTCCCATGGCGTTTGCAATGGCATTTACCGATAGCAATAACTGGTTAAGTATTTCTTTGTTTTCGTCGGCATCGGCATCTTGTAGTTCGCGCCACTTGTTAATGTAATGCACCTGATAGTTGTGCAGTGTATTAAGTGCTTCGGCACGTAATTGCGTGGAATAATAATGACTTTTACGCCGCTCCTGCATCGGGCGTCCCAACAATTCATTCATAATCTGCTGTGTTTTCTCGAACTCCTGTAGCAAGAGGTTTAACACCACAGAACGTGTTTCAGCATTTTTTACAAGGCCGCCGTAAAGCTGCATAATATCTTTATCGGTACTTGCCAAACTGGTGTCAACATTGGTTAAAACATAGCGTATAAACTGGTTCTTCGGAATCAGCTTTTTTAGTTTCTCATATTTTTCGGGATATTCTTTTTGCATTTTCTCGAGTGTTGAACCAACACCATACCAGCTGGTTATGTGGTAGCGCGATTGCCCCCAACTAAATACCCAGGGAATGGCTCTGAGATCGGAGAAACTTCTCTTACCGGTTCGTCGTGCCGGGCGTGAGCCAATTTTACTGTGCTCAATTACATCTATTGGAGTGGCTTCCTGGTAAAAATCAAGGAAATGTGGATTTTTAAGCAGTTCGTTGTAGGTGTTAAAACTTTCCTGCCCCATAAATTCCATTAGCTCTGCAATATCATCGCTATTTTCTTCGGGCGTTTTGTGCAGTAGCGTGTTTAGTGCATTCCCCGATAACATTAACTCGAGGTTGTAAACGGCATTTATTTTATTGGCAAATTTCTTTTCGATACTTTCGCCCTGCTCGGTAATTTTAAAGTTGCCTGAAAGTGTGCCGTGTGGTAACGAACGTAAAAACCAGTGAATTGGTCCCGCACCACGACTTATTGAGCCTCCTTTTCCGTGGAAAAACTTAATGTCGATACCGTATTTTTTACCTACTTCCGTAAGTTCTTTTTGCGCTTTGTACAAAAACCACGCGCTGGCCAATATTCCTCCGTCTTTGTTGCTATCGCTGTAACCAATCATAATTTCCTGTGTTTTTACAGGAAGGTTTTGTTCTTTTCGCTGGTATTCCAGGCTGTTTTGAACTTCCGGATAACTAAAGTATTCTTCTAATATGGCCGGACTGTCAATCAAATCCTGAATGGTTTCGAAAAGTGGAACAACGTGTAGTTTAATGATCATCGTGTCGCGGAAAAGCGTAAGGCCAGCTTCACGTGCCAGAATATAAACTGTTAGCAAATCGCTGGCACTTTGGGTCATGCTAATAATCAGCGATCCGATGGAATAGTGCGCATATTTTGAAATATGATTGTTCAGTAACTGAAAACATTCGATAGTATTTTTCGATTCGGTATCAAGCTGGCTGTAATCGTGTGTAAACGGACGCGCCGAGCGAAGTTCCTTGTCCAAAAATGCTTTTTTAGCCTCCTCGGTCCATTCGGTATCTTTTGCGTTAAACGGATCTGATTTTTCAACCAGTTGCTGTAGCGCCAAATGGTAATAACGACTGTTCTGTCTGATGTCAAGTTCGGCAAGATGAAAACCAAAGGTCTTGATAAAAAATATCGAGCGGTTAACCGACTGGTGGGCGATGTCGTTATAATTCGTTTCCAGCAAGGCGCTTTTTAGAAGCTCCAGGTCTTCGAGCAATTGTTTTGAATTATCGTAAGTGCCTTTTTTATCATCCAGCTCAAACAACTGTAAGTTCCCGATATTTAGAGGCAGTTTAGTGATAAAAAGCTGCACAATAAGTTTAAACGCTTCGTTTTTCGATGCCGAAATGATTTTTTTCGTTTTATTACCCGTATCGGCCACCAGTTCTTTAAACCGGTTAACCATAAATGCAGGCAGGTCCGAAATTTCGAAATAAAAACTCAGGTCGTCGGCCAATCTGTTCAGTTCATTTTTAACCGTAATAAACGCGTTTAACCGAAGTTTCTGCAACGCTTTTTTTGTTACTTCGGCAGTAACCAACGGATGTCCGTCGCGGTCGCCACCAATCCATGTCCCGAATTTTAATCGTGGATAATTGTTGTTCTTGATCAACGAAGTTGAGTCGAAACCAGAAAATTCCCAGGCCTGAACAAGCCGGCGATTTAACAGCGGAACCACCTCCGGAAAAACATTTACAAAATAGTGAATAGCATTATCCAGCTCGTTTTCTACGGTGGGTTTTTCCATGTAAAACTCATCGATGTGCCAAATTGAGGAAATTACACGTTTCATTTCTTCGCGGTTTTCCTGTAGCTCGTACGAGTTGTACATCGAGTTTTCGCGCTTTACCAAAAGCAGGTACAATTCTCGGTATTTTTTCAGAATTACCGGACGTTTGGCTTCAGTTGGATGCGCGGTTAAAACCGGTTGAATGGAAATATTGTCAAACGATTCGAGAATCTTCTCTTCGGCAATTCCTTTTTCTTTTAGAAGTTGTATGCTGTTGGCCCATAGTCCGTTTGTAGCCCGTAGCGTGTTGCCCTCCTCTGTTTTTCGCCTTTGTTGTACGGCCCCGTTTGTTTCGGCCAGGTTTAGCAGCTGAAAACAAACTGAATACATATTAAAATGCTTTTGCGAAAAATGCCCGGCATTTTGCGGGCTTTCGTCACCAATCCATGGCATTAAGGCTGCCACTTCTTTTTCACCATTTTCTATTAGTACTTCGCGGAAACAGGTTAAAAGAAATTTGAGATCGGAATATGGTTTCCCAAGTTCTTTAATCAAAATCTGCAGATTAGACATCTTGCTATTGTTTTTGTTTATAAACCATAACAATTTAAAAGAAAAATGTTTCTAGTAATAATCTTTTTTGCCGGAATGAAGTTGGCAAAGTTTATTTGTTTGAGGTGTCAGTTGGTTGAAATTTAGAGTTTTGGGATTAGCCGTTATTTGGTTTTATGAAAGAGGTAAGACGTTTGGAGACTTTAGCTTATGCCGGAAAATGACATACAGCCAAAAGGCTTCACTACAACTTATAGGAAATTTGGGAAAGCACACAGGTACAATACTTTGTGTAAAAATATTATTATGCAGAAACGGCGCACATTCGCATAGCTTCGTCGTTTAAAAAGGCCTGCGCCTGACCGTATGACTGCAAGTTTCGTTTTGTGCTAAAAATATTGATCTTCAGATCGGGATGATCAACTTCTTCCGAAAAAACTTTTAGTTTTCGAGGAACGTTTTGCACTGGAATAATTTCGCCGGTTTCGTAGTTGTACGAATAATCAACATGCTCGGCAAACACAAACTCAATGCCCGATTGTCCGATAGCCAAATCGTAAAACCGTGAGAACACGATGTAAATCCTTCCGTTGGGCATTCCGTAATAATGCGCAGGAAAAGCAGTTGGCAGGTATGAAGCGGGGGTTTGGTGAATGATTTTTGCTAGTGCTTCCATATTTTTTTAATTAAAATGTTATCAATAATCGCATTGAACCAACTGATATTGATATCGACTTTAGCCAGTCGTAACACTATTAATTCATCAAAACTCCACTTTTGGGTGGCGCCTGATAATTTGCCTATATAAGTATGTTAAAACGTCCTTCTACTATATATTCCCAAAATTACAAAAAGGTAATCCAATAATGCCTTGCATTTTAGCGATTTAAGGAATTTTGAAAGATAATTAGGCAATTAACGGATGATGTCTCCGAAAAATACTGAATTCGAAAACAGTTTATTGGTGCCCAGCCATGTTCCTCTAAATGTCATATTGTCGTGGTAGCTTATTAGTTTACCACTTCCTATATTTTGAACAGTAACTACGGGAGCATTTTTTAGCCGGTTTATATTGTCTTCTGAAACCCATCCGCTGAGGTAAGGCGATTGGCTGAATTTAACCGGCTCGGTATATTTCTTTTCAAGAGAATTGGCCACAGTTGTACTCGATTTAAAAACAGCCAGTTGTTTGTCGGAATATCCGAAACACAAGGGGTGGCTTATGTCGATATTGGTTTCGAAAATAGCGCCGCTAATGTTATTCAGGCTTCGTTCTTTACTGCGTTCGGCATAGGTCAGATAACGTGTTGTATCCGGCGAAACGGGCTTTTTAAAAGTAGTGCTGCCAATTCCGTTTTTGGCAGCCCAGGTGGTAGCTTCTTTATAGGCGATTAAAGTTCCACCTTCGCTAACCCAGCTTTTTAACTTGTTGATTTCTGTTGATCCCCATTCCTGGAAATTTCCGCTCAGAATAATGGTTGTGTAGCTGCTTAGTTTTATTCTGCTTAACGAGCTGCTTTCTGCCAGAGTTAAAGGAATATGATAACGTTGATCGAAAAGATGCCATATCTCGCCAACATCGCGGCTATTGGCATTACCACCGGCAAAAGTCAAAATTTTTGGTTTGGTAAGCGGCGTAAAACTGTTACTTCCCAAATCAATTCCTTTGGGTGTTAATCCGCTCGATACGGCGTAGATATCAACTCCGGTGCTTTGTGCAACATCTTTTAAGAATGCATTCGCCTGACTGCCCGACATAATTTGGTCTTGCAGCGGGATAAAAATACTTCCGTACGAAAATGCTTCTTCGTCATCATTGCCCGGAATAGAGAATTCTTTTGTGGCTACATAAGTGCGTAAGCCTGTATCCTGAATTTTATAGAGTGCTTCAGCTGTAGAATATTCGTCCCACCGGAACAGATAACCCACCGGATCTTTTGCTTCAAATAATTTTCCTCTAACCTTTTTGGCCGTAAACGGTTCGTTGGATAATGATACGCTGTTAAGGCTACCGAGTTTGGCATAGTGCAGGTCGTAAGCATGTGGGAAAGTCCAGGTCGACACATCATAAAAAGTAGTGTCGGTAAATTCGTGAACTTCTTCAAATATTGATCGGATCAACCGGGATTGCTTTTGATTAACCGGAACAACATAACTGCTTCCGCTTTCAAAAGTTTGTTCATCGGCTTTCAGCTTACTATCGTTTTGGTAAACATCAATTTGGTGGCGGTTTAACAAATCAACAAACTGTTGTGTTTTAACACGGTCGGAGCTACTTCCAAAGATGTAGGCCTTTGTTTTGCTTTTCGCACTTCGTTCGAGTGCCGAGCGGTAGAATTCTTTTTGCATATCAAGCAACTCGTCGTGTAAATTCATGGCGGCTTCCAATGTCGACAGGCTGGTGATAAACTGGTTGCGTATACCAAATGCCAGTGTTTTTCGTCCGTTTGATGTATTTCTGTATCGGCCTCTAAAACCACCTTGTTCGAATAGAATACCAATGCTTCCGTTCACATCAGGGTACGACGATCCTTTTCCGTAGTAATAGTCATCGTATTGTTCTTCTGTAAAATATGCGGAGCCTATTTTGTCTAAAAATTTTGCATGGTATTCGCCTATTTTATGGGTAAGCTCGTAGTTCTTTTCGGGAGTAAGCGGATTGTTTCGGCTTGGCACACCCGGCTGGAAAAAGAAGGTTGAGTTGGCGCCCATTTCGTGATGATCGGTAACAATGTTCGGTTTCCATTCGTGAAATTTCTGCACGCGCCCTTTACTCTCGGGATGTACCAGCAGCAAATAATCGCGGTTCAAATCGAACCAGTAATGGTTTGTTCGTCCGGCCGGCCAAACTTCCTGAAACTGGCGGGAGTTATTATCGCCGTTGGGCGTTGCACTTTGGTGCATGTTGGCCCACATACTTTGGCGGGTAAAACCATCGGGATTTAAACACGGATCAACAATAATAATGTTCTTTTTCAGCAACTCATCAATTTTTTCTCCTTCAGCAGCAGCCAGGTAGTAGGCTGTTAGAACTGACGCATTTGTGGCACTCGATTCGTTGCCATGAACGCCATAGGTTAAGCTGACAACCAGTGGCACATCGCTTTTGGCAAGATCTTTTCCCGGTTCAGAGAAATTATAGTGTAATTCTTTCAGATCATCCAGATTTTGCTGGTTTTCGGGCGATGTAAAAACCAGGTGAACGAGCGGTCTGTTTTCGTAAGACCGGGCATATTCATATAGTATTGCCCGGTCGGTACTTTTGGCAATTGTTTTAACATAGAACAAAACCTGGTCGTGAGTGAGGTGCCATTCTCCCATTTTTTGCCCGAAAAACTCTTCAGGTGTGGGAATTTCGCTATTGTAAGAAACGTCGTCAGGTAAAAAGTAGGATAGTTTTTCCTGCGCTTGTGAAAAAATAACAAGAAATAAAATCAAAATTGTTGTAACAGATCGTCTCATTTTAATACTATTGTTAAATAAAAAGAAGGGTAATTGGTTTATTGGTTTCTAAAGATTGAAAAAATATCAGACATTTCAAATAAAGATGCTATTAAAAGTCTTGTTAGCATAAATGAATGTTTTTGTTTGTTTTGTTTGTTAACCAAATTGATTTAAATTGTGACCAGATTAAACCAGCGGAAGAAATCAAAGTCAAATAAATTCTAAACCAAGGTTCAAAAAAAATTGAAAAAATCTTTAATTAATTATGTGCTCCTTTTTTTGTCTCTCTTGTTGGGGAGTAATACTGTTTTGTATGGCCAGCAAATTAAAGAGATAAAAATAACGGGTTCGTACCAAAACGAGCCGCTAGTGCAATTTTTGAATGACCTGGAGACCAATTATAACTTAAGGGTTTACTACAAAGATTCATGGATTGAAAAATCTAACATTTCCAATCAATTTGAAGATACTCCTTTATTGCAGGCATTAAATAATGTATTTTATGATTCTGAATTAACCTACGATTTCTTCCAAAATGATGGAATTGTCGTTTTTCGTAGGTCGGCAGATACCCGGTCGAAGTTTGATGATTTTACGCAAACTTTGGTGGTTGGCGACCCGATGAACTTAGGGCGATACAAAGCGGCAAAACTAAAGGGTAGGGTACTCGATGGAAAAGATGGATCTCCATTGGTTGGAGCCGTGATTTATTGCAACAAGCTTCAAAAAGGTACCACATCTGATGCAAACGGAAGTTTTGAGTTGGACCTGCCTACCGGCGATTTAAAATTAACGATCACCTACATTGGTTTTGAGGGCTCTACAATAGATATTCGCTTGATTGAAGATGGTACAGCAGATTTTCGATTGTTTGAAGAATCGCATAACATTGATGAGGTAACTGTGCTGGGATCGGATGCTGATGTGCCCCGGGCCCAAATGAGTATGGTGCAAATGACAGGTAGGCAGATTCAGCAATTGCCGGCATTAATGGGCGAGGTTGATGTGTTAAAAGGACTCACCATTTTGGCCGGAGTACAAACGGTAAGCGAATTGTCATCGGGCTTTAACGTACGTGGTGGAAACACCGATCAAAACCTCATTTTGGTAAATGGTAGTCCGGTATTTAATTCTTCGCACCTTTTTGGCTTTATGTCGCTTATCAATCCCGATGTTGTGGAGAATGTGCGACTGTTTAAAGGGGGTATGCCGGCACGTTATGGCGAACGGGTAGCTTCAGTAATGGAGGTCGATTTTAAAGAAGGAAATGACGAAACTATAAGTGTTTATGGTGGGATTGGAATTATAAACTCGCGCGTGGCGCTTGACGGGCCGTTAACAAAAAATAAAAAGCTTACTACTGCTATTGGCGGACGTAGTTCGTATACCGACTGGTTGTTAAAAGAAATTCCTAACCTCGACTTAAACGAGGGGGTTACCCATTTTTACGATGTGTCCGGAAAACTTACTTATAAGTTCAATCAACACAACAAATTAAGTGTAATGGCTTATACCAGTTTTGATGAGTTTAGTACAAGTTCGCAATCGATAACCGAATACGGAAACCTGCTGGGCAACCTAAAACTTAACAACCGCTTTGGTGAAAAATTTTACGGCGAGTTGGATGCGGCTTACAGCCGTTACGATTACCGCCTTACCGATCTGGCCGATGATAAACCTTATGAAGCGTATTATCTCGATAATCAGTTGCAGTACAGTTCTGTTGGGTATAACTTTAAATGGCATCCCAACGAGCGGCATAATTCCGAAGCCGGTTTTAAAGCGGTTTACAACGAAATCAGTCCCGGAGAAATTATTCCACAACAGGATACCACAGTAATTGTCGGACGTAAATTGGCGATGGAGAAAACACTGGATTGGTCGGTGTATCTAAGCGACGAATTCCAGATTTTGCCCAACCTATCGATTGTGGCCGGTTTGCGTTACAATCATTTCAGTAATATTGGTACTCCGCTTGTTTATTTATATGCTGAGGATCATCCCAAAGATCCGGAATCGGTGGTCGATTCGCTTCAGTTTGGCAAAAACGAGGCTTCGGCAACTTACGGAGGAATTGAGCCGAGGCTGGCACTGAATTATGATCTTGACATGAACACCTCGCTGAAGTTCAGTTATCAGCGTACACGACAAAATATTTTTCAACTCAGTAATAATGCGGTAATCTCGCCGGCCGAAACGTGGAAAGCTGCCGATTACCATTTAAAACCACTGATTTCTGATCAGGTGGCAGTTGGTGTTGAGAATAACTCGTTGTTATCGAATGTTGATCTTTCAGCTGAAGTGTACTATAAATATCTGCAAAATCTGATTGAATATAAAAATGGTGCTCAACTGATTATGAACGATCATGTTGAAACGGCACTTGTGCCTACAAAAGGTTATTCGTATGGAATTGAGCTGAGTGCGCGCAAAAATTTTGGCCGCTTAACCGGTTATGCGAGCTACGTTTATTCACGTACAATGCGGAAAAATACCAGCGATTTTGATGAAGAGAATTTGTGGAACGGCGATTATTATCCGTCGATTTACGATAAGCCACACGATTTTTCCTTCACCGCAACATATAATATTAGCCGACGGTGGCGTTTCTCGGGTAACTTTGTTATGGTTTCAGGAAGGCCAGCAACGTTGCCTGAAATTAAGTACGAATTTGCGGGTGAAGATCTGGTGTATTATTCCGATAGAAATAAATACAGGATGCCGGTCTATCATCGTTTAGACTTGTCGATAACATTTGATGAGAATTTACGAAAAAAGCGCATGTGGAAAGGTAGCTGGACCTTATCTGTCTATAATGTTTACGGACGAAATAATCCGTATTCAGTATATTATAAAAAAACTGTGCCGGGCGAAAGCAACAATTACACCCGTTACTCTTTGTTTAAATTATCGGTAATCGGAATCCCGGTTCCTTCGCTAACATATAATTTTAGGTTTTAATGAAACTAGCATGAGAAAGACTTTTACAAATAGGCGATTTATTAAAATCATGCGAGTAACATCTTATTCCGCTGAAAAAATACAATTCTAATAAGATGAAACGTATAATAACATATAGTTTTCTGCTATTCATTCTGTTGTCGGGATGTGAAGATGTGTACAGACCCGACATTGATGTAGTAGATAACGTTTTGGTAGCTGATGCCCGGATTTCTGCCGATGAGGCTGTTAATTACATACATTTATACGAATCGGTAGCCTATTATGATAATGCTGGTTCGGGGCCCGCAGTTACCAATGCAAACGTGCAGCTTATTGATAGTAATGGCAACGAGCACGAACTGCCACATTATGCTGATGGACAATATGCTTTAAACCTTTCACTCAATACTGATTTGCAATATAAACTCAAAATTGAATACCAGGGAGAAGTGTATGAATCGTCGTTTGAAAGGGTTCCGCAAAAACCGTCGATTGATAGTATTTATGGATTTAGTGAAGTTGAAATGAGGCAGGAAAGTGGTGATAATGACGTTGATAATGTAGATGAAATACAAGGTGTGCGTTTGTATGCTGATATAAATCCGGGTAATGAAATGCCTTATTACCGGTTTACCGCACGTTTTGTTGTGGAATATACTTATTGGGTTGAAGTGTCACCATTTCCGCCATTGTCAGAAATGATGTACGGGTGGAGATCAGCATATCCGCAAGGTACATTTAATATTGCTGCACCGCCCGAATATTCCACATCGGAAGAAATTCGAAAACATCCGCTACATTTTTTAAAGAATAGTGTGACATTGCAGGAAGGTTATAGTTTTACGGGGTGGATTATTATTCTCTATCAACATCGTATAACAGAAAGTGCTTATAATTATTATGATGACCTGAACAGTCAGCTTAATTCTGATGGAAAAATATTTGACCCCTTGTATGTGCAAGCCCGCAGTAATATAAAATGTATCAGCAATACGGACCAGACGATTTTGGGGAATTTTGAAATTTCGGCGAGTAACGAAACAAGATATTTTTTGCGATATGTTTCGGAGGATACTGGATTTATATTGCGGGAGATCGAAGAATCTTACGAAATACCATACTCAGGAGAACAGCTTAACGATATTCCTGAATTTTGGCAGTTTCGATAATTAGATAGGCAATGAACAAAGTATTAAAAATATTATTTCTTTTTGTGTGTGTTTTAATCGGTGTTAAAACAATAGCGCAAAATATTGTTAACAAAGAACTTGTGGTTTTTGCCGATCGCGACTTTTGTATTTCGGGAGATACTTTATGGATAAAAATATATGTGCCGGAAGAGTTACAGCAATATGGTAATATTGTTCGTTTGCAGATGGAATCGCAAACCGGAAATTTAATCGCATCACGTGCCGTAAAATGCAACAATACACATGCCGAAGGTTATATTGCTGTGCCTGATTCCTTACACACCGGTTTGTATTTTGTGCATGCCTTTTTTAATGCGCAACGCAACAATGGGGTGCTAAAATGTATTGGCAAGTCGGTCTATGTTTATAATCGTTTTGAGGAAGGAATTGACCGGTTGCCGGTAATAGAATCTAAAGCTTCTCTTGTTACCCCCGAAAGTGTCGGAAGTCCAATCGCCATAAATCTTGAAGACCAAAATTACCGCCGGCGCGATGAAGTAGAGGGGGTTATAAAAACCGACGACAACGAGTTTGTATACATGGTGGCAAGTGCACGTATAATCGAACCCTTTTCGCATACAAATACCGGTTTTATGAACTTCGGGATGAAAGACCGGAATGCAGGTATTCCGGCGTTCCCGGAAAAAGGCGGGGTATTGATCAGTGGTCGCCTTAGCGAAAGAACAACAGGTGATGCAGCCAATGAACTGGTATTGTTAACAGTTACCGGAAACGAAACATATTTTGATTATTATTACCCCGATTCAACAGGGCAGTTTCATTTCTTCCTGGATAATGCAATGGGTAATGCCAATCTCATTCTACAGCCACTTGCTATTAGCGATAAATTGTTCGATATTGAGCTGATACCGAATTTTATGTCAGCCGTACAAGAATTAAAATTCGACTCCACTTTTGTTAATCCAAAACAAAGCGAAATTATTGAAAACAGCATAAAAGGTACATTCTTTAATAAGCTTTTTAGGGGTGTTTCCATTAGTAAGAATGGTGTTTTTGAAATGCCAAATCCTTATGGGATGCCATTTTATGGCAGGCCCGATAATCATATAGTTCCCGATATGTTTATCGATTTGCCCAACTTTAAAGAAATTTCGCGTGAATTACTTATTGGGCTTCAATACCGAGACAGAAACGATGAGGTAACTTTCAGGATGTTAAACTACAGTCAGAATCGGTTTTTCGATGATGAACCGCTACGGCTGATCAATGGAATTCCGGTGTTTAAAAATTCATTTTTTCAGGATTTAAAATCCACGGATATTGCCTCCATCGATTTGGTAAAAGATGAGCGTATTTTTGGCGACCTGCGTTTTAAGGGCGTACTATTCGTGTCGTTAAAAGATAAATCAAATAGCTGGCTGGCGCAACAACCCAATATTTTTCAGCTAAAAGTGCCATGTATCGAATTTCCGAAACAGGCGAACTACAGCCCGAATGCTGAGGGCAGGACACTGCCCGATACCCGTAGGCAGTTTTTAAACGAGGTGGTTGATACTGATAAAGACTGGCCATTTAGTTTTGAGCTCTCAGATGTAAAAGGCGACCTGGAAATAAAAGTTGAGGCGATAACAAAATCGGGAAAACTGTACAGAACGTCAAAAATAATATCGGTACAATGAGCGGCTTAATAAAATATACTGGAGTGGTTCTGGGAGTGCTGTTTGCCTTCATTATTCAGGCTCAGAACATGGGAATCAACACCTATAATTTGAATAGTGAATCCAATATGCTTCAGGGTAAAATGCTTGGCGAAGTTCTTACGCTTACCGCTGAAGTTAATTCCTACTTTTTGTATCCCAATGATTGGGTTCCGGGCTCAGTAAAATTTGTAAACGGCAATGTGTTCGAAAACCTGCAACTGCGCTACCAGGCATATAACGATGAACTGATTTCGTATAACGATAACGGACGCTTTTTATACCAGGTTGAGAAAGAGCTGGTAGAGAGCTTTTCGTTTCAGGACGGAAACAAAACGCGCAAGTTTGTTCGCCTTACCAGAAACAACAATCAGCAAACCAATATGTATTTGGAAGAGTTGTATAAAGGAGCTGTTAGTTTGATGGTTAACTGGTATATTTACGAACAATCGGTTAGTCCTTATAAGGATAGAAACGGGATAATGCGAGCCGTTGAATACAAGTTGCACAAAGATTATTATTTGTATACCGAGCAGGATGGTTTAACTAAAATACGACTTAATCGAGCAGCTTTACTCTCCCGGTTTCCGGAAAATCAGAAGCAAATAAGAAAGCTCCTGCGCCAAAATAGATTACGTGTAAACGACGAATTATCAATGGTTAACGCCCTTCTGCTATTGAACGAAAATAATATTACGCAATAAAAATCTTTGTTTAACGCAACCAAAACACAGCACATTGCATCTTCATAAAAACAAAAAACATTATGAAGAAACTAATTGTGCTGCTGTGCATGTCGGTATTGTCGCTTTCCGTTTTTGCGCAATCCGAAAAAGGTCATGTCTACCTAAAAAACGGGTCCATTCTTAAAGGAAAATACACGTATACAAACGACGGAAAACAATTGAAAATAGAGTCGGCCGGAAATATCTGGATTTTCGATGCTGATGAAGTGGATCACATTGCCTCAAAGCGCGACGTAAAAACAATGTTCGATGAAGAAGCGGTAACGGATGTAAAATGGTTTTTCAGAACCGAAATGGGTGTTTTAGCCGGGAACTCAGATAATAGTCAATCGGCACCATTTTCCCTTACCGGCTCGGTTAATTATCTGGTTGATCCGAATTTGTCGGTAGGCCTTGGATTTGGTGTTGAATTTCTGAAAGAAACGTACATGCCTGTGTATGCAAATTTCGAATACCGTTTTAAAAAACAGTTATCAAGCCCCTATGTGTTTTTAAAAGCCGGTTTCCAGGTTCCTATTGAAGATTCCAATGAAATTTATTACGATGTGTATCCCATCTGGAGCAGTTTTGCACCATGGCCGGGTGATATGGGCCAAAACGGTTTCGACTGTAAAGGAGGAGTGCTCATAAACCCAGGCGTTGGGTATCAGCAAATGCTTTCCAATAGTTTAGGGATAAACTTTGCAGTGGGCTATCAGTTTCACCGCCTGAATTATGATGGAGAAAACGACTACTCGCTCGACATCGACTACAACCGCGTAACCGTTAAAATCGGTATTATTTTCAACTAAAAAACCACAGAAAATGAAGACATTCAAAAATATATTTCTGCTACTGTTTATTGCGCTGGCTTTTTCAGCGTGTATGGATGAATACACTGAAGAGTTTACGGCCAATTCGCCTGTATATCTGTCGTATGAAGACCTGCGTGCCGGAGTAAAATCTGTAGACTCGCGCGATCTTGTAAACCCGGGTAAAATCTATTTTAAAGATGGCTACTTGTTTATTGTTGAGCAATTTGAAGGCATTCATATTATCGATAACCAAAATCCTGCCGATCCGCAAAATGTGGGTTTTATCGAAATACCCGGGAATGTTGATATTGCCATAAAAGAAGATATTCTTTACGCCGATAGTTATATCGACCTGGTGGCCATTGATATCAGCGATATAAATAATCCTAACGAAGTTGACCGTGTTGAGGATGTGTTGCCATATACTTTGCCACCGGCTAATGATGAATATCGTTTTGCCGAAGTGGAAGAAGAAAAAGGTGTGGTTACCGGTTGGGAAATTAAAAAAGTACGCCAGGAAATGGAGTATCATTATTACCCGGTGTATCGTTGGGGGTACGCTGAAGATGCTATGCTTTATAGTACGTCGGGTTTGAGTAACGGAGGAGGACAAAGCACATTTGGTGTTGGAGGCTCGATGGCACGATTTGGTTTGTACGACGATTATTTGTACGCTGTTGATGAGGCCAACCTTCATGTTTTCGATGTAAAAGTTCCGGGAAGCCCTTCGGAAATTGGGCAGCAAAATGTAGGGTGGAATGTAGAAACGATGTTTATTTACGACAATCATATGTTTTTGGGAACACAATCGGGCATGCGCATTTTTAATATTGAAGTGCCTACTTACCCGGTTTATGTCAGTGATTTCTGGCACATTACCAGCTGCGATCCCGTTGTAATTGCCGATGGTTATGCATACGTTACTTTGCGTGGTGGAACTACCTGCGGAAGCACGGTTAACCGCCTCGATGTTCTTCAGTTGGCCGATGATTATGTGGATAATGATTTAATCGCATCTTATCCGCTACATGGGCCTTACGGGTTGGGAATAGATGGCGATGTGCTTTTTGTTTGCGATGGCGACGCCGGGCTTAAAGTTTACGATGCCGAAGATAAAACGGCCATCGACGACCATATGATCTCGCATTTTGCCAACATCAACACGTACGATGTAATCCCCTTGGGCGGTTACCTGTTTATGATTGGCGACGATGGTTTCTACCAGTACGATTATTCCGATTTGCAAAATATTACCCAGATAAGCCACATTCCTGTTTATCGCGAAAATTAACAGGTGAAGGCAATTTGGGTCCTCCAACTCTGAAAGATATCTTAAGGCTCGGCAAAACTGTCGGGCCTTTTTATTGTTATACCGTTTAAGGATTTGATTTATTTTAATAATCTGCCGATAGCTATTTAAAACACCATAAACAACAACGTAAATTTATTGGTGTTTTTCAAATACAAATCGGTAATATTCAATCAGTAATCAAGGCAAAATTGTATTTTTGCTGTTTGAGTAACTAAAGGAAGAGTAGACGGATGAAGAAGAAAATTTGGAGTAGATTTGTAGCACCTTTTTTGGTGGTGATGAACATTGCAGTGGTAGTGGTTATTCTGGTATCAGCGCAATCGGGAAAAACTGAAGTGGTAGTGGAAAAGGAGGTTAAATACGAGCCTGTTGAATTACCCGAAGCAGTTAGTTTTGCCGGAGAGAAAATGCCGCTCGATCGCTTTTATGTGAAAGAAGCACTAGATCGAGAACTGCTTTCCAACGCCTATTTTCATTCGCAAACCATTCGTTACATAAAATTGGTGCCTCGTTATTTTCCTATCATCGAGCCCATCCTGAAAGAACACGGAATTCCTGATGATTTTAAATACCTGGCGGTGGCCGAAAGCGGCCTAAACCCGAGGGCAATTTCGCCTGCACGAGCAGCTGGATTCTGGCAGTTGATGGAAGGAACAGCAAAAGATTATGGGCTGGAGATAAACAGCGAAGTTGACGAGCGTTACCACATTGAAAAGGCAACTCATGTGGCCTGCGAATACATAAAAAAGGCTTACGAAAAGTTTGGTAGCTGGACCATGGTTGCCGCTGCCTACAACAGGGGAATGACCGGTGTGAATCGCCAGATTGTAAGGCAAAAAGAAGATGATTATTACGATTTGCTGATCACCACCGAAACAGCTCGTTACGTGTACCGCATTGTTGCCTTGAAATTGATTCTTGAAAATCCGGAGAAGTATAAGTTTTTTATTTCCGAAGAGAATAAATACCAGATAATTCCTACAAAAAGAGTTGAGATTAAAGGCTCGGTAGCCAACTTTGCCGACTATGCAAAACAACACGGTGTGAGTTACAAAGTACTCAAAGATTTTAATCCGTGGCTACGGGAGAATGAACTCACTTATTCGGGCAGGAAAAGATATTGGGTAGAGATTCCGGAATTGTAAAAGCAAATTACTAAAGTTACATCGGCCCAAACTTGTATTGATTGTGATGCTGAACTGTTAGCAGCGCGAAATTGCTTAAAATGACAAAAAAGAAAGTAGAAACAGATACTGAAGTGCAACTGGCGGAGCTTGAATCGGAAGGGAAGATCATCGTTCAGGGAGCCCGTGTGCACAACCTCCGAAACATTGATGTTGATATTCCGCGAAATAAACTTACCGTTATAACCGGATTAAGTGGGAGTGGAAAATCATCGCTGGCATTCGACACGATTTATGCCGAAGGGCAGCGCCGATACATCGAAACGTTTTCGGCTTATGCGCGCTCATTTTTAGGAAATATGGAACGCCCCGATGTGGATAAGATAACCGGATTGAGTCCGGTAATTTCCATCGAACAAAAAGTAACCACCCGAAATCCGCGATCGACAGTTGGTACGGTAACCGAAATCTACGACTTTTTACGTTTGTTGTATGCCCGCGCCGGCGAAGCATTTTCGTACAACACCGGCGAAAAAATGGTGAAGTACACCGAAGAAAAGATCATTAATCTGATTAAAAGTGATTTTGCCGGTAAACGCATCAATATTCTCGCACCAGTGGTAAAAGGCCGTAAAGGGCATTACCGCGAGCTGTTTGAGCAAATTCGCCGAAAAGGATTCCTGACAGCACGTATTGATGGTGAATTAACTGAACTGATGCACAACCATAAGGTTGACCGTTACAAAAACCACTTTATCGAGATACTGATCGATAAGCTGGTGGTTGACGAAGCCAGTACAAAACGCCTTAAAGACAGTGTGCAGACTGCCATGAAACACGGGCACGGAATTCTGATGATCCTCGATCACGATACCAACGAAGCCAAATATTACAGCCGTTTATTGATGTGTCCGACTACCGGTATCTCGTACAACGAACCGGCACCGCATAATTTCTCTTTCAACTCGCCACAGGGCGCTTGTCCAAAGTGTAACGGGCTTGGTCGCGTTACCGAGATTGACCTCGACAAGATTATGCCCGAGAAGGATAAAAGTATTCACAAAGGAGGAATTGCGCCACTTGGGCCATTTAAAAACACACTTATTTTCTGGCAGATCGAGGCCTTGGGAGAGAAACATGGTTTCACGTTAAAAACGCCGGTAAAAGATATTCCTGAAGAAGGACTGAACGAAGTGTTGTTTGGTACCAACGATCGCATTCAGCTAAAAAATACACCGCTTGGTAACAGCCTGAACTACATGATGAGTTACGACGGGGTGATAAAATACATCGACAATCAGCGTGAAGAGAGTACATCGAAAACGGCACAGAAATGGGCCAACCAGTTTGTAAAAACTATCGAGTGCCCCGAGTGTAAAGGCATGCGCCTGAAAAATGAATCGTTGCATTTTAAAATCGATGAAAAGAACATTTCGGAGTTAGCGCAAATGGATCTCGATGAATTGGGAGAATGGCTCAATGGTTTGGAAGACCGTATTTCAGAACGTCAGTTAAAAATTGGTGTAGAGGTGATCAAAGAAATCCGCGACCGCCTTGGTTTTATGTTGGGCGTTGGATTAAATTACCTGGCCCTCGACCGTACTGCTCAAAGCCTCTCGGGAGGAGAATCGCAGCGTATTCGTTTGGCAACACAAATTGGCTCGCAGCTGGTAAACGTGCTTTATATTCTCGATGAGCCAAGTATTGGGCTGCACCACCGCGATAACCTGAAACTAATTCATGCACTGGAGCAACTGCGCGACTCGGGTAACTCGGTAATTGTAGTGGAACACGACCGCGATACGATGTTGCATGCCGACCACCTGATTGATATGGGGCCGCATGCCGGTCGCCATGGTGGCGAAGTAGTGGCAGCGGGAACACCGCAGGAAGTGTTGAAATCGAATTCGCTGACGGCCGATTACCTCAACGACAGAAAAAAAATTGAAGTGCCTGCAGTGCGTAGAAACGGGAAGTCAGATATTTTAAAAATCACCGGTTGTTCGGGTAATAACCTGAATAATGTAACGGTTGAAATTCCGCTGGGGAAATTTATCTGTGTTACAGGAGTTTCCGGCTCGGGAAAATCGACGCTGATAAACGAAACGCTACAGCCAATTTTAAGCCAGCATTTTTATAAATCGCTAAAAGATCCGCTGCCCTACAAAAAGGTGGAAGGACTGGAACTGATCGATAAAGTTATTCGTGTGGATCAGTCGCCGATTGGCCGCACGCCACGCTCGAACCCGGTTACATATACCAATGTTTTTGGCGACATCAGAAGTTTGTTTGCTCAGTTGCCTGAGGCCAAAATCCGTGGTTATAAACCCGGTCGCTTTTCATTCAACGTAAAAGGCGGACGCTGCGAAGAATGTCAGGGTGGAGGATTGAAACTCATTGAGATGAACTTTCTGCCTGATGTGTATGTGCACTGCGATAAGTGCAATGGCAAACGCTACAACCGCGAAACGCTTGAAGTGCGCTACAAGGGAAAATCCATCAGCGATGTGCTGAATATGACTATTAATCAGGGTGTGGAGTTTTTCGAGCATATTCCATCAATCGCCAATAAGCTGAGTACTTTGCAGGATGTTGGTTTGGGCTACATCACGCTGGGACAGTCGTCAACTACACTTTCGGGTGGTGAATCGCAACGTGTGAAACTGGCGGCCGAGCTGGCAAAACGCGACACCGGGAAAACCATTTATATTCTGGATGAACCTACAACAGGTCTGCATTTCGAAGATGTACGTGTGCTACTTGAAGTACTGAATAAGTTGGTGGAAAAAGGAAATACCGTAATCGTTATCGAGCACAATATGGATGTTATAAAAGTTGCCGATCACATTATCGATATTGGCCCGGAAGGCGGAAAACATGGGGGCAAAATTCTCTGTACCGGAACACCTGAAGAGGTCTGCAAAAACAAAAAATCACACACCGCTAAATACCTGAAACAAGAGTTGGGATTGTAAAATCTACTCTGATTTTACCACAAAGAACACCAGGTCAGAGTGTATCGGAATTGACTCGAAAAGATTTCTTCGTGTCTTTGTGACTTCGTGTTTTTATTTTGAATTCCATTCTTTCGCAAAGGATTGTTATCTGCGAAAAACTTTGGTTTCAACTGTAATTGCTCATCGCATTTTCATACATTTACCTTTTAGAAACAGATGACAGTTACAATGAGAGACGTTGAAATTTATTGCCGAAATACACATATGACCCATACTTATCCTATGGGTACATCATTGCTTGAAATCAGTAAAGATTTAAATATAAAACTCCAAAATCAGGTTTGTGGTGCTATTGTAAACCACCAGGTTAAGGAGTTGTCGTTTTGTGTGGTAAAACCCAAGCACATTGAGTTTATTGACTTTACACATCCCGACGGGATAAGAATGTACATCCGGAGTTTAATTTTTGTATTGTACGCCGCCGTTAAGGAAGTTTTTCCGCATGTGGCATTCAAAGTGCAAAACGGCATAAGTGGCGGCTATTTTTGCGAACTTCAGGGACTGGAACGTGAAATTTCCGACTCTGATATCTTTTCCATAAAACAGGAAATGAATGCACTTATCGAGGCCGATATTCCTTTTGTAAAAAAAGGCATTATTACATCGCACGCCGTTGATCTGCTGGTAAAACAAGGGCTGGAGGATAAAGCTCAGTTGTTCGAACAGCAGGGGCGCATGTATTCCTACCTTTATTTTCTGAACGATCTTGGCGATTATTTCTATGGCAACCTCTTGCCCTCAACCGGGTACATTTCAAATTATGGCCTGGTACCATATTTTGATGGTTTGTTGGTACAGGTTCCCAAGCGAAAACACTTCAAGAAATTGCATAAAGTTGTGTACAACGATAAACTGTTTGAGATCTTTCAGGAACAAAAAGACTGGGCCGAAATTCTGAACGTTTCCACCATTGGCAGTCTGAACGATTTTGCGCTTCAGAACCGCAGTGGCGATATCATAAAAATATCGGAAGCGCTGCACGAGAAAAAGATTGCTGAAATTGCCAACCAGATATCGGCGCGCGGAAACGGAACCAAAGTGGTGCTGGTTGCCGGGCCGTCGGCTTCGGGAAAAACCACATTTAGCAAACGATTGGGCGTGCAACTGGCAGTAAACGGTATGCGCCCGTACCAGGTATCGCTCGACGATTACTTTGTTGATCGCGAACATACGCCAAAAGATGAACATGGAGAATACGATTTTGAAGCATTGGAAGCTATCGATATTGAGTTCTTTAATCACCAGTTGATCGAACTTTTTGAAGGCAAAGAAGTGCGCTTGCCCAAGTTTGATTTTCACAGCGGCAAACGTATACAAAATGGCAAAACGCTAAAACTCGATAAAGATGATATTCTGATCGTGGAAGGAATTCACGGAATGAATCCCAGCCTTTTGACCGATGTGAAGGAACAGAACACGTTTAAGATCTTCATTTCGGCCCTAACCCAGATCTCGGTGGATGAGCATACACATATTTCCACTGCCGACAACCGCTTGCTGCGGCGTATGATTCGGGATAGCCGATACCGGGGCTATCGTGCTGCAGATACGATAAAACGCTGGCCGTCGGTGCGAAAGGGCGAGGAGAAAAATATATTCCCTTACCAGGAAAATGCGGATGTAATGTTTAACTCGGCAACCATTTATGAGCTGGCGGTTTTGAAAAAATATGCCGAGCCGATATTAAAGTTAGTGCTCGAAAACCAGCCGGAGTACATGGAGTCGACGCGTTTACTGGAATTCCTGTCGTACTTTAAACCAATTAGCGACGAGGAAATCCCACCAACGTCGTTATTGCGCGAGTTTCTGGGAGGTAGTAGTTTTGCTTATTAATTATTTATTGATATTCAGAAGGTTTTGCATTTTCCCTAATCGTTCAACTTTCTCATTCCTTATAGTTGCTCCACATTGGGCAGTTTGTAGCTTTTATAAGCACCTGCCAACCCAAGAATCGACAGTAGCAAAATCACGCCTTCAACCGACAACAGCGAAACCAAAGCACTTAATCCGCCCACTAGTAATAGAATGATGCCGATAACCGTATTACTAACCGACACGTAACTGGTGCGCTCGTTTTCGGTGGCCATATCGATCACATAGGTTTTGCGCCCCAAGCGAACACCCTGATGGGCAATGCCTAAAATGAACAGCACAACAGGGTAGAGCCATTTTGCACTTCGCAAGGCATCGAAATACGAAATGGTGAAAAAGATAAAGATGCCAAGAGCGGAAGCGATCAGCACCGCCACTGCCATAATATTCTTGCTCGACTTATCGGCATATTTCCCCCAAACCGGCGAGCTTACAATTGATGCAACACCTTTGGCAATAATAAACAATCCGAGCAGATAGGCTTCTTTTCCCACATACTCTTGCGCCAGGATAACATAGAACGGGGCCGACAAAGCTGTACACAAAAGCAGGGTGCGGGCGATGATAAAATCGCGGAAATGTTTATCTGTTTTTAGCAGGCCAAAACTCGATAAAATGCTGTCGTTGCCAGAGGATTTATCCTCAGTTTGGCTTGGGAATTCTTTAATTTGCGCATAAATAAATGCTGCCACCAGCCAGGTTGCCGACGCGAAAAAGATGATATTGGTGTAAAAGTGTATGGTAGCATCTTTTTCCGACTGATACAACATAAACAAACCTGCCACCAGTACCAAAACGCCCGATACCGAAACGGAATAACCTTTCATACGTCCGCGACGGGTTTTGGGGATGGTTTTCCCGATAATGTCTTTCGAGGTTAGCGAGCTCATACTTCGCGATAAGCTAAACAGTACAACAGCGGCAACAACCAGCCATCCGGCAGGAACGCCTTTAAAATACAGTGCAATAATTCCTATGGATGCGATGGCCAGAAACTGCAGCAAGGCGCCAATTACCCACACCCATTTCCGGATGGAGCGTTTACGAATAAAGGGTGCAAAAAACACCTGTGGCACCATCGACCCCGACTCGCGCAACGGTACAATTAAACTAATGAGGTAAACCGGCGCGCTTACATAGCTCATTAACCACGTTAAAACGGTTTTTGGGTTGCTCAGCGTGTCGCCAAGCTGTGTGAATACATTACTGAAAATTTGTAAAAAGAAATTGCGCGGAACATACTTACAGGCGTCTTCGGTAATGTCGGTGCAAACACCTTGTTTGCCTCCTTTATTCAGGTACTTATAAAGTTTCTCAAACATGCTTTGTTTCTCTGCTCAACACTTTTGGTGGAATTTACAGGTATAACATTTTAGCTGAGCTATGGTTTGTTAAGACATGGATTTATTTGTTTTTCTCTATAGCAACCAAATCTATAGTGTGACTCAACAGCTCTGGTCCTCCCAAAGCACCATGTCCGGGAACTATAATTTTTGCATCAGGATATTTTGTTTTTACCTCACGAACCGTTGTTTCCCAATCCTCAACAACAGCATCGCTGAGATTACCGAGATTTGGCGAATTGGCCGATTTTACCAGGCAGCCACCAAACAGAATTTTTTCCGTGGGAAGCCAAACCGTAATGTTGTCAAATGTATGTCCGGCACCAAAGTAACGGCATTCAATTGGTTCGCCGTAAAAATCAGAAATAAGTGAGTCGGTGAAAGCAGTTGACGGCTCCGGGATTCCCAATTCTTTACATTTGTCGATGGTCATACAATTGGCAATAGATTCCACTCCAATACTTTTAAGGAAGGATACACCGCCCAAACAATCGTTGTGAAAATGGCAGGCGATAAGTTTTTCCACTTTAGCCGAGAACGAATTCTGAATATATGACGTAAGCTTTTCAGTTTTCTCATTGTCCATCGGAGTGTCAATCATCAGGGCATGTCCGTTTCGGATAATTACCAAACCATTGGAAGAAAAGCGGCCAAAATTTTCCAGTTCGTCAAAAGTAATATGTACGAAAACAGAATCCTGAAGATGCAATAGTTGGATATTCTCATCAATCACAATTTTGTCGTCGGTTTGTGCGTAACATAAGGTGATTGAAATTATTCCAACGAATAACAGGAAGATGTTTTTGTAGCTCATTTTGTTATAGTATTAGGATAAATAGCAGTAGTGAAAATGGTAACTTTTCAGCTTGGAGCCGACCCTAAAAGTATAACAAATTGTTTTTGTTGAGCACTTAAAACAGCTGTTTTTTTGAGTGCTGCAGAACAGTGTTGTACCAGCTTCGGTAATTCTGTCTATACTTCGTTAACCGCAATTAAAAAAAATTGTAGCAAAAAATAGTGTAGTTATAAAGCGAAGCTATTTTAAATCGATATATTATTTGTTGTCTCTTTCTGTTGGTTTAATAATCATTCTGAAATATTGGTCTTTGTATATGTAGTACCCCAACCAGTTATACAAGGTTCTTGTTTTGTTTTTAAAATTTACCAGTCCCATAATGTGCACAAAAATCCAAATAAGCCAGGCGCTAAAACCTTTTACAGAATGTTTCTGCCCCGGAAAATCAAGCACTGCTTTATTTCTTCCGATTATTGCCAGCGAGCCTTTGTCGGTGTATTGAAATGGCTTCCACTTATTGTCTTTCCGCATTAAGTTTTCGGCCAGATTTTTTGCCTGTTGTAGCGCCGGTTGCGCCAATTGCGGGTGTCCTTTGGGATAATCTTTATCGCCGAGCACCAGTGCACAGTCTCCTAACGCATAAATATTATCGTAGGACTGGACTTGATTAAATTGGTTCGTTTTTAATCGTTTGCCCGCTCCAAAACATTCGTCAGAAAAACCCGGAAAAGTTTTAGCAGAAACTCCGGCTGCCCAAATCAGGTTTTTTGATGGAATTTCTTTGCCATTGGATAAATACACGGTTTCGTCGTGAAAATCCTTTACCATTGTATTCATGATTAAATTTACACCCAATTCCGATAATTTTTTGGTGGTGTACTTCTGGGCATGTTCCGACATGGGGGCTAATACGGATGCTTGTCCGTCAATCAGGCTAATTTCTCCAAGATCTGTTTTCTTTAATTCCGGATAATCCTTTATAATAATTGAACTTCTCATCTCGGCTAATATACCCGAAAGCTCAACTCCGGTAGGTCCTGCACCTGCAATAACAAATGTCAGGTGTTTTTTCCGCTCTTCTTCATCGGGTATTCTTGTAGCGCGGTCAAGGCGGGTTAGAATAACATTTCGGAGCGACAATGAATCGCTTATGGTTTTCATTGGCAAACTTTCTCGCTCAATGTTTTTGTTCCCAAAAAAGTTTGTCTCCGTACCGGTTGCCATTACTAAAATATCATATTCCATCTCGCCGTTGCTGAGTATTACTTTGTTTTCTTCGGGTACAACTTTTTCAAGAGAGCCAAGTCGAAAACCGGCGTTTTTAAATTTTCGCAGAATTTTACGAAACGGATAACTTATTGCCGACGGTTCCATAAAACCGGTTGATACCTGGTAGATTAAAGGTGGAAAGAAATTATAGTTGTTGCTGTCGACCAAAACAACCTGGTAGTCGGTTGAATTCCCTAATCTTTTTACAAGTTCCAAACCTGCAAATCCTCCTCCCACAACAACAATCTTTTTCTTGTTTTTCATTGTAAAATTTATCTTTTACCCAAGGTAACAAAGGAAGTGGGGGCAATTGTTCTGAAAATTAAACGGGTTTAAGAAATTTGTGGATTGGAATTGGGTAGAAGTGACTTGGAATGAATGATTTGGAGGTATGAAAAAAGCCCGGTACAAAACCGGGCTTTTGAAATTTTATTGAGAATAATATTATTTCAGCGAAATCTGTTTCTTTAAGCGGATATCACCTGATGAGGCACCAACCAGCAATTCAATATCGCAAAGGTCGTTGTCCCAGGCGTGGTTCTCTTCGTTCCAGTATTGCAGGTCTTCAACCGGAATTTCCAGTGTTACGGTTTGATTTGTACCCGGCTCAAGTGCCACACGTGTAAATGCTTTTAACTCTTTAAACGGCCATTCAACCGAAGGATTAATACGGTGTACATACACCTGAACCACTTCTTCGGCAGCCATATCGCCTGTGTTACTCAGGTTAAACGACAGCGAAATGGTTTCGTCAGCTCCATAACTTTCCTGCGTGGTATTCAAATCGGCATAAGCAAATTCGGTGTACGATAAACCATAACCAAACGGATACATTACCGGTTTGTTTTTGGTATCGAACCAGCGGTAACCCACCAGCGATTCTTCCGAATAGTAGGCCGTGTTCGGATCGTTTTCCAGCTTCCCGTCGGCAGCATGTGCTTCCGATTCTTTCTCGTCAACAAGGTCAACAAAAATATCACCTTTTTTAGCTCCCTGCGGATAATTACCCAGTGCATAGGCCGGCGAATCTTCCAGCTTTATGGGCAGTGTAAACGGCAAACGTCCGCTTGGCGAAATATTTCCAACCAGGATGTCGGCCAGTGCATTTCCGCCTTCGGTACCGTTAAACCACGATTGCAACAAGGCTTTCGACAGCGGTTTTACGGTGTTCAAATCGTTGGGCGCGCCGCTAACCAGTACTGTAACAATATTCTCGTTTACAACACTTAATTGTTTTATTAAATCATCCTGACCCGATGGCAGGAAGATGTTTTCGCGGTCGTTGGCTTCGGTTTCCACAGCACGGTTGTCGCCACCAATAAACAGCACAATATCGGCTTTGGCGGCCAGTGCAACTGCTTCTTCATTTAGTTTTTTGTTCAGAACTGCTTTCTCTTTATCCTCGCGGTCGATATCTTCCTGTGATTTGGCTCCGAAAATACGTGCGTAATCCAGCTCAACCGGAACATAACCCTGTGCATATTGAATTTCGGCTTTGTCGCCAATTTTGTTTTTTAGTCCTTCAAGCGGAGTAACTTCATACAGCGTTTTTACGCCTGCACCAATACCTCCGCTTCCCATTTCGCGAACAGCGTTTTCGCCAATTACCGCGATTAATGGTTTTTTACTTAAATCGAGCGGAAGGATGCCTTCGTTTTTCAGCAGCACTACCGATTTACAAGCCACTTCATAAGCAATTTTCTGGCTTTCGGGCTGCGAGGTAACTACCTGGTTGGCTTCTTCGGCAGGAATGGGCTCGATAGCCAAACGCACACGCAAAATTTCGCGTACACGCTGGTCGATCACTTCTTCCGAAACTGCACCGGCTTTTACCGAATCGAGCAAGGCCTCTCCCAAATATCTGCTGTCTGGCATTTCTACGTTCAATCCGTGTTTTACCGATTCCACGGTAGAGTGTGTTCCATTCCAATCCGACACCACAAAACCACGAAATCCCCATTCGTCACGAAGGATCTGGTTCAACAGCACATCATTCTCTGCACACCACCAGCCATTTACTTTATTGTAAGCCGCCATTACACTGTAAGCATCTGCTTCCTGAACAGCTGCTTTAAATGGTGGAAGGTAAATCTCGCGCATAGCACGCTCGCCAACAATTACGTTAACGGTTCCACGGTTGTTTTCCTGATTGTTTAGTGCATAGTGTTTTAAACAGGCCGCAGCACCATTGTCTTGTGCACCTTGGGTATATTGTACCGCCAGTTGCGAGCTCAGGAACGGATCTTCGCTCATATACTCGTATGTACGTCCACCGGTAGGAATTCGCTGGATATTGATGGCTGGCCCAAGGATTACGTCTTTTCCGCGTAAACGGGCTTCTTTTGCCATTCCGGTTCCGTAGGCATACGCCAGCTCCGGACTCCAGGTGGCTGCCAGTGCCGAGCCGGTAGGGAAGAAAGTGGCTTTGTCGTTTTCCCAGCCAAGCGGTGCCCAGCTTTTGGGTTCCATTTCCTCACGAATACCAAATGGCCCGTCGGCATAAACCATGTCGGCAATACCCAGACGCTCAACTCCGGCCGATACAAACATGTATTTTCCGTGCAGCATATTTACTTTTTCATCCAGTGTCATTTGCGAAATGATACCGTCAATTTGTTCATCGTACTGCAGTAACGATGAGGTAAAAGTTTTCGTTTGTGGAGATTTTTGTGTACATGCTCCAAGCAATATTGCAAGAAGCATAACAAATGTGATTTTGTGATTCATAATATATTTCGGTTTAATGATTCTTTCGGTTTTTGAAGTGGTGCAAGATACCACTCTTTCATTCTTAAAGCATGAATATTATTATTTCATATTGTAAAAATAACAAAAAGAAATGAACTTTCCTGATTATTTTATTGAGTCTGGAAATGTTGAAGCAAAAGAGGTGAGCTATTTATCTGGGTCATTGTTTTTTTCGCTTCGATAAAAATGCTGATATTTGCGGCACGAAAAATTTGATATAATGACAAAACAAAATATTCCTGCCGTATTGGGTATGGGTAACGCTTTAGTTGATGTGATCTCGGTTTTAGAGAGCGATTCATTACTTGAACAGTTTGGATTACCACGTGGAAGTATGACGCTGGTTGATGCCGATCAGTCGAAAACAATTTACGATGCAACTTATTCGGAGAAAAGTGAGCTGGCGACCGGTGGTTCGGTTGCCAATTCAATTCGTGCCTTGGCTAATCTTGGCGGCAATGCCGGATATATGGGGAAAATTGGTCGCGATGAATTGGGCGATCTTTTTCGCAACGACTTTGAAAAGCGTGGTGTAAAAACACACTTGTTTCACAGCGAAAATGCTACCGGAAGAGTGATGGGGCTGGTTAGTCCTGACTCGGAAAGAACAATGGCAACTTACCTGGGTGCTGCGGCCGATATGCTTCCTGAAGAAGTAACAGAAGAGCTGTTTGCCGGTTACGAATACGTTTACATTGAGGGCTACCTCGTTTTTAATCACGCCCTGATTAAAGCCTGTGCGGTAGCAGCCAAAAAAGCGGGTGTAAAGATTGCCGTTGATTTGTCGAGTTTTAATGTGGTGGAGGCCAATCTCGATTTCTTAAAAGAGCTGATCCGTGATTATGTGGATATTGTTTTTGCCAACGAAGAGGAAGCTAAATCGTTTACCGGATTAGAGCCGGAAGCGGCGCTTCACGAAATTGCAGAAGGCGGTAAAATTGCCGTTGTAAAAGTTGGAAAAGAAGGTTCGATGATAAAGCAAGGTGATGCAGTGGCGCGTGTTGGCGTAATTCCGGCCACAGCGTTGGATACTACGGGAGCAGGCGATGCGTATGCCGCCGGTTTCTTTTTCGGGCTTACAAATGGTTATGATCTGGAGAAATGTGGCAAAATTGCGGCACTTGTTTCGGGGAAAGTTGTTGAAGTAATGGGGCCAAACCTTGCCGATGATCAGTGGCCGGAAGTGAAAGCCGAGATTGAAAAGATTGTTGGGTAGCTAGGTGTTTTAACGAAGTTTACTTTCTCTACCCCTTTGGCTGTCGCCATTTCCCCTCGCGAGGGGAAACAGTGGCAAGGCTAAGCATGCAACTTTGAAGTAAAAGATAAAATCTACTTTGAACGCGCTCCCCTTGTAAGGGGAGCTCCCGATAGGGTGAGGGGTAGAACTGAACACATAAAAAAACTGTCATTTCTATCAGTCGGCTGACGGAGAAAAATCTGTTACAGATTTCTCAGTCATTCTTCCTTCGAAATGACAGTTTCTTTTATAATAATCGCTTATTAGAATAAACCGTGGATCTGAGCATCGATCCTATCGATAACAAAGCTCAGGTCTTCAGGATTGGCCGTAAAATCAAGGTCATCAACATTAATCACCAGTAATTTTCCCATTTTATAACCGCTAATCCAGCTCTCGTAACGTTCGTTCAGCTGTTTCAAATAATCCAGGCGGATGGAGTTTTCGTATTCACGTCCCCGTTTCTGAATCTGGTTTACCAGCGTTGGAATAGATGCGCGCAAATAAATCAGCAAATCAGGCGGCTGAATCAGGCTGGCCATCAGATCAAACAACGATTTATAGTTACCAAAATCGCGGGTGCTCATTAATCCCATGGCGTGCAGGTTGGGAGCAAAAATTTCGGCATCCTCGTAAATTGTACGGTCTTGTATAATCGTTTTTCCCGACTTACGGATATCGATAATTTGTTTAAAACGCGAGTTCAGGAAGTATATCTGCAGGTTAAACGACCAACGTTGCATGTCGTTGTAAAAGTCATTCAGATAAGGATTTTCGTCTACGTCTTCGTAATGTGGGGTCCATTTATAATGTTTTGCCAGAAGCTCACTCAGTGTAGTTTTACCGGCACCAATGTTACCCGCTATCGCAATGTGCATATTCAATTATTTTTTTGAAATTCTAAAGTATAAAAAAATTACCTGTCGGTCCCCAGAATGTTCATAAGTTCGTCCAGATATTTTCGGTTATTGGCCAGACGCGGAATTTTATTTTGCCCGCCAACCTTGCCGCGTTGTTTCATCCAGTTGTAGAAAGTTCCTTTAGGCGCTACCGTAAGATGCAGCATTTCAAGGGTCATGTTTTTATGGCGCTTGGCTTCGTAGTCCGAGTTCAGCGTTTTTAGCGAATTGTCCAGTATGGTTTTAAAGTGATCGACGTCTTTCGGTTCCTTGGCAAATTCAATGATCCACTGGTGTGCTCCTTTGTGGTTATCACCCATAAAAATGGGTCCGGCAGTATATTCATTTACGATTGCCCCGGTGTGGTGGCAGGCAACTTTCAGTGCTTGCTCGGCGTTGTCGATAATCACTTCTTCGCCAAAGGCATTGATAAAATGTTTGGTGCGCCCCGTAACTTTTATTTTGAACGGGTATTTGCAGGTAAATTTTATGGTGTCGCCAATTATATAGCGCCACAATCCGGCGTTGGTAGAAATTACCAGGGCATAATTCTCGTCCAGTTCCACATCCTCAAGATTCAGCACTGTAGGATTTTCGCTGCCAAATTCCGACATCGGAATAAATTCGTAATATATACCATAGTCGAGCATTAATAGCATGTCGTCCTGGTGTTCGTTATCCTGAATTCCAAAAAAACCTTCCGACGCATTGTAAGTTTCCACATAGTGCATTTGTGGCGATGGAATAATTTTACGGTACTGCTCGCGGTAGGGCTCAAAATTTACACCTCCATGAGCAAACACCTCCAGGTTAGGCCACACTTCCAACAGGTTCGATTTGCCGGTTTTTTCCAGCACGCGTTTAAAAAGTACCAGGTACCACGACGGCACACCTGCAAACGCGGTAACATTCTGGTCGAGGGTGGTGTCGATTATTTTTTCAACTTTCTCTTCAAATTCTTCGATAAGGGCAATTTCTGCCGCGGGAGTTCTGAACAGATCCGACCAAAAGGGTTCATTCTCGATCATAATCGCCGAAAGATCGCCATGAAACGAATTATTGTTAAAAGTGCTAACACGGTGGCTACCTCCCAAAGTCAGAATTTTTCCTTTTAAAACTTTCGATTCAGGATTAGAGGTAATATACTGGGCAAAAATATCTTTTGGGCCACGCAAATGGCATTCTTCCAAAGATTCGTTGGTAACCGGAATAAACTTGCTTTTGTCGCTGGTGGTTCCGCTCGATTTGGCAAACCACTTTACCTCGCCCGGCCAAAGCAGGTTTTTTTCGCCCTGGCGCAAACGGTCGATGTATGGTTTTACATCATCATAGGTTTGCAAAGGCATTGCTTTTTGGAATTCGCGGTACGATGTTACATCATCAAAATTATGTGCTTTGCCCCATTGCGTGTCTTTTGCACTTTGCAATAGCTCAAATAGGGTTTCGTTTTGGATTTCATGTGGATATTCGCGGTAATACTGTATTTGGTAGTTACGTTTTATATTTACCCACTTGATAACTGAATTGATAAGAGGCATCTGTTACGTTTATTTTTATGAATTCCAAATTTATGAATAATTGTATCAAATATACAATCAAAAATCATCATGAAAAGGGCAATAATTACGCGAACCGGAAAAATAAACTTGGGAAAAAGTTCGTTTAACCATAAAATCTGTTCGCCGGCCGATTGGCCGGTTTTTTAACTGATCGCGAATTTTTATATTTACAGCTTCAAATTGTTTCGGGAAACCTAACATCCATAGAATTTATAGTATGAACTACATCGATATTATTTTAGGCATTTTGTTGATACTGTCAGCAATAAACGGTTTTAGTAAAGGCCTTATTTCTGAGGTTGCATCCATTGCAGCACTCATTTTGGGGATTTGGGGAGCAATTAAATTTTCATACGTTACCACCGAGTTTCTGATCGAGAATTTTAATATGCACTCGAAACACATGAATATCATCTCGTTTGTCATCACCTTTGTAGTTATCGTTATTTTGGTACACATTGTTGGCAGCGCGGTAAGTAAAATGGCCGAAACCGTTTTGCTGGGATTTGCCAATAAACTGGCCGGATTGGTTTTTGGAGTTTTAAAATCAGCCTTGATATTAAGTATAATATTGGTTATCTTCGACAAGATTGATGAGGACGTGCATATTCTTTCGCGCGAAGCCAAAGAAAATTCACGGATGTATGAACCGATCCGATCGTTTGCACCATCGATCTTCCCGTTTATTGAAGGATGGGAAATTGATATGAAAGAGAATCGCGAATATGAAAATGTGGTCTAAACTTACAGAGCGTTTTAAAGGTAAAGACAATTCCAACTGGCACATCGATATTGAATGCTTAAATTGCGGGACAAATTTTTCGGGGCATTATTGTCCGAATTGTGGCCAGGCGGTTAAAGAATACGACAGACCATTTGGTTTTATATTTTACAATTTCCTTGGTGACTTTTTTGCTTTCGATACACGCTTTTTCAAAACACTTTTTGCATTAATTGCGCGCCCCGGTTTTCTTACCAAAGAATATTTTGCCGGACGCAGAGTCCGTTATACTCCACCATTTCGCATTTTTGTTTTTGTGAGTTTTTTGCTCTTTTTTTTGTTACAAATTGTAACAAACCGTGGACTGTTAACCGTCTTGGATTCAGATTTGAAAGATGCAAAAGTAGGTCTTGATTCCATCTCTGTAGTAGCCGCCGATTCGGTTATTAACAAGGTTAACAACGAACTTTCTCCTCAGGAAAAGCAGGCACTGGGTGAAGCCTTAAGTAAGGGTAATATTAAACTGGATAGTATAGATATTGCCAAGACAGCAAACGAAATTGACTTGGGAAGCTGGAGTGGTGCCCGAAACATAAGACTGGCACTGAATAAACAAGCCGATAAGATGCAGGAGGAGTTGGAAGAAGAAACCGAACCGGGAAAACGTGCCGAATTACAGGAGAATATTAATTTGTTACGTTCGCCTGAAGCGACCATGGCCAAAATTCTAAAATATATTTCGTATGCATTTTTTCTGTTGCTGCCGTTATTTGCAATGATCTTAAAGTTGATATACATTCGGCGAAAACACAATTACATGCGTCATCTTGTATTTTCTTTTCACATCCATTCCTTTATTTTTTTGGTAATGACGTTCATAATTGGATTGAACCTTTTATTCGAGAATATTCCCGGGTCAATCAGCGCTGTACTTATACTATCGATTCCGATTTACATTATAATTGCCATCAAAAAGTTTTACGGACAGTCGCTGGGTAAGGTAGTGCTTAAATTCTTCACCCTTTCGTTTATCTATAACATCATTTTTTTTACGGTTATTCTTCTGGCCTCGCTGGATGCAATTAATGTGCTCTGAAAATTATTTTAAAAAAGTTGCAACATTTCATTCTTCCCTGTAGTCAAACGGTCAGAAAATAAATTTAAAACAATAATTATGGAAGAATTAATTGCAGTAGGCGTAGTATTTTTTGGAGCATATCACATCATCAGACTTTTCTCTACACACTTATTGAAAAGAAAGCTTATAAAAGCTGAACAGTACGACAGAGTTGGTATTCTGGAAGAACCAAAAGTTGAAAATGATGAATCGAACCGTTATCCATCTTTGAAATGGGGATTGGTTGCCTTAATGACCGGTTTGGGTTTTATCATCATTGAAGTGATGGGCTTATTTAACCGAGAAATGGTTAGAGGTCGTGATGCCGTTTTACCGCTGGGGATTTTGATGGTTTGTATTTCGCTCGGATTCCTGATCTACTTCTTTATCATGAACGGGAAAGCCGTTAAGAAATAGCTTATTCGTTAGTGATAGTATCACTCGAAGTGGTACTATCACTAATCTTTATTTATTGAAAAGTGTAATCTCCAATCTGCTGAAATCCCCGAAGAAAATCCTGAACTTTCATTCTTTTTTTACCTGCAATTTGCAAGTCGGTAATTTGCAGCCAGCCATTGGCGCAGGCCACTTTTATAAAGTTTTTACCATCGCTTTCCAATGTTCCCGAAGGCGTATTTTTATTGTCCTCAACACGCATGGCCATAAATATTTTGGTGGCAGTTTCTTTCCCCGTTTCTTTGTGTTTTAAGGTGCTCCAGGCAGCAGGGTAGGGCGATAGTCCGCGAATCAGGTTACGAACCGCATCAGCATCAGCCGCCCAATCGATTTTACAGTCTTCCTTGAAAATTTTCGGAGCATGTTTTATCTCTTCTCCTTCAGCAACAAGCTTTTCCTGCGGAATGGCTTTGTACTCTCCCGATGCCAGCGCATCAACGGTTTCAACAACCAGTTTGGCGCCAATGCCCATCAGTGCATCGTGAATTGTTCCAACGGTGTCGTTTTCCCAAATGTCAATTTCTTTGCGGAAAAGAATTTTGCCGGTATCAATTTCATGAGCGAGCAAAAAAGTAGAAACACCAGTTTTTGTTTCGCCGTTTATTACGGCCCAGTTTAATGGTGCCGCTCCGCGATACTGTGGTAGTAAAGAACCATGCAAATTAAAAGTTCCTAAACGCGGCATATCCCAAACTACCTCGGGTAACATTCTAAAAGCTACAACAACCTGCAGGTCGGCTTCCAAAGCCCTTAGTTCATCCAGAAATTCCGGGTTTTTAAGTTTTTCGGGTTGTAAAACATTTAGCCCTTGTTCGCTTGCATAGACTTTAACCGCCGATTGGTGGAGTTTTTTTCCGCGTCCTGCCGGTTTGTCGGGAGCCGTAATTACACCAACAACATTGTATCCGCCTTCAACCAGGGCCTGTAAACTGGCCACGGCAAAATCGGGCGTTCCCATAAAAACTATTCTCAGTTCTTTTCCTTCCATAACTATTTTTTTCTGAGCTTGGTATTTCCTTTTTGCGCTTTTGGCCAGTATGGGCAGTGGCGGCATCCGTTGGCACAACAGTAGCCACGGTTTATCAGGTATGACTCTGTCATTACCCGGTAGCCATTTTCCATGTAAAAATCCTTCCCCTCCTTTAATTCATCCTCATATCGGTCCGGAAAAAGGTCATCGAAATATCCCATTCTCAAATTTTTTTCAAAAGTAGCCAAATTGACTTATCTTTCAGAACACGAAACACAGTTTTTGCCATGGGAGTTGAGAAAGATTATTTAATGCGCCAGCTGATGATGCTGTTTGAAGTCATCCAAAAGATTTTACGTCATCGCAGAAAAGGGGAGGATGAAGAGGCTGAAAAGCAAATTCAGTTTTTTTACGAGTACCTGAAAATTGATGAAGATGTGGAGAAGCTTTCGGTTGAAGCTTTAATCGAGTTATTGGAGAAAGATAAAAACATGGTAAACGAACAGCTCGAAATGGTCGCTTTTGTTTTAAAAGAACAGGGTGAATTGGCCGACTCGGATGATAAACGTTTGGACTTTTTTCGGAAATCATATTTCATTCTGGAAAAGGTGGAACGCGAAAGCATTTCCTTTTCAATGGACCGTCAAATGAAAATTGCAGAATTGAGTGCTTACCTAAATTAATCTTGTTTCAGTTCTGTATCTTTTTCCTGTTTTCTTGAGATAATATCAATAGCAACGATCATTGCCGTAAACCCCCAAAAAGGCACGGATATCTTGTCGGTATCCAAAAAGTTATTCAGAAACCCGTGGATGTAGTAGGTAACCAGCCCAATAAGCGCCGCCAAAACAATCGCCCGAAGCCGGTAATCAGATAGCCGGGTATAAGTGTTTACGGCTGTATAAATCACCAGGATTATAATTAAAAGGTAAGTTGCCAAACCAAGTACACCCGATTCGGCCATTGGGCCAAGGTATTCGCTGTGAGCATTTCCTCCGTCGGCAGAATTGGTGCTGATTATCGTGCGGTCTTTGCTCAACTGGTATTTGGCATATTTAAACATGTAGGTTCCCGGGCCGTAACCAACAACAGGTTTGTCGGCAAACATGCGCACGGCACAACTCCAGCGGTTTATGCGCTCCAGGTTCGAGGCATCGGAGCTGATGTTCGACATCGACGAAATATGTGTCATCATATTGGCCGACGACTCTTCCGAATTTTGCTCTAGTTTCATTAAAATCTGTGTCTGGAAAACCAGAAACAGCGCAATTATTGAACCCAAGGTGATAAAAAGTGTTTTAAACCGAATGCGCAGTTTTACGATGGACCATACTCCAAATGCAACGATTATACTTAACCATGCGGCGCGACTGTACGACAACAAAAATCCCAGTGTAACAACCGCAAGTGCACCGGCAGCGAGCAATTTGATATTTTTTGAATAGCTTTTACTGAGAATAAACATGACCAAAAATGGGATGTAAATAGCTGTGGCAGCGCCGTAGGAAGTGTGGTCGCGGTAAAACGGCGAAACCACAAAGTGTGCAGCCTGCTTGTCCCATAAACCATATCCAAGGTGACGATAAGTGGAATAGAAAATTACCAGCATCAGCGGAATAACATATAGCCACACGTATTTTTCAATGTTTTTGCCGTCTTTAAATATTTTGGCGGTAAGCAGGTATAAACCAACCACAAACCAAATACGCATCAGCAAAAACTTAAACGAAACCATCGGCATGGTACTGGTTACGCTGGTAATCAGAATCCAAAACAGGTTGAGATAAACAGCCAGCGATACCGGATGGAGTAGTATTTTTCGATCAAATTGGCGTTCCTGTATAACTTTCAGAATAAAAAGCAGCAGCAAACCAAACAGCAGCGGCTCGGTAGGAATATACATATCAAAACCAATTCCGGGCAAATATTCACGCAGCGGAATGGATAAGGGCGTCAGGAAGGCGATGAGATAAACAAGCTTGTCAAACGAAAAAAGAGCCAACAGAATCACAACACATACCAATGGGAGCACATTGGCATACAGCATATGTTTTTCTACCACAAACCAAAGATTCAGTGCAACAAATCCAATGGAAATGAGATAAAAAAGTACTATTCGTATGACCGCTTTTTGTGGCACTTTAGTCTTTTTTTCCGTAGTCGAGAACCAAAAATACCAGTAGTGCAAAAAATACTGCCGACAGCGTTGTAAACGCAACGATCAGCCAGCGAACAGGGTAAGCTTTTTTATCAGCCGGAAACGGGTATTCTACCACGTGGCTGTAGGTAATTTCTTTTTCGTATTCAGTTAGATAGGTGTCGTAAACGATCGACAGTGAATCAATGGTCTGAATAGTTTTGTTGTATTTATTTTCAAGGCGGTAAGCACGTGAACCTTCTTTCGAAAAGTTGTCGTAAAGCTTCTCTATTTTTTTTGTATCGCCTGCCGAGCCACGTCCGGTAGCCAGTGCATTCATATAACCACGGGTGATTTCGTCCACCTGACCATAACTGATGATGCCGTATTTTTCACGTATACTGTCCAATTTGTGCTCATATACTTTAAGTTCGGCATATTTTTTATCCAGCTGTCTGCCGGTTATGTCAACCATTTCCTTGTCTTTGGCTTTATGCAATTCCTGCACTTTTTGGTTGAAAAACGAAATGATCGAATCGCACATGTCGGAAGCACGTTGCGGATCTTCATCTAACACACTTATTTCAGCTGTTTCGTATTCGGTTTTACCGGTACTAACATTGGTATTGTATTCGGCAAGCATATACGTAATGTACTGCGCATCGTCTTTATTGATGTCGTAAACAGTTGCCAGATCAAACGAATCGAACATTCTGAATTTGATATCGTTCGAATTCAAAACCTCAAGCATTTGCTCGGTTTCCGATTCATCACTCATCGTCCAGATGTTGGTAGGGTAGATGCGCGCCGTTGATTTGAACTTAGGAGTAATAAATGCCGGGCCGGAAAATATGGCCGATAAAACAACGGCAATTATACCAACAATAACAAAATGAAATTTGCGTTTCCAGATGAGTTGCAGGATACGTTGGTTGTCAAAAAAGTTATCCATAAGATGTGGTTTCAATTTGATCGTGTAATTTCAACGCACCTGAACTGTTTTTAGTATTTAAACACCTGATTATTCAGCAATAATAAGGAAGTAGTTTTTCTTCCCTTTTTGAGCCAGAATGTATTTGCCTCCAATTAAAAAGTCGTTATTTACAATCAGCTCAGGATCGTTTATTTTCTCTTTGTTAATGCTAAGTCCGTTACCTTTTATGGTGCGACGCAATTCTCCTTTCGATGGAAATACCTCGGTTTTTTCCGCAAGTAAATCGATTACGTTAATGCCGGCAGCCAACTCTTCTTTCGAGATGTTAAACTGAGGAACGCCTTCAAAAACAGCCAGGAAAGTACTTTCATTCAGTTTGCGTAACTGATCGGCGGTACCTTTGCCAAACAAGATCTGCGATGCCTCAACAGCCATGTCGTATTCTTCGCGCGAGTGAACCATAGTGGTTACTTCCTCGGCCAATTTCTTCTGCAATGCGCGGGCATGCGGTGCTTCTTTATGCGCCGCAACCAATGTGTCGATCTCTTCTTTCGACAACAGCGTGAATATTTTTATATAACGCTCGGCATCTTCATCCGAAGTGTTCAGCCAGAACTGGAAGAAAGCATAAGGCGAAGTACGTTCCGGATCGAGCCAAACGTTACCCGATTCGGTTTTCCCGAATTTGGTGCCGTCGGCTTTGGTAATTAGCGGACAGGTTAATGCAAACGCTTCACCTCCGTCCATACGGCGAATCAACTCGGTACCGGTGGTAATGTTTCCCCACTGGTCTGAGCCACCCATTTGCAGGCGGCAGTTGTTGTTTTTGTACAAGTGGTAAAAGTCGTATCCCTGCACCAACTGGTAAGTAAATTCGGTAAAAGACATACCCGATTTTGATTCTTCACCCAAACGTTTTTTTACCGAGTCTTTTGCCATCATATAGTTTACGGTAATACGCTTACCCACATCGCGGATAAAATCAAGGAACGAAAATTCCTTCATCCAGTCGTAGTTGTTTACCAAAAGTGCTACGTTGTCTACTTTACTTTCAAAATCGAGGAATTTTGCCAGCTGAGCTTTAATACATTCCTGGTTGTGGCGCAGGGTTGGTTCGTCGAGCAGGTTACGTTCCTGCGATTTCCCTGATGGGTCGCCAATCATTCCGGTGGCACCACCAACCAAAGCAATAGGCTGGTGACCTGCAATCTGAAGATGTTTCAACATCATAACACTTACCAGGTGGCCAATGTGCAACGAGTCGGCAGTTGGGTCTATACCCACATAAGCCGCAGTTAATTCTTTTTCCAGTTGTTCCTCAGTTCCCGGCATTATATCGTGCAACATGCCTCTCCATTTCAACTCTTGTACAAAACTCATCGGTGTAAAATTTATTTATGATCGTGATCGAATCAATCGTTTATAAAAAATCAGCGCAAATATATAAAATGCTGAGTGTTATTCGTTGGCTTTGTGTTCAAAATCAAATCCTGCAAAGGAAATTAACGATTTGCCAACCAGCATCTTCTTCGGGCTTCGGTCTCCGGTCTTCAAACTTTTCAAAAATAATTGTAACATTTGCCTACCTTGTTTAGTCTGATGAGATAATTATGAATGATGCGCAACTGGTTCAACAGGTTTTAAACGGAAACAACCATGCATTCAGGTTTTTGGTGGGAAAGTACCAAAGGCTTGTGGCGCATGTGGTTGGACGCATTATTCAACAAGATGACGAACTGGAGGACATTTGCCAGGAGGTTTTTATAAAAGTGTTTAAAAAGCTAAACCGGTTTCGTGGCGATTCGAAATTGTCGACATGGATTGCAACCATTGCTTACAACACGGCAATAACGCATTACCGCAAGCAAAAACGAAGAGGCGAACTGTCGTACAGTGAAGAGCCCAACCTTATTATTGCTGAAAAAGACCCGGGATTGAACCAGAAAAGCATCGAAAAGGAGGAAGCGAAAAAATATCTCTTGCAACTGATTGAGTCGTTGCCGGTGAACTACCGAACGGTGATTACGTTATTTCATCTGGAGGAGTTCTCGTACAAAGAGATAGAAGAGGTTACAGGAATGCCCGAAGGAACCATTAAAAGTTACCTGAGCCGGGCACGAAAATTATTAAAAGGCAAGATTGAAAAAGTTGCCCGTTTGGAACAAACTAATATATTTGTTGACTATGTATAACGAAGATCGGAATTTTGACACAGACAAACTGCTGAAAGAGGCGTTCACCTCGGAGCCGGAATTCAAGCTGTCGGAGAATTTTACCGATGCCCTTGTTAAAAAGGTGGAGCAGCGTTTTGCCTGGAAACAATACCTCAGGGAATTTGCCATTTACCTGGCCGTTATACTCGGAATTATGCTAGTTACCGCAGTACTGGCTTTTGTTTGGTACGACGTTACCGTATCGGGTTGGTTGGCGTTCTTTACACGAAATGCGTGGCTTGTGGTTGGCATAAATCTTTTAGTGGTGTTTGTTTTGTTTGCCGACCGGGTACTGTTAAGGTATTTCATGTACCGGGCATCATCAGAATAGGCCCCTGTCTTTCACTATCGAAACGTGTTGAGGAAAATGATCGCTTTTTACTCTGTTACCTTCCTGTAATTGGTTAGGAAGAGAATAAAAAGTACGATAAAAGCAACATCGATCAGGCCAAATACAGCAAAAACAACATGCGGCAGTTCGCCAATTCCCCAGTTGTACAAAGCCACCCAGGCATAGGCAAATTTGTAGGCCACGGCCACTTTTACAATGTCGACATTTCGTTTAATGTTGCGGTAAACAAACCAGTACAATATTCCCTGGGCAAAAACAAAAGCGGCATTTAGTTGCAGGTAAGCTTCTGTTTCGGGTAGCGGAATGTTAAACATGGCGTACACATTTGGATATAGCAGAAAAAAAGAAAAGCCCAGGATAAGATCGTAGATGGCAGCAATAAGAAAGACTGTTTTGTAAAATTTTAATGTTCTCATAATGGTTCCTCCTCTCGGTTAAAGAACGCTGAATCAGCGATTTTTGGTTATCTTACGCTGTTTACGAGAAGCAAGTTGAAATGGTTGTGGAAATAGAGCTACAAGCCACTAGCTACACGTTGGAGATCTACCGAAAAATCATTGGGAATTTATTGACGCATTTAATCATTAAAGCATTTTCGCATTACTATCACAGAGGAACACAGAGAAGCCATAGATTTTTACTGAGAAAAAGAGAATGATTCATGTATTTAAGCATTTCCGCATTAACACAATTACCTATTCCCTTATCAATCCTTCTCTCCATTTCACTTCTTTTTCTTCCGTAGGTATATCACCTGACCCACGCGAGGCTGCTCACCTTTTTTCATATTGTTGCGGCGGTAAAGCGGTTTTAGTTTTATACCATACAGTTGCGAAATGTAATGCATGGTTTCGCCTTCCTGTGTGCGGTGTGTAAGTTGGTTTTTGCTTGATTTACTTTTTTTGTATTGAACGTAAACCACCTCGTTGGGAATTGGGCGGTGTCCAGGTGGCTGGTCGTTAAATTTATACAGCTCCCAGTCTTTTAAACCAAGTTCCTGGGCCAGCATTTCGTAGGTGTCGCCTTTTTGTGCCACCACAGCCTTTACACGGTTTATTTTGGTAACCTTGTGCGTGTAGAATGGCCTGATAGTAAGAGCTCCCGTATTATCGGTATCAAGCGCATTATGTGCCGTTTGTCCACCCATAGGGCTAAAAGTCATTTTTTTGTCAAGTCGGTGCAGTTTGTTCTCCTCAATTATTCGAATCAGGCGTTTGTCGTAATCGTGTGCAGTAGCATAACCCGCTTTCTTCAATCCTTTTGCCCAGCTTTTATAATCGGTATGATCGAGCAGAAACAGCGAGGCATAACGTGGATTCTCCATTAGAAAATCGGTATGGTCGATGTACGAATCTTTTACCGAGCGATAACTTCTAAAACACTCGTTACGTCTATCATCATCGTAATACACCTTTTTGCCTTTCCAGCTTTTTTTACATTTAATACCAAAATGGTTGTTCGATTCTTGCGACAATTCGCTATTGCCGTTGCCCGACTCCAGACAACCCTGCGCCATGGTAATACTGGCTGGTATTCCACTGCGGTTCATCTCTTCAATGGCCACAAGTTGCCACTGCCTGATATACTCATCGCGGGTAATTTTTTGAGAAAAAGCGCTTGTGGTCAGTAAAGTAAAAAGGATAAAGAAAATTATGTGTCTCATGTTTCTGTTACAACGTTTGCTGATGCCAAAAATAAAATACCTCAACGCATTTGACGATACAAATCGAAGTATTTTATAAACAATGAAACGTGAGTAAGATAGGTTTATTGGATTTGGGTCAAAAGAAATTGGTGTAGTAACGCTAATATTCTGTCATATTTCCCTTTGTCGTAACAACTTATATGGTTGGTTTTGCAGCCTGTTGTTAAGGCGGATATCTAAAATTCTAGGGATTTCGGAACCGGTTCTCCATCAAGTGGCAATGACCTTTGATGTGAGAACCGTGCCCCGATTAACCACTTCTATCCCCAATGTTTTATAACTGCATGTGCCGCTGTGCTATTATTTTGCTTGCGACAATACTTTCTCTTACTCCAGACTTTTTATTTAGCAATAAATTATAGCCGGAGTCATACATAAATAACGCTAGTTAATAATCAAGAGGTTTAATAAAATGCATCAATTCTCTGTCGTGGTTATATACAATTTTGCATTCATTATCAAAATACATTGTAGTACCGTTTTCCGGAGTGTATTGTTCCCACGCTGGAAGCACACCATCAACATTTGGATTACCTGATTTCACAAAGTTTATCCATGCCGAACTCATTTTGTCAGCTAATTTCCAGGCTTCATCGGTATTGCCGGTCCAGTCTGCTCTCAGGTCAACAGTATTGAATGCTAATGGAATGTCGAGACCATGAAACGAACCTTTCGATGCATTGTCAACACCGCTTTTCCATGCTAAAAAATAAACATACAGTGGGGCATCTGTTTCTTGTGCCCGCGCGTCGGCAGTTCGGATGGTAAATGGTCTGAAAGTCTTGTCAACAGAAAGAAGATCCTGCGGAGTGAAATCGGGATAAGCTTCTGCAAATAGTGAAATATACTCATCGGTTTTGTCGCCATATTCCTTTGCAAGGCGCTCTTTTGCCTCTTCCACAGTCAGGTCTTTTTCGCCATAAGCGGTAGGCATCAGCTCATTTAGTGTGGTACCTATCATAACGGGAATATCCTTTGAAATAGCTGCAAATCCCGGGCTGAAAGGTTGCTGTAACAAAACATCACCGTCGGCCGATGGGGCAAAACCAAACATTGTTGGCGACCCCGGTTTTCTTGGGCCCGATATTTTGGCAATTGCATCGTTGCCGGCTTTAACCAGCTCTTTGTAAGGGATCGTATCCAGTTTCTCAACATCGTTTGGTGTAAGTCCCAGATTTTCAAGTACGGCTAAACCCAAGGCTTGCGAAGTCTCTTTGGTCATTGTATTTATCAAAGTTCCACTCTGAATAATGGCCTTTTGAAATAATCCTTTTGCAGCCGGCATACACATGATGGTACCAACTTTTCCGCCACCTCCCGATTCGCCAAGAATGGTTACATCAGCAGGATCGCCACCAAATTGTTCAATATTTTTTTGAATCCACTCCAGGGCTTTTACAATGTCGAGCACACCTACGTTCGCTGATTCTGCATACTTATCGCCACAGGCCGACAGATCAAGAAAACCAAGAATGTTCAAACGATGATTTATTGATACAAACACCACATCACCTTTTTTCGCCATAGCTTCGCCATAGGTCATCGGATCGTTGCTGGCACCGGTGTGAAATCCACCGCCATGTAGCCAAAGCATCACCGGGCGCTTTTTGCCATCCATAACTCCCTGCGTCCAAACATTTGCACTAAACAGTTCCTTTTCGCTCTGAACAGAATCTGGATACCAGGGGACCATTTGTTTGGCTACCGGCCCAAACTCGTTGCATTCGCGAACTCCGTCCCAGGCATCAGGATCCTCCGGAGGCATAAACCGTTCGGCCTTAGCATATGGAATCCCCTTAAAAGCGTATATGCTATCGTTAATACTTCCAGATATCTCACCATAGGTGGTTTTTATAACTGGTTCCTGATTGTTATTTGGTTTTGGCTTACAAGCCGTAAAACAAAATCCGGCTGTAATTAAAATAAAGAAAGTAAGCTTGATCACTAATTTCATAATATAAAATCTAATTAGGTTGTTATAATGTTCTAAATTTTGCTAAAAAACTAATTTTGTCTCTTGCTTAGCGCATAGCAGATTGTTCGGGGAGTCATTTTTACCTTTAATATTCATGTTATTATTCCGTTTCCGGTGTAATTATATTTTGACTCTGAATTTTCAAATGGTTTAATCTCTGATTTCCTCCAGATTATTGACAGCATTGGTTGTAGTGTGGCTAAATGTAATATTGAACAAATCGTAGAGAGAAGGATGACGATCGAAGCTGTTGGTTGGTCCGGAAGAAAATGAAATATAACAATTTTAAGATGTGTATAAAGATAGCTGCACGTCGAAAGGTACAATTGTGTGGAAGACGCTCCATTTAATATAAAATTGTACATTTGAGAAAAATACCCGTTTATGCGAAGAAAGGAACTCACGATAAAGGTTTGCGAATACGATGCGGTAGAGGAATTACCCGAGAGCGATCAGAAATTGTTGCTGGCAGCCCGCGAAGCTACTAAAAACGCTTATGCGCCGTATTCAAAGTTTTGTGTGGGTGCCGCACTTTTGCTCGAAAACGGAGAGGTTATAAGCGGTAGTAACCAGGAGAATGCGGATTTTACCGATGGATTGTGCGCCGAGCGGGTAGCCCTGTTTTATGCTAACTCTACTTACCCCGACCAGGCTGTAAAAGCCATTGCTGTTACAGCAAAAAATTCGCACGGATTTCTGGAACTTCCGGCGCAACCCTGCGGTTCGTGCCGCCAGGTGCTGGTAGAAACCGAGTTTCGCTATCGTCAGCCCATTCGCATCATACTTGATGGCCGTAAACACATACAGGTGTTGGAAGGCGCCGATAATTTGCTGCCCTTTGCGTTTAAACCGAAGGATTTGGAATAGAAAAAGCCACTAGCTACAAGTTACTAGCTTCTAGTATCAGGTTTATCTGGATAATCGGTTGGAACTTATTAATGCATTGAATCATTTTCGCATTAAAGTAATTTAACCACAAAGTTGCACAAAGAAGGCACGGAGTTTCACAAAGTAAAAAGTTGAGAACAGCAGTCATCTCGAAGCAAAGCTAGAAATCTGTTACAAGTTACGGGTGCATGTTTCAGGTTTATCGAGAGGTCATTGGAAATATATTTAAGCATTCCTGTATTTCCGCATTTACTCATTCACTCAATTACCCATTCACCAAGCAATCTTTCCTACACTTCCACCGGACTAAATTTACCGGCTTTAAATATTTTCAGAAACTCGTCCCAAACCGGATCTTTTGGCGGATCGGCAATTATGGTAAGTGGTGTTTTGCGTACAGGGTGGATCAATTCAACCTGTCGTGCATGCAGGTGAATACCTTTGTTTTTGTTCGACCGTGGTGCACCGTATTTTAAATCACCTTTTATGTGTAAGTTCAACTGGCGAAGCTGAACTCTAATCTGGTGATGACGCCCGGTGTGGATTTCTACCTCCAGCAAATGGTAGCGATCGATACTGGCCACATGACGGTAGGTGAGACTGGCAAATTTCGATCCGGGCTTTTCATCTGTATAAGCATAGCTCCTGTTTTTCTCCTGATCTTTGCGGAGGTAGTGTTCCAGTGTGTCGGTATATTTTGGCGGACGATTATCAACCACTGCCCAATACACTTTTCGCATGCCGTCTTTAGTTTGGAAAAGTTTGTTTAGCCGTGGCAATACTTTACTGGTTTTCGCCAAAATAAGAATGCCACTTGTTGGGCGGTCGAGGCGGTGTGGCAGGCCAAGGTAAACATTTCCCGGTTTGTTGTATTTCAACTTCAGGTAATGTTTTACCTTGTCCAAAACGGTTTCGTCGCCGGTTTTATCGCCCTGCACAACGTCGCCACATGCCTTGTTTATTGCAATAATATGGTTGTCTTCGTATATTACTTCCATAAGTTAGCTTCTAGCTTTTATACACAAGTTACAAGTAAGAAAATTTATTCCGAACTTCAAACTTTGTGTTCCGGTCTTCCAACTTCTGTCTTCGGGCTTCCGTCTTTTTAATACTGTTCTTTGTCGCTTGGGAAATCCTGCGATTTTACATCATTTATATAATTTCCTACTGCACCTTTAATTTCGGCTGCAAGGTTGTGGTACCTGCGTAAAAAGCGTGGCGAGAACTGTTGTGTAATTCCCAGCATATCGTGGATTACCAGCACTTGTCCGTCAACACCGCCACCGGCACCAATTCCAATTACCGGAATCTTCAACTCTTTGGCAACTCGTTCACCTAATTCTGCAGGAATTTTTTCCAGCACCAGCGCATAACATCCTGCTTCTTCCAGCAGCTTGGCATCGCTGATCAGTTTTTCAGCTTCAGCATCTTGTTTGGCACGCACTGTATAAGTTCCAAATTTATGAATCGATTGTGGCATTAAACCGAGGTGTCCCATCACCGGAATACCGGCCGAAAGAATACGTTTTACCGATTCAATAACTTCTTCGCCCCCTTCGAGTTTTACCGAATCGGCAGCAGTTTCTTTCATTATACGAATGGCTGAACTTAGTGCTTCGCGCGAATTGCCCTGGTAGGTTCCGAAAGGAAGGTCGACCACCACAAGCGCACGGTTTACAGCACGTACCACCGACGACCCCAGAAAGATCATTTCATTTAGAGTAATTGGCAGTGTAGTCTCATGACCCGCCATAACATTTGAGGCTGAATCACCAACGAGAATTACATCTACTCCTGCTTCATCAACCAACTGTGCCATACTGTAATCGTAGGCTGTTAACATCGATATCTTTTCTCCGCGCAATTTCATTTCCGATAAACGGTGCGTGGTAACTTTTCGGACTTCGCTATGTACTGACATGTCTGTTTGTATTCAAATTAGACAGCAAAATTAACCAATCCTTTCATTTTAACCCAAAACCATCCGTTTTTTCGCTCGCCTAAGGTCGGTGCTTAACTTTTATTAACCGGTTTATGCAGGTAGTTTTCAGAAGGTTTATTTTCTTTGTGGCTAATTTCAAAGTCGGAAAATGAGAAAACTAAATAGCGTATTTCCTCAAATTTGTTTGCTCCTTATTTTTGTATTTACCGTGTTTGTTGCAGGGGCGCAGCAGCAGGAGATCAATAACGAGGTGGTTTCGTTTAAAAAGCACGAACTGAACTGGGGATTGATTTTGGGCGTGAGCAAAGAAACAGAAGAAATATTAAGCGACGAAAGCCGTTTTGATGAAGATCGTACTTTGCTGAATGGCAAATTCAGGATTGAAAATACCTACTGGAATTTACTGGATTACAAACAAGAACGGTTGAGCTTTCGGTTTGAAGTTGGTCCGTATGGCGGCTATGGCGATTGGATCGACAGCTCGAAAGTGGAATACATTAATGCCGACCAGGATTCGTATGGTATACGAACTTCGGCAAGTATTGATTATAGTTATCGTTATTATTACGATGCAAAAAGTTATACCGTAATTGATGTAAACGCCTGGGGGCGTTACGAGGTATATAAACAAAACCTGGACGGAACCAGTACCGACTCGCTGGGTGTAACCACTCCGGTTGACGAAAGCGATACCAAAGACCGGCTGCGCTATGGTTTAAACGCTAAAGTTGGTTGGGGATCGGGACGATTAAGCCCAATGAATCATTTAATGACCGCACACTATTTGCTCGAAAAATATTACCCGGGGCGTTTATTCTCTGATTACGAAATTGCACAGTTTGCGCAGGTGATTGCCAATATTAAACACAACCGCGATTTTAAGGAAGGACACGTTTCTGAAAAAGAAATGGAGGAAGTGGTTAATTTTATCCGCAGTACTTTTGTGTTGGCTTCTCCCGAATCGATGGCTACCGAATGGCATTTCAGCGAATTTGATCCGCGTTACCAGGGAAACCGCTTCGAAATTGGGCCGCATTTCAGTTATTACAACCAGGAGCCTGACTTTCTGTTTGGTGGATACATTCAGTACGACAATGCCAAATATGTAAATGTAAAATGGAACCGTAATTTTTCGGCTGGATTGGTTTACAACCGTTACACTAAAACGGATATGGAATATATTGATGAGCAGCTTGTAAATTCGAATGTGAGTCGCGACTGGGCAACAGCAGATATTAACCTGGGATGGAGTTATTACCCCAACCTGAAAACACAGTTCGATTTTGGAATGCGCTATGTACCCGGTATCCAGCTAAATAATTTTGAAGAGGTTGGTTCGTTAAGCAATAACTTTATTCCTTATGTTGCCTACTTCACGCAACTGAATAGCAAATCGAGGGTAAAACTAAACTTTGCCTGGCGTATTGCCGATGGCGAACAGTTTGTTGTTCCGGGGCCGGAGTTTTCGTTGTCGATTTACCGGAGTAAGTACTAGTTTTAAACCCGAAGGAAAATCTTCTTTTTGTACATATAATAAAGTAATCCCCAAATTAGTGCGAGGCCGAGTATTAGCATCAGGAATGAACCTGCATCGCCCATTGGTTTGGTGATCCATCCGAAGAAGAATTCCGTAACGTATTGCATATCTATGATGCGCACAAAAAGGTAAACGAATATGGAGTTCATACCAATTACCTTGAAATAAAATGCCCAGCCGCGTATTTTCCAGTGGTCGATAACGAGGAAAAACAAGGCCATCAGCAGAAAGCTAATTCCACCCGCAAGCATATTAAATGTTGAAGTCCAGCAGCTTTTGATAATGGGGTAGAAGGAAGAAAAGACAAGCGCCAGAACGATCAAACCAACTCCGGTGGCAGCCATGTAACCCATTTTTTGCCAGTCGGTGGTTTTACGGTTTCGAAGAATGTTTCCGGCAATTGTGCCCATCAGTGTAATTCCTGTTGCGGATAGACTGCACATTATTCCTTCCGGATCGAAGGTTCCGCCATATAATCGTCCCGGTAAAAACAGCTGATCGATGTACCCGTTTATACAACCCTCGGGTGTTAGAACTCCGGCGCCAACTCCCGGCACCGGAATAAGTAACTGGATGATTCCAAAACCTGCAAGTATACCCGCCAGCCAGTATATCCGGCTTTTAAACGAATGAAAATAAATAACAATAAGCGAAGCGAAAAAGTACCCGATGCCAATTTGCCCCAGCACACTGGCAATACGGCCGTTGGCAAATCCGTTTTGGAAAACACCATTGTAAAGAATTCCGAGAATAATTAGAATGACCATCCTTTTCAGAGCTTTTAGCGCCAGTCGTTTTTTAGGTACGTTTTTTTCAATTTTTGCTTTTATCGAAAACGGAATTGCAACACCGGCGATAAACATAAAAAGCGGGAAGATCAGGTCTTCGAAATGAAAGCCCGCCCATCTGACATGGTGCATTTGGTTCCCCAGCCAGTCGGCACCGGTGATTTGGGAAATGGCAGTGGCCAAAATACCGCCGCCGGTTATCCAAAACATATCAAATCCGCGAAGTACGTCTAACGATTGAAGTCTTTTTTGTGGTTCAGTCCGTAATGATTTAGTTGTCATAGTTGTTTTTGATTAGTCGTTTAAAAATAGTAAACATTCTGATCGATAAAACAGACGGTGGAATTTTTACGGTGTTTTATGCTGTAAAATATTTTCTATTTTGTTAAATGGCACAGATGTTGCAATCCACTCATTATTATTAAAAAAAATCAAAAACCATGAAACGAATTTACCCTTTTATCGCATTTCTGTTTATCAGCTATTTTTCTTTTGCGCAGTACGAAAACTTTGATCTTTCGAAGTATAAGTTGCCGGAGATTAAGCGGCACCAGTTGGATTTTAACTTTAGGTTTAATAACAGCAACTATAAGTATGATTATGATGAAACATCGGATCGTTCAGATTTTAAACTGAATAATGATTTGAGATTGGATTACAGTTACTATCGGAATACGTCAAGAGTTCAATCGGATGGTTGGGGAAGCCTATCTACTGCAATGACTTTGGATCGGGAAAAATATGAAAATAAAGAAAAAGTTAAAAATGACCATTACAATTTTAGAACTGACGCTGGTTTCCAGAAGCGTATCTATCCTAGAAAAGATGACAAGTGGTTTTTGCTATGGTCCACGGATCTTTACCTAGGTAACTCTTTGGATCGAGATCAGGATTTTTGGGATTACAACAATAATTTGATTGAAAAGACTAGGTCTCGTTATCTTAGTTTTCGCCCAAAATTGAGTGTGGGAGGTGGTTTTGGCCGAATAGAACAGACAAGTGATGCGATGAGATCCATTTACATAATTGAAGACTTGTATAAAAAGGATAAGTTAAACCGACTTCCGGATGAAGACGAACTTATCGTGATTGCGAACAGGGTGGCAGAACTTCGTAATCAACGATTTTTCGACGCCCGATTACGACATATTTATGAAATGGAAAGTTTGGATTCGCTATTGAATACAATGGATCTGGTTTCGGATAATGATATTGGATATTTTACTTCATTAAACGATATGTGGTCGTATGGTCACGAATCAAGGTATTCCGGAACGCGGTTACAAGCGAAAGTTGGAGGTCAGTTGGATTATCTTTTTGTTAAAGAAAAGACCGAAACCGATGATTACAACAATTCGAGAATTATCGTTGAGGATGATAATAATGATTACAATGAAAATCTTCAATTTATTTTGGCACTTGATTCATACAAACCGATCGGATTGAAGTGGCAACGCTATTTGTTGGTGCATTTAAATGCTTATAAAACTTTTAATGATGAGAGGGCTGTAGATTTCAACACTTACTCCGGAAGTATTAGTTATGGTTACGACTGGTTCTTTAACACTCGTACATATGCTTCGTTTGCGGTGAATGGACATTATTCGAGGTATGATTATGATGAGGAAGATACGAATCGCTATGATTCTAATAGTTTTAATTCTGGTGTCTCTGGAAGTTTGAATTATTATTTCTCTCCAAGGCTAAGGGCTAGTTTGCGAGTGCGTTCCGATTATACATGGAATCAGAATGAAAATTCATCTTATAACAAGGTATTTCGCTCCATTAGTAGTGCCAGTCTTAACTACGCCATTTTCTAAAACCAGTTCAGCAGGTGACTTTCAGGTTCAATTGAAAGTCACCTGCTAAATCTAAAATCGTTAATCATCATTCAAAATTCGTTATTCTCCTGTCGTTTTGTCATCACATCTGACAGGATTTTTACTGAGCCGGGCCAATACCATGTCAGATTTTACATTCATTCCACTGATTTTCCCATGGCACAATCATTGATTATTTTCTGACGTAAATTTTTAGAAACAATAAAAACTTAAAAAATATAACAATGGGAAAAATTATCGGAATTGACTTAGGAACCACAAACTCTTGTGTTTCTGTAATGGAAGGTAACGAGCCTGTAGTTATCCCTAACAGCGAGGGAAAACGTACAACACCTTCAATCGTTGCTTTCGTAGAAAACGGAGAACGCAAAGTTGGTGATCCTGCAAAACGTCAGGCAATCACTAACCCAACCAAAACAATCTTCTCGATTAAACGATTTATGGGAGAAACTTTTGATCAGGTATCAAAAGAAGTAAACCGTGTGCCTTATAAAGTAGTTAAAGGCGACAACAACACACCACGTGTTGAAATCGATGACAGAAAATATTCGCCACAGGAAATCTCGGCAATGACACTTCAGAAAATGAAGAAAACAGCTGAGGATTATCTTGGACAAGAAGTAACAGAAGCAGTAATTACTGTTCCTGCATACTTTAGCGATTCACAACGTCAGGCAACAAAAGAAGCCGGTGAGATTGCAGGTTTAACAGTGCGTCGTATCATTAACGAACCTACTGCTGCATCGTTGGCTTACGGTTTGGATAAGATGGACAAAGACATGAAAATCGCGGTATTCGACCTTGGTGGTGGTACTTTCGATATTTCTATTCTGGAGCTGGGTGACGGTGTTTTCGAAGTAAAATCAACCGACGGTGATACTCACCTTGGTGGTGATGATTTCGACCAGGTAATTATCGACTGGTTGGCCGACGAGTTTGAAAACGAAGAAGGCATTGACCTGCGCAAAGATCCAATGGCATTGCAACGTTTGAAAGAAGCTGCTGAGAAAGCAAAAATCGAATTGTCGAGCTCTTCTCAAACCGAGATTAATCTTCCATACATTATGCCGGTTAACGGTATCCCAAAACACCTGGTAAAAACATTGTCTCGTTCAAAATTCGAGCAGTTGGCTGATACTTTGATTAACGCAATAATAGAACCTTGTCGTAAGGCATTGAAAAATGCAGGAATGTCGGCAAGCGATGTTGACGAAGTAATTCTAGTAGGTGGATCAACACGTATTCCTGCTATCCAGGAAAAAGTAAAAGAGTTCTTTGGTAAAGAAGCTTCAAAAGGTGTAAATCCTGACGAGGTGGTTGCAATTGGTGCAGCTATTCAGGGTGGTGTTTTAACAGGTGAAGTAAAAGACGTTCTTCTGCTTGACGTAACTCCGCTTTCATTAGGTATTGAAACCATGGGAGGTGTAATGACCAAGTTGATTGAGTCGAATACAACTATTCCGACTAAAAAATCGGAAACATTTACTACCGCTGCCGACAATCAGCCTTCTGTAGAAATTCATGTTCTGCAAGGTGAGCGTCCAATTGCATCGGGTAACAAAACTATTGGTCGTTTCCACTTGGATGGAATTCCACCGGCACCACGCGGTGTACCACAAGTTGAAGTAACTTTCGATATTGATGCTAACGGTATTTTGCATGTACATGCTAAAGATAAGGCAACAGGTAAATCGCAGTCGATTCGTATCGAGGCTTCTTCAGGTCTTTCGGATGATGAGATTAACCGCATGAAATCGGAAGCTGAAGCAAATGCAGAAGCTGATAAAAAAGTAAAAGAAACCGCTGATAAAATCAACCAGGCTGACAGTTTGATATTCCAGACTGAGAAGCAGTTGAAAGAGTATGGTGACAAATTGCCTGCTGACAAAAAAGGCCCGATTGAAGATGCATTGAAAAAATTGAAAGAAGCACATGCTTCAAAAGATTTGGCTGCAATTGATGCTGCAATGAATGAGTTAAACACTGTATTCCAGGCAGCTTCGCAGGAAATGTACAACGCTTCGCAAGCACAAGGTGGTGCTGAAGGACCTCAGGGAGGACCACAAGCCGATCCGAATGCAGGAGCACAAGGTGGTGATTCAAAAGGAGACGACGGCGAAGTAACCGATGTTGACTTTGAAGAAGTGAAATAGATAGCGATTATTAACAATATTCAATAATTAGCAAAACGCAGTAAGTCTTTGATTTACTGCGTTTTTTATTTGCAAGAAATTATTTATCTAAATAGTTTGTTATTATTTTTTGTCATATATTTGTACCATATTTGATACGCGCGCTATTCGATGTTAATGTGCGCGTTAAACGGTCTTATTATGTCTTATGTGTGCTTATTTTGTATAACGAGGCTAAAAACTGGAGAAAGAATGGCAAAAAGTCAATTGAAATTACCAAAGATTTGTGAGCAATGTGGGAAGCCTTTCGAAGCTAAAACCGTTACCACTCGCTTTTGTAGTCCTTACTGTGTAAATAAATCAGGAAGAGAGAAAAAAAGACGAGCAAAGGAGGCAGAGCAAAAGCAAGTATTTTTGGAAGACTCGATTGATAAGATTGTCGAAATTCAAACTCGTCCATTTATTTCTGTTTCAGAAGCGACTGTTCTTTTTGGTATATCAAAAGATACTATTCGCCGCCTTATTAAATCGGGGAAAATTCCAGCTTATAACTTAGGGCAACGCTTGACTAGGGTTAGTCGTGTGCATATTGAAGCAATGTTTACTGCTGTTGATTTAGCGGAAGAGCCTGAGGAAGAACCAGTAAAAATGCATTATGATAAAAGTGAATGTTATACTATCGCTGAGGTATCTGAAAAATTTGGAGTGTCTCCTTCAACTGTGAATAAAACGATTCGAAAATACAGCATACCCAGAAGACAGATTGGAAAGTATGTATATGTGCCCAAGGAACAAATCGAAAAGTTATTCTCAATAAAATAAACTAATACCCCATGAAACAATTATCAAAAACTAAAGTAACCGTTAGGCTTCGTAAGGCTGAAAATAGAAATGAGTGGTACATTTATTTAGAAAGTTATCCCGTATTTGTTCCAGGAAAGAAAACGCCTCAACGTATTCGAGAATACCTCAATAGGAGTGTAACTACAGTGGTATGGAATAAAAAGGGGAATGTTCGGATTAACACCGAGGGAATAAAGACCTACAAGCCTAAACGCGATGATAATGGAATAATTATTTGTAAGAGTGAAGTTGATAGAGAAAGCATGTTATATGCTGATGGCGTTCGTAAGCTCCGACAACGCGAATATGATCATGCGGATCTATACAATGGTACCGAAAGCGCTCAGGCTGAGCAAAAGGAACGATTACAGCAGAATTTTATCGATTACTTTACCAAAGTAACTTATAAACGTCATTCAAATAGCTCGAAATCTATTTTGATAAATTGGGAACGTTCCATTGAGTTCCTAAAACTATATGCAGGAGATATACTTTTATTCTCAGAATTAAATTTAAGTCTGGCTGAAAATTTCAGACTTTTTCTCTTGTCAGCACCACGAGGGGGCAACAAAGGTGGTAAGCTATCGCATAATTCCGCATCCACCTACTTTTCTGTTTTTAAGGCAGCGCTTAAGCAGGCCTTCATTGATGGTTATCTGGCTATCAATTTATCTGCCAAGATAAAAGGGATTCAGTGGCAGGAATCTCGTAGGGAATACCTAACCGTAGAGGAATTAAATAAGCTAGTAGCGACTCCCTGTGAGCGAGACGTTCTTAAAAGAGCTGCGCTTTTTTCTGCCCTTACCGGATTGCGTCTCATTGATATCCAACAATTAAAATGGAACGAAATTATCGTTGATGGAAATCAAGCGCGATTACAATTTACACAACAGAAAACCAAAGGATTTGAGTATACTCCGATTTCAGAACAAGCCTTGCAGCTTTGTGGGGAAGTAGGAACACCAGAGCAATTAGTCTTTGAAGATTTGCCGGGGCCGGCATGGATTTCTAGACCATTAAAAAATTGGATTGAAGCTGCAGGTATCAAAAAGAAGATCACATTTCATAATTTCAGACATACATTTGCAACCTTACAATTATCAAGCGGAACAGATATCTATACGGTTAGTAAAATGCTTGGACATACGAATGTAAAAACCACTCAGATTTATGCAAAAGTGGTGGACGAGAAGAAAAACAAGGCAGCACAAGCCATAAAATTAGATGACATCAAGAACATAGGTGAATAGCCTTTCAATGTTACTTATAATTTTAGAACACTTTTCAGATAATCAATTTTTGATTGATGCTTTTTGTAGTTCTGCTCTTTTAGTTTATTGATGTTTATTAGCTTCCATTGTACTGCAGGTAATTTTTTTAATACCGGAATTGGGAATAAACTCCAGTCTGGTTCTCCGTACTCGAAACTTAAAAGAAATTTTTTCTCGTCATCTGAGATCCGCTCATCTATCATTTTTATCAGTGCTGCTCTTGTATCCTCATAATCTTGATATGAAAATGACTCAGTACTCATTCCGGCAAATTGATTATTAAAAGCAGATTCTTGATTTTTTAATACGGGATTCAATAGTTCTCCAATTGGTTTATAGTGACTGATCAACCCAATTTTAAAACCTTCCCAAATAGGATCAGATAATCCTTCATTATCAAGTAATAGTTTTACATCAAAAATATCTCTCGGATGCTGGCGGTCAATTGCAGCACAGATCTTTCCGCCATATAATTCAGCCATTGAAACAACTTTGATGGCTGCAAACTTATCAAACTCATCCTGAACAGGATCAACAACCTGCATTAATTGAGTGGGAAAGACATTGCCTCTGGTGATTGTATTGACCTCTATTTTTATCTGTGCTCCAGGTCTCTGGCAATTTAATTTAACATCAGCTCCCTCAATTAACGGAACGGGATTTATTCGTATTCTCGGAATATTTTTTTCGATATTAGTTTTAATCCTACCTAACCCATCTTGTATATTCTTTAAAGCATCAGTTCTGGAATCTATAGGTAAATAGGTTAAATCAATGTCAACCGATAAGCGTGGCATATCCCTGACAAAAAGGTTAATTGCTGTACCGCCTTTCAGGGCAAACAATTCTTCTTTTGCCACAAACGGAAGTACCTGTAACAATAGATCTACTTGTGCCCGATATGTTGGTGAAATCATAATTCTGCTAATTCTTTTGGTACGGTTATTTGATAATCTGATATGTACATTCCATTTTTAGTGATCATGCGATCTCCTCTGCCAATATTTATTTTATCCGGTGTTATGAACTGTAACCATTGGTGGTTTGCTTTTTGGGCCATGTATAAAAACAGACGTTTAACTTTTACCGAGTTACAAGTCATTAACAACTCACTGACCAGTTTGGGTTTTAAATTGACCAAGCCTTCAAAGACTTGGTAGCACTCCACTAGATCGGCATTATGAGGAGCCAAAAGTAAACATTCGAGAATTGCACGTTCCGGTGTTGAAACATTAATAGTTATTCCATTAACGTCCATTTGCTTTATCCCGATGGATCCTGGCAGGAATGAAGTTGGTTTATGGGATAATTCAACATCCCAATTGTAATCTGTAAACCATTTGGGAAGCCTTGTTTTTAGGAGAGAAAATAGGTATAGTGTTTCCTGGCTTAATCTTAGGTAGTGCCCTAAACCGTATAAAGTCATTGTGGTTAATCCACCCACATGAATATTTAAATTCAGCTGAAATTGTAGAGCGTTTACTCCAGCGTGCCAATCCAGTGTATCGCCCGGTTTCTTAAATGCTCCTTTCCCAATTGATTCTATCCAACCATTATCCTGATAATATCTTCTTAAATGTCTGGATATATCATTCTCATCCAATAATTTTGATGTTAATACATTATTGGGATTCAATAACTCAAAAAGAGTCTTTAATTTTGTTTGGTTTTGCGTAGTCATACTACTCTAATTGGTGTAAAAATAAAGAAAAAAACGAAATAACAATAGATCTACTTTAATAAAATTAAAAAACGGGTAATTAGGCTACGCAATTTGTAATAAATATAAAGTAATATGTTGCTCTATTATGAACCAAGTATGAAAAGTTAACTGTACCAGATCTGGTACTGCTAGTGGTGCTGGTACTGATACAGGAAGAATTTTAGGAAATGTTGTGTTCGTTTATGAAAAATTAGATAGAAATTACTCCTTAGTAGACACTAATAACTCCCTAACATCCACATCCAAAACCTCAGCAATGCTTCTCAACACTGGCAAACTTGGCTGGGTATTGTTATTGCAATAGTTTGTAACAACTACATAACTCTTACCGATCTTCTCAGCTAACCATGTTTGAGTTCTTCCTTGTTCCTTTAGTACTTCTTTTATCCTGTTCATAAGGCATTTTAATAGATAAGTTTATCAAAAAACAGTACAGAAAAATACAGTATTCTAGTGCTCTTTTTGATTGTGTTAAAATACAATACAAAAATGTATTGTAAAATATTATAAAATGATATATATTTGTATTGAAATACAATATATAGTTCAATTCTTATTTGCTTAATATGCTCCAAGCGGATTTAGTACCTATCGATTCCGTTCAACTAGAAAACTTCAATGCAATGCATGACCTATTAAATATAATAAGATGTCAAAATGATTATTAACCAATGTACCTAAGAAAATAAAGATGAATTGTCCAAATTTAATGAACAACATGTCGTTCACCCAATTAGAAAAAGAAAGTGTAAATAGATACTTCCAATTTGCACCATGCTCTTCTAGTAAAAAAACATTTCGGGAATCTGTATCCTCAAAAACGGAGAATGAAGATTTAAAAGAGAAACTATTACAGTTAACTCACGAATTCCCAATAAACTACATTTTCTATCACACGGCCAAAACAAGTGAACCTGCACATATTACAATTATAACTTCCGACCCCGGACAAGTCGAAAGGATAGAAGCCCGAAAATGGATTCGCAACAGCAGGAATGAGAATAACACATTATTCCATGTCATTTTCCAGGGGAAGATGAATTTTGAATACCGTACAGGTAATCCCTTTATGGCCTGCTATTGCCGGAGGTCAGCCATCATATATCAAAACCCAAAGGCAAAAGAATGTCCCGAAACCGACTGGGCCTCCTTTAAAAAGAGATTTAAAAGATACAGGGAAGGCTATTATCATGACCGGGATATCCTTTTATCCGAAGCCAATCGTTTTCGAAGTCGTGGTTCGCTTTCCGCAATGTTTCTTTCATATCTGGACATTTATGAATATACTATCCGTTTCCTTGAAATACTCTTTATCGGGCATGCTTTTGATGCTATTGACTTGCATGAAAGAATCAAACAATTGACTCATTTTGTACCCCGTGTTGAAGGAGTATTTGTTAAAAAAAGCGGGAAGGAGTACTACCTCGTTTCTGAACTCGAAAAAGCAAAAGAAGTGGCAGAAAATGGAGATGAAGTAGAGCTCAATGAAAGTTTATATGAGAGTATTGTTGAAGCAGAAGTAAAACTTCACAAATTGGTTTCAGATCGTTTTTCGGAGCTTAAAAGACAACTAAAATCCGATGCTCTGATACAAAAGAGTACTGACGATCCCGATTCTTCAACAGAAGATAAAGAGCTGTCTTCAATAATTTCTAAAATAGTAGAAGTTCACGAGGTTGAAGAAATCTATTTATTTCATCAGTCTCAAAATCATTACACCACGACCTATATTCTTCTCCTAATCGGTAAAGGGTTGGGAACAGAAGTTTTGAATCAGATCCGGCAATCTGTAAAAGCAAAATCTGAAGGTAAAATTGAGGTCGTGCTTATTGGACACACCCGGATTTGGGTTCAGACAAATCTGTTTTATCATCAGGCTTTTTTCAAAAAAGTAATGGTGTCGGAAAACCTCAGGTATCAATCCAATAAAAATCATCCTGCCATTCACTGGGAAAATCCTTATACTCCGGAATATCCTGACCTTGACCATTATTACAGCTCTTCAATAAAATTGGCCGCTCAGTATTTTATTTTAAGGGAGAATGCTGAAAATGAGAATTACGAAGGATTGGGCGAATTGTTTGCTCGAGCTGTACTACGAATATTAAGGACTTTTATTTATTCAAAGCTAAGCTACTTTCCCAATTATTTACCGGCTTTTAATCTTTGGAGCCTCTGTGTATATGCGGAACCAAAACTGGAGAAAATGGAGTTTCTATTTGAAAAATGTAGTGGAGATAATTTCTTTACAGAACTGGGCAACTACAATCGATTTTACCATGGGATTTCACTGCTAACTACGGATAAACTTTCTGTCATGGATGAAATTCTACAGTTGCTGTTGCAAAAATTTGAATTGGCCTACTCTTGCAAAAATGATAAAAATAAAGAAACGTGTTACTCCCTAGCAACCCAGATATGAAAAGTTTCCTGTATCAGTTCTGATACCGGAAGTGCGACCGGAAGTAATACAGGAAGTGCGACAGGAAGTAGTACAGGAACAATTGTGGTTATGAATCGTAGTCCCCGGCAGCTAAAAAGAATAAGTGGCGAGCAATAATTAGTAGGTGGAATTTAATCTGTGACCTTTACAATCTTTCTGTTTTTTCAATGCCACGGCCATTTCCCCTGACCGGCTCCAACACTCCCTGATCCCGTTCGCCCACTCACGGAGAACGGTCGCTTCTTCCACCGTTACAGCGAAAAACGCCTTCAGGCACCGCACGTAAAAGAGCCATCCTTTCGCTTCACTACAGTCCTGCACTTTTCCTTAGGCCGCCCACAAATAACGATTTTACAGGTTTTAAAGCTTTAACAGGTGGAAAAACAAAAAAGAAACCCAAGGTCGCCGGCCTCCCCACAAAGCCAGGCTGGGAAAAATGCAAGATCAAGATGAATGCCGCGGATTAGTAATATTGCAGGTTGGACTAGTTTATTTACAGGTATCCGTGGCAATCCTGCATTTTATCCACGGCCGTCAACACCCCTGCTTTCTTTTCTTTTTTTTCCTTTTTTCGTTTCTTTTGAGGAATGTTTTATTTGTTCAAATAAAATCAATTCCGATTCTTTACTTTCAATTATTACTTATTGGTTTAAGTAACAACACTCAAAAAGCAGACACTTTTTATTACATTCAGTTTACATTTCTTACCTTGCAATAGTTAGAAACACATATCATTAATTAGATTTAATAAAAACCACATAATTACAGAAGCTTGTAGTCCTGCACTTAAAAGTCAGCTGAGAAAGAGATGCACTCCAAATATTTTGAAAATATCGTCATTTATTTATCCGTTTTGTTGGGATGTATTATTTTGGGCATTCTTGCAAGAATGTTCGCCATCAGTGTTGGAGCAGATGAGTTCACTGCGAACTTTGTTTTTGTTGCTGTTACTTTGTTTGGAATACTGGTTTATGGTTTGCTTTCAATTTTCATAAAAGACCTGTTCACTCTTATTAAGCAACGATTTTTTCCAAAGGAGAAACAAATAACAGAGCCCATCGAAAAATCCAATGATCCGGCCAGGATCGATAAGATCAGGACCGAGCAAAAACAGCTGATCGCAGATCAGGAAAATAATAAGATAGCTATCGCACTTCAATATTCACAAACCATTTTTGCCCCCTATACCTCCGATAAAGATTTAGTCCTACTTTCCCGAAACATAACATCTTATGCAGAGAAGAAGCCGATCCGTGAAATTCAATCGGTAGAAGTTAAAAAATTAAACAGTATCGACCTGTATCATTTCGGTTGGAATATCTGGAACCATTTCAGGATTGGTAATCAGCTGCAAATGGCAGCCTTTCTGAAAAAAGTCTTTACTTCAATTTTAGGTAATGTAGAAACCGAAACCATCAAACGGCATTTAAAAGATGACGAGCAGAGAGGTATTATTCAAATCAGGAAAAATCTTTCCGAAGAATAAGCACAAATAAAAATCATCATTCCCAGTGTTTTTGAAGTGTTTCTTCTGTGTTTTTACGACACAGGAAAAACACTGGCTTTATTTGCTCCATAACGATTAAAAAACATAGTTATGGATGTCAAAGAAATTTCTTTTGAAAACTTACCCAAAGCAGTAGCCCACTTGGTTACCGAAGTGGCAGAATTAAAAGTTATGGTTGAAAAAGGCCAAACACCGTTTGAAAATCAAAAACGTATTCCGATCGGAATTGACCAAGCCTGTCAGATCATCAAAAAAGCAAAACCAACCGTTTACACCCTTGTGCGCAAACGTATGATTCCCTGTTATAAAAACGGAAAACAACTCTACTTTTTCGAAGACGAATTACTGGAATGGATCACCAGTGGAAAAAAGAAAACACTGCAGGAGATCGAAAACGAAGCAAAAGCAACATTCAATAAGCGGCCTAATAGTGTTAGGCAATGAATCTGTTTGAGCTGATTAATAACTTTTGGCGATTGGATGAACAGCTAAATTTTACCGGAAATGAAACTCGGTTGTATTTCTTTCTGCTTCATGTGGCCAACCGTTCACGATGGCCGGAATGGATCGAATATGCCGACAAACGACTGGCGGCCAATGCCAATATTTCGTTGCAGGTACTGAAATCAGCCCGGGGACAATTGAAGGAAGCGGGATTGTTAAACTATTTTCCCGGGGGCGGATTTAGGGTTAAAACTAAGTATCAGATTCTGATACCTAGGTATGCACTTAGGTCTGACCTTAGACTCTCACCCTATAATATAAATACTAAAGACAAAAACATAAATACAAAAACGTATGGAAAAGGGAAAGGATTTGTCCACACAGGAAGTGATTTTGACTAAGCAAAATTTCTGCGATGTATTGCTCAACGATGCCCAAAAGATAATTGCCGGTGAAAAAGAAAAGATGCGCCGGCAACGATTCATTTTTCCTTTTGAATATCCTGAATTTCAAAACTTGATAAAAGCATTCGGAAACACTTGCTTGGCTCAACGAAATCAGGACCGGAATTTTGTAATCGACAAATACAACGAACCGGTGATAAAACAACTTTACTGGTACGTTACCGGAAATTCTTTTTTCACCGGGGATCTCACAAAGGGATTATTGTTACAAGGAAAATACGGATGTGGCAAAACCGTTTTGCTCGAAACTTACTCCTTGCTTCACAACCATATCGTCAGAAAACTGAATTTGAGTTATCCTGTACTTCGGTTTATCAAATCCGTTCAACTGCAGGAGCAGATCAAAGAGCAATCCATGGAAACATTTGTGAAAAGACCTTTGATCATCGATGAGTTTGGAAGGGAATCAAAAACGGTCATGGATTACGGAAATATCAGTCGGCCAATTTCTGAATTATTAAGCCTCAGAAGTGATGTTGGAACTATTACTCATGCCACTTCAAATTTCACATTCAATACACTTTCATCCGATGAATTTTACGGAGGAATGATTGGTGACCGGCTAAAAACAATGTTCAGTTTTATCACGCTGCAGGGAGAAAGCAGAAGAAAATGATTCAGCAACGATTAACTTTTTCATAGAGGTGTTTTGGGAACTTCCCGACCTGAGAAGACCACGAAAAGTCACTAAGAAATAACTACGGGGGAGGGGACTGCAAGATGTGTTTTTATTACCATAAAAACCTTCGGTATCTTGTCTGGCAGGAGCCCCTGGTTTTGACCAAACCAACTTGCAGTCCCCTCCCTAAAAAAGCAAAACGAAAGTATATTATGCGACCAAAATTACCGGAGCACGAAAAACGAACCGAGATCATCCGGCTGCTTCTCACCAAAGAGGAAAAGAAGCGACTGGATAGTTTGGTACGTACCGGGAAGTTTGGATGCCGGAGTGATTATATACGTTATTCCATATTTCGAAGATCAGTGAAGAAGGAAGTTCGCTTAGATCCGGAGACAAAAGATCGGCTGAACAATCTGGACTATGAATTGAATAGGATTGGTGTGAACCTGAACCAGCTCTCTAAAAAAATGAATTCATTTTCTGCATACAATGTTGGAGATAATGACCGGCAACTACTCAAACAGGCTTTTCAGATGATGATGCAATGCCTAGCATTTTTACAAAAACGCCTACGCTAACTATTTACCATGGTAATTGTAATCCATCAATCCGGCAATACTCAGAATGCTTTGTTTTACAACGAAAAGAAGGTAGAACAGAAAAAGGCACATTTCTATAAAAGTGGTAATACGCCAACCATAAATCCTTTTGCCGGAACAAAACACGCCCGGCTAAATATCCTGAAAGAGATTGAGGAAAGGAATACCCGGGTGAAAAAGAAAGGCTTGCATATTTCTGTGAATCCAACAGTAACGGATTTGGTCAAACTGGGAGAAAAAGGAATGCGAACTGAAATTGGAAACATGATGGAACATCTGGGCTATGGAAGCCAACCTTATTTTGTTTTTAAACATTCAGACCTTGACCGGACACATTTTCATATTGTTTCTACTCGGATTGATTGCGAAACCGGGAAGAAAATAAAGGACAATTACGAGAAGGAAAAAACGCAACGATTCATCAAATCCCTGGAACAAAAGTATGATCTCTCCAAAGAACAAAACCAGGTACAATCTAACTTGAAATTTTCTGCAGGTAGCAGAAACCTGAAACAGAACCTGGAGAGTTTATTTTATCAGCTGAACCAGATCGAATCCATAAACACAAAACAGCTTTACGATAAATCGCTGGAGCTTTTTAATGTGGAGGTGCGGAGATCGGGAAGGGGACACGTTGTTTTTATCATAGATGAAATAGGAAATCCGATTCGTTATCCGATCCGGCTTTCCGAGTTTCAGGAACGACCAAGATTTTATTTATCGGCAAAGGTTGAGCAGGAAATCCAAATTCCGACACAGATAATTGATCAATTTCAGTTGGCGCAATGGGCGAGAGATGTAAATCGCTTGATGGTGAGGAGTAGGTCGCCAGAAATTAGTAAGAGACAAAGGCTGAAAATAAAAGGCAAGCAGAAACGTTTTTGAAACTTGTTTCCATACAATAAAAATAAAATTATTATTGATTACCGTTTTAATAGAGATTACAACATCTATTAAAATCTAAGGTAGAGTATAGCATATTGTAAAACATTTTGAAATTTTTATAACTTTAGGCACATAAGTTCAACAATAGCCTAATGCCTCACAATAACAAATCATTCCGATTGCTTCGCATGATTCTTTTTCTTTCGGGGAGTTACCCAAAAACGAAAGAAGAATGTATGGATTTTCTGGAAATCAACAAGTCTGCCTTTTATGAGTACCGTAACGAGTTGCAAACCATCGGTTTTAATATGCTTCAAAAGGAGGGCCGCTTCTGGATAGAAACCAAAAGTGAAGCCAGTAACCTTTTATCTAATATGCTTCATTTTACCGAAGAAGAAGCTTATGTTTTGTCAAAATCAATTGATGCCATCGAAGGCCATTCTATTTCGGTGCAAAAGTTGAAACAAAAACTGGTTGCCTTTCTTAATCGAGAAAAAGTAATCGATGCCTATTTGAAAAAAGAAAAATCGGCCATCGCATTATCGCTTAATCAGGCAAAAAAAGGTAGAAGGCAGGTTTTACTTGTAGATTATTCTTCGGGCAATAGCCAAACCGTGCGGAACCGCCGGGTGGAACCTTTTGAATTTAAGGAAGATTTTAATCTGCTTTGGGCTTTCGATACAGAATTGAAGAAAAATCGCCAGTTTAAAATCTGCCGTATTGGCGATATTGTTACAACACCTTTTGATTGGGAGTTTGAACGTTTACACCGCTCTATGCCCGTTGATGTTTTCCGCAACACAGGAGAATTAAACAAGCAGGTTGAGTTTACAATGAACCTGCGGGCGCGAAATTTATTAACAGAAGAATACCCATTGGCGGGAAAAAACATTGCAGAAAAACCAAATAATAAATTTTTGTTTAAAGCCCCGGTAGCAAAATACGAAGGTCCTGCACGTTTTGTGTTGGGTATTGCCGAAGATATATCTTTGATAGGCGACGGTGGATTTTTGAAGTTTGTGAAAGAAAAAATAAAAATAAGCCAAGAACTTTTTTGAAATTCCGGGAAATACGGAAAATGAAAACCGAACTTGCAGGAAAATACAAATTTCTATCATGAACAGAATAGATTTTTTAAAACGGATATTTTTAAGTGGTGCTTCGGTACTTGTAGCCAAGTATGCCGGGGCGAAACTTACAACTCAAACAAGCGAGGTTTATCTCAATTCTCCATACATCGCAGGATTCCAATATTACAATGGGGCCGAAATTGAATCGTTTTTAAAAGTTGGCGACAATCTAAGTTTACAAAGAGATGCCAAAAACCAACACGACTATTTTGCGGTGGAGGTGCATTACAAAAACCGAAAATTGGGTTTCCTGCCCCGCACCGACAATAAAATAATTGCCCGGATGATGGACCAGGGCGAAAAGTTAAACGCTAAAATACGAAGTATCGACCCGGATGCACACCCTTTTAGTAGAGTTCAAGTGAGGGTTTATTTAGAGAAAGAATAGGGGCAGCGGATTTTATCCGCTGAAAAGCTTAACCTATTTTATGGTTTTAGTAAAACGAAAAAAGAGAAAAACAAAATTGAAATAGTATGCAAGATAAAGCAATAGCGGTCATTGGCGAGTGGCAACTGGAAAAAAATAAAGGTCTTGAACCAGTTGATTTGTACATTGAGAATATGTTTTCGGGCAAAGATTATCAGATGTTGTTACTGCTTTTTGAGATTACGAATACCAAAGGCGAACTGAGTTGTGAATACAAAGGCATTGATATTGAAAAAGTAAGTGCCGAGAAAGAAGGTTATCGAAAATATGCGTACCGAAAAGGTTCAGCAAATGGCGGAGATATTACTTTTACTACTAAACTATTTATTGGTAAAAAGGCAGAAATTATTGACAATATTAGAAAAAAATTACCAAAAGTAATTAAGCGCCATACTGAGATCGTTAAGTTCAAAAGTAAAATGGAACGTATTCATCAAGAACAGGAATACTTTCAGTTAATTGGTAATACTTTTAGCAATAATTTCTTTAAAATTATCCGTGAGATAATAAGCCGTTTTGAAAATTTTGCATCAAAGGAGAATACAATTGCCATTTCTACCTTAATTCAGATGAATGGGGAAGCTTTATATCTTAGAGATTGTCATGTTGTAAAATCTATAATTTTAGATTCTGCTAGCGAAACAAAGTTTAAAAGAAAAAGTCCAAATGCTCAATCGAAATCAATTAACAAAGTATGCTCTGTAACCTCTAAAAAAGAAACAGATATTTACGGTTTTGCAGCACCGTTTAGTTACTCAACGCCTGATAAACGTGGGTTTTTAAGTGGGTTTTTTAATATCAAAAATAATTGGAAAAATTATCCAATTTCAAGTGATTCAGCTATTGTTTTGGAATTGGGACGCAAATATATTGAAGAAAACTTGTCTGCTCGCTTCTATGGGCATGATTATTTGATTGTTCCAAATCCTATCCTAAAAGTGGATAAATTGCCATTGGAGAAGATTATAGGACTTTTGAGATCTGCTTTAATTGAGCAGAAAAATATTTCAAAAGAAAGAAAAAGGCGTGCAGAAGAGTTTGTGATGAGAACTATTGCCAAGGAAGACAACTATTTCAGTTTAGATATAGTTTTTTACAAAACTGCTCAAGCATCAATGAAAATTCAGTTGCACCTGGAAGAGCAACTTCCTTCTCGATTTAATAAACTATTTATCGAAAAACCAGAGAAGGTAAATAAGAGAAAACTCTTTAAAAATGCGATAAAAGAAAATGAAGAGTGGAAAGATTTAAAGTTCAGTTTTGAAATCATTAAAGATTTTTTTGAGGCACATTTTCTTGATAATGTTAATAAGATTTTCAGAGGACAAAGGTTTTCTATAAACTATTTGTACGATAACATCATGCTTCTTATTAGAAATAATAATAACAAGCGAAAATCACAAAACGGATATGTTGAACAAACTCGAATAACAGTAAAAAAAGCAATTATGCTTATTGCTTATCTGCAAGAATTAGAAATAATTAATTACAACAAAAAATATAAATATATGGATGTAGAAACTAACTTAAAAAAAGTAAGCCGTTTTAACCTCGAAGGTTTTAACGCTTTTGCAAATGAAAATTCTAATTTTCTGGATAGCGATATTAAGGTAGGAATTTTCGCCGTGGGTGTATTGGTGCGTTTTCTTTATGATATTCAATCGCAAAGTTTAAATACCAGTAACCCTCCTTTTGAAAATAAGCTAAGAGGTTATAAGCTTAATCCCGAGTTATTGATGAATGTTTATACCGAAGCTTTGGATAAAATACAGAAGTATCAGAAAAACAACTATGTATATACTGAATTGCGTGAAATTGTGAATGGCAAATTTATTCTAAAAACGCATGAGTTGAACAAAATGACAAACAACGAACTATCATTTTATTTTGTTGCCGGTTTAGAAATGGGCAAACAATTTAAGCGAGAGAAAAAAGAAAATTAATCTATACTAAACAAATTATATTATGAGTGAAATTATAAACAAACGCAGCGAAATTCTATTCTTGTACGACATCGAGAATGCAAATCCAAATGGCGACCCAATTAACGAAAACCGTCCTCGCTTTGATACCGAGGACAGTACCGTTTTAGTAACTGATGTTCGCTTAAAACGGACAATTCGTGATTACTGGTTTGAATATAAAGGTTTTAATAGCACAAACGGAAGTGATGTTTTTGTTCGAGAAACAACCTATAACGAAGGCGATAAGAAATATATTAAAGATGGAAAACGCAGAGCAAAAGATTTTGACGAACAAGTAGAAACCATATTGAAAACTTGTATTGACATTCGCACTTTTGGCGGAGTTATTCCTTTAAGTAATGCATCAATTACAAGGATTGGTCCAGTTCAATTTCAAATGGGACGTTCATTAAATAAAACCGAGATTATTGAAGAACAAGGAACGGGAGCTTTTGCGTCAGGCGAAAAAAAAGCACAAGCTACTTTTCGAACTGAATTTAAGGTTCCATACGCTGTTATTGGTTTTAACGGGATAATCAATGAAAAATCAGCGCAATATTCTAAAATGACAAACAATGATGTTGAGCTATTAAAAGAAGGAATTTGGGAAGGTACAAAGTCCTTGATTTCTCGTTCGAAATTTGGACAAACTCCATTGTTGTTACTTGTAATTGAATACAACGAACCTTTTTACATTGGAAGTTTACGCCAAAGAATTAAGCTGGATTCGGGCGAAATAAACGAAATGCAAATTCGCAATGTAAAAGACTATAAGATTGATGTTAGCGAATTGCTTGCCGAGTTGAAGGCAAATAAAAGCAAAATTGCAAGCATTGAATTTAAAGCAGATTCGAGGGTGCAGTTGGTTTGCGATGGACAGTTAATCAGTAAAATTAGTAAGGATGAACTCTAAAGAAATCCTCATTTTCGATATTAGTAGCGAATATGGGCATTTCCGAAAGTACAATACAACCACTTCGCCACTTACGTATTCAATACCTACCCGAACGGCAATAGCTGGTTTTTTGGGTGCGATATTGGGAATGGAGCGGGAAGTGGCTGACGGTGTTTATCCCGATGGGGCAATTCCTGTTCAGGAATTTTTTTCGAAAGCGAATTCAGATATAGCAGTTCAAATAATCAATCCGGTTAAAAAAGAAAATGTGGCGATTAACTTAATCAACACAAAAAAATCATTCTATGATTTAACTAAAGCCGGACGAACGCAAATAGAATTTGAATTATTGAAAAATGTCCGGTATCGAATATATTTTGGTTTGCAAAACAATGAAACTACTTTCAACGAATTGGCTGAAAGAATAAAAGCAAAAAATCATCATTTTTCGCCTTATCTGGGTTTAGCGCAATTTACTGCTACAATAGATTTTGTAGATGTGATAAAAACTGAACTTATTGAAAATACGGAGAAACAATTTATTGAAATTGCTACGGCCGTTAATCTTTCTAAAATAAAAGAAGAACAACCCATCGATTTTGATTATTCAGCCATGTATTCTGCCAATAATATGCCCATTGAAATGAACCGAAACCGTGAAGTTCAAGAATATTCTGAGGTATTAATTGAAAAGAACGGCTTGCCTGTAAAAGCAAAAGTCGAAAACTACTATCGAATCTTAGAATATGGTAATATCTTATTCTTGTAAATATGGAACTATTATCACATCCTGAAAAAACTCTTAACTCGCATCTGTCAGAAGTTGCTAATGTGGCGCTTGAAACAATTAAAGGGAAGGAATTGAACCTTTCCTTTAATTATGACGGTGAAGATGTTGAAGTATCGGAACTAATAATTGATTTGGTTTATTTGTCGGCGGCTTTTCATGATTTGGGCAAAGGCACAAGTTTTTTTCAGGATTATATTCGGAATTTGGATAAAGTGCACGACAAGAAAAAAAGCCATGCATTGCTATCGGCAGTATTTGTTTTTTATGTGACTGACAGGTTTCTTGAAACTAAAAGATTTAACAATGAGCTTGCAAAGTTACTTTCTTCTTTTACTTTTTCTGCTGTAAAAAGGCACCACGGTCGTTTGGGAAATTTGGCTGATGAAGTTTTGATTAGTTCCGAATGGAGGAATCTTTTACCTGAACTCGTACAAAATATAAATTCTGAAAAGATTCAGGAATTGATAAATAGTAAAATTTCAAATTACAGTTTTAAAATAGATTGGAACAGTTTTGTAGCTTTTATTTTGAACGAAACATACAATGATATTTTGGAAGATTTCTCCTTTGATATACTTCAGGAAAGCTATTCCGAAATCGATTCAAATTCAAAAATTACTTTGTTTTATATCCATCAACTCATTTATTCAACCTTACTTTTTTCCGACAAAAATGAGGTTATTTTAAGTGACACTAAAACCACAGTTAATCAGTCAAATGTAATTCAAAACATCGAAGCGTACCGGGAAAGTAATGGTTTCAATAAACCTAAGTCAGAAATAAATAACCTCAAAAATGAGGCTTTTTATTCATCGCTTGGACAATTGGAAAAAGTATTTGATAAAGACCAGCATATTTATTCGGTAACACTGCCAACTGGTTTAGGAAAAACAATTACGGCATTTAACATTGCTGATAAAATGCGAAAATTGGCAGGTTTTAAAAATTCAAAAATTATAATAAATATTCCTTTTACGTCGATTATTGACCAAAATTTTGAAGTTTATGCCGACATTTTAAATACTCATGATACAGATGTTTTGTTGAAGCATCATCATTTAGCAGAACCTGTTTATAAAACAAACGAGAAAGTTTCCGACTTCTTTCAAAGTAAATTCTTAATTGAAACTTGGCAGTCCGATACTGTGGTTACCACTTTTGTACAGCTTCTTGAAACATTATTGTCGTGCGATAAAGCAAAATTGATGAAGTTTGCAGATTTGGCAAATTCGGTAATTCTACTCGATGAAATACAAACCATTCCCTATGAATATTGGGAAACCATACGCGAATCATTTAAAATATTAGGCGAAAAGTTAAACATCTATTTTATTTTGATTTCGGCAACACAGCCCTTAATTTTTACGCCGGGTGAAGATATTATTGAGTTGGTACCGGATTATAAAAAGTACTTCCTGTTTTTTAATCGTACGAAACTAATTATTAATGGTAAAATTGGTTTTGATGAATTTAAAACAACGCTTTTAGAGTACATTCAAAATAATTCAACAAAGGATGTTTTAGTAATTGTAAACACAAAAAAAGCAGCCAGTGAAACTTTTAAGTTTATTTGCGAAGAATTAGATACTGCAAATATTGAAACCTATTTTTTGACCACATTGATAACCCCTTACGAGCGAAAAGAAATCATTAATCGAATAAAGAAAACATCAAACCAACAAATGGTAATTATTTCAACCCAATTGGTTGAAGCTGGAGTTGATATTTCAGTTGATACTGTGTTTCGCCAGTTGTCTCCAATCGATTCAATTGTTCAGGCGGCAGGGCGTGCAAACCGTTACAACGAAAAACCCGGTATTTCAGAAGTGTATGTATATGACATTGAAGACTACCGAAAATCGAGCAATTTTGTTTATGGAAGTGATTTATTGCTGAAAACAGAAAATGTGTTGAAGGGATTTCGAGAAGTTGAAGAGAAAGACTACATTCAGTTAATTGAAAAATATTTTATTGAAGTAAGAAAGCAATCCGACAACACAAGTCAGCCGATATTAAATGCAATTAAAAACCTCGATTTCTCTTTGGTTGATTTTGAATTAATCGAGAATAGAAAAACCGAGTCAATTTATATTCAGTTAAATGAGAGGGCTAAAGAAATTTGGCAAGAATATTTAATTATTTGCAAAACCGAAAAATTAACCCCCTGGGAAAGGGATGCTGTATTTAGTAAAATAAAAACAGAGTTTTACGATTTTGTAATCAATGTTCCAATTCCATATGATTCAAAAATGATTGATTTTGATTCTGAGAAACTATTCAATTTTTATGTTTCGGAGCTAAATAGTCCCAGTCAGAACTACACTTATTCAAGTGACGACTTTACTCAAAATAGAGGTTACGTTGCCAGTGAAAATACAACCTATATTCTTTAAATATGCAAATAACACAAACCAAAATCCAGTTTCCCGATATTACGTTGCAACCCCGCGATGCGCATAAATTGCGTGGTTATTTTGGCAACTTATTTAAAGAGCAATCGCCGTTGTTGCACAACCATTATGCCGATGGGAAAGCGCGTTATGCGTACCCCTTAGTTCAGTACAAGGTAATCGATAATATGCCTGTTTTGGTGGGATTTCAGGAAGGTGGTGAGTTGTTGGTATCACTTTTCCTAAAAATAAAAGAAATTGATATTGAAGGGAACCAGTTTAAGGTTCAGGCGAAGAATATTTCTCAAAATAAAGTGGAATTATCGCTTAATAAGCAACTGTTTAACTATACATTTAAAACACTTTGGATGGGACTGAACCAGAATAATTATAGAAAGTATATACAATTAAACGAAGAAACAAAAACTGAATTCCTGAACCGGCAATTGCAAAATAATATCCTTAGTTTATACAAAGGGCTTTCGTTTCGCATATCGGAGCGTATTATGGTAGTTTCGCGATTAAACGAAAAACAAACACGCTTTAAAGACCAGACTATGATAGCATTTTCAGGCAGCTTTACAAGCAACGCCCTAATTCCTGATCTGGCAGGTATGGGCAAAGCTGTTAGCCGTGGTTTTGGAACAGTAAGCATAGTAAAGTAATAATTGAGGATAGGTTCATATGATACCGTTACTAGGCATCATAAAACTGCAATTCTAAAATAACAAAGCTTGAAAAAATGCAATTAGTAATAAACACCTACGGAACGTATGTACATATAAAAGACAAGCTGTTTGAAGTTACACTAACAATAGATGGAAAGAAACAAAAGCACCATTTTGCAAGCCATAAAGTGACATCAATTTTATTGAGTAAAGGCGCAGCTATTAGCACCGATGCCATTATTTTGGCAATGAAGAACAACATTGATATTCTTGTTTTTGAGTACGATGGAATGCCAGTAGGTCGGTTTTGGCACAGTAAACCTGGCAGCACGTCGCGCATACGAAAACAACAATTGGAAGCAAGTTTGAACAAAATAGGAGTGGTTTGGATTCAAAAATGGCTGGCTGAAAAATTAGGGAACCAAGTAGACTTTTTAAAACGTCTAAAAAATCACCGACCATCAAACAGTGAACTTATTCAGGAAAAAATAGATGGTATTTTAACCTTAAAAAGTAAAATAGAAAAACTGGAAGGCGATAAAATTGAATCGGTGGACAGTACTATTCGGGGCTGGGAAGGAACGGCTGGCAGAATGTATTTTCAAACTTTAAGTATATTACTCGCCGAAAGATACAAATTTGAAGGTCGAAGTTTTCGCCCGGCAAAAGATCCATTTAATGCGTTTTTGAATTACGCTTACGGCGTATTATATAGCCGCATTGAAAAAGTATTAGTTGTAGCAGGTCTCGACCCTTATGTGGGATTTATGCACCGCGACGATTACAACATGAAAAGTATGGTTTTTGATTTTATTGAACCCTACCGTACTTATGCCGACGAGGTAGTTTTTAAACTCTTTTCGGCAAAAAAAGTAAACGACACGCACACCACATTAATAACCAATGGTATGAGCTTAAATGCTGAGGGGAAAAACCTGTTAATGCTTGCACTAATGAAGTTTTTGGATGAAGATAAGATTCGTTATAAAGGACGCAATCAAACCCGTATAAATGCCATGCAGCAGGATGCACATCAATTTGCGAACAGTTTAATAGGGAAGTTATGATTTGCTGGTTATTATACGACATAAAAAAGGACAGGTCGCGAACCAAAGTAGCAAAGAAATGTAAGCTGGCAGGTTTGTACCGGGTGCAAAAATCGGTTTTTTTGGGCAGTCTGGACGAGAACCAAAAAGATTCTCTTGAACTGGAAGTAGAAGAACTGATTGACGAAGAAACAGATTCGGTATATATTTTCCCGATGAGTAAAAACGAACTCAGACAAACCTCTTTATTAGGACAGGCTTTCGATAAAAAACTGGTGACCGACGAAGTAAAAGCAATGTTTTTCTGATGTCGCTTACACCATCACATATAATAGAGTACTTGTATTGTCCGAGGTTTACTTACTTCGAGTACGTTCTTTGTATTCCGCAATACGAAGAACGGCACTTTAAAGTTGAAAAGGGGAGGCAGGTGCACGATTTGAAACTGGAACGCAACAAAGAGTATTTACGAAAACGAATTGGCGTTACCGAAAAATATGCAGAACAGTATTTAACGAACAATTTGTTGCGTGGAAAACTTGATGAAGTGCTGCTATTAAATGATGGAACGATGGCGCCACTCGACTATAAATTTGCTAAATTTGAAGACCGGATTTATGATACTTACCGCACCCAGTTGGAATGTTATGCTGTTTTAATTGAGAGCAATTTTGGTAAGGTAGTAAACAAAGGATTTTTGGTTTATACCCGTTCGTCGAATAAATTGGTTGAAGTGGAAATAAGCGAAAAATCGAAGCAGGATATTAAACAAGTTTGTAATGAGGTGGTAGAAGTAATCGAAAACAATAAGTTCCCGAAAGCTACCAAATATAAACAACGATGTTTAGGTTGTACATACCGGAACATCTGTATAAAATAGGATTAACGGGTTACAATTTATTTTTATTAGTTTGAATACGTAATGTAAATAATAGATAATTAGAGTTTTAAGTTTTCGGAAATGAATGAAACAACACATATAAATGAGTTCTTTGACATATTGAAAAAACAATTAGGGTTATACGGGAATACAAGTTATAGCTCTGTAAGTCAGATTGATCGATTAAAATGCGGCTTCCAGAACAGCATCCAACAAAATAAGGATTGAAACTAAATGCCCTTACAACTGTCACAGGTCCGACTATCCCTTCCAGAACAGCATCCAACAAAATAAGGATTGAAACGCCAGTTGAAGGGTTATCTTGGCTAGTTGCTGCTTTCTTCCAGAACAGCATCCAACAAAATAAGGATTGAAACTAGGTAGCCATTCCAAAAAATCTTTAATATATCTTTCTTCCAGAACAGCATCCAACAAAATAAGGATTGAAACATGAAGAAATTGCTGCGCAAACTGCCGCAATGGCAAACTTCCAGAACAGCATCCAACAAAATAAGGATTGAAACTCTATATAAGTTTCGACCCAAATTTGCTCCAGTTGGTCTTCCAGAACAGCATCCAACAAAATAAGGATTGAAACAAGCTCTCTTTTTTGGTTTCAAACAGAAAAGCCTTGCTTCCAGAACAGCATCCAACAAAATAAGGATTGAAACACCGGGTTAGGAGAGGAGCAAATAAAATACCTTGAACTTCCAGAACAGCATCCAACAAAATAAGGATTGAAACAAAACAGCATTGGTGGTATCGATTGCCTGTGGTGCACTTCCAGAACAGCATCCAACAAAATAAGGATTGAAACATCAATAGTAAATACTTAAAGATTAAATCATTGGGCACTTCCAGAACAGCATCCAACAAAATAAGGATTGAAACTATAGATGGGGTAGACGCTTACACTCAGTGGGGAGTATCTTCCAGAACAGCATCCAACAAAATAAGGATTGAAACAGCATTCAGCAGTTAACGGAAGCTATAAATAGTGGTCTTCCAGAACAGCATCCAACAAAATAAGGATTGAAACTGTATTGGCGTTCGTTGTAGCGGTTGCGGTGGTAGCCTTCCAGAACAGCATCCAACAAAATAAGGATTGAAACTTTAAAAATGAATATGAATCAGATGGAGTTGCAGATCTTCCAGAACAGCATCCAACAAAATAAGGATTGAAACAATGATTATGTAGACGAGAACAGAGACGGGCTTATTCTTCCAGAACAGCATCCAACAAAATAAGGATTGAAACATTATAGTATTATTGTTATTGCTGATAGGTTCAGCACTTCCAGAACAGCATCCAACAAAATAAGGATTGAAACTGAAACACTTGCTGAACTTCCGGTTACCGGAACGCTTCTTCCAGAACAGCATCCAACAAAATAAGGATTGAAACCTCCTACTTCAAACCATTTCATAATAGCAATTTTAACTTCCAGAACAGCATCCAACAAAATAAGGATTGAAACAATAAAGAGAAATGATAACCATTGAAGAAAGTGAGACTTCCAGAACAGCATCCAACAAAATAAGGATTGAAACATACTTTTGTCGACCCGTTGATATCAAAATAACCATCTTCCAGAACAGCATCCAACAAAATAAGGATTGAAACATATTGTCTTCCGCATACTTGGCATTGAACACCATTCTTCCAGAACAGCATCCAACAAAATAAGGATTGAAACATCGATACCGAATGGCTGGAATACATGCGAGAGCTCCTTCCAGAACAGCATCCAACAAAATAAGGATTGAAACATGAAGAAATTGCTGCGCAAACTGCCGCAATGGCAAACTTCCAGAACAGCATCCAACAAAATAAGGATTGAAACTAACTGCCACAGGTGATGATGCTAATGCGAGGCAGGCTTCCAGAACAGCATCCAACAAAATAAGGATTGAAACCCATTATCCAGTAGTCCATTAATATGATCGATCAGCTCTTCCAGAACAGCATCCAACAAAATAAGGATTGAAACATGTTAGCGTTCATTTTAAAGGAGCCCACGGAAGCTCTTCCAGAACAGCATCCAACAAAATAAGGATTGAAACATTGCATTTTTCAAACCGGTTGAAAGCCTTAAATCATCTTCCAGAACAGCATCCAACAAAATAAGGATTGAAACTTGTGATTGCCATCTACATAACTTTTCAGCTAAAATCTTCCAGAACAGCATCCAACAAAATAAGGATTGAAACGCATTAACCCAACAATATGCTGCCGAAGAAACCCTGCTTCCAGAACAGCATCCAACAAAATAAGGATTGAAACCTTAAAAACTGATTTCGAACGAAAAGCAAGCCGGACTTCCAGAACAGCATCCAACAAAATAAGGATTGAAACATTGCAGCAGGTAAATGCGTGTAATGTCGGCGGCATCTTCCAGAACAGCATCCAACAAAATAAGGATTGAAACAAAATCTTCTGCCCGGGCTGAACTTGCATATAAAAAACTTCCAGAACAGCATCCAACAAAATAAGGATTGAAACTATACATTGCCAGCTGCAGGTATATTATGGCGGTGCCCTTCCAGAACAGCATCCAACAAAATAAGGATTGAAACTAATGAGTCCGCTTTTCCATATCGAAAGCACCGTAAACTTCCAGAACAGCATCCAACAAAATAAGGATTGAAACGCTCGTACAGGCGTTTGGCATTTACGGTGCTTTCGACTTCCAGAACAGCATCCAACAAAATAAGGATTGAAACCAAACCAACAACTGTTTTGTCGTTTGGTGCAGGCCAACTTCCAGAACAGCATCCAACAAAATAAGGATTGAAACTTTGATTCGGAAGAAGGTGGGCATAATACTTCTCGGTCTTCCAGAACAGCATCCAACAAAATAAGGATTGAAACACACAGCCAACAGCTTTGTCATTTATAAGTGCAATCAACTTCCAGAACAGCATCCAACAAAATAAGGATTGAAACTTCTTGAGATCGGAGCGCGTGGCATTTTCTTCCACACTTCCAGAACAGCATCCAACAAAATAAGGATTGAAACCGTGTAAGCTTACCGGTTTCTTCATCGAACTGTTCCCTTCCAGAACAGCATCCAACAAAATAAGGATTGAAACGTTCCTTACGGTCGAGTGCTGACAGTCCCAATTTTCTTCCAGAACAGCATCCAACAAAATAAGGATTGAAACCGATAAGATTAAAAACCCAATACTGCAGTACTTTGCTTCCAGAACAGCATCCAACAAAATAAGGATTGAAACCCTGACTGCATGAGTCTTTACGGCTATTAATCTGTCTTCCAGAACAGCATCCAACAAAATAAGGATTGAAACAACCTCCTTCGTAACAGATAGCAATGAATCCATTATCTTCCAGAACAGCATCCAACAAAATAAGGATTGAAACATTAAATTCAAACGAACCTCCTCGCGTTGTTTATTCCTTCCAGAACAGCATCCAACAAAATAAGGATTGAAACTTTCAAATCAGGAGTGATATATACAGTTACGGTACTGCCTTCCAGAACAGCATCCAACAAAATAAGGATTGAAACCCTATTTGGCAGCTCCAATCTAATCGACTGGCAGTTCTTCCAGAACAGCATCCAACAAAATAAGGATTGAAACAATTAAGCGACGGTTCCAAAAAGGTTGAAAAACCTACTTCCAGAACAGCATCCAACAAAATAAGGATTGAAACCGGTTTAGTTTAGGTTTTTCTTCTTCCCGTATTTTTCTTCCAGAACAGCATCCAACAAAATAAGGATTGAAACTTCTCACTGCTCCCTTGGTTGGTAATGCCGATGAAGCTTCCAGAACAGCATCCAACAAAATAAGGATTGAAACACCAAAGCGGCGAGAATAGCCGACGAAGAGTTAAACACTTCCAGAACAGCATCCAACAAAATAAGGATTGAAACATATTTCAGCAGCTGCTTATTATATTAACGGCGAGCTCTTCCAGAACAGCATCCAACAAAATAAGGATTGAAACAAAATTGCTTCCGGTATCTACTCTAAATGGAATGTGCTTCCAGAACAGCATCCAACAAAATAAGGATTGAAACATGGAAAGTTGCTTATGACAAGCGACTGGGGCGGTGCTTCCAGAACAGCATCCAACAAAATAAGGATTGAAACATGGAAAGTTGCTTATGACAAGCGACTGGGGCGGTGCTTCCAGAACAGCATCCAACAAAATAAGGATTGAAACCAAAATACTAGGTACACGTTACGAATGCCCGGCTACTCTTCCAGAACAGCATCCAACAAAATAAGGATTGAAACTTCGTTCGGCAACCCAATTGGGCAGATGGTAAATATCTTCCAGAACAGCATCCAACAAAATAAGGATTGAAACCAGGAAGCGGTGTAACAGGAAATCCAACCACTCACAACTTCCAGAACAGCATCCAACAAAATAAGGATTGAAACACATTACTGCTATTGGTACCGGTATTGAGCTTTGCACTTCCAGAACAGCATCCAACAAAATAAGGATTGAAACTCGGTTTGCCGTGTCGTTTCGACAACTTGTACAAACCTTCCAGAACAGCATCCAACAAAATAAGGATTGAAACCAACTACGTTATAAACCATACTTTTTTGCCGCCCACCTTCCAGAACAGCATCCAACAAAATAAGGATTGAAACTCAGTTGCATCGTTTGTTGTGTATGATGCTATTTTACTTCCAGAACAGCATCCAACAAAATAAGGATTGAAACTCCTGTGGAGTACCAGCAAAGTTTATATAAATAAACCACTTCCAGAACAGCATCCAACAAAATAAGGATTGAAACAATTATTGTTTAACCGGGTTTGTAAATCACACCTCCCTTCCAGAACAGCATCCAACAGAATAAGGATTGAAACGAAACTGACATCGAAGAATACCACAGCCGACCGTCCATTTCCAAACCGATATCCAGTAAAACAAAGATTGAAATCCCGGGGAAAAATGAAGAGGAGACGTTCAGGATGGGGATATTCTCACAACGTTGGTAGATGATATTGAAGATTGTCCGCAGTCAACAATAGTGAAGATTCTTCCCGCTTCAGGACTCGAAATCCATCGTTCAGAAAATATTTTGTTACAAATTTTGCGATCAGTATACTCAAAAGAGAGTCCCGTCTAATATTTATAGTTGACGATGCGGACGGTTTGGAAATAAAACAATGAATGTAGGAGAAAACTGTAATGTGTCTCAAGTGGTTGTGACAAATAATATGGAAAACAAAAAAGCCTGATCTCGAAAAGGAATTGAAAATATTGTTTGTTGTTATCATCAGACTCCTGCGTTAAAGTGATATATTAAGTATTTTGTGTTATTGAGAACGGAAATGAAACCGATGTGGCGTAGATAAATAGATGATTAATTTGTGTTATATTTGTACCATGTGTTCTTAATGTATTGATAATCATATGTGGTTATTTTTGAAGAAGTGAAATAAGAGACGATTAAAAGATAAATAAAGGCCCTTTCATCTGATGGTGAAGGGGCTTTTTTATTCCAGTTGAGAAAGGGCTGCGTGTAACAGATCTTTTTTACGAAACGATACCGGTACTTGCGACCCATCGTCCATGTGAATGGTTATTCCATCCTGTTTATCGATACGCACAATTCGGTTCAGGTTAACGAGGTGTGACTGATGAGGTCGGAAAAAGTTGGATTGTTGCAAAATTTTATTGTATTCTTTTAAGGTCTTCGAAATAAAAATTGCGGGGGAGTTATGAATATAAAACCGACAATAATTACTTTCTGCCTCAATCCTGATGATATCGTCGGTTTTTACGATATAAATTGATTCAGCCGTTTTAAGCACTAATTTTTGAAAAGGTTTGAACGAATTGTTTATGTTTTCAAGTAATGTTTTTAGCTGGTTGTTCTCTACGTTCAGGCTGCTTTTAATTTTTTTAACCGAGTTAATTAGTTCTTCAGGATCGAGAGGTTTCAACATATAATCGATAGCTGAGAATTTAAAAGCTTTAAGCGCATATTCGTCGTAAGCGGTTAAAATAACCAATGCAAAATCAAGGTAGTTTAGCTGTTCCAAAAGATCAAAACCGGTACCATCCGGCATTCTAATATCAAGAAATACAACATCCGGATGCAGGTTTTCTATCTGCTCAATTCCACTTTTTACATTATTTCCTTCGCCAACAATCTCAACATCTTTGCAATAAGTTCGCAGCATTTTATTCAGGGTTTCTCTAGCCCGGGGTTCATCATCAATGATAACGGTGCGAATTACTGAATTATCCATAGTAGTAGTTTTTTCGTGTTGCTGTTGTAACCGGTTTAAAATTCTTCTTTATAAGGAAATCTTATCATCACTTCAGTTCCGGTTTCCCCTTCGTTATTTATGTTGTGTATGGTAAGTCCGGTTTTGCATTTTTTATTGTTTAATATTTCAATCCGTTTTTGTATGATTTCAGTGGCCATCGACTCGTGAGTTTTGGCTTTTCCTTTTTTGGGATAATATCCGTTGCCATTGTCACGGATAATTGCTTCAAGACAACTTTCTTTTGTTTCGAAAGAAATCTGGATCAAGCCCGGGTAGGGGAGGTTTGCAAGCCCGTGTTCGATGGAATTCTCAACAAAAGGTTGAATAATCATTGGAGGAATTTGGATGTAATCCGGATCAGGAATGTTTTTACACTCCACGGTATATTCAAATTTGCCCTCAATCCGCAGTTGTTGCAGATTTAAATAGTATTGTAACGATTCTATTTCTTTAGCAAGTGTAATCCATTCATTTCTTGAGTTTTGAAGGAATATACGCATGAGTTTTGCAAATTTGGAAAGATACAATCCCGACTCATACGTGTCATTTCTGTAAATGAAACTTTGAATGGCAATTAAAACGTTAAAAATAAAATGTGGATTCATTTGCAACTGAAGCAATTTGTGCTCCAGTATAATTCTTTGCTCTTCCGTTTTTTGCTTTTTTGTTAATGTAGAAATCCAGTAAGCAATAAAACCAGATGCTAAACCAATGGTAATAAGAATAAACCACCATGTTTTCCAGAATGGAGGTCGAATAGTAAGATAAAAGGTGTTTACTTCCTGATCTCCAATATTCGATTTTATTTTGAAAGCATAACTTCCGGGTTGAATATTGGTGTAACTGGCACTATTGTCTTTTGTTTCCACCCAACCCGGGTCAACACCTTCAAGCATGTATTGATACTCATGTTTCAGACCGCTAAACTGCATTGTTGAGAACTCGAGCGTAAAGAAATTCTGGTTGTATTTTAATTTAATTGGTGATTCGTTATTTGCAGAAAAGAAAATACGCGTCCCGAAAACTGTAGCGCCAGTAATGGCTATTTTATTTGAAACGGTGTTCTTGCTGAGCGATTCGGGGTTGAAAATAATGGCTCCCTTTTTTCCTGCAAAAAGTAAATTACCCGATGATAATTTTAGTGATCCACCCGAAAAATCGAAATTTGGCAAGCCGTGTAAATAGCTAAAAAGTTGTGCATTATTTGTTCGTGTGTTAAATAAAACCAGACCGTCGGAGGTTCCAATCCACAGGTATTCGTTATCGTCTTCCTCCAAACTTAAAATCTCCTTGTATGGGAAATCATTCTCCGGTATGGGCACAAATTTATTGGCTTCCGGATTGAATCTGTGAAGTCTTTCACCGCCAGCCCAAATGGTACCGTTTTTTTGCTGCAGAAAAACAGATGCCTTTTGTTCGGCGTATCTGCCAGTGTTTTTAAAGGTTTGGTAATAATGCTCAACCGTTAAAGTTTTACTATTAATTCGGTTAAGCCCATTGTTTGTTGTTCCTGCCCAAATATTTCCGTTTGAATCGTTGGCCAAAAAGCTAACAAGGTGCGAGCTTAAACAATACTTGCCCGGCTGGTTATGCAATTGTAGCTCTGTGCAATCGGCCGAAACGGATAACAAACCTTTGTTTGTTCCCGCCCATAAACGGCCATCATTATCTGTTGTAATATCGAGAATATTAAATTGTGTGGTATTTTCTATTGGTTTAAAAATGCCATTGCTAAAACAGTAAATACCTTTGTTGGTTCCAAGAATCAGGTTATTATGGGAGGCTTCTGTCAATATATCATTAATCATCAATCCCTGCAATAAAGTATCGAGCTCAATTTGGTTATTGGCTTCGTTAATTTTAATAAGGTTATTGTCGGTTCCAACTATAATTTCCTGGCCATAAGAAACGATTGCGTTTACTTTTGTATTGAAAAGGTGTATCTCTGAATTAATTCCGGATTTTAAAAAACTGTCACTTAGTGGATCATAAATCAGCAATCCGAGATTTGTAGCTACATAAACTTTTCCGTTAATTTCTTTTAGGTTGATGATGTTTTTCTGCCAAAGCGGACTGTTTTTGTCACTGTTAACTTGAATCAGTTTAAAGTCATTTTTTTGCGTTAAAACGCCAAATCCTTTATTTGTGCCAAGCCACAGAATATCGTCGCCATTATTTTTAGTAAAGGCAGTTATTTCCGTGTTAGTGATTAGTTCTTCAAACTGTTTATTTGTGCTGGTGGTTGCCAGTAAACCATTTGTTGTGGCAAAATATAGTTTGTCATCAACCTTTATCGTTTTATGAAAATTTCGGAAGTAATTAAAATCACCCAATTCTTCTTCCCCTTTTGGTTCCGGGTCGTTTCCATGGAAAACCGAAAACGAATCGAGCGTAATATGATATTGGTATATAACATTATTGTGGCCTGTCCAAATGGTTTGCCCATCCAATACTAACCCCGTAAGTGGATAATTCATTGGGGTGCTGTGGGCGTTAAAATTGTATGGAAGGAACTTTTCATCTTTCCGGCTAAAAAAATGAATTCCGTTAGCTCCCCATAGTCCGGCCATAAATCGTCCTTCATTGTCTTCAATAAAAGAATTGTACCAATCTTTTTTATACGAATCCGGATCGCAGCTATACTTTTTAAAGGTATTAGTCAGTGGGTCGTATTTATTAAATCCAACACCTTGCCACAAGCCAATCCAAATGTTATTTTTCTTATCCTGATAAAGTGCTGAAACATTGTTTGAGGCCAGCGAGCTGTTGTCTCCTTTTTTGTATTGAAAGTTGGTAAAAGTATCGGTTTTGGAATTCCATTTGCTGAGGCCTTTTTTTTGCGTACCAAACCAAATATGTCCCTCGTTATCTTCTAAAACGGAAGAAATAGAATTCGAATTTAATGTGTTATCAGAATCTGTGAGCCGGCGGATATACTGAATTTCATTATCCGATTTTGAAAAAACAGAAATACCATCGTTTGTTCCTATCCAAATGTTTCCGTCCCTATCTTCAAACAAGGCATTAACAGAATTATTAATCAGGGAATGGGGATCGCTTTCATTATTGGAATATAAAACGGCGCTGTTGGTATCGGCATCAAAACGGTAAACACCATTTCCACCACTTAACCATAAAACTCCGTTCCGGTCTTCAATACAATGAAATGACGACATCGGGATAATTCGTTCAAATGTTTCTGTGTCTTTGTAAAAACGCCAAAAGCCGTCAATCGATCCCACCCAAAACCTATTTTTTGAGTCTTCAATTACATAGGCTACTTCCGGATCGCGTTTTTTGTCTTTTCGGGTAGGATCGGCTTTTATTAAGCGAATATTACCCGATTCAGGATTAAAACGATATGGACCTTTCCCACGGTTCCCTACCCAAATGTCTCCATCAGAATCTTTAAATAGGCAGTGATAAGAATAATACTCCTGCGTAACTTGATGATGTGGATAATACAGAACTTTTCCGGTTTTGGTATTAATTTTATTCAGAACGCCATCAACAGTTTCTACCCACAAAACAGCGTTTGAATCGGGTAAAATTTTCCGAATATAACGATTGCTCGGAACGGATTTCTCTTTGTCGGTTCCGGTCCAAACGCTGAACGTTCCTGTTTTATCGTCGTATTTGTTTAAGCCGTTTTTTGTGCCCACCCATAAGGTTCCTTCTTTGTCGGCTGCCAGGCATTGAACGTAGTTGCTTGAAATGGATAAGGAATCATCGGTTGAATGAGTGAAGTTTACAAAGTGGTAGCCATCGTAACGGGTCAGGCCGGTTCGTGTGGCAATCCAGATAAAACCTTTATTGTCTTGCAGAATATCCAAAATATAATCGCCACATAATCCATCTTTAGTAGTTAGCGATGAAAAACGTGCATAACGGTCTTCGTTTATGTTAATGTTTGCCAGTGCAGAGCCAACATAAAAAAGAATCGTAAACAGTAATATATATTTCAGAAGATTCAAGTGTATAAAGATAAGGTTTTTGTGTGCATGTATTTATTCGTTTTTAAATGTATTGGGTGTAGTTTCAACTACACCCAATATTGTTTGGTTTTTGAGGAGGAGTTAATAAAAGTATTTTGTTACCAAACTACCTTATTGCCGAATATGTCGTATTCAATATCGGAAAGCAGGCTTAGTTTTTTAATGCCTTTTACGGTATTAATGTTGTCGTTAATAAAGTCTTTTCCTTTTTTCCCTTCGCCGCTTTCCATACCGGCGGCTAAATCAATTTCTGGGCTAAAGTACAAGGCGTAAAACAAGGTAAGCGGATTGCCGGTTACCAATTCCGATACCATCGACTTTTCGCCATCGGCATTCTCTACTTCAAAGTCGGCCGGGAAACCGCTGCCATAATAATCGAACAAATGCTTTGGTTTTTTGGGTGCTTTTTTAGCTTCTTTGGTTGTATTGCCCTTTTTAATATAGTCTTTGCTAAAACTATCGTAGTTTACAAAGTCCATAGAGCCTTGTAGGTTTTTCTTAGGGCTGGTGCACACGTTTTTTGCCGATTTGAACAAGCCTGAAACATTTCCGTTTTTATCGAAAAAAACAGCTTCACAAATGTTGGTGGCGTAAGCTTCTGCAGGAGTTCCGCTAAAATTAACATCGTAATCGCGTTCAGTTCCTTTAATTCCCAGTGCCCCTAATCCTTTAGATGCAACCGATTCCGCTTTTTTCTCTTCACCGCTAATACCGGGGGTATAATAAAAGTCGCAATCAGGAAATTTGCTCTCATCAAAAGTTGGGTTCTTTTCGCCCATAAATAATACAACAACTTTGGGTTGGTATTTGGCCTGCGAAAAGCCAATAAAACTTGCCATTAATAAGGCTACTGAAATAAATACTACTTTTTTCATGTTTTTTGAGTTTTGCCCCTCCTTATGATTTTATGTCCATTTTTACCTTAAGCCGGGGACAGTTTTTTTATTGTTGTAAATTATTGTTGATTTTGAAGTTTAATTCTATTGATTGTTATCTTATTTTGTGTTGACTTCACTAATTCAGGGTAACCCAATTAGAGCCGTCAGAATATATCTCAACTGACAGATAAGGGAAATTTTATTTCCAGGTTGCTGTTGTATTCTCAATTATTGAGGTTCTTTTTTATCAATTGAAGTTTAATTAAAAAGCTCTAACTGCACGGACTCTATCAGGAGCTGTTTTGACCTCAGAGATCTGGTTTCCAAGTGTAACGTGCTGAACCCATGCATGACTAGCGCTAACTTCTGTAGAAGTCCAGTAATATCCAGATCCAAATGCTGCTCCACCATTTGCAAGTGCAGTAGCATCAATCGTTGAATAATTTTGGTGCATTATGAATAATTCTTCTTTGGATGGTAAATACCAGTCGCCATAGGTTTTCCCTCCCTCTGTAGCTTTATATGTTGCACAAGCATTTGCCGCAAATGTAGCTCCGTCATCGCCAACAATACCCAACCGGGAAATAATGATGATGGTATTCATTTCTCCAGAAAGAGGCCCGTCTCCACTTGCTCGCGTTAAACCATCAGTTCCTGCATGCCATCTCATATTTGAAAGGTCTGCTTTTGCACATACTAATCCATGTTGTCCGGTTTCATCTACCCAAAATACAATTCCACCCTGTGCAAAATCACCAACTGCATATGTTGTCGGAGAAGCTGCGTCAACATAAGCTTTAGTTGCAGCATCTTGTGCATTTGTCGGATCCGCCATATTCGTGATTTTTTCATTGCTCATGTTTTTTGTAGCATAGGAATTTAAATCAGGTTTGTTTAAAATCTGTGCATCACCGCTCGTGGCATTCCAATCCGCTTGTACATTTGATATTTTTGTCGTGTTTGCCACAATGGCATCCGCTTGTGCTGTTGTGATTGTGGTTGGTTTATTGGCCAAATTATTGTAATCACCATCAAAACCAGTAACCCAGCTTGTAACACCAGCTCCATTTGTGCTTAGTACCTGTCCGTCAGTCCCATTATCGGCAGGAAGTGTATATTCTGTACCGCTTCCGTTATTAATGGTTAGTTGTCCGTTAAGTGTGGTATTACCATTTTTTAGCATTACCAATGCATTTGAACGGCTACCATCTCCTGTTCCATTTGCAATTACAAATAATCGATCATTTGCTCTATATTCGCTAATACTTTCTGCGGCATAATAAGGACTATAGAATCCTATAACTGTTTCTCCGTAACTCCAGGCTGTATTTTCCTGCCCTCCTACTACTGTTGAATGAAAACCAAGGGCTTTATTTACAGTACCACCACCTACGTTTGCCGCATAGTTTGCTGTATTCGAATAACCACCAGCAATTGTTGAATAATATCCTGAAGCTGTATTTTTTTGACCTCCCGAGGCGGTTGCGAGCAACCCCGCAGCTGTATTCTCTATTCCTCCTCCAATAAAAGAATTTTCTCCGGTTCCTGAGTGACTGTGAGTATTTAGAGTAGTCCATGCGGTAACACCAGCTCCATTTGTGCTTAGTACCTGTCCGTCAGCCCCATTATCGGCAGGAAGTGTATATTCGGTGTCTGTTCCGTTATTAATGGTTAGTTGTCCGTTAAGTGTGGCATTACCGTTTTTTAGTATTTCCAAGGCATCAGACCGTGAGGATGATGTTCCGTTACCAATTACAAATAGCCTGTCATTTGGATTTGCACCGCTAGTACTTAAAGCAGTATAGTCAGTACTGAAATAACCTAGTGCTGTTTCTCCATAACTTTTTGCGTAGTTTCGATACCCCATTGCTGTTGAGTATTCTCCAAAAGTCTGATTTTCAACACCGCCAGGTATTGTTGAGTAATGGCCCGAAGCCGTATTGTCAAATCCGCCACCTACAGTTGTGTAGTAACTTGAAGCAGTATTTAGGGCTCCTCCACTAACCGTTGATGTATTGCCGGAAGCGGTATTTACTTCACCACCACCTACTGTAGCCTGAGAATCTGTTGCTTTATTTGATGAACCACCACTAACAGTAGAACGGGCTCCACTTGCAATATTTCCTCTTCCTCCTGCTATGGTTGAGTTTACACCACTGGCACTATTGTTTTCTCCACCGGTTACTGTAGCATATTCGCCTGTTGCAGTATTTTGTGTTACCGTATTATTGTTAGCGGTACCTATAAATGTATAATCTGCTGAACCATCATGAGAATGGATGTCGCTTAAGTCCGGTTTATTCAAAATCTGAGCTTCGCCGGTTGCTGCATTCCAGTCGGCTTTTACATTCGATATTTTCGCTGTGTTCGTTTCAATTGCCGTTGCCTGTGCTGCCGAAATTGTTGTAGGTTTATTGGTTAAGCTGTTATAATTACCGTCGAAATCGTCAGTAGAATCTGTATCCAGATTTGTTGGAAGGTCTGAAAGGTCGTTGAAGCTGCCACTAAAATCATCAGCGGCATTTTTATCCCAGGCTGTAGTATTGGTCTCTTCAACATAAACTGTTAAATCAGGTTTGTTCAGAATCTCAGCTTCGCCTGTTGTTGCTTCCCAATCGGCCTGTACATTCGATACTTTCGCGGTGTTTGTATTAATTGCAGTTGCTTGGTCAGCCGAAATTGTTGTGGGTTTATTGGCTAAACTGTTGTAATCTCCATCAAAATCATCCGAAGCATTTTTATCCCAACCTGCAGTATTGGCTTCTTCTACATAAACCGTTAAGTCCGGTTTATTCAGAATTTGTGCCTCTCCGGTATCTGCATTCCAATCGGCTTTTACATTCGATATTTTCGCGGTGTTTGTATTAATTGCAGTTGCTTGGTCAGCCGAAATTGTTGTGGGTTTATTGGCTAAGCTGTTATAATCTCCGTCGAAATCATCGTTTACATTTTTATCCCAACTGGAAGTATTGGCTTCTTCTACATAAACCGTTAAATCTGGTTTATTCAGAATTTGTGCCTCACCGGTTGCAGCGCTCCAGTCAGCTTTTACATTTGAAATTTTTGCTGTGTTAGCGTCAATAGCAGTTGCCTGTGTTGCCGAAATTGTTGTGGGTTTATTGGTTAAATTGTTGTAATCTCCGTCGAAATCATCGCTTGCATTTTTATCCCAACCGGAAGTATAGGTTTCTTCAACATAAACCGATAAATCGGGTTTGTTTAGAATTTGTGCCTCACCGGTTGCAGCACCCCAGTCAGCTTTGACATTCGATGTTTTAGCCGAGTTGGTTTCAATTGCTGTTGCTTGAGCCGATGAGATTGTTGTGGGCTTGTTGCTTAAACTGTTGTAATCGCCATCGAAATCGTCAGTGGCATCAGTGTCTAAATTTAGCGGGACATCTGTGAGGTGGTTAAAACTACCACTGAAATCATCTGCAGCATTTTTATCCCAATTGGATGTATTGGCGTCATATACATAAACAGTTAGGTCTGGTTTGTTCAGAATTTGAGCTTCTCCGCTTGCCGCATTCCAGTCGGCTTTTACATTCGATATTTTTGCTGAGTTGGCATCAATTGCCGTTGCCTGAACTGATGAAATGGTGGTAGGTTTATTAATCAGGCTATTGTAATCTCCATCAAAATCATCGCTTACATCTTTATCCCAACCATCGGTGTTTTCGGTACTCAGTTGACTTAAGTCGGGTTTATTGGTAAGACTATTATAGTTTCCGTCGAAAAGTAATTTCCCGGCATCGCTAAGATCGGAAATATCATTGGGGAGTTGAGGTGTCCCTTCCAAATCAGAATATTTTCCACTGAAATTTGATCCTGATGATTTAGCATACAATGCATAAGGCACACTAAGCATCTGACTGGTTCCCATGTCTGTGTACGATTCACCACCAGTTGCATCCATATCCACTTTTAGGAAGTAGGTGCTTTCTCCCCAGTTAATCTCGGCAAGTGTTCCGGTAATAGGCATTCCGTTACCAATTTCTAAAACAATTAAACCAAACTCGTTAGTACTGGCTGAGTGTTTTTCCTGAAATACTACTTCGCCGGATGCACTTTGTTGCAGAATACTTATTTGTATACTAAGATCCTGGTTACTTATTATTTTGCCTTCGGCGTCGCGCAAAACCGCCTGGTAATTAAAGGCACCGGGTGTTTGAGCCAACAAAGTCCCCAGGCCTAATAAGAACATAAATAGAAAAGCCTTGATTTTTTTCATAACAATGGGTTTGAAATATTATTGTTTAATAATTTTAAAGGTGTGGATGTTGTTATTTTTCCTGCTTGATACGGTTAAAAAGTAAATGCCACTCTTGTACTGGTTCATCGAAATCTTTTGTTGTTCGGAAAGATTTTTCTCTGATAACAGGAGACTCCCGCTATCATTGGTTAACGTGTATTTCAGATCGCCGGTGTTATGGCCTTCAATGCTTAACATTACAAAGTTGCTGGTAGGATTAGGGTAGGCTTTTGCCTTAATTCCTAAATCCACTATTGAATTTAATGAGGTAATAATCAGGCTACCTTGTTGCTGCCCCTGCGTTAATGTTACAGCTGTTTTTTTATAGGTAGCAATTGAAAGTTCTCCAATGGAATAACTCAAGGTGTAATTTGCATTTTCAATGGTATTTCCTGCTGATAAGATTGCCTTTTGTGCACTGCTTTTTGCGGAAATAAACAATAGAGAAAAGAGGAAGAAACAGAATAGAATGTTTCGGATTTTGCATAGTAATTTATACCATGGTTTTTTGGAGTTGCTCTTGTTTGTATACATTTTACGTCCTAATTGGTTTACTCAAAAGTATTCTTCATAAGAATAATTTATTGATCTCTTTAGTATTTGTTAGAAAGGGATTAGTATCCGTAATTATTGGTCTAGTATTGTTTAACTTGCTTATACAAGCATTGAAATACTTAAAGAAGCTTGTACATAGAAAGATAGTGTAGTGATGGATGAGGCTAATATTGTAAAAAAGAGTCTGTGGAAATATGAGACAATGCGCATTTAACATTTTAAGGATGACCTTTTTTTGCTGAATGTGTAAACATTCCCATTAGAACTGTGTTTGTGAAATGTGGATTTAAAAAAGCAGAAATGAGCAACGAATACGAACAAACCAGAAGAAGCTTTTTAACAAAATTGGGATTAACCCTTGGAGCCAGCGTTGTGGCTGGAGAAAAACTTTCGGCAAAAGTATTAAATGATAAAGCTGAATTTCCGTTGGAAGCCGATCAACAAAAATTGATGGATCGTTACGAAGACTGGATGGATGAATTTATTCCGGTGATAAAAGCGTTTCGTGCCGATCCAAACGATAAAGAAGCAGGTCGCCGTATTGCCGAACTGTCGGAAGAAGCAGAAAGCTGGCGCGAGGAACTTACCGTTTTTATGAAAGACGATAACTTTGCGCGCTATTATATGACCGCTACCGAACGTATGACCAAGGAGATCTATTAAGAGGTATAAAAACATCATTTCTATTCCTGATTAATAAGGGATGAAACTTTGGCTTTTAGCTATTCATTTTTGAAAGGTCTTCAACAAAATAATACTCGCGATTTATTAAACGATATAGCAACCAGGCAGGAATTCCCGTATAATCTTTTACAAAATTTTGTTGCGAGGCATTAATATTCCAAAGCCGGATTTTTGCTGCAGCATTGGCTTTTATTGAAATGTTGGCTTCGGGCTGTAGCTTTAGCATTTCATCGCCACCCAACATCGAAACCACTTTTGAAGGCATAATTGTATAAGCCAGTTTGGCATTTTTGTACCTATTATAATTGGCAAAAGCTTGTTTTGTTGCCTTTCCAACAGTCATATGATCGGGGTGCATAGTCATTCCACTTTCTGGCCAAAATGTAACAACCAGATTGGGCTTAAATTCCTCCAGCTCTTTTTGTATATCATCAACTAGCTGTGAGAAACTTTGGTTTTTTAGTGTGCCGTCGCCGTAATCAAAAACTTTTTGGTAATCAACTCCCAGCGCGTAACCACTCTTGTAAACTTCCGCTTTTCGCACATCGCCCAAAAACTGTTGCTGGCATACCTGTGGCGTTTGTGTCCCGGCATCTCCCGGAGTAAAAGTTAAAAGTGCTGTTTCTATGCCTTCTTTTTCAGCATCCAAAAGCAATTCGGTAGTGTACGATTCATCATCAGGATGAGCAAAAACAATCATAACTTTCTTAGATTGTAGTTGCTGTGTTATCGATTTTGTTAACTGAACATCGTCGGAAAATAAATAGCCTCTGAAACCCAAAAACAAAAAGCAGGCGATGATAAAAAGGCCCAGAAAAATCTTTAGTGTAAGTTTAAGCTTTTTCATTAGCGAAAATTAGTTGGTTTACCTTGGTGAAGTTAATAATTTAACCGTGGATTATAAGGTGTGATTTTTATGTCAGACAAAATAAATCCCTAATTTCGCGTTCTACCAAAAATAGTGTGTTATGAGATATTTGCTTGCATTATTAATCTTTCTTCCGACCTTGGTTTTTGCACAAACAAATCAAACCGATGCCAATGGTTTGCGCCAGGGGCTTTGGCAAAAAAACCAGGACAACGGGCGATTGTTGTATGAGGGATATTTTAAGGATGACAAACCGGTAGGAGAGTGGAAACGCTACCATCCGGGGGGGCAGGTTAAAGCAATTATCGAGTATAAAGGCGACACGGCCTACACACAACTTTTTACTGTTTGGCGAAAGAAAGTAGCCGAAGGTAAATACGTAAACCAGCAAAAAGAAGGTGTTTGGAAGATATACAAGAATGGACAGCTTACTGCTGACGAAGAATATAAACATGGTTTGAAATATGGTAAATCGCATCAGTATTATGATACCGGCGAAGTGATGGAAGAAAAAGAGTGGGTAAATGATAAGGAAGACGGCAACTACCAGATTTTTTATAAAAGTGGCGAACCTTACATGCAGTGCAAAATGAAACTGGGAATGCGGCACGGTTTGTTTTTGGTGAGCTACGAAAATGGCCGTCAGGAAATGGTTGCCGAATACCGTAATAACCTGCGCCACGGCGAATGGAAGTACTTTGATAAGGAAGGCAACCTGCAGTACACACTTTTTTACGATAACGGGCAAATTCTGAACCCAGCTATTCGCGACAGTGTCGATAATCTAAAAATGAAAGAGCTGGAAGGGAATAAAGGTTCTATTCCTGATCCGGAAACATTTTTGCAAGATCCGTCGGAATATATGATGCGCGACCAACGACAGCGATAAAACTGTTTGCCGTTCAAGGTAAAAAGCTATTATTTCATTAACTTGGCTTTTTTAATTATATGGTGTAAGAGAAGCAGTGGTGTTGTTGTTTCAGTACTCAGAAAACTTCTCGCAACAAAGAGAATTGAACTTTTATAAGAATGAGGTATATAATTTTACTCCTTGGCACGCTGTTGTTGGGTTTGCAACAAGTTAATGCGCAGAATTATTTCTGGATCGGGTTTACCGATAAAAATAATTCGGAGTATTCGCTTGATGAACCAGAAATGTATCTTTCAGAGCGTGCTATTCAGCGTCGTATAAACCAAAATATTGCTCTCGATTCATTGGATCTTCCTGTAAATCAGAATTATATCGACTCAGTACTCACGCTCGATGTGGCGTTGGTACATGCCTCAAAATGGTTGAATGGTATTACCGTTCGCTGCGATTCGGCAACATTAGCCGACAGCCTTGGGTATTGGAGTTTTATTCGGGAGGTTCAGCTAACGAAACCGGATATAAGTAGCAAAAGTATATTTAATAAGTTCGCGGATGAAAAGTATACAGATGCCACACCTATAGATACTTCGCTGTATGGTAGTTCTGTTCATCAGATCGGAATGATGGAAGGGCAGTTACTACATAATGAGAACTTTCGGGGACAGGGGATGCAAATTGCCGTGTTAGATGCCGGCTTTTACAAAGTTGATGAGCTACCCGCTTTCGACAGCCTGTGGACGAACAATCAGATTTTGGGAACAAAGGATTTTGTCAATCCTAACGATGAATTCTTTTTAACTTATTCGCACGGAATGAGTGTGCTCTCGTGTATGGGGGGAAATATTCCCGGAGAACTAATCGGTACCGCGCCGAAAGCATCGTATTGGCTTTTGCGTTCTGAAGATTCCAATTCGGAATATATTATTGAAGAAGACAATTGGGTAGCTGCTGCAGAATTTGCTGATAGTGTTGGAGTCGATATTATTAATTCTTCGCTAGGATATACCGAATTTCAAGATAATTCCACGAACCACACTTATGCCGACATGGATGGCAAAACCACACGTGTAACAAGAGGGGCCAATATAGCAGCCTCACGCGGGATGCTGGTGTTTTCAAGTGCCGGAAATGAACGGAATAATTCGTGGTTTCGCATTGTGGCTCCCTCCGATGGTACAAATGTGATTGGCGTTGGTGCCGTGGATATGAATTTCTCACCGGCTTATTTTTCATCTGCCGGTCCGGCTGCGGATGGTGCTCTAAAACCTAATGTTTCGGCAATGGGGTACCAAACGGCACTTCAGCGAACCGACGGCACTGTTGGGACGGGAAACGGAACATCTTTTGCCTCGCCGGTATTGGCCGGAATGGCTGCCTCGTTGTGGCAGGCTTACCCTGGGAAAACGGCTGAAGAAATAAAAACAGCTCTTGAAAAAAGCGGACACCTGTATACTACTCCCGATTCGTTACAGGGCTACGGTGTTCCAAATATGAGGGTTGCTGCCTCCATGCTGAATCCTCTTTCGGTTGAAGTTACTTCACAAAATAAAACATGGACTGTCTTTCCAAATCCTGTAAAAGACCGGATCGTATTACAGTCGACAACAAACCTGCAGGCGGACAATCTGGATATAAAACTTTATGCACTGGATGGGCGGGTGATAAAAAGCTGGCAACTTCCGGCTGCGCCATTCGTCACGCTAAATAATCTGGGAACTACAGAGTCTGGAATTTTTCTACTTCTGGTAAAAACAAAAACCGGAGTTGAAACCTATAAGATCAATAAAATCAGGTAAACAATGAACCAGAAACTCACCCTCTCGGAATTAAATCAAAAAATTAAAGATGCATTACTTGATGCGTTTCCGGGAACGGTTTGGGTGGTTGCCGAGGTGAGTGAGTTAAAGCATAACCGAAGTGGCCACTGTTATCTGGAGTTGATTGAAAAGGAAGGCAATACCATAACTGCTCGTTCGCGGGCAACAATTTGGTCGTACACTTACCGCATGTTAAAGCCTTATTTTGAAACCACTACCGGACAACTTTTTAGCGAGGGAATAAAAGTGTTGGTTCAGGCAACGGTTGAGTATCATCCGGCTTATGGTTTAAGTTTGAATATTAAAGACATAGACCCGACTTACACGGTTGGCGACATGGCCATGCAGCGAAAAGAGATTATAAATCGTTTAAAGGCTGAAGGTGTTTTTGAAATGAACAAGGAACTGGCTCTGCCGCTGGTGCCGCAAAAAATAGCCGTTATTTCGTCGGCAACTGCTGCGGGTTACCAGGATTTTATGAACCAGCTGGAAAACAACGAATACGGTTTTAAATTTTACACCAAACTGTTTGAGGCGTATATGCAGGGAGCGGAAACAGTACCTTCCATCATTCATGCGCTGGATCGGATTTTTGCACACGACGATTTTTTTGATGCGGTAGCAATTATTCGTGGAGGAGGAGCTACGGCCGACCTGAGCAGCTTCGATGATTACGACCTGGCCATGAACATTACCCAGTTTTCGCTGCCGGTAATTACCGGAATTGGCCACGAAAAGGATGATACGATTATCGACCTGGTGGCGCATACCCGCATGAAAACACCAACAGCGGTAGCCGAATTTTTTGTTAATGGTGTTGAACGCTATTACGAGCGTTTACTCGAACTGGAAAATGATATTGTACAATTAACCCGCGAAACGTTGGATACGCAGCAGGAAAAACTGGAGCGAGTAGCCGAAGGATTAAAATATTCAGTAGCTGATTTTATTAATGACAGGCAACGAGAGTTAAGCAGACGCGGCAACGAACTGCAGCAAAATGTTAGCCAATTTTCGTTTAAAAAACACAACGAATTAACTGAGCTGAGACATAGCTTGGATTCCGGACTTTCGGTGTGGTTTGTGGAAGCCAAGAACAATATCGGCAAAACGCAACGAGTCCTGAGGCGCCTTGTTGGAGAGGCGGTATTTAAAGCGGATGCAAAATTGAATCATCAGCAGGATCTGTTATCGGGACGTGTGCGAAATGTGCTGGCAAAAGAGCGTGATCGCATTCTGATAAACGAAAACTCAGTACGTTTACTGAATCCTGAAAACGTTTTAAAAAGAGGATTTACATTAACTTTGAAAGAAGGTAAAATAATTAAATCGAGCAAAGAAATTGTGGTTGGCGATGAGCTTGAAACCCGATTTGCCGATGGAACTGTAGAAAGTAAAATCACAAAAAAATAAGACAATGGCAGCTAAAAAGGTTTCATACAGCGAGGCGATGGCCGAGATAGAAGAAATTCTTGAAAAAATAGAAAACGAAGAGCTGGATGTGGATGAACTGGCAGAAAAAGTAAAGCGCGTTTCGGTGTTGCTAAAAACCTGCAAAGACAAATTGACTAAAACCAACGAGCAGGTGGAGCAGATTTTAAAAGAAATGGAAGACTAATCACTAAATTAAATAGAATGGACCAGCAAGATAAAATAGTAAAACTTTATACCGGAGAAGATGTAGTGATAAGCAGACTGAAGCAGGAGCTCGAAGCTGCCGGTATTAATCCAATGATTCGAGATGGATTTAAACAGGGACTTGCCGCCGGTTTTGGCGAAGGAGTGCCTTCTGCCATCGACTTGTTTGTAGTTGAAGCAGATTTTCCAAAAGCACAGGAAATTCTAAAAGCAATAACAGAGGAATAGAGTATGTATACAAAAGAACAAGTAGCACAGACCATCGACCACGCAGTTTTGAAACCGGAACAAACATTGGCCGATTTGAAAGCGAATGCAGAAATGTGTATTAAAAACAAGGTGTTTAGTATGTGTGTGAAACCTTGCGATATAAAGGCCGCCAAAGAATTGTTGAAAGACAGTGGGGTAAAAGTGTCGTGTGTGCTTAGTTTTCCACACGGAGCTGATGCAACGCCGGTAAAAGCATTTCAGGCCAAACAGGCCATTGAAGACGGTACCGACGAAATTGACATGGTAATGAACATTGGCCGTTTTCTCTCAGGAGAATACGATTATGTTCGCGACGATATTAAAGCCGTTGTTGAAGTGGCTCACCGACACAATGTGCTGGTAAAAGTTATCCAGGAAAGTGGTCATTTAACACTTGAGCAGATTGCCAAAGCCTGTGAATTATCGTACGAGGCGGGTGCCGATTTTGTAAAAACATCAACCGGATTCGGCCCGGGCGGAGCCAAACCTGAATACATTGAGGTGATGGTAAAAACCGTTGGCGATAAAATGCAGGTAAAACCTTCGGGCGGCATCCGCGACTGGGAAACGGCTGTGGCTTTTTTGGAGCAGGGCGCCGATCGTTTGGGAATTGGTTCAACCGAAGCAGTGCTTAATGGTGCTAAAGCAACCGGTAATTATTAATCAATATACTCACCTGAATTATGGAAGGTGTTTCAACTGCTTTTTGTACTTGTCACAAGAAATTTGACCGAAATCATATTTTTCAGGTAAAAAACACCCATATTTGTGCTTTATTTTTTGGAGTGAGGGGAGAATAAAATGTATTTTCTAAACGGAGACAGATCGTATATAAAGCCTGAGAATGCTTGTGGGAACTTAACCGCACAATTGCAAAGTTGCCTGGAGCAGCTTGAAAAAATCAATTCAGGAAAACGGATTTTCAAACTTAATTTTTTTGTCGATACCAAGTCAAATTCTGAATACGATAAACTATTAGAAGGTTTGCGTAATCAGTTAAAAGATATTGTTGGGAATACTATTCTGACAAGTTTTATCGCGCAGCCACCGTTAAGTTGCAAAGTAATTGTTGAAGCCTATTATTATGATCCTGAACTTTGGGATTATCAAATGATTTCGGAAGGAAAAAATGCAACCGCGTTATTTAGCAATGGCATGACTGAAATCCTGATGGGAACCGTTCATGCCAACGATAACAGTAGTTGTAAACTGAATGCTGAAAAAGTTTTCGATGAACTTGTTGAAACTTTTGAAGAGGCGCAGTTTCCGCTGAACTCGATTGTCCGCCAGTGGAATTATCTGGAAGACATTTTGGGATTTGATGATGATGAGCAGCGTTACCAGGAGTTTAATAATGTTCGTTCAGCTGCATACGGCAGTGTTTTTGAGCCAAAAGGATATCCTGCAGCAACGGGAATTGGAATGAGCCACGGAGGCGTGATTGTTGAGTTTGTGGCGGCAAAATCAAAAGATGTATTGACCTTGCCTGTCGATAACCCGGAACAGATTTCAGCTCATCAATACAGCGAGAAAGTGTTGGTAGGTGAAGAATGTATTCTGAAAACAACGCCAAAATTTGAACGGGCACGTTATTTTAGATACCGCGATAAAAAGATGATCTTTATCTCAGGAACAGCATCGATTATTGGCGAACTCACGGTTGGTGTTGGCGATGCTGCTAAACAAACTGAAGTTACCATTCAAAACATGCAGCGTTTATATTCTGAGCAGGTGCTTGCTGCTTTACCTGATAACGCGAGCAATCCAAAATTTGGCCATGTGCGGGTGTATGTTAAAAACCGAAAGGATTATGCCGACATTCGTAAAGTGGCAAAAGAAAGGTTTGGCGATTTGCCGGTAGTTTATATTCTTGCCGATATTTGTCGCGATGACTTACTGGTTGAAATCGAAGGCAAAGTAATTCTTTCTTAAATACAAAAACTGTCATTTCGAACCTGAAGTATGAAGGTGAGAAATCTGTTCATTGGAAAGAGATTTCTCGCTCAGCTCGAAATGACAGTTCTTTTTAACTTTTAGCTCAATTCAACACTAAAACGTAAAGTCGACTCCAAACATGAAGTGCACTCCTGCCTGCGGATAATAACCATCCATTTTATAACGTTCGTTACCCAGTAAATAAGGGTAAACCCATGCATTGGTTTCATACTGCACATCAAACAGGTTGTTGGCTATAAAATGCAGCGAAATCTCATCAACCAGATTCGTCTTAAAGGTGTAATCCGCTTTCAGGTGATTTACAAAATATGCATCCAGCTTGCGGTCGTCGCTTGATGTGTTGTCGATATACTGATCGCCAACATACTGCGAAACAAAGGCGATGCTAAAATGCTCTCCGGGAGTGTAAACAAACTGACTGTTCGCAATTACATTCGGAGAGAATGCCAAATCGGTGGTTCCCAAATCAAAAGCATCTTGTCCCCAGGTGTCCCAGTTGTCAACGTATTCGGTAAAATCTTTGATTTTGTTAATGCTTAAAGTGGTGTTACCATTCCACTGAAAATCAGTGGCAATTTGCACTCCCGCCTGCAACTCAATTCCGGTGCGGTAACTCTCATCAACATTAACCATAATTGCCGAACCCACATCATTGATTTGTCCGGTAACCACCAGCTGATCTTTATAATTCATAAAATAGAAATTGGCTCCAAACGAGAATCTTGATGAAGCATAGTTGTATCCAAGCTCCCAGTCGTGTAGTGTTTCGTGCACCGGTGGTTCGTTACCTTCCGGATAGTCGACAAAGGCTGTACGGTTAGGTTCGCGGTTGGCCACAGCAAATGATAAGTACAAATCCTGGTTATCGGCCAACTGATAAAAAATACCCAACTTCGGATTAAAGAAATTGAAGTCGTGATCCTGATCCAGATTGCGAAGATCATCGTCGATTCCTTCAATGGTATAATCAATACGGCGGTATTGCAAGTCGGCAAACAAGTTTAGTTTTTCAGCAACCTGCCAGTTGTATTTGGCGTATACGTTAAAGTCTTTTTTCAAACCGGTTCCGCGGTACCAGTCGTGGTTAAAATCCGCTTCTCCCAGGTATTGTGCCCAAATTACATTTCCAAAATGGCGACCATCGTAAACATTGTAACCTCCACCCAGTATAAAATCGCTGTTGTTTTTGTTGTAATTCAGCGAGTAGGTAAATCCGTAAAAATCATTGTCGAGCCATTTGCGGTTGATCAGATCGGTAGTTTCGATTACTTCGTTACCAATCTCAATATTTGGAAGCAGGTAGTCTGCCAAATCTTCATCGGCTTTGTAATTTTCGTAATAACCACGTCCGTAAGTGTAGTGCAACGAGGCATTTAAATTCAGGTGCGGATTAAATTTATGCGAGAAATGTAACTGGTAATGATCCTGAACGTAGTGGTCAACCTGGTTGTCGTAGGTGTAATAATTATAAGTCCTGCTGTCAGAAGCCATCATGTGATCCACTTCTTCCTGTGTCATTAGCCAGTGGTCGGCGTAACGCTGCATTCCTTCGGTATCATTATTTAAACGAACTGTCGGAACTCCGTACCACGCCTGGTAAGTTTCTTCGTAGCCGGAAAATACATTTATTTTCAGAATGGTGTTTTCCGAATAATAACCTCCTGAAACGAAGTATGATTTCAGATCGGAACTGGCACGGTCGATAAAACCATCTGAAGTAACTTTTGATAAACGAACGTCGAAGGTAAAATGATCGTTGATCAGTCCTGTTCCTGCCGAAACGGTGTTTTTGAACGTGTTGAAAGTTCCGGCAGCAGTTTTATACGAACCGTATGCTTCTTTATTCAGCGAATTGGTTTGCAGGTTAATACTGGCGCCAAATGCGGCGGCTCCATTTGTTGAAGTTCCCACACCGCGCTGAATTTGTACGTTCTCCAGTGATGAAGCCATATCCGGCTGATCAACAAACCATGTTCCGTGCGATTCTGCGTCGTTCAAAGGGATACCGTTTACACTTACATTAATACGATTCAAATCGGTACCACGTACACGGAAATTGGTGTAGCCCACTCCGGCACCGGCATCCGATGTTGTAACAAACGAAGGTGTCAGGTTTAGCAAGAAAGGAATGTCCTGTCCCATGTTACGTTTGGCAATTTCGTCGTTGCTTACATTGCTGTAGGCTACCGGTGTTTTGTTACCGGCGCGTGTAGCCGAAATCAATATTTCATCGGTCATAATCACGTTGGGTTCCAGGTCAACTTCAATGTTTTTATTGGCCGAAAGTTGAAGTTCGATTTTTTGTGGCTCGAAACCGATAAACGAAACCAGCAGGGTGTAGTCGCCGGGTTTCAGGTTTTTGAATTCAAAACTTCCGTTTGCCTGGGTTGAAACGCCATAAAACGATTTCTCGATTACCACGCTGGCACCGGCCAAAGCTTCTCCATCTCCTTTTACAACGCCTGTTAAATTAATTTGCCCGAAAGCAATTACTGCCATAATTTGCAACAGCAGCACTAAACTAAGTCTTTTCATTTTTTTGATAAATTGGTTAATAAACTAACCAATGAGGTAGGAACAAATCCTTTTCGCTCTCCCTACGCCGGTGCTAACCGGATCAGGTTCTTTGAGTATAATCTCAGTCCCGATGTTTTTATCGGGACACCCCATTGCGTAAATGTCGGTGGCAAAGTTATAACCGTTTTTTGAATTGGCAAATACAGACTTGCAAAAAGGACTTAATTGTCTTTGTTATCTTTTGTTTTAGACAATGCGGATGCAATTAAGCCCGTTGGAACTGCTACTACTCCCAAACCAATTAACAAAATTAGTGATGTGAAAATCTTGCCTCCTGCAGTAATTGGGTAGATGTCTCCATAACCGACTGTTGTTAAGGTTGCTATTGCCCACCACATACTATGGAAAATTGATTTGAATATTTCTGGTTGTGCCGGATTCTCAAAATAATATATTCCAATAGAAGATAAGAAAATTAGAAATGACGATAAGATGAAATATAATATTAATTCTTCTTTAATTGATTTGAGTGCACATCCAAAATTTTGAATTGCTCTGTTGAATCGCAACATTTTGAAGACACGAAATAATCTTATAAGTCTGAAAACTCTGATGCTTCTAAGATCAATACCAAAAGACAGATAAAAAGGTAGTATAGCGAATAGGTCAATAAGGGCATAGAAACTAAATATGAACTTGAGCTTTTTTTCAGACACCCATAATCTTAAAATATATTCAATGGTAAAAATAACGATTGTAAATAGCTCGAAATTGTCTAAAAAATTATTTAACCGCACACTAATATCGGGCAAGGTTTCGATAGAGAAGGCTAACAATGAAAGCACAATAAAGAACTGAATAACAAGGTCGAACCATTTTCCTGATTTTTCTGTATTGTCCTCAATTATTGGCTTTATTTTAGACTTTAACGTCATGAGGTATGCTTAATCACTTAAAAGGTATTTTTCAAATAGTTCTCTGTATTTCACAAATATACGTGAAGGACGTTGTGTGGCTCGGTCGATAAACAAAACTTTTTGTTGCGCGGTAGAGCAGATCTCTCCTTTTTCGTTTCGGAATCGGAATTTGAAGTTTGCCGATACATTAAAGATCTCGGAAACCCATACTTCAACATGCACTTCGTTACTCAGGAAAAATGGCTTTTTGTACTGAATGTTTGTTTCTGTGATGATGGGTAAAATATCATCGTCGACAGCAATTTGCGTAATCGATAAACCCATTGCTTCAATTAGTTTCACACGGGCATTTTCAAGCCATTGCACGTAAATAATATTATTTACATGGCCAACAAAATCAATGTGATAAGTATAAACGGGTTCTTGAAATTTTAATTTTTGCATGTTTATTCCGGATTGAAATTCAGTTCGGCAAATTTATATTTTTTCTGCACAAAGAACTTCCACATGATACTTTTCGGATAAATCTGTTTATGATTATTAACACTTGCCAACTTTAACAAATCCTTTCTTTTCTTGCGCAGTGCCGAAAAGTTTTTATAAAAATCGCGATGTGCTTTTGCCACAGCAGCGAAAGCTTTAAATTCTGTTCCCACCAGAAACTTGGCAGCAGCTACGCCATCAAGGATCATTCGGCTTAAAAAGATGGGTAGGAAATTCTTTTTCGGCAGATTTTTATAAAGCATGAAAAGATTGTTACGGAAGTTGAGATACACCTTTTTGGGGTTTCCGTACTCGAGACTCCCACCGCCCAAATGATAAACTACGCTGCGTGGTTCGTATATTATTTTGTATCCCTGGTTTTTCCAGCGCCAGCACAAATCAATTTCTTCCATGTGTGCCCAAAAGTCGGCATCCAGCCCGCCTGCGTTTTTAAAAGCTTCGGCTCTTACAAACATACACGCTCCGGTTGCCCAGAAAATTTCGCTCGCTCGGTCGTATTGATTTTCATCTTTCTCTACATGATCCAGAATACGGCCACGGCAAAACGGGTAGCCAAATTTGTCGATAAAACCTCCGGCGGCTCCGGCATATTCAAAAAGTTCGGGTTCATTAAAACTCAAAACTTTGGGCTGAACGGCAGCAATTTTTTCGTCCTGCTCAAATTGATCGATACAAGGCAGAATCCAGTTTTCTTCAACTTTAACATCCGAATTCAGCAACACAAAATAATCGGCATCAATTTGATTTAAAGCCACGTTGTAGCCTTTGGCAAAACCGTAATTTTCCTTGAGGTCGAGCAATGTTATTTCCGGGAAATTAGCTTTTAAGAACTCGAGCGAATTATCAGTCGATCCGTTGTCGGCAACAATTACCTCAATGTTTTCGCCTTTTGAATGTTCGATTACAGATGGCAGATAATCGGGAAAAAGTTTTACCCCGTTCCAGTTTAAAATAACTATGGCAATTTTTTTGTCTTTGCACATAAATCAGCTCAAAAGTAGTTTTGCGATCAGCAAAGAAAGGTTTTCTTTATCAAGATTTTCAAGAATTTCGCCGATTTTTTTTGCTCTCTCTTTGTCGTCTGATTTTATAAAAGTATCAATTTCTTTCACCTGTTTTCCGGTTAATTCGTCTTGAAGTAATTCCCACACTTTTTGTTGTTCATTTGCTCCTTCCGGGAGTCCCAGTGTTTCCAATTCAAGAATAGTCGCTTCCAGAATTTCGCTGGCACGCATTTTTACCGGGTCTTTGTCTTTTGTTTTTCCGGCAGCAGCAGTGTCACGCAGGCTCCAGCTCGAGTAATCGTAATGCAGGTCTTGAATGAGTTTCAGCTTCGAGTTGTCTTTACCGAAAATACGTTCCAAAAAAATAAGGGTGTGCGTTTTCCAGGCATCAAGATCGAATTTCTTTTCGTCTAATTTTGCCAGTTGCTCCCGAAGAATTGCAATTTGTTTTTCTGCCATGGTAATTTGTTTCCTGCAATTTACAAAAAATCACGGCTGTCGTTTCCAACGACGCGAGAAATCTGTTTAAGAATAGTTCTGTTGTAACAGATTTCTTCTCTCCGTCAGCAGCCGGATCGTTGAAATGACAAGTGCGTTTATTTCGTACCCAAATATTTATTTACGATTCCAAAGAATTCCGGGAAATAAGCATTGCTGGCCGATACAATCTCGCCGCCAAACAACCAGTTGTCGCCGCCACTAAAGTCGGTAGTTTTTCCGCCTGCTTGTTGTAAAATAAATGCGCCTGCTGCAACATCCCAGGCATGTAGTGCATGCTCGTAAAAAGCATCGAAACGACCGGCTGCAACGTAACACAAATCAATGGCTGCCGATCCAAAACGGCGAATTCCACGAGTTGATTTCATCAGTTCTTTCATCGCTTCAATGTATTCATCTACTTTGTCGAAATCGTAGTATGGGAATCCGGTAGCAATTAGCGTGTCTTCCGATTTTGAACGTTTTGCTGTTTGAATGATCTCTTCGTTGCAGTAAGCCGGGCCACCTTTCCACGAATAAAACATTTCGTCGGCGCCAATCTCGTAAACAACACCTAATACCAATTCGTTGCCTTCGGCCAAACCAATACTTACCGAGTGCGGTGCTAATCCGTGCAGATAGTTGGTTGTGCCATCCAGCGGATCGACAAACCATGTGTATTTTTCGTTATTTGATTCGGCAGTTCCTTCTTCGGCAACAAAACCGGCTTCGGGAAGCAGCTCCTTCAATGCATCAACAATTTGTTTTTCTGCTGTTTTATCAACGTAGGTTACCAGGCTGGCAACACTTTTTATTTCAATATTTTGCTCAGAAATCTTTTTTTGTTCGCCACGTATAAAATTACCTGTGCTGTGGGCAATATTTTGTACCTGAAAACAAAGTTCTTTGTAGTCCATGTCTATTTGTTTTGCACAAAAGTATTTAAAAATCAGGCGTTGAAATCTACAGCAACGTTACCGTTTGGCAGAATTGACCTTAATTTTACGCTGCCCAGCTTATTTACCAGTTCTTCCTGATAGGGCACTTCCACTTTAATGTAGTTTTCGGTGAACCCAAACATTTTGTCTTGTTTTTTCTGGGCCTCGAAAAGTGCTGTTTGTGATACCCCAATATGTTTTTCATAGAAAGCCCTCAGCTTTTTCTCCGACAAGCTAATGTATTTCTGTGTACGGTTTTTGCGCTCTTCCACATCTACTTTCCACGGAATTTTCAAGGCCTGAGTTCCACTTCTTTCCGAGTAGGTAAACGCATGCAGTTGCGAAATTTCGAGGCTGTTGAGGAAATCGAACGACTCCTGGAAATACTTTTCTGTTTCGCCGTTGGTACCGGCAATTACATCAACACCAATAAACGCATGTGGTACAATTTCGCGAATGCGTTCCACTCGTTTTCGGTACAGGTCGGTAGAGTATTTTCGTTTCATCAGCGACAGAATTTCATCGGAGCCCGATTGCAGCGGCAAATGAAAATGCGGCATGATGACTTTCGAGTTGGATACCAGTTCTATAATTTCGTCTTTTAGCAAGTTGGGCTCAATCGATCCCAAACGCAATCGTTCCAAGCCTTCAACTTGTTCCAGTGCTTTTAACAGATCAAGAAAATTCTCTCCGGTAGATTTGCCGAAGTCACCAATGTTTACACCGGTAAGTATAATTTCTTTGTAGCCTTTCTGAACGGATTTTTGTGCTTCTTTAACTGTGTTAACAACGTTGTCGTTTCTGCTTCGTCCTCGCGCATACGGAATGGTGCAAAACGAACAGTAATAATCGCAACCGTCCTGTACTTTCAGGAAACTACGTGTGCGGTCGCCCCACGAAAATGCCTTGTGGTAATTTTTAATATCGGCTAAACGAGTTGTTTTAATCTCGGTGGTTTCGCGTTTTTGCAGGTCGCCGAGGTAGTGTGGAATATGAAATTTTTCCTGTGTTCCCAACACCATGTCAACACCTTCGATGTGACCTACTTCATCGGGTTTTAGCTGCGAGTAGCAACCTACCACAATTACCATGGCATTTGGATTTTGTTTTACGGCCTTGCGCACAATATTACGACTGGCCTTATCGCCCTGGTTGGTAACCGAACAGGTATTAATCACGTATACATCGGCTTTATCATCAAACTCAACACGATCAAAACCAACCTCTTTAAAAGAGCCGGCGATGGTCGATGTTTCTGAAAAATTAAGTTTACAACCCAATGTGTAAAAAGCAGCTTTCTTCCCCTTGTAATCCATCTTGCTATCTTGAATTATTCTAAATAGGCTGCAAAGGTAGAAAAAAGCTGCTTATTGCAAATACTTCTTTATGAATCAATTATTCTATGTTACGTCATTCCGAACTTGTTTCGGAATCTTTTCCGGGTAGATGCTGAAATAAATTCAGCATGACGCTTCTATTTTCAATGCTTTACAACAAGTTGCTGGCAAGTTCGGCCAAATAACTGCGTTCGCCTTTCACCAAATTAATATGTGCAAACAATTCCTGGTTGCGCATGCGGTCAACCATGTAGGCCAAACCATTCGATTTCATATCGAGGTAAGGCGAGTCGATCTGCCACAGGTCGCCGGTGAATACCATTTTTGTTCCTTCGCCGGCACGTGTAATAATGGTTTTAATCTCGTGCGGAGTAAGGTTTTGTGCCTCGTCGATAATAAAGAAGGCGTTTGACAAACTTCTGCCACGAATGTATGCCAACGGAGTGATGTTCAGCTTTTCGTCTTTCACCATTTCTTCAATAAGCTGGTATTCGTTGCTTCGCGGATTGAAAGTATGTTTAATTACCGCCAAATTATCGAAAAGCGGTTGCATGTACGGATTGATCTTTTCGTTGGCATCGCCCGGCAAATAACCAATGTCGCGATTACTTAATGCCACAATTGGACGGGCTAAAAGTATCTGTTCATACTGACGGTGTTGCTCAATTGCAGCAGCCAAAGCCAATAAAGTTTTTCCGGTTCCGGCCTTTCCGGTAAGTGCAATCAACCGTACTTCCGGATCCATCAGCATGTTCAAACTAAAAGTTTGTTCAGCATTTCGTGGTTTTATGCCGTAAGCCGATTTTTTCTCTACCCGGTAAATGCGCTCCGATTTGCTGTCGTAACGCGCCAGTGCACTCGACTGGTTGCCTCTGAATATGTAACATTCGTTGGCATCGGGGTTAAAATCTTTTACATCGGCTTTGGCAAATGAACCCTGCTGATAAAGCTGATCAATCATTTGGTCGTCGAAATTATCGAACGTCGTGATTGTTTTATCCAGTACATTCTCGTCGGTAACCTGGTCGGTTTTGTAATCTTCAGCCTGAATTCCCAACGACTTGGCTTTCATCCGAAGGTTAATGTCTTTACTGATCAGAACTGTTTTCCGGCGCGGATAAGTTTTTGCTGTATATTCAGCGATAGCCAGGATTCTATGATCGGGAATATCCTCACGAAACGAAGCTTTTAGCTCATCCGAGAACGGTTTTCCGGTTTCGATTCGTAATCGGCCTTTTCCTGCACCGAGCGATTTCCCGCCGTTAAAAATGTCATCTCCAACAATTTCATCGAGCACCCGGGTAAATTCTCGTGCCTGAAAGTTGATAAGGTCGTTTCCTCGTTTAAACTTGTCCAGCTCCTCGAGTACTGTAATCGGAAGGATAATGTCGTTATCCTGGAACTGGTAAATACATGTGTGATCGTGTAAAATTACGTTTGTGTCGAGAACGAAAATTTTACTCTTTTTGGTTTTACTCAGCATATATAAATGATTTGTTCTAAATGTATATAATTTCGTCAGAAAACGGGGGCTGATGCGCCAAAAATTAATAAACTTGCAACAGTTAATAAATATTGAATTCATTGGATTACAAAGCTACTTTAGACTATCTGTTTAGTCAGTTGCCTATGTTTCAGAGAACTGGGCCCGCTGCCTATAAAAACACCCTGGGAAATACGTTGAAACTGGATGAATATTATGGTCATCCGCACCGGAAATACCGAACAATCCACGTTGCCGGAACGAACGGGAAAGGATCAGTTTCGCATATGCTGGCTTCAGTGCTTCAGGCGGCCGGGTACAAAACAGGTTTATATACTTCGCCACATCTGAAAGATTTTCGTGAACGCATAAAAATTAATGGGCAAATGATGCCGGAATCGGCTGTGGTTGATTGGGTGAGTAACTTTGTAATTAACAATGATTTGTGGAAAATTCAGCCTTCGTTCTTCGAATTGACGGTGGCTATGGCATTCGATTATTTTGCCGATCAGGAAATTGATGTGGCGATAATGGAAGTTGGGCTTGGCGGACGACTCGATTCTACCAATATTATTACGCCCGATGTGAGTATTATTACCAATATTGGTTTGGATCATACCAACCTGCTTGGAGATACTTTGGAGAAGATCGCCATGGAAAAAGCTGGCATTATAAAAACGGGTGTTCCGGTGGTAATTGGAACAACGCAAAAAGAAACAGCTCCGGTTTTTAATGAAAAAGCACAAGAAGTTGATACTTCAATTTATTTTTCCGATAAGGAATACAAAGTGGCCTATTCGATGTTGAGTATGGATGGCAGGCAGCAACTGAATGTGCAAAAGCAGGGGAAGGATGTGTATCCTCAATTAGCATTGGATTTATTGGGGCAATATCAGCATGAAAATATTCCGGCTGTATTAAAAGCTGTTGACCTTTTAAATGAAAAGGATTATAAAATAACAGAAGATCGTTTGCGCGAAGGAATGGCGAATGTGGTTACAACTACCGGATTGCTGGGCCGCTGGCAGGTAATTGGTACTAATCCGTTAACGGTTTGCGATACCGGGCATAATGAAGACGGAATTAAATCGATTGTTCAACAGTTGGAAAATACAGCTTACAAGCAGTTGCATTTTATTTTTGGCACTGTGGGCGATAAAGATCCGGGGAAAGTTCTGGCACTTTTACCCAAAGAAGCCAGGTATTATTTTGTAAAGGCTGATATCGTCCGGGCAATGAATGCAGATGAGTTGGCAAAACGAGCAAAAGAGTTTGGGCTGGTCGGTGAAGTCTATACGTCAGTAAAAGAGGCCTATAAAAAAGCAAAACGAGTCGCAGATAAAACGGATATGATATTTGTAGGGGGCAGCACCTTTGTGGTAGCAGAAGTACTTTGAGAAAATTCTTGAAAAAACTTTTGCAGAACTGAAAATAGGTTTTATATTTGCAGCGCCTTACTGAAAAGGGGGCGCGTTCAGAAACAGTTATAGCATATTTGGGGGGTTAGCTCAGTTGGTTCAGAGCACCTGGTTTACACCCAGGGGGTCACTGGTTCGAATCCAGTACTCCCCACTAAAGAGGTTGATTTTAGGTTGACCTCTTTTTTAATGTGCTTTTTGTGATAAAAGCGTTTTTAAAAATATTGGGGGGTTAGCTCAGTTGGTTCAGAGCACCTGGTTTACACCCAGGGGGTCACTGGTTCGAATCCAGTACTCCCCACAAAAAAAGGTCGACGTTAGTCGGCCTTTTTTATTTTGAATAAACTCAGCCTCGATAATACAGAAATCGGATCATCTGAAATTTCCGGTGAAGCAGGATATTTACTTTCAGAAGTTTCAGGATTAAATCAAGCCACCGATTATAACAAACATACTTTGTCCTATCGGACGGATTCTACTCTTTGGTTTAGCCCAAAGAGTAGACAGAAAACCCAAGGCTGCGCCCGCTTCCCTCGGAAAAGCTACGTGATGCCAGCTAAAATTCCTAAAACTCGTCGTACCTCCTCAGACAACAGTAATTTTTTAACGCCGTCACCTCTTGTTTTCCGGCTCACTGGACGAGGCCAGGCTCTGATGCGGCTGACCATGCCTTAGTGGACGGCCTCTTTTGCTCTTTGTCCAGAGTTGAAATAAAACCTTAATGAGAGCGGGAAGCTCCGAGGAACCGAGGAGATCACCCGTCCGAATTTTGGTTTTATAAAAACGGAGGGTTAAGAGCAAAAGCAGCCTTGAGCTCGGAAATGCCTTCCTCGTGCTTCGTTTTTGTGTCAAGACAAAAATGAAGGCTTCCGGCAGGAAAGATAACAAGTGCTTTACTTAGATTTTACTCTACCTATTTTTCAAAGTGATCCTAGATATTTATGGTTACAATTTTTTATTCCGATGCTCGAAAATCTAATAAAACAAACACGTTTTGAGAGTCGCGGCATTGGTTCAGAGCATCCCGATTACAATCGGGAGGGTCACTGGTTCGAATCCAGTACTCCCCACAAAAAAAAGGTCGACGTTAGTCGGCCTTTTTTATTATATAATTATATGTCTTTCTACTATTAATTTGTAATCCAGCTAATGATTTTTTCATTATCAGGTTTTACTTTAGGTTCAATTACGTCAACTAAATTTCCGTTTTCGTCAATCAGGTATTTCTGAAAGTTCCAGCCAACTTCCGAATCCTGTTTTCCGTTTTTACTTTTTTGAGTCAGCCATTGGTACACCGGGTGCATATCATCGCCTTTCACCGAAATTTTCGACATCATGGGGAATGTAACTCCATAATTCATTTCGCAAAATTCAACAATTTCGGAGTTGCTTTTGGGCTCCTGGTTGGCAAAATTATTGGCCGGAAATCCAATAATAACAAAATCGTCGCCTCCGTATTGCTCAAACACACTTTGCAATTGTTCAAACTGCGGAGTTAATCCACATTTCGATGCTGTATTTACAACCAATACTTTTTTCCCTTTTAATGTGGAAAGATCGAAATCGTTTCCTTCAATATCTTTTACAACAAAATCGTGTAGCGAAGTTTGCCCAAAGGCTGTAATTACAGCCAGTAATAAAATGTTTATAAGAATTAGCTTTTTCATATTTTTTAATTTTTTACATCTAAAGAACAGCCGGAATGCCTAAAAGTTTGTGTGGAGTTATAAATGAGAATGATAAATGGGGTAGTGAAGAACATATTTTGCAGAATTCCTCTTACTTGTTTTTCTTTTTCTCCAGTTCCTCGCGGGTTTTTCGTGTAGAAAAATAATCATCCGATGGATCTTTTTTCCAGCCGGTGAAAAGTTTTCCTATATTCTCGGAGGGAGAAAAGCGGGCAATGCTTATTGATGAGGCTTCAGAGCGCATCAGGACGTTGTTTGCTGTCATTATTGTTGTCACCGGGTCGCTTTCTTCTTCTGCCATGCGAAATTTAATAGGGGGAGAGTATTCTTTCATAAAAGCAAGATTTTCCTTTGCTTTGTCAACTTCTATTGTTTGATCGGGTGATACCACCACTTCCGGAATGTCGACATTTTCAGAAGTTAATTCAACTCTTGGATTGACAAGCAGGGCGTGTACGGAAACAATTTTTCGGAAATAAGAAATATGCGAAAGTACCAGCGAATCGCTTGGTGATACCCAAATAGAGAATACTCCGTTTTTCAGGCTGATGTCTTTATCGTGGTTGTCCAGATTCACGACGTACACATCACTAATGGGATTGTCGTTTTGATCGACAATCTGTCCCTGGATTAAAAAACGTTTAATTTGCCCAAACGATGTCAGAAACAGAATCGAGAATAAGATGGTAAATATTGTTTTCATATCCGGTCTTGTTTTTGTTTTGAAAGAATCATTGTTCTAATCATGGGGAAGACCCTCAATAGTAGTACGGAATTCGCGCTGCTTTGTTCAAACTCCTGTGGTTATTCTTGCTTTAGTTTTTACACATATTCAATCATTACCTTTTTAAAGAATTTGTGTATCAGTAGCTTAACAATACGTTTTACTACAAATTTTCGTAGTTCGAGTTCCAGTGGTTGCTCCGGATCCTGATGTGCCCAATTAATACGGGTTCCAACAATAATATCAATGCAATCGTGCTGTAATAAAAGCTTCACAATTTGCTCAGGTGTGGTGTCAGTAAGCCGGGTGTCACTGTCATAGTTTTCAAGAATTTCTTCCACTTTTCCGAGTGTCAGAATTCCTTCTGTAACCATTTCAAAACCGTGCATTTTTGCTGTTGGCGGTAATTTTTCAAGGTTTTTGTTGCCGTGCTGGATTTCAACAGTAAGGTCAAGCTCGCGGGCAATAATTTCGGCGGTGGTTCCTCCGCAAATAATTTTCTTTCCTTCGAAACCCTGAATACGGCCAACAAAATCGTAGTCTTTTATTTTGTAGAAAGGCGGACCGGTTATCAGCATAAATTTACGCGGTTCGCGAAAATACATCACGCCGCAGCTGGTGTCGTCTTTAACCGAAAACTGATCGTTCATTACCGCCTGATTAACAATTTTTCGTGCCAGTTTTGTAGCCGAAATATCGGGCATTCGTTTGATCTGGTTAAGTGCAAAATTTTCGATGTTTTCCATTCCCCATCCAATCGGGTAGCGTTGGTTTCCAAGGCCAGATTGTGGCACTCCGTCCGACATAAAAATTATGCGGTCTTCTTTCCGGGCAGTAAACTCTTTGCAATGCAATACTTTGCCTGTATTTTCCTCGCCTCTAATCGTTAGGTTGTATTCTTTTCCCTGCATAGCAACCCCGTTCCTTAATACCAAAATTCCCGGGTTATCGTAATTTACAATTCTAATATGTCCTTCATTGTCTAACTCAATAATGGTGAAGGTGGCATAACTTTCTTTTCCGTCGCTACTCTTTGGCAAGGTTTCCATAATTATGCGAGCGGCCACTTCGGGTTTGGTGTGCAGCAACGAATATTTTAAGGCCATTGTAGAAGTTAGTGTGGCTAAAACACTGGCTTTAATTCCGTGCCCGATGCCGTCGCTCAATACTAAAATGGTGCGTCCTTCCTCTCGAATAATGCTCGATTGAAACACGTCGCCACAGGCAATCTCTCCTTTCGGCCGCTTTTGCTGAAAGTCAATTTCAACGTGGTAGTCAGGATTTGTTGTCGTCACCATAGCGATAGGTTTCAATTATGGAGTTTAGCAATTCTTCGGTTTCGGCTGCATTTTCGCCCAACAGAAAGGCAATTTTCTGCACCGTTTCAATATTTTGTTTGTTGATTTTGCGCGCACGGTTAATAATTTCATCCTGTACCAGCATTGGCGCCGACATATCGCGAAAGACAACGCCAACTACTTTATTTTTGTACAGAGTTCTTACCGAAACGTGCATGAGTTTATTGAAGAATTTTAAATCGCGTTCAGCCAGTTCATCACCCGATGTAAGAACGCTCGAAATCATTTTGTAAATCACATCGGGCACTAGTCCTTTTACATCGGCGCCCGTCAGCCCGGGGATCGTTTCGTACAATTCTTCCGTGTCTTCGCCCATTAGTTTGGCAAAATATTCATTGGAGTCCACGATTTTAAAATTGCTGTCCACCATAACAATTCCCGACGATATTTTGTGGATCATTTGCGACGAAACCTGCATTGTTTCCTGTGCTTTCTCCAGGCGTTTTTCGGTTTTTTTCAATTCGGTTATGTCATTGATCGAACCAACAATCCCAACAATTTTATTCTCGTTATCACGAATCACTGCTTTATTTAAAATAACATGGTGCGAGGTGCCGTCGCCATGCCGTACTTGTGTGTTGTATACCTGAACATCGGGATTGGCAATCAGTTCTTTGTCCTGTGCTAGATATTTGTCGGCCATTTCTTTTACATGAACTTCGTGTAAAGGTTTGCCCAGTATTTGCTCCTTTGTTTTGCCCGTAAATTTTTCGTGTGCGGCATTACACATTTGATAAATTCCTTCAGTGTCGCGGTAAAAAATAGGTATCGGCAGCGCATCAATAATTTTCTGATGAATGGCCGGATCTTCAATATTGCCGGTCAGAAACGATTCTTTATCGTAAATCATGGTTCTTTTTTTCAAGTTTTACCACTGAAAAATACGCAATTTACAAGGCATATAAAACCACAGACGCTTTATATTTCGAGTAATTGTTTTAAAACAGATTTCTGAAAATCGATCTGGCAGAAATAGAGACGAATAGCGCTTGTTTTTAATCATTATAAATTCGGAATATCTTGACTTGAAGCAGTAAAAAAAGTAGTGGTAGAATTATCTTTGTGCCAAGTTTTAAACTAACCAAGTGAAATTATCTGAGATTATTGATTTAACCAACGCAAAAGTGGTTGCCGGAGATGCCGAAAAAGACCACGATTTGCTGAGAGCTTTTAGCTCCGACCTGATGAGCGATGTTCTAACGTTGGATACGGAGCATATACTTTTAATTACAGGACTGACCAATTTGCAAATTGTTCGCACAGCCGAAATGGCCGACATTGAAGTGGTGTTGCTGGCACGAAACAAAACTGCCACACCTGAAATGATTGAGCTGGCCAACGAAACAGGCCTGGTTCTGTTGGAAACTCCCTATTCTATTTATCGTTCGGGCGGGGTACTGTTTAAAAACGGTTTAGACCCGGTTTATTAATGAAGCTGGAATTCGACATAGCGAGTGGCGATTTTAGTAAGGCCGGGAGAGCTTCGAGCCGAATAAAAAAAATGCTGAAACAATTGCAGGTTGATCCGAAAGTGATCAAACGAATTGTGGTGGCCATATACGAAGCCGAGGTAAATGTTGTTGCTCATTCTGTGGGAGGAAAAATGCTGGCCGAAATCGACGGAACAGGGATTACTGTGATTGTACAGGATAACGGACCGGGTATTGAAGATATTGAAAAAGCGATGCAGGAAGGCTACTCAACCGCTACCAAAGCCGTTCGGAATATGGGTTTTGGTGCTGGAATGGGCTTGCCAAATATTAATAGGAATACCGATGAGTTTACGATTGAAAGCGAAGTAGGAGAGGGAACAGTATTAACTTTCAGAAATAATTTTTAGAAGATGAAGGTTGTAGAAAAATATCATGCCATAACAGTTGACAAAGATAAATGTACGGGCTGCACGCACTGCATGAAATCATGTCCAACTGAGGCAATTCGGATACGCGGGGGAGTGGCAAAAATAAATTCTGACCGATGTGTGGATTGCGGAAACTGTCTGCGCGCGTGCCCGGTTGATGCTTTTTATGTAGAGCACGATAGTTTAGAGCAACTGAATAAATACAAATACCGGGTGGTGCTTTTTCCATCGGTAATGATTGGGCAGTTTCCCGAAACTTATACCGAGGGTAAAATTTACGAAGCACTGCTGAAACTTGGATTTACGCATATTTTTGAGGTAGAACAGCCCATCGGTTTGTTGATCGATGAGATAAAGAATGAAGTTGAAGAATCGCCCCGTAAACCAATGATCTCATCGTTTTGCCCTGCAATTGTTCGGTTGATACAATCGCGCTACCCATCGCTGGTTGAGAATATTGTGCCGGTGAAAGCACCGCACGATTTGGCGGCTTGTCATGCCATTGAGCTATTGACCAAACAAGGAGTTAAACGCGAAGAAATAGGAACTTTTTATGTGTCGCCTTGTTCGGCAAAAATGGCTGCTGTTAAACGTCCTTTGGGAGAAGAAGTGTCGGCAGTGGATGGCCTGATTAAAATGAGTGATTTGTACAATCACATCATGCGGGTAATTGAAAAGGAAGAAAAAAACGACACCGCTCCGTTGCGCAAAGATCTAACGCTCGATGGAATTCTGTGGAGTCTTCCGCGTGGCGAAGCAAGGCATTTTAAACGTAACTCGATGGCGGTTGACGGCATCCACAATGTGGTTAAAATTCTGGAGCGAATGGAAAACGACGAGGTTCCGGTGTTGGATTTTCTGGAATTGAAATCGTGTCACCAAGGATGTGCCGGCGGGATTTTGCTTACGGGCAATCGGTTCTTAACTGTTGAACGATTGCAAAAACGATCAAAACGTTATCCGCATGCTTCATCTATGGATGTTTCGGCAGTAAGCTGTTTGGGGATAAAAAATAGAATGAAAGCGGATCCTATTGAGCCAAGATATGTTTTTGCCCTGGATTCTGACCGGTTGAAAGCACTGGAAAAAATGCAGAAAGTAGATCGTATTTTATGCCAGCTGCCAGGAATTGACTGCGGCAGTTGCGGTGCTCCCAATTGCCATGCACTGGCCGAAGATATGGTGCAGGGGAAAGCAAAGATGACAGATTGTATTTTCTTACAAAATAGGTACTTAAACGAGAAAAAAATAAGCATCGAAAAAGCGACAAAGAACCTGGAAAAAGCCTGGGGAAAAAATCGTTTTGACGCTGATTGTAACAGAAGAGGAGGAAGAAATGAAGGTTTCTGAACTGGTTGAAAAATTTGGATTGAAAGTTTTTTCCGGCGAATCCGGACTAGAGAATGAAATTTCCGGCGGGTACGTTTCCGATCTGCTTAGCGATGTAATGGGAAATGCGCAGGAAGGGCAGGTGTGGATAACATTGCAAACGCACCAAAATGTAATGGCCATTGCCTCATTAAAAGAACTGGCAGCGGTAATTCTGGTAAAGGGTTTTGAGCCCGAAGAAGATACCATCGAACACAGTAACGAAGAAGGAATTCCTGTGCTGGGAACCGACAAAGCGACATTTGAAATGGCAGGTAATTTATACATTACTTTAACGTAATACCATGCAAAAATTCAGGGCCGACCTACATATTCATACCGTACTTTCGCCCTGTGCCGACCTTGAAATGGCTCCGCGTAAAATTGTGGAACAAGCCCGGGAGGCAGGATTGCATATTATTGGAATCACCGATCATAATTCAACCTTAAATGCTAAAGTAATTCGCGATTTGGCGCGAGAAAAAGGGATTTTGGCACTAACCGGTGCAGAAGTTACTACCAAAGAAGAAGTGCACTGCCTGGCTTTTTTCGAAAACGATGAAACCCTTGATGAATTTCAGCAATATTTGGAGCAGAACATTACCCGTATCCCAAATCCCGACGGACACTTTGGTTATCAGCCGGTTGTTGACGAAAACGAAGAGGTGTTGGAGCTGGTTCCGTATTACCTCACATCAGCATTGAAAAAAAGTATTTCATCGGTTCAAAAATACGTGTACGAGTTAGGCGGTATTTTTATTCCGGCACATGTTAACCGTCCGCTAAACGGATTGTTTAGCCACCTGGGTTTTGTTCCAAAAAATCTTGAATTTGACGCTATGGGAATTACCGGAAAAACCAGCGAAAAGTATGTTCGAAAACATTATGAATTAGAGGATAAAATTTCGTTAATTTATAATTCAGATGCTCATTTTTTAGAACAGATTGGCACCCGGTATTCAGTCTTTAATATTCAGGAATTATCTTTTCGTGAAGTAAAAACAGCTTTGAATCAGCAAGATAAAAGATTTGTTGAAATAGTATGAAAACACTGTCCGAACATATTCTTGATATTGTGCAGAACTCCGTAAGCGCAAAAGCGACATTGATTGAAATCATAGTTGAGGAGGATAAAATAGCAGACCTTTGTTCATTAATAATCAGAGACAACGGCTGCGGAATGAGCGAAGAAACGCTGGCCAAAGCTATTAATCCGTTCTTTACATCGCGAACTACCCGAAAAGTGGGTTTAGGCATTCCGCTATTGAAGCATAATGCCGAGGCTGCAGGGGGCAGTTTTTCCCTCGAATCGGAGCTAAATGTGGGCACCGTTTTAACAGCCCGTTTTCAACTGTCGAACATCGACCGCCCGCCGTTGGGCGATATTTGGGAAACCTTGTACCTGACGATATTAAGCTATACCGATGGAAATTTGGTGTACCAGCACAAAACAGAAAAGGGCGAGTTCAAGATAAGTTCCGATGAGTTGAAAGAAGTACTGGGCGATGTTTCGTATCAGCAAAAGGAAATACGCGAAGGGATTCTGGAGCTGATAAAAACGAATTTGGAAGAAATAGAAGTAACGAGATAAAGAATAAATAAATAACGATATGACTAAAATTAAATCATTGGCTGATCTTCGGAAGATGAAAGAAGAAGCGCAGTCGAAAATCAAACTCAGGGAAAATAGTTCTAACCCTGATCAGGTTGTGCAAGTTAAAGTTGGGATGGCCACTTGTGGTATTGCATCAGGTGCCAAAGAAACCATGAAGTATTTTGTGGAAGAGCTGGAACAGGAAGCCATTGACGCGGTTGTTACTCAAACCGGATGTATGGGCTACTGTTATGCGGAACCGACTGTTGAAGTAAAATTGCCGGGAAAAGAACCGCTGGTTTACGGACATGTTAACAAAGAAAAGGTTCACGAAATAATTGATAAGTACATAAAACGCGGTGAGCTGGTTGACGGAATAATTCCTGTCAATTTTAAAACCATTGACGACTAATTACTAAACCTTTAAACTATGACTGATTATAAAATGCATCTTTTAATTTGTGGTGGTACCGGGTGTAAAGCATCGGAAAGCGACGAAATTAAAAACAGGCTAAACCAGCTGATTAATGATCACGGACTCGCAGATGAAGTTCAGGTGGTACTGACCGGTTGTTTTGGTTTTTGCGAAAAAGGACCCATCATAAAAGTATTACCCGACAATACTTTTTATGTGCAGGTTACGCCAAACGATGTGGTTGAAATTGTAGAGGAGCATATTGTAAAAGGCCGTCCTGTAAAGCGTTTGTTATATACCGATCCTAACAGCGCTGAGCAAATCAGCGATTCAAAAGGCATGGATTTCTACAAAAAACAAATCCGTATCGCCTTAAAGAACTGTGGTTTTATCAACCCAGAAAATATCGACGAATATATTGCCCGCGATGGTTACCAGGCTTTGGGGAAATGTTTGTCGGAGCTATCGCCTGAAGAGGTTATAAAAGAAGTGAAAGACTCCGGTTTGCGTGGCCGTGGTGGTGGCGGTTTCCCAACAGGATTAAAATGGGAGATTACTAAAAATGTAGAAAACGACCAGAAATATGTAGTTTGTAATGCCGACGAGGGCGACCCTGGTGCATTTATGGACCGCTCGATTTTGGAAGGCGATCCTCACTCGGTGTTGGAGGCAATGGCCGTTTGCGGTTATTGTATTGGTGCCGACAAGGGACTGGTTTATATTCGTGCCGAATATCCACTTGCCATTCAACGTCTAAAAACTGCCATCAAACAAGCCGAAGAATATGGCTTGATCGGCGATGATATTTTAGGCAGTGGTTTTAATTTCCATATTGAATTGCGCTATGGTGCCGGAGCTTTTGTTTGTGGTGAAGAAACCGCGCTGATCCATTCCATGGAAGGTTTACGTGGCGAACCAACATTCAAACCGCCGTTCCCATCCGTTTCCGGGTACATGGGAAAACCTACCAACGTAAACAACGTGGAAACCTTTGCAAACATTCCGGTGATTTTGAATAAAGGTGCTGAATGGTTCAGTAAAATCGGTACCGAAAAATCCAAAGGAACAAAAGTATTTGCTCTGGCCGGAAAGATCAATAATGTTGGTTTAATTGAGGTGCCAATGGGAACAACACTGCGCGAAGTGATTTACGATATTGGTGGTGGAATTAAAGACGGAAAAGAGTTTAAGGCCGTTCAAACCGGTGGTCCGTCGGGGGGATGTTTAACTAAAGATTTCCTGGATTTACCAATTGATTACGATAACCTGTTGGCATCCGGATCTATGATGGGATCGGGTGGAATGATTGTAATGGATGAGAACGATTGTATGGTTTCCATCGCTAAATTCTATTTGGATTTCACCTTGGAAGAGTCGTGCGGAAAATGTACACCATGCCGCGTTGGAAACAAGCGTCTTTACGAATTGCTGGATAAAATTACCCAGGGAAAAGGAGAAGAACTGGATATTGAAAAATTGAAAGATTTAAGTGTGGTTATTAAAGATACGGCACTTTGTGGTTTGGGGCAGACTTCGCCTAACCCAGTGCTTTCAACCATAAAGAATTTCGAACACGAATATAAGGCACACGTATTGGACGGAAAATGTCCGGCAGGTCAGTGTAAGTCGCTATTGCGTTACGATATCATTGAAGATCTGTGTACCGGTTGTACGCTTTGTTTCCGCAATTGCCCGGTAGGAGCTATCTCTGGCGAGCGCCGTGCACCGCATTTTATCGATCAGACATTATGTATTAAGTGTGGCGTGTGTTTTGAAAAATGTAAATTCAATGCAATAACCCTAACCTAATCAGAAACCAGGAAATTATGGATATAGTAAATCTTACAATAGATAATAAACCGGTTGTGGTAAAATCAGGAACCACAATTCTGGAAGCGGCATCGGGTGTTGGCATGCATATTCCAACGCTGTGCCACATGAAACTTGAAGACCTGAATATTGAAAACAAACCGGGAGGCTGCCGTATTTGTGTGGTAGAGGTGGAAGGAAGAAGAAACCTGGCACCGGCTTGTTGCACCGATGTGAGTGAAGGAATGAAGATTAACACGCACTCGATGCGGGTGATTAATGCGCGCAGAACGGTAATGGAGTTGATTCTTTCCGATCATCCATTTGATTGTTTGATCTGTGCAAAATCGGGCAACTGCGATTTGCAGGATATGGCACACAATCTCGGAATTCGCGAAATTCATTATAAAGGTGAGCAGTCGACTTACCGCGAAGATACTTCGCCGGCAATTATTCGCGAGGTGGACAAATGTATTATGTGCCGCCGTTGTGAGACTATGTGTAACGAAGTGCAAACCGTTGGTGTTTTATCTGCCATAAATCGTGGTTTCGAATCAGTTGTTTCACCCGCTTTTGAAATGAACCTCGACCACTCGGTATGTACCTATTGTGGTCAGTGTGTAGCTGTTTGCCCGACAGGAGCATTAACCGAAGTTGACGAAACCGGAAAAGTAATTCGTGCGCTTTCTGATCCTACAAAAACGGTAATCGTACAAACCGCTCCTGCGGTGCGCGCTGCTTTGGGCGAGGAGTTTGGAATGGAAGCCGGATCGCTGGTTACCGGTAAACTGGTGGCTGCTTTACGCCGTTTGGGATTCGATCATGTTTTTGATACCGACTTTGCCGCCGACCTTACCATTATGGAAGAAGGAACTGAATTGCTGAATCGTTTAGGAAAACATTTGGCAGGCGATAAAGATGTAAAACTTCCTATTCTTACTTCATGCTGTCCGGCGTGGGTGAAATTCTTTGAACACCAATTCCCGGAAATGAAAGATATTCCTTCAACAGCGCGATCGCCACAGCAAATGTTTGGTGCTATTGCCAAAACCTATTTTGCCGATCAGTTGGGAATTAAACGCGAAGATTTGGTTGTAGTTTCGATTATGCCATGCGTGGCTAAAAAATACGAGTGTGGTCGCGAAGAGTTTAAAACCAATGATAATCCGGATGTTGATCATGCAATTACTACACGAGAGTTGGCCGCACTGATCAAACTTTCAAATATTGAATTTAAATCACTGCCAAACGAAGACTTTGATAATCCACTGGGTGAATCAACAGGTGCCGGAGTGATCTTCGGAACAACCGGCGGTGTTATTGAAGCAGCAGTTCGTACTGCGTATGAAGTTCATACCAAAAAAGAATTACCAAAATTAGATTTTGATGAACTGCGTGGTATGGAAGGAATACGCGAAGCAACTATCGATTTTGACGGCTTGCCAATAAAAATTGGTATTGCACACGGATTGGGTAATGCACGTAAACTTCTGGAAGATATTCAGGCAGGAAACAGTGAATTCCACGCCATTGAGATAATGAGCTGCCCTGGTGGATGTATAGGTGGTGGTGGACAACCTTATCACCACGGAGATGCCGGCATTTTGAAAAAGCGTCAGGCTGCCCTGTATCAGGAAGACAAGAATAAAACTCTGCGGAAATCGCACGAGAATCCACATATTATTGAGTTGTATGAAAAGTTCCTGGGTGAACCGATGAGCGAAAAAGCACATCATTTGTTGCACACCAAGTATTTCGACAGGACTTAAAATGAATGCGTGAATTTTTGAATGTTTAAATTTTAAAACGTAAGAAAATGCCAAAAATTAAATTAGCAGAGAATACAGTACAACTCATAAAAGATATTTGTAAGGAGTTTGAAAATAAGGAAAGCGAACTGATAAACGTGCTACACCAGGTGCAAAGCAAATTGGGTTATTTGCCCGCTGAGGTGCAGGAAGTAATTGCAAAAGAGCTAAAAACATCGGTGGCTAAAGTGTACGGTGTTGTAACTTTTTACAGCTTTTTTACAATGATTCCGCAGGGCGAAAATCCAATCTCAATTTGTATGGGAACGGCCTGTTATGTTCGTGGTGCCGAGCAGGTGCTCAACGAATTCAAACGCCAGCTGAAAGTGGAAGTGGGTGAGTCGACCGAAGATGGTAAATTTTCCATTAACTGCTTGCGCTGTGTGGGAGCCTGTGGTTTGGCTCCGGTGGTAACCGTTGGCGAAAAAGTGTACGGCAGGGTAGCACCAACCGATGTAAAGAAGATTATCGCCGAATATCACAATCGTTAGTCGATTGTATAAAATATTGTTCGATTGAAATTTTCCCTCCGTATTTTACGGGGGGATTTTTTTTGACATGCGATCAAAGGAAGATTGCAATTTTTCGTCCGGAAGTTCGGTAAATCTCTGATCTATTAACTATTCCGGACGATTTTCCATCAGTTATTTCATCCCGGTGTTACACGCCGGGTTAATCAGATTCGACGCTTTAATCGCCATAATAGGTATAGAGTTTAAATCCGTCGGTTCAACTTACTCTTCTAAACGTAGTAGTTCTGCTCCATATCCCGAAGGGATAAAATAAGATTAACCTCGGGTGAAACCCGGGGTTGATGCGTAAGTAAATCAAAGGCGCATTCAATAATGCTATTCAATGCTCAGTCGTTGTATGCGTCTGGTAATCTGATCGTTTTTATGAAATGCAGCCGATTGGCTTCACTTATAATCCTGTTGGTGATTTCCGGAAATCATGAAATTTTTTGTAAGAATATTGAAGCCTAAGAAGAAATACTTTTAATAAACTGAATACTACGTTCATTAAAAATATCGGGCTGATCGATATTACAAACGTGGCCGCTATTTTTAATAACCTCCAGTTTCGAGTTAAAATGTTTCTTTACCAGGTTCGATACCGTTGGTAAAAACATATGATCGCGGTCTCCCATCAGATACAAAACAGGAGCCGATGCTTCTTTAATCAAAAATTCCTGTAAATGGTCCTTGATTTCCGTTGACATACGCAGCCATTTCTTAAATTCTTTTTCACCCAAACGAATAGCTTCCCGAATAAACAATTTACGCGATGCAATATCTTTTTTATAAGGAATAAGAATCCACGCATTGATTCTGTACAGCCACATGTACGGGAAAATCGTTTGTAACAATTTGGCCACCGAAACCAATGCGTTGATGCGCGAGTTAAACTGAACCACTGCACCTCCTAAAATAATTGATTCGGCACGGCCCGGAGCCAGTTTGTCCATGGCGCGAATAACAATACAACCCAACGAAATGCCGACCAGATGTGCTTTCTCAATTTTCAGGTGATCCATTGTTTTGATCACATCCAATGCAATTTCATCAAAAGCATAAATCTCTGCCTGGGTGTATTCTTTTTTCGATTTCCCATGCCCGCGCAGGTCTACCAATAGCACATTAAAATGCTTTTTGAATTCGCGCAGTTGCCTAAACCACACAACATTACTTCCCCCGGCACCGTGTACAAACACCACCCAGATTTTCGAACTTTTATGTGGAAATACTTTGTTGTAAAGCATGCTGCAAAAGTAAGATTATTTCAATATAACAACAAGCCTTGTTTGAGGTTGACTACAACAGACAATTATTTTAAGGATTATTAAGGGTTCCGTAAGATTAGTTTAAAAATCGGAGTATGCGGTTGGATGACATAACCAATTGTCGATATGAGAAACCGTATTGGCATAAGCTTTATCGTTTTTTAATTCTTCCCATTTCGGATGTACACCAAATGCTTCCCACAGTTCTTTATTCGAATCGATGTTTTTAAACGAAGTCATATAAATAAGGTTCGGCATATTTGCTCCGGCCAAAACTTCTCCAAAAAACACGGGATTGAAACCAAGGTCTTTAAATATTGCAAGCTCTCCTCCCTCGTTAAACATTTCAACTTTCTTTTGGTAAAGCTTTTCAGTAGCTCCTTCATAACTTCGTATCTGAAAGATCTGTTCCTGTTTTGGCGTGTCGAAAGCCGGTTTATGATAGTTTGGCATTTCAGAAAATGCTTTTAAAATAGTCGTTTCTACGCGCTTAAATGGCGGATTGTCGTGTGCTGCATTAATGTAATCGGCACTTTCGGAATTTAATTCAATGCGACTGAGTTGATCTTCTATTTTTTCAATTTCGCTCAAGTCGTTTAAAGGAATGAGTACAAATATTTTTTTTCCATAATCCGGATCAGTTTCAATGGGTTTAAAAACTCCAACGTTGTCAATTCCTGCTTCGTGTGCAGCTTTCAGAAAAGTGCTTTTTAGGTAATTGTCAATTCGCTCTTCCTGGCTGGGATTGTCCAGACTATATACTTTTATTTGATAATAGTTGCCGGCAAGAAGTTGTGAAAAGGAAAACAGTGCAATTATAAAAACTGCGGCTGAAAGAATTGGTTTAGATTTCATTTTTAACGGTTTTTGGTTTATCGTACTAAGATATTAATTTTTAGCTAATTTGTATTCCGGTTTATATAACGACTGATGAGTTTCAGCAAATAGCTCTTTTAATGGAATATGAGTCGGAATTTTAGTTGTATCTATTTTATTCAGATTTGGTTGTGTAGGCAATTCTCCCGGAAACCAGTGGCTTTTCTCTTGAAATGTTTTGTAGCGGTATTTGGCAAAATCGATCATGTCATACGATTTCCAAAGCCGGCGTAAACGCAGCACTTCGGGTATGTTAATCCCCGACGGATCGTTTTGCATATCAAAACCCTCATAAACGGCATACGGATCGTCGAATAAAAAGCTATCCAGTTTTAATTTTGTTTCGTAATCAGCCCGACTCCATGGCGATGTGGTTGGGAAAATGCCTTTCATTTCCTCAAAATGTTCTTTTTCTGTTATCCCGAACGAAAGCGTGTGAATGGCCGGATTATTTAAACAAAACCGCGCATTCCACTGAATGGGTGTAAGCGGATATGTGGCGTCTTTTACTTTGGCCGGAGCATTAAACAGCTGGCCGCCTTTATCGTTTGGCGAGATAATGAAAACACCCATATCGTTCACTTCGGCCATTTGTACTGCTGCCAGGTTGCGTTGGTTGAAATAGTAGTAATGCAGGTTCACAAACTCAAACAAACCGGTTTCAATGGCACGCACAATCACCTCCATTGGCGCGTGTGTGCTGAATCCAACATGTTGTATTATGCCTTCTTCTTTTAACTTTAACAGTGCCTCTACCGGGCCGCCGCTTTTGCAGCTTTGCTCAAGTAGCTCGGGTGTATTTATTCCGTGCCAGCCGTAAAAATCGAGGTAATCGGTTTGCAAATCGCGCAACTGGTTTTCAACCATTTCATAGGTGGCATCAGCTGTCATTGGATTTCCTTTGGTCATTAAATGGTACGAAGTACGTGGAATTGCTAATTCGTCATTTAAAATCTTACCATAAGCTGTTTCGCTTTTTTTGTAGCCCCACGCTGTTTCAATGTGGTTAATACCCGCATCAAATGCCAGTTGAACAGTGTTTAAACATTCTGCGAAAGTATCTTCAGGAATTTCTCGACGCGGATCGTCCCAGCCATGTTTAAATCGCATGCCTCCCAGAGTGATCGTACTCAGGTGTTTCTCGGTTTTGCCAAAACGGCGGTATTGCATTCCCTCTTTTTTATTTAGAATTACGGACATAATAGTGCAGTCAAAATTTTATTTACGAACGACAAAGTTAGACTTTTATATAACCTTCAAAATCGAATACTGTTGAAGAAAATGTTAAACAATTTCTAAAATGAAAAAGTCCAAAACAAGTTTTATCCTGTTTTGGACTTTTTACATTTTTCCAAAGCTTTTTATTTCTTATTCTTAACATACTTTTCCAGCCATTGGTCTTGTTCCCAAAGCATGTGTAAAATTGATTCGCGGGCTGAGTAACCATGACTTTCTTTTGGTAACATTACCAAACGAACCGGTGCTCCTAAACCTTTCAGCGCATTAAAATAGCGCTCGCTTTGCATTGGGTAAGTTCCTGAGTTGTTATCGGCAATTCCATGAATAAGCAACATTGGCGTTTTCATTTTATCGGCATGCATAAATGGACTCATGTTGTAATAGACTTCCGGTGCCTCCCAATAAGTTCTTTCTTCGCTTTGAAATCCGAAGGGAGTAAGCGTACGATTGTAGGCACCGCTTCGGGCAATTCCGGCAGCAAAAAGATCGGAATGAGACAATAAGTTTGCAGTCATAAAAGCGCCGTATGAGTGGCCGCCAACAGCAACCCGTTCACGGTCAATGTATCCCAACTTGTCAACAGCTTCAATGGCCGCTTTTGCGTTGGCTACAAGTTGCTCACGAAAACTGTCGTTTGGCTCATTATCGCCTTCTCCAACGATTGGAAACGCAGCATCGTCGAGAATTGCATATCCACGAGTTACCCAAAAAATAATCGATCCGTAAGACGGATAAGTAAATGTATGGGGCGATGAGGTAACCTGTCCGGCAGTTGATTTATCTTTGTATTCGCGCGGATAAGCCCACATTATCATTGGTAATTTTTCTTTTTTGTCCATGTTATATCCAGCAGGCAAATACAAAGTTCCAGATAAATCCAAACCATCTTCTCGTTTGTAGTTAATTATCTCTTTGTGAATGTTGGCAATACTTTGGTATGGATTTTTAAAGAAAGTGACCGGCTGCGGTGCGATTCGTTTTTTTATGTTTCTGATGTAGTAATTCGGATACTGGGTACTGGTTTCAACGCGCGTTAACAGAACGCCTTTGTCGGCATCGATAACACGGGAAATGTTTTCCAGTGTTGTTTCACCATTGGCACGCCATAAACGTTTTGTTTCTTTGTTTTTCAGGTCATATGCATCGAAAAACGGACGAATACCTTCGGGCGAATAGCCGCGCCCGGTAAGATACAGTGTGTTATTATCCATCTCAAGCGTGTACGTTCCTAACTCGTTCTTTGTGGTGACAAATGATCCGGGATCGTTATAGCGATCATTTGTATTTCGGTCGAAAAGAATAACCGGATCAACTGATGCATCGCCCGGGCTGAACAAATATGTTTTTTCGTTACGGGTATTCCACCACTCATCGGTAGCAATAGCAATAGCATCATTTCCCCAAATAACACGATCAAAGCGTTGTTGTGTTTTCAAAATCGATTTTGGTTCACCATCAAACGGGGCGTCAAGTGTAAGCAGCTCATCTCTGAAATCAACATCAACCTCGGGATCTCCTCCGTCAAGTGCCTTTACATAGTAAATACTTGCCGGTTTATCGGCGCGCCAGCGCAGGCTGCGTATTTCTTTTGTGGTCGACATAAAGCCTTTCGGACGTACTTCTTCAAGCGGCACATCACGGATTACTTTTACCAGCTTGCCCGATTTGTCGTAAATAGTTGTTTTCGAAGGAAAGCGACCATAAGTTACAATGTACGAAAATGGTTCGCCAAGGGTCGAGATCAGAATATATTCACCATCTGGAGAAAAACTCATGCCGGTATACATTGCGGTTTTTCTCCATTGCGAAGTATTTCCTTCCAAATCAACGATATAAAGTGTTGATCGTACTAATTGTTTGAAATTGAACTCGTCAGCTTTGTCTTTTAGCAAATCCTGATACGTTCGGTTTTGAGCTTTTTGTCCATCGCTAACCGAAACTTTTGGACCGGTTGGCACCGCAGTTGCTTTATCGATCAATGGTTTTTTGTCGGCCGGCAGCATTTTAACAAGTAACCGGGTGTTGTCTTCAAACCACTCAAATGCAGATCCAATATTTCCGTTCAGTTTGGCATCCGTAAGTTTTTTGCATACGGCCTCGTTAATATCGAGAACCCATAATTCAACCCCCTCGATAACGGTGTTGGTAAAAGCCATTTTGCGTTGGTCGGGTGACCATGTAAAATTCGCAAGACGCCCGCCTGTTGGGACATTGCTTACTTCGATTTCCTTTGGTTCGCCAACTTTCATTAACGAAATGTTAGTGTAGTAGCGCGTTCTGCTACCGATGTTGGTAACCGGGTTAATTCGTAAACCAGCCAAACGTAATTCAGGTTCAGATAGTTCGGCAATGCTTTTAAACTGGTTGCGATGCAATAACACAATATTTTCATTTTTGGCATCGAAAGCGGCCGAAGGAACTGCCGGAGAATCAATTAACTCCAGAATTTCTTTAGGTGGTTTTTGGTACTCGATATCTACCTGGGCAGCAGCTCCGTACCATACGAGGGAAACAATGCAAAATGTAGTGAGCTTTTTCAAGAATTTCATCGTACAATTTTTTTAAGAATATATTTTTTGACCAAATTTAGTTTCATATCGTACAATTTTCGGATTAACGACCTTCTACAAGTTAGATTTAAAATGTTCATGAGTTCATACGGGAATGGAAATAGTAGAATAGTTGGTATAAAATTGGTTTGATGCCACAAGATAGTAATTTCTAATTATCTTTGCTTTCATGCAAAAAAACGATTCTGAAAAGCCATTAATTTTGGTCACAAACGACGATGGAATTCATGCGAAAGGTTTGCGTGAATTGGTGGAGGTAATGCAATTTTTTGGAGATGTTGTGGTCATTTCTTCCGAAGTTTCCATGTCGGGGAAAGCTTGTGGTATTACTGTTGATCAACCGCTGCGGGCAGTGCCTGTAGAAAAGATTCATGGTGTGCCAACATTTAAATGTAATGGTACGCCGGTTGACAGTGTAAAACTTAGTTTTAACAGTTTGTTCGAGCGTACACCCGATTACGTGGTGTCGGGAATTAACCACGGTTCAAATGCATCAATCAGCGTAATTTACAGTGGAACAATGGGAGCTGCCATTGAAGGTGGTTTACATGGTGTGCCATCCATCGGTTTTTCGCTGGAAGATTACAGTTCCGATGCTGATTTTTCGAAAGCAAAAATGGTTGTGGCCCGCGTTTTTCAGAGTGTTATTGAAAACGGCATTCCGGCGTTTACCTGTTTAAATGTGAATATTCCGAAAGGGAAACCCCAGGGTATTAAAGTTTGTAGGCAGGCGCACGGAAAATGGATGGAAGAGTTTGAAAAAAGAACCGATCCGCACGGAAGAGAATATCACTGGCTATCAGGATATTTTCAGAATTTGGATGAAGACACCGAAGACACCGATATTTTTGCATTAGAAAATAATTTTGCCACCGTAGTTCCCGTTCGGGTTGATATGACTTGCTACGAAACCATGGAGCAAATTAAGTCGTGGAAGTTTTAATCCGTCTTCTATGCCGAAAAGCAAACAGAGTAAATACGACAAAGTTGGAGTTGGGGTTTTAACCGGCCTGGTTTTACCTCTAATCATTTTTTTTATCGTGTACATGGTTGGCGAAAACGATATGTCGTTTCTGAACTATCTCGCCGGGATGAGACGAATGCAGGCGCTTGTTAAAATAGGTAGCCTGTGTGTTTTTACCAATGTTGGCGCCTTTTGGATCTTCCTGAAGTTAAAATACGAAAAGGCAGCCCGCGGTGTGTTGGGAGCCACAATTCTTTATGCCTTACTGGTATTAATTTTAAGAGCAGGTTAATATGCGGTACTACATTATAGCTGGCGAAGCATCGGGCGATTTGCATGGCTCGAACCTGATGAAGGAACTGAAAGTTGCCGATAAAGAGGCAGATTTTCGTTTTTTTGGCGGCGATAAAATGCAGGCTGTTGGTGGCGAGCTGGTGAAGCATTACCGCGAAATGGCGTTTATGGGTTTTGTGAATGTGATTCTGAATATCAGGACCATAAAACGAAATATGGAGTTCTGCAAGAAAGATCTGCTCAGCTATATACCCGATGTTCTCATTCTGATTGATTACCCCGGCTTTAACCTGCGAATTGCAGAGTTTGCCAAACAAAACAACATAAAAGTTTACTATTATATTTCTCCGAAACTCTGGGCCTGGAAAGAATATCGCGTTAAAAAGGTGCGGGCTTTTGTCGACGAAATGTTTACTATTTTTCCGTTTGAAACGGCTTTTTACAAAAAGCATGGTATTGATGTAAACTATGTGGGAAATCCGCTCTTCGATTCGATTACGGAATTTGAAAAAACAGCCCAATCGGCTGCTGAATTTAAAGCAAAAAATGAATTGGATGAACGCCCGATAATTGCCCTGCTGGCGGGCAGTCGCGTTCAGGAAATAAAGGGTACTTTACCTGTGATGAAAAAGGCTGTTGAAGGCCGGAAGGATTATCAGGTGGTGCTGGCAGGTGTTTCGTCGGTTGATAAAGAATTGTACGATGGCATGCAAGACAGCAATATAAAAGTGCTGTACGAATCTACTTACGATTTGCTGAATAATGCACATGCGGCTTTGGTAGCTTCCGGAACAGCAGCTCTGGAAACGGCTTTGTTTCACGTGCCGCAAGCGGTGCTTTACAAAGTTGAAGGCGGCGTGTTGGTGCATTATATCATGGCTGCCGTTTTAAAAATCAACTGGGTATCGTTACCCAATATAATTTTGGGAAAAATGGCAGTTAAAGAGCTGCTCCAGAAAGATATGACCGTTAAAAAAGTAACGGCAGAACTGGATCGTTTACTTGGCGATGAAACATACCGAAAAAGAATTTTGTCGGATTACCGGGAAATGCAAAAGCTAATGGGTGAGCCGGGGTGTTCGAAACGGGCAGCCGAAAAAATGGTTGAATTGTTATCTTTGGCTTCCTAACGTAAATCATAAGAAATCAAGTGTACAGCTTATTTAAAAAAGAAATAAAAACTTTTCTCGGATCGCTAATCGGTTACCTGGCCGTATTGGTTTTTTTATTGGTTACCGGTTTGTTCCTATGGATTTTCCCGGGTAATTACAATATACCCGATAAGAACTATGCAACGCTGCAGGGGCTTTTTACACTGGCACCGTGGTTGTACCTGTTTTTGGTACCTGCCATTACCATGCGCATGTTTGCCGACGAAAAACGCAGTGGTACTATCGAAATCCTGCTTACGCGCCCTTTGGCTGATTTCCAACTGGTAACGGCAAAGTTTCTCGCCGGGCTGGTATTGGTTGTTTTCTCGTTGTTGCCTACTTTACTGTATTTTTTGTCGGTTTATTGGCTGGGCAATCCGGTTGGTAGTATCGATACCGGCGCAACCTGGGGATCGTTTTTTGGGCTGTTTTTCCTGGCAACAATTTATGTGGCCATAGGTATTTTTGCCTCGTCGCTCACCGACAACCAGATTGTTTCATTCATTTTCGGAATGTCGCTGTCGTTTATCTTTTACCTCGGTTTTGAGTTTGTGGCATCGGCCGAAGTTCCATATTTACTGGAGCAACTTTTTTCGTGGCTGAGTATTAACGATCACTACCTGTCCATTTCGCGGGGCGTGGTGGATATGCGCGATATCCTGTATTTTATCGGTATGGCCTTTTTGTTTTTATATGGCACTACCCTGATTTTACGAAAAGGAAAACTCCGAAAAACAAAAGCTAAAGTCCGGGCGGTGGTTGTTCCGCTGGCTGTTTTGCTGGTACTCGCCATTTCGTCCAACTTTTTATACCGTATCGACCTGACGGCTGAAAAACGTTATTCGTTATCGGATGTAAGTAAACAAATGGTAAGCGGTCTGGAGGGGCCGGTGGAGGTGGAGTTGTATTTGAGTGGCGAGCTGGAAGCGGGATTAAGAAAAATACAAAACGAAGTATTGGAGAAAATTGCTGTGCTGAATGCCTACAGTTCAGCTCCAATTCGGGTACGCATTTTTAATCCGTACAGTATTGGGAATATCGAAAAGCAGGAAGAGTTTATTGCCGGGCTGGTAAACAGAGGTGTGCCACGAATTAATTTTGGGCATAAAACCGAGCAAGGTGTGAGTTCTCGTTTTATTTTTCCGGGGGCGATTATTCGTTATCAGAACAAAGAGCTGGCGGTTAATTTCCTGAAAAACAATCCGTACACCAGTTACGAAAATAACTTTAACCATTCAGTGGAAACCATCGAGTTCGAGTTGGTAAATGCATTTCATAAACTGATGCGAAAGAAAAAGTCGGTGCTGGCATTTTTACAGGGGCACGATGAGGCGAATCAGTATGAAGTGGCAGATATTGCGCGTGCACTTTCTTCCGATTTTGAGATTGATATGCTGGAAGCTGCTGATCTGAACGGTTCGGATGTTGACATTTTGGTAATTGCCAATCCGAAAAAGGAATTTCCGGAGACTTCTAAAATAGCCATTGACCAGTACCTGATGAAAGGTGGAAAACTGATGTGGCTGGTTGACCCGGTTCAGGTGAGCCTCGATAGTTTGAGCAAAGGATTTCAAACCTACTCATTTCCAAACGATATGAATATTGGCGACCAGTTGTTTCGCTACGGCGTTCGTTTAAATTACGAGTTGTTGCAGGATGTAAACTGTATTCAGATTCGCGTAAACACTGCGGCGCCGGGTAATCCGCCACGTTACACTTTGCATCCGTGGTATTATTCGCCACTGCTAACACCTAACGATAATCACCCGATCAGCCGAAACCTGAACTGGGTAAAAACGGAATTTGTTTCATCGCTTGATACGGTTTCTGCCAATTCAGCTATCCAAAAAGAAGTGATTCTGAGTACCTCGCCATATGCGCGCCGGATAAAAGCGCCGTCGTCGGTGAGTTTGGCAAACATTAATAATCCACCGGCTCGTGAATTATTTACACAGTCGGATATTCCGGTTGGCGTTTTGTTGGAAGGCGTGTTTACCTCGAACTATAAAAACCGGATGGTGGAAAACTACGGTTATTCTTCGGCCGATATGATTACGGAAAGTCAGCCAACACAAATGATAGTGATTGCCGATGGTGGGATGATAACCAATAAAGTTAATTATTCTACCAATCCGCCTAAAATTCAGGAACTTGGTTTTGATGAGGTTTCGGGGCAGGTTTTTGGGAATAAGGAATTTCTGATGAATGCTATTTCATACCTCGATGATAAACAAGGAATTATGCAGCTGCGCGGCCGATCGTTAAAAATGCGCTTACTCGACAAAGTAAAACTGCGTGAAGAAGCGGCTTTCTGGAAATGGCTGAATGTATTGCTGCCACTGCTTTTGATCACTGTCTTTGCACTGGTTTACAACCTTGTTCGTAAATACCGATACAATCGTTCATAAAATCGGGTAAAATCAAGCGAAGCACGATAGGGATAATTCCTGAAAGTTTGTATATTCGTATACTTAGATTAATTGTAAATAAGACGAAAAATCAAAAAATAAAACGAAATAAATGAAGTTTGTAGTTTCAAGCACCGAATTACTGAGCCACCTTTCTGCAATTAGTAAGGTAATCAGCAGTAAAAGTACAATGCCAATTCTCGATAACTTCTTGTTTCAGTTAAGCGAAACAGAGTTAACCATAACAGCTTCCGATCTGGAGTCGACTTTAATTACCAGCCTCGAGTTGGATAATATTGAAGGAGAAGGAGCCGTTGCAGTTCCTGCCAAGTTGATCACCGATACGCTGAAAGAATTTCCGGAGCAACCACTGACATTTCAGATTGATGGTGAGTCGTACCTTGTTGAAATTTATTCCGACAATGGTAAGTTCAGCATTATGGGGCAAAATGCCGAGGATTTCCCGGAGCAACCACAGCTGGACGAGGAAGGTGCATCGTCGATCGATGTTAGCCATGTTGTACTTCAGAAAGGAATTGAAAAAACTTTGTTTGCTACCGCCGACGACGAATTACGTCCGGTAATGAATGGTATTTACGTGGAGTTAACGCCTGATTTTATGAGCTTTGTAGCGTCTGACGCACATAAGCTGGTGCGTTACCGCCGATTGGATGCAAAAGCTGAATTCGAGTCTTCATTTATTTTGCCTAAAAAACCGGCCAGTTTGTTGAAAAACCTGTTGCCAAAAGAGGAGTTTGATGTAAAACTGGAATTCGACGATAAGAATGCCTTTTTTACCTTAAGTAACTACAAATTGATCTGTCGTTTGGTAGAAGGAAATTACCCAACTTATAACTCGGTAATTCCTACCAACAATCCAAACAAAATGATCATCGATCGCCTGAACTTCTTCAACACTGTAAAACGTGTTTCAGTATTCTCGAACCAGGCGAGCAACCTTGTAAAACTCAATATTACCGACAACCAATTAGTGGTTTCGGCACAAGATATCGACTTCTCTATTTCGGCAGTTGAACGTATTAATTGCGAATACGAGGGCGAAGAAATTGAAATTGGTTTCAAATCGACCTTCCTTCAGGAAATTCTTACCAACATTTCAACCAGCGACGTAAAGGTTGAAATGAGCGATCCAACCCGTGCAGGCTTGTTACTTCCGGCTGAAAATGAGGAAGACGAAGACATGTTGATGTTGTTGATGCCAATGATGATAAACGTTTAAAAAAATACAACGATAAACCAAAAAGGTATCCGGGAACGCAGGTTTTAGGGTACCTTTTTTAATTCATACCCACCATGAAGTTACATTTAAGAAACGCTTTGGTTTTTTTAGATCTGGAAACCACCGGAATAAATATTGTTACGGATCGAATTGTGGAAATTGCTTTAATAAAAGTAAATGTTGATGGTACTGAGGAAGAAAAGCTGATGCGTATAAATCCGGAACAATCAATTCCGATAGAGTCTTCTTTAATTCATGGAATTTATGATGAGGATGTAAAAGATGCACCAACATTTAAAGAAGTAGCCAAAACGCTGGCTAAATTTATAGAGGGATGCGATCTGGCAGGTTTTAACTCCAATCGTTTTGATATTCCTTTGTTGGCAGAAGAGTTTCTGCGTGCCGAGGTGGATGTGGACTTTAAAAAGAGAAAATTTATTGATGTGCAGGCCATATTCCACAAAATGGAAAAACGCACACTGGCAGCAGCTTATAAGTTTTATTGTAATCAGGATTTAACTGATGCACACAGTGCCATGGCCGATACAAAAGCGACCTACGAAGTACTGAAATCGCAGCTTGATAAATACGAGGGTGTGGAGTATGAAGATGCTAAAGGGAAAAAATCAACGCCAATCGAAAATGATGTGGATAAGTTGAGCGAATTCTCGTCGTACGACAGAAATGTAGATTTTGTAGGCCGCATTGTTTACGACGAAAATGGAGTGGAAGTCTTTAATTTTGGAAAGAACAAAGGAGTGCCGGTTGAGCAGGTTTTGCAAGAACAACCCGGTTACTTCGGTTGGATACTGAACAGCGAATTTCCGCTGTACACTAAAAAGGTGCTTACGCAATTGAAATTGAAAATGATGAGCAAGTAAAGCTTGTCATTTCGAAGGAGGAACGACTGAGAAATCTGTTACAGATTTCTCGCTGTGCTCGAAATGACAGTGTAATTGTAAAGTTTTGAATCATGAAAATAATTTGCATAGGAAGAAATTACGTGGCTCATGCCAGGGAGTTGGGGAACGATATACCGGAAGAACCTATCTTTTTTATGAAGCCCGACACTGCCTTGTTGCGAAATAATGATCCGTTTTATATTCCGGACTGGACCAGCGAGGTGCATCACGAAATTGAGTTGGTGATTAAGATAAATCGTATTGGCAAAAATATTGAAAAACGATTTGCACACCGTTATTACGACGAGGTGGGACTGGGAATCGATTTCACTGCGCGTGATGTACAGGCGCAACTAAAAGCAAAAGGACTGCCCTGGGAAAAAGCAAAAGCTTTTGACAAGTCGGCGGTTTTAAGCAATACCTTTTTGCCAAAATCAATTTTCCCCGATCAGGAGGCAATCAGTTTTCGCCTGGATATAAACGGCGATACGGTGCAGGAATCGCATTCGGGTATGATGATCTTTGACTTTGATGAGTTGATCGCGAATGTCTCGAAATACGTTACATTAAAAATCGGTGATCTGATTTACACAGGAACGCCAGCAAATGTTGGTCCGGTTGCCATTGGCGATCATTTGGAAGGGTATTTGGAAAACAAAAAACTACTTGACTTTGAGATTAAGTAGGAATTAAATTAGAATATTTTGCACCGGCTTTTAAGCCGGTGTTTTATTATAAACTATTGAATCTGGCTTGAGCCTTTAAATCTACATAATGGAGAATCATCATTTTGAACTTGAAATGCAGGTTCGCGATTACGAATGCGACATTCAGGGAATTGTAAACAATGCAGTATATCAGAACTACCTGGAACACACGCGCCACAAATTTTTAAACCACGTAGGGCTCGATTTTGCACAATTGCATGACGAGGGGATTGATGCTGTTGTAATAAAAGCCGAGTTGGAATACAAATTTCCGCTACGTCCCGGCGACGATTTTTTAGTACGTTTGAAGATTGGTAAACAAGGGCGTTTGCGCATTGTGTTTTTACAGGAGGTAATTCGTAAATCCGATGAAAAACTGATGGTAAGAGGCCGTATTACTTCGGTACTAACAAAAAATGGCCGTCCACTTTCTCCTGAAATTCTGGAAAGTAAATTTGAAGAGGCCGGAATAGCTCTTGAGGAAGTTTAATTGCTACTGGTGAGTATGGTGCTTAAATGATCGGTTTTAGTATCACTTCCAAATTTCGAAATATAATCCTGTAACAATTCTTTAGCTTTTTCGCAGTTTGTATGCTCTTTCTGGCACTCGTAAACGTAGCTTGCCGCCATCCCAAAAAGTGCATATTTGTTTTGGGGATTAATTTTTAAAACCCGGTTAAACTGAAATCGCGCATTTTTATAATGACTTTTATTAAGCCATTCATAACCGGAGTCAAGTAAATAGTTGATTTGCCCGGTTGTGATTTCTGTCCTTTGCTTCTCTTCTTCAGAAACATACGGATGATAATTTTTTTGACTGATGCTAAAGAAAAATTGAAAGATTCCAAAAGTTATCAGTGGAATAATGATTACCAGTGAGAAAATGGTAAGAGCAAGTGTGCGCTTCTGATCTTTTTCTATTTCCTTTTGGTATTTTGTTTTTAAGCGGGTAAGTTCTTCCGGCGAAACTTGTTTTGAAACCAACTTATATTTGTTTTTGAAGATACGTTTATCTCCTTCTTCCCATTTTTGATAGGCATGGTGCTTGGGGCGCGCATTGGCACGTAACGATTGTATCATTGCAAGTACCGATCCTCCAAAGCTCATAGCCGAATTATTTAATTAGTTTCTCTTCAATACGATATTCTTTTGCCTCAACAGCATTGGTTTTTAGGGCCGCTTTAAATCCTTCATTCATCATTCGTCCCAGGCGCATGGGCATATCCAAAAGAGCAGGGTAGGTGGTTTTATCATCGGGGTGGTTATAAAAGTGAACACAGCTTTTCACATCTGACGAAAGATAAATACGGCAGGCCATCGGGCGGGCATCGTAAGCCATGCAGGTTTTGTCTTTTAACAGAGGGCAGGGATGTTTTGCATTCATCAGATCATCGCCTTTTAAAAGGCTCAGTTTGGCTTGTTTTTGTTTTGCTTTTTCTGCTATTCCCGAGATCGTTTCAGCGTCAAAAGACTTGTTTACAGCGGCCTTTAAATAATCCAGCTCGTAGTCCAGCGCAAAAACCGGTTGGTGGCAACACCAGCTGCAGCTTCGTTTGCAATCGATACTTTGGTTTTGTTGCCGGGCATAAACAAACAACGAATCAATCAGTCCGTCAATTGCCGCATACATTTCTTTTAAAGATTGGTGCAACGCTTCCTGTTCCATATTCGCCTCAACTGCCTTCATCCCCAGTTGATAGCCATCGTGAAAGAAGGCTTTTTCGAGTTGTTCAAATTGCGGGTTTGTGTTCATAAGATTAATTTTTATCAAGATACAAAAACAAAAAAGAATCTTCCCACAAGTGAGAAGATTCTACTGAATTTTGAATATTGTTTCAATATTATATGTGTTTAATCAAATCTTATTCAGCATAAGAGAGTTGTAGGCCCTGGAAATAAAAGGAAGAAAATTATTTGCTATTCAGTTTTTCCACCTTTAACCGCGCAAAATAATCCTTGGCAGCCCTTTTTACATGTGGCGATAAAAGTATAGTTGTGATAACTGTCGGGAAGGCCATCAGGGCAAAGGAGATGTCGATTAAGCCAATAATTACCCTAAGGTTTGAAACGGCTCCTATAAGTATTACCGCAACAAAAACGTAGTTATATATGTGTTGGTATTTTACTCCGGCAACAAAACCAAGGCATTTTACACCGTAGTATGGAAAGGCGAACATGGTTGACATGCTAAAGAAAATGGCACAAATGGATAGGATATATTTACCGAATATCGGGATGGCAGAATCAAAAGCCTGAGCAGTAAGCGTAATACCATCGGCATTACTTTCGAGCCAGGTATCGGTAACAATAATGGCCAGGGCTGTCATGGTACAAACTATAATGGTATCGATAATTGGCCCAAGCATGGCAACCAGGCCCTCGCGAATGGGTTCGTTGGTTTTGGCAGCACCGTGCGCCATTGGCGCGGTTCCCAATCCGGCCTCGTTTGAAAAGGCCGCGCGCCGCACACCGGTAATTATAATTGCGCCGAGCGATCCACCTAATACCGCATTGCCGGTAAAAGCATCCTCAAAAATGGTTCTAAAGGCAGGAAGTATGGCTGAGGGGTGTGAGAAAATTACATAAAGCACGGTTGCCGTGTAAATAACAACCATGGTGGGCACGAGTCTTCCGGTAACTTTTCCGATACGTTTAATCCCCCCGATAACAACCAGTCCAACAATTATGGCGATTATAATTCCGGTAACAAGATCGGAAGTGAATGAACCTTCGACGTTATTCGGTACCAACACTACATCGCGAATCATTTGGGTGAGCTGGTTAGCTTGAAAGAGCGGCGAAACACCAATCATAGCCATCAGTGAGAAAAAGACAGCTACAGGGCGCCAGTTTTTCCCCAATCCTTCGGTGATGTAGTACATAGGGCCACCCTGAATTTCGCCTGCTGAATCTTTGCCTCGGAACATAACCGCCAGCGAACAGGTAAAAAACTTGGTGCTGATACCCAACAATGCCGAAACCCACATCCAAAAAATGGCTCCCGGTCCGCCCATGGTAATGGCAACGGCAACTCCGCTGATATTTCCCATACCAACTGTTCCTGCCAATGCAGTAGAAAGTGCCTGGTAGTGGCGCAACTGCCCCGCTTCATTCGGATCGTCGTATTTTCCGGTGAGGATTTTTAGGGCATGACCGATGTAACGGAGTGGCGCCAAACGCGAATAAACCAAAAAATAAAACCCGCCACCAAGCAGCAGGATAAGTATCGGAGCTCCCCAAATTCCATCGGAGATTTTTATAATGAGTTCGCCAATATTTTCAAACATTCCGCTAAGAAATGTAAAACTTGTCAATTATCAAACAGCATTCTGAAAGATAAAAGTCATGTTTTATGATAAAATGCTTTATTTCTTGTGATTCAAAAAGATGTTGTAAAAATGTAAAGAAAACTTGACTTTTTATAAAATGTAAAGTATGTTTGTCATATTGAACAGTAAAGTTTACACCAATGGAAGCTTACAGCATTATCGTTTTTTGCATTTATATCGGACTACTTTATTACATCATTCCTTCTTCTTCTTTAAATTTTGATTTATATGAGCGAAAATTTCGGCTGTTGCCAAATTGGTTTAAAGCAGTGGCATTAATCTTTGCGACTGTTGCTTTGTTGGCAATATTAATTTTTCGAAACTCTATAGTAAACAAGAATGAAATGATAATTTCAGTTTTTAACCTGGCATTATTCTTAATATTCTTCTCGAAACAAAAGACAGAAGATGAATTCTCTGAACAAGTTAGGTTTAAAGCATTTTCCTATTCGTTTGTAAGTTTTGTTGCTATGTGTTGTGCATTGGGGGCTTCTCGAATTAATGATTCCGGTGGCAGAGAATGGAGTAATTTTATCATTCAGGCATTCATGGGAGGTGGATTGTTAATTGCCACACTCTACTTTTATTTTACCCTTTATAAACTACGAAAAGAGAATAATTAATTATGGACCCAAAATCAATAATCTTTCTAATAGCTGCAATTGTTTTTCTCAGCATGTTTTTGTGGCTTTTTACAGAGAAGAGTGAATACGAGGTTTTTAAAAAGTTAAAATTATTTCCCCGTTGGATAAAAATCATTGGAATTGTTATTGTGCTATTGTCGGCTACTATTCCATTTTATGTCAATTTGCTTATTGAAGGTAAAAACTACCTTGGATTAACAGTTGTAAATTTAGGTCTATTCCTGATTTGTTTCTCGCGCGATAAACAGGAAGATGAGATGTCTAATCTTATTCGGTTAAAATCGTTTTATCGGAGTACAGTTCTTGGTTTCGCTTATGTGTTTATTTTTACAGCCATTGAATTTATTCATGGCGATGAATTTGAATTGGTTCCTGCCATTCAGGTGATTACATTTATGTTGTTAATGTATTTATTGAATTATTACGTTACCAAATCAAAAATAAGAAGTGCAGAATAGGCTAAAAATAGAACGTGCCATTAAAGACCTCACACAAGACGATTTGGCTAAATTGATTGGTGTTTCGCGCCAAACCATTAATTCCATCGAAAAGGGGAGGTATGTGCCATCTACAGTTTTAGCCTTGAAAATCTCAAAGATTTTTGAAAAGCCGGTAAATGAGATATTTGAATTGGAAGATTCGGATTGAAAACATTTCTCGCAGATTACGCTGAACTTTTTCGGATACTTATCTGCAGAGATCTATGTAATCTGCGAGAACAATTCTTATTTCAACTGTATTTGCACAAAAACCGGCAAATGATCAGATGGCGATCGGTTTTCGTAAGTATCGCTGATGGCTGCGTATTCCAATACCTTAATTTTGTCGTTCACAAAAATGTAATCGATGCGGTTATCGCCTTCGCTGCCCGGTTTAAAACCGTTGAAAGTTCCAACTGGTCCGTAAGGAGGTTCTTGTGTAACTTCGCGGCTGTCGCTCATGTATCCTTTTATCAGCGCTATTGGTTGTGTTTCCGGAGTTAGGTTAAAATCACCCGTAAGAATTACCGGCAAACTTAATCCCGCAGTAAACTCTTCCATTTTTTCATGAATCAATTTTGCTGAATTTTTCCGGGCTTCCACACCTACATGGTCAAAATGCGTATTAAAAACAAAGAATTTTTTTCCGGTAACTTTCGATTTAAATTTCCCCCAGGTAACAATACGGTTGCAAGCGGCATCCCAGCCCAGTCCTGGCTCATCGCAGTTTTCTGATAACCAGAAATGTCCTTTTTCTTCAAGAATTAATTTTTTCGGATTGTAGAAGATCGGCATAAACTCGCCGGCTTTATCACCATCGTCGCGGCCAACACCAAACCATTTGTATTCGGGTAAACCTTTTTCAATGTCTAAAATCTGACCGTACAAGGCTTCCTGCAAACCAAAAACATCGGGATCATGAAAATGCAACAATCCGTTTACCATTTCAATCCGGTTTGGCCAGGCATTAATTCCATCGCTGGCAGTATTCATCCGAATATTGAATGTCATTACATTTATTTGCTGTGCAACTAGAATTGATGGAAGAATGATTAATAGGCTTAAAATTATTCGTTTCATTCTGAACAGTAGTTATAGGTTGAGTATTTTTCTCTGTTTTGTTTGCCTTTAATAATTGTATGACGCTGGTCGCCATCTTTTTCAATGGCAAACTGCTTACAAAATTCAATAATTACATCGAAATAATCTTCTACAGGCGAAATGTTTATTTCATGAGCGGCACCACACGATGTGTGCAACCAGTAAGGAACTTCCAATTGGTCGAGTTTTTCGGCAATAGTTTCTGAGCCGTGTATAATCCAATAACCAGCCTTATCTTCATCGCAATAATGATGAGGTGCAGTTCCATAAGGTACCAGGTTATCGTCTGTTCCGTGGAATAAAAGCGACGGAATTGCCGATTCATCGTATAATGCCGTAGTATCCGGAATGGCGCCGGCCATGCCAATTACACCTGCAAACGAAACCGGGCCTGAATCCAGACCATAACAATAAGGCGGCTGGTAAGCAGTGTACAAAACGGTTTCTGCTCCGGCACTACTTCCCGAAAGAATTATTTGTTGTGGGTTAATGGCGTATTGATGACGATTTTCTATCAGAAAATAGGCGGCATCCAGTAAATCTTCGTTGGCGGCATAAATTGTATTCAGTTTTTCGGTAGCGGGGCAATCGCAGCCAAAACCTTCCGGTTTTCCTTTGCGGGTTAAACGGTACGATATGGAAGCCACCACATAGCCGTAGTTTGCCAGGCGTGTACAAAATGTTTTAATATTTTCGCCATCTCTTTGGCCACCACTAAAACCACCACCGTGTACATAAATTATAGTAGCACGTTCCTTCTCGTAATCGTTTTGCGGAAGGTAAATATCCATATCCAGATTTTCGCCATCCTTGGTAGCATAAGTAGCTGTTTCTACTCGTATTTCATCAAACAAGTCGGCCGTATATCTTTCCTGGGCAAACGAAGTACCCACCAGGAAGAACAACAGAACAACGAGGCTTAACTTTTTATGCATAAATTTTTTTGTGTGAATATAAGGATATATCAGACTTCCTGCAAAAGAAAATGGAACCCAAAATTGAGTTCCATTTCTTAAGGTTAACTATATCAGTTTCCTTATTTTTTATCTTCCTGATTTCATAAATAAATAAACAAATGGTATGCCGTAATTTGTAAGGATCAAGTATTCAGTAATGTAAGGTTTTTTTAGTACTGATTCTGTTCTTCATATTGGGACAATATTCCCATAATTAGAACAATCTGCCTATAGTAGGAGTGTGAGAAAGCTCATGGTTTAGCAGCCAACGTTTACGTTCCAAACCTCCTGCATAACCGGTGAGTTTTCCCGAGCTTCCAACAATACGATGACAAGGAATTATGATAGGTATTGGATTTTTACCATTTGCCAGCCCTACAGCACGCGTATTCTTTTCAGAACCGGATTGAATCGCAATATCGAGGTAGCTGGCAGTTGTACCAAAATCAACTTTTTGTACGAGTTTCCATATTTTTTGCTGAAATTCTGTCCCTTTAGGAGCCAGTTGCAAGTTGAAGTCTTTTCGTTTGCCGGCAAAATATTCCTGCAACTGACTTGCCGTGTCTATTAAAATCGTTGGTTGATCAGTTGAATCTTCCGCTTTTTCAACATCAAAACTTATAGCTGTTAAATCCGCTTCAGTCGACTGAAGTTTCAACCAGCCCACGGGGGAGTTCATATATCGGGTAAATTGTATCATAAAAAATCCGGCACCAAAGATACCGGATTTTAATAAAAGTTAGGTTAGTGATTAATACCTTTCGCGTTGCGTATATTTTGTATGCAATAAATGATGTGATACTTCTCCAAGTGGTTCTTTTAAGAAGTCTTTGTATAACTTCTTAATTTCGTGATTCTCGTGCGATTTCCGAATCGGTAACCCTTCGTCTTCAGCATAAATCGCCTCGGCACGCTTCTGCCTGATCTCTGGATTGGTGGGAATTGGCTGTCCGCCGCCGCCCAGGCAACCGCCCGGACAGGCCATAAACTCAATAAAATGGTAATCGGCAGTACCAGCTCTCACTGATTCCATAACGGTTTTGGCATTTATTAGCCCGTGAGCTATGGCGCATTTTAATTCTACGCCATCAAGAAATGCCCACTCTTCTACCGGATTTTCAATTTTTATGGTTGCTTCACGAATTCCATCATTTCCCCGCACTGGAGTAATGTTAAGGTTTTCGAACGGAACTTCGCGGCCGGTAACAATTTCGTAGGCGGTACGCAAAGCGGCTTCCATAACGCCGCCCGTTGCACCGAAAATTACTGCTGCACCCGATGATTCGCCCATTAAACGGTCGTATTTTGCCGGCTCCAGTTTATTGAAATCCAAACCAGCCTGTTTAATCAATATGGCCAGTTCGCGTGTGGTTAAAACATAGTCAACATCGCGATAACCACTGTCGTGCATTTCCGGACGGAAAGCTTCGTATTTTTTCGCCGTACACGGCATTATCGAAACTGAAACAATGTCTTCCGGTTTTATGTTTCGGGCATTGGCGTAGTATGTTTTAACCAGCGCTCCGAACATTTGTTGCGGCGATTTACAGGTCGACAGGTTTTTCAAATGGTCAGGGAACATGTGTTCGACGTATTTGATCCATCCCGGCGAGCATGATGTTGCCATTGGCAACGATACCGACTCATCTTTATCAACCAAAACTTTTTTCAGGCGGGTAAGTAATTCGGTTCCTTCTTCCATAATGGTAAGGTCGGCGGTAAAATCTGTGTCAAGCACCGAGTCGAAACCCAAACGTTTTAAAGCGGCAACCATTTTTCCGGTAACACGTTCTCCTGGTTTTAATCCCAACTCTTCGCCTAATCCCACACGTACAGCAGGTGCTGTTTGTACCACAACATGTTTGTTCGGATTAGCAATGGCCTCCCAAACTTCTTCAATATAGTTTTTCTCAACCAACGCTCCGGTAGGGCAGTGGTTGACGCATTGCCCACAGTTGGTACAAACCACGTCGCGCATGGCTTTTTCGAAGAAAGTTGTAATCTTCATTTTGTCGCCTTTGTGAGCCACAGTAAGCGCATTAACGCCCTGTAATCCGGCGCAGGTTCGTACACAACGCTGGCAGCGAATACATTTGCTGTCGTCTTTAATAATCGATGGCGAATAGGAATCGATCGAGAAGTGTTTTAACGGAACCAGTTCGATAAAGTCCTGGGTCATTATTTTATACTCCGAGGCAAGTGTTTGCAGTTCGCAGTTTCCATTGCGGTAACATTTGGTACAATCGGCGTTGTGCTCTGCCAGCAGTAACTCAATGATTTGTTTTCTGGAGTTACGTACTTTTAAACTGTTGGTAAGAATTTCCATGCCTTCTTCGCAGGGAGTAGCGCAGGCTGCCGACAAACGGTTTTGCCCGGCCACCTCAACTACACAAACACGGCAGTTTCCGGCAACGCACAAATCTTTATGATGACAAAGTGTTGGAATGGTAATTCCTTGTTCTTCTGCAGCCTCCAGAATGGTTTTTCCAGCTGAAATCTCAACCGGGAAACCATTTATACTGATATTAACTTTTTTGTTCATAATCTTTCTTTTTCCGGTTTATTAATAGATCATCTCTTCTCTGAAGTTCTCCACAATCGACGAGAACGAATTGGCCACCGATTGCCCAAGGCCACATTTGGCCGTGTATTGCATGGTTTCGGTAAGGCGCAATAACTTATCGAGATAAGAGGCCGGTTTTTCACCTCGTTTTACCGCTTTAATACCCATTAATAATTGCTGGCATCCAACGCGGCACGGTGTACACTGACCACAAGATTCTTCGCGGAAAAATTCAAGATAATTATCGAGCACATTAAACATCGAACGCGAACTATTAAAAAGCATCATCGACCCGCCGGTAGGCAGCGAAATACCTGTAAGTTTGCCTTTAAAACCAATGGCAGCATCTTTAAATTTTTTGCGGGGAACCAAAAAACCCGAGGCTCCACCAACCTGTACGGCTTTGGTATCGCCGTCGCCAAATTCGTACACAAAATCCTGCAAACTCATTCCCAGCTCCAATTCGTAGATACCCGGTTTTGGCGTATCTCCCGATACCGAGAATAACTTGGTGCCTCTGGAGTACTGTACCCCAAGATCGTAGAACTTTTTTGCGCCGTATTTAAAAATAGTGAAAGTGTGCACCAGTGTTTCCACATTGTTGATTACGGTAGGTTTTCCCATAAAACCGGCTTGCGTGGGGAATGGCGGTTTATTACGCGGCTCGCCACGTTTACCTTCCATAGATTCCATTAAGGCAGTTTCTTCTCCACAAATGTAAGCGCCACTTCCCATAAAAATCGAGATCTTGAAATCAAGATTTGTTTCCTGGCAGTAGTAGTCAAATTCGTCGATGACCTTGTTTAACTCGGGTAACAGAAATTTATATTCGCCCCGTAGATAGATATAGCCTCTTTTGGCTCCGGTAATGTATCCGCAAATAGCCATTGCTGTTAAAACTTTATAGGGAACGCGCGATAAAATTTCGCGGTCTTTAAAAGTGCCTGGCTCGCCTTCATCGGCATTGCAGATCACGTATTTTTCTTTCTCTTTTGATTCCGCAGTAAGCTTCCATTTTAGTCCGGTGGGGAACCCGGCTCCGCCACGTCCTTTTAATTCAGAACTGATCAGTTCATTAATAAGTTCTTGTGGTTTCCTTTTTAGTGTTGAAGAGAGAATTTTTTCCCAGTCGTTTTCATTTCTGAAAATGAAATCTACACGTTTTAATTGATTTGAAGTTGCCATATTTGCCGGTTTAGTGATTCTGATTTACTTTCATATAAGCCGATAATATCTCCCTCACTTTTTCAGGAGTGAGCTCGGTATAAATCTCATCGTTTATAAGCATTGCCGGTGCCTTGTGGCACCAGCCCAGGCAGTTGGTTTCCAGTAGGGTAAATTGTTTATCGGGGGTGGTTTCCCCTAAACTAATCTTTAGCATGTCTTGTATGGCAAACAAAATTTGGTTTTTACCCTTCATGGCACAGGTAATGGTTTTGCACACACGAATAATGAACTTTCCGGTAGGTTTGGTTTCAAGAAATGAATAAAAAGTGGCAGTTCCGTAAACATCGGCAGCCGGAATATCAATTTCCCGGGCAATCTCGATCATCGAACGTTCCGAAAGAAAATTTTCCTGTTCAACCACTCCTTGTAAAATGGGTAAAACACTCTCCCGGCTTCGACCATGTTTCTCTGCCAGGTTTTTAACTAAAGTTTGGATTGGATCCATGAGGCAAGTTTTAGTTTTTAAAATTGGTTTTTAGTTGTTATTGTTAAATATAGCGCCGGCTAAGGCAGGATCGGTAACAAGTTGTTTTCAAATAAAGAAATAATTCTTTATTTGTTATAAACAAATGTAAGGAGTAATCACATAAAAAAACAGTGTATTTGTTTCATAACATTATGTTTTTCAGCAGAAAACGAGAATTGTAATTAAATCTGATTTTAAATAGATAGGTGAGGCTAATTTTTGTCATGTATAAATGTGTTCTAAAAATGGTTTAAAAGGGGGAGAATGCAATGTAGTCTAAATAAGGATTATTTTTTACAGCAGAAATTGGAGATTCATTAACAATTTGTTTAAAGAAAATTAAAGGATGAAGCAACCTTTTTGTGCTTTTTTTTGTCTAATTTTATGAAGCCATATAACAATTTAACAAGTTCATTAAAATGAAAACAGTTTTAATCACCCATTTCGCTATTCTATTATTAATTATTCCTGGCATGAGTTGGGCCCAAATAGTAACTATAACAGGTTATGTTAATAATGGATCCAACGGAAAAGCAATGGAAAACGTAAGTATTTTTGAAAAGAATTCGGGAATCGGAACAATTACCAATCAGAATGGATTTTATAAGCTAATTCTCGATCAGGGCGATATTGATTTGTCTATTTCAAACGGAGGATTCAAACCGGTTTTGCACCACGTTGAAGCTGTTTCTGATACTACATTGGTAGTTAGCCTTCAGCCTTTGTTGAGCAGCAAAAACCGACAGAAAAAGAACGACCAGGTACATGCTGAGCTGGAACCGGAAAAGAAGAATGATCGAAAGGGATTTAAACTATTCTAGCACCATAGTTCGCAAACAGTTTTTCTATTTCGTTTCTACAATTTCTTTAATAATCCTTCCCTGACATTTATCGGGTAGCGGCACTGATATTAATTCGGCCAGTGTTGGTACCAGGTCAACGGCGTTGTGCGTTGTGCTTATGGTTTGTGCTTTAATTCCTTTACCCCAAATTACTATAGGTATTCTCGACTGATCGGTGTAATTAGCACGCTTGAATTTATAACCAGGTTGCCAGCCTTCTTTTAAAGTATAGATAAAATCGCCTGAGCGGTTTTTGAAATAGGTATTGTACAGTGGTTCGAATAATCCGTTTGCCGAGCTTCCCTGTTCTAACTGGAACGCGGGCATCGAAACCTGAATGCCGGTAAACTGGTTAATAAAATTTGATGAAACCTCGCGCATTTCATTCAAGGTTACATTATCGCTTTTATTAATAATATCGTGATCAAGGTACAGCTGAAGATCGGAATAATGTTCGATCCATTTCTCTTCGCCGTAAGTAATATTCAGATAAGAAGTAAGCAGCGCTATGGCACTTTCAACATTAAAATAGTCAACCGTCAGGTGAAATTCCTCTTTCAGGTATTCAACCGGGTACGATGCTGATGTGTTGGCCGTTAGGAAAAACAAAACATTGTCTTTTCCAAATTGCTGTTCGGCGGCATTAACTAATTCTCCAATGTACTGATCGAGATAAAGGTAAGTATCTTCCATTTCAAGCGATGCCGGCCCGAATGAACCATTTTCGTAATCCATGCTCGAAAATACAGCAGTAACAAAATCGGTTACGTTATCCGTTCCAATTTCTTCGTTTTCCAACAAACGCAGGGTGAAATCCTTAATCATCATATTGGCAGACGGAGTGGTTTTAAACGGTCTGAAATCATTGGTGCGGCTAATGTATTTGTTTATGGAATGTGGGAAAGTATTAAACTCGCCAAAATAACCACGTTCCAGCAGGTAGTCGTCGCGCAGGCTCTCGGTGTATTCGGTTTCCGGAATCAGCGTCGTCCAGGTGCGGTGACTGTAAATATCGGCGTAGTTCTCGCTGTTAAATAAACGCACCCAGTCGGGGAAAGTGCTTACATAAAACGAACTTGATATCATTCTTCCCGATTCGGTATCGAACCAGTAAGCGCCGTCGGCAGCATGACCCGCAGCAAAAATTGCTGATTCGCGGTTTAAAGCTGCACTAAAAATTTTGGCTTTACCGCCGCTTAGTATTTTCAAATTATCGGTAAGGGTTGTCGAAAGCAGATTTTGAGGCGATGCGACACCGGCTTTAGTATCGGCTCCAACCGTAAAATAATAGTCATCTTCGGTGCTGTCTACTTCTTTTTTCTTCAGGCGGTCGTACCATTTGTTCGAAACAATTCCGTGAATTGACGGATGAACTCCGGTAAAAAGTGTTGCTGTTCCGCTGGCGTAGTTTTGTTCGTGCAGGGTAAGTTTCACATTCTTGCAAACGGCACCCTGCGTATAAATTTTCTTAAATCCATTGGGCTGAAATTTGTCCCAATAGCGCTGAATGTAATCGGGACGCATGTTCTCAACAACAATACCAATTACCACTTTGGGTTTATCGCTATTAAGCGGTTCATTGTTTTGTGCCTGTGTTTGGCCACCAAGAAATAAAAGAATAAAACCTAAAACTACTACAACACCTGCCTTCATATTCTAAACTGATTTGAGCAGCCAAAAGTAAACATTTTGAATGCTATCAACAAAGGAATTTTGCAAAGGCAGTAAAAAAATAGCTAGCACAAAATATTGTTTGTCAGAAGATTGAGCTAATGATTAAAAATAATTCAGAAAAAAGCATGTGAAAAAGTAGGGTATGGCGAGTCTTGTGCGGATAACAGTTAGAAATAATCATTAAAATATAATGTCATGAAAAAAATTATTGGATTTTCAGTTGTTGCATTAGCAATGTTTATGTTCTCGTGTAATACAGATACCCCAGAAAGTATTGATATTCCCGGGATGAGTGACGAACAGACCTTAAAATCGGCAGAAATTGCAGTGGCCGAAGTGCAGGCGGAGGCGGCCGTTACCGAATGTAATTACGAAGTGGAATTTTTTGCCAATGCTGAACCAATTCTCACCCGTTGGTGGCAAATGGGCAAATTTTTTGGATGGAACAGCAACTTGCGCTATTTCGAAAATCATTGTCCGGATGTAACAATCGAAGAGAGCGACAGCACCGGTTATCCGCTTACAATTACGCTGGACTATGGAGAAAGTATCGAACTAAACAATGGCAAAGTGTTGAGCGGAGAAATTGTAATGGTAATCTCGGCACCACGAAATAGCCAGGATTATTCACGATTTGTAAGCTTCAATGATTTTTCGGTTGATTCGATGTTGATTAACGGCACCTCGGAAGTAATAGTTGACAAAGTAGACAGTACATTCCGTAAATTCGAGTCGGAAATGACTTTTGTGTATCCCAATGGAACAACCGTTACGCGCAGTGCCGAACGTGTTTGGCAGTGGTTGGCCGGTCTTGAAACACCTCAAATTCAAAGTGATGATGTTGTGATTATTACGGGCGAAGTTACCGGAACAATTGTGTGGCCCGATGGAACTGAAGAAATCTATAGCAAAACAATTACTACTCCGCTTAAACGACTGGCCATGTGCAGATACATGGTTGAAGGAGTGGTTGAAGTTCATGTTGGAGGAGAGCTGGTTTCGGTACTGGATTACGGTTATAACGAAAGTGGCGAGGAATGCGACCATTATGCATTGTTGACAACCGATGCCGGAGACGAAGTTATCGATCTTTCGGAAAAAAATTATAACGGGTTGGCAAAACAAAATCAGAATAGAAACCAGCATCAATACACCGGTGAAAACGGAAATCAGAATGGAAATCAAAACGGCAACCAAAATCAAAATGGAAATCAAAACCATAACGGCAACGGATAGTGAGTAGTGGGAGATAATACCGGGATGTATTTTTTGGATCTCCCGGTATTTTTCAATCCCGCAAATAGCTGTAACTTTAACATTCTAATCATTGTTGCTGCGTTTTGACAAAAGAAGAATTTAAAAAGCTTTTTGATGAACATTTTAACCAGGTTCGTAACTATATGTTCTATCGTTCGGGAGATACCGAACTGGCTACAGATATTGCGCAGGAAACATTTCTGAAGATTTGGGAGAAGCAAAATAAAATTGATGACGACCGGGTGAAAGGCCTGCTTTTTAAAATCGCCAATAACCTGTTTGTGTCATACTACCGAAAAGAAAAACGTTCTTTTGAATTTTTTAAGCATTATGAACCGGATGAGAATACGCGCAACCCGGAGGAAGACCTGGTTTTCGAGCAACTGAAGGAAAACTACAGTTACGCGCTGAAAAGAATGCCCGAAAAACAGCGAACCGTTTTCCTGATGAGCCGCGTGGATCAACTAACCTACAACGAAATTGCTGAAATGGTTGGGGTAAGTGTAAAAGCCGTAGAAAAGAGAATGAGGCTCGCGCTTCACTTTTTACGAACTAGTTTAAAAACAAATGAATGATAAAAATACACATAGCGATCCGTTAAACGATTTCGAAAAAAATCTTTTCGGAGAAGGAAAGATCAACTGGGAGAAATCGGAGGCTGATGTTTGGAATGAGCTGCAAAGCAAGATGGACAAAAAAACGGCGAAAATGGTCTCGTTCCGACACAATTGGGTTCAGTGGTCAGCGGCGGCGGTAGTCCTGTTGATTTTAGGATTTGGGGCAGTCATTTCATCCTGGCAGAAAACCATAGAATGTAGGCCGGGTGAACATCTGGTAGTTAAATTGCCCGACGGATCGAGCGTTGATTTGAATGCAGCATCAAAACTGGTTTATAATCCGCTAAAATGGAAATGGGAACGTAAACTGAAATTTGAAGGGGAAGGTTTCTTTAATGTTGAAAAAGGATCAACTTTCACTGTTGAGTCTGATAATGGAACTACACAGGTTCTCGGAACTTCGTTTAATATTTATGCCCGTGAAGAGAACTACCGCGTAACCTGTCTCACGGGAAAAGTACAGGTTACATCGCCAAGCGACGAAAAAGTGGTTCTCCTGCCTCAAAATCATGTTGAACTGGAAGAAGGGAAACTGGTTGTTACCAAAATGTTTGAACCCGAAAAAGCGATAAGCTGGAAACAAAATTATTTCTACTTCACCGGGCGTCCTTTAAAAGAAGTAATCGACGAAATTGAGCGCCAATACGCCGTAACAATAAAACTCGATCCGCAATTAAATAATCGTAACTTCGGAAGTAATTTTTCAAAACAACACAGCGTTGAAGATGTGTTGGATTTTGTTTGCAAACCAATGAATCTGAAGTTCGAAAAACAAGCAAATAATGTTTACATCGTGACAGACGAAAGTTAATGAAGAAGTTAACCGTCGTGGTTTTAATAATGCTGCTGGCCGTATTGCAACTAGCGGCGCAAAACCAGGAAAAAATAGAAATCAACACACGCAAAACCCCTTTAAATCAGGTTTTAATCGATTTAAAGGAAAAGTATGGCTTTCAGTTTGCCTACGACAGCGATTTACTCTCCGGTTTTTTAGTCAGTGCCAACAACAAAACTTTCAACAGCGATGAAGAAGCGCTACGTTTTCTCATTAAAGATTTCCCGCTTGAAATTGAACGCTCGGGCGATGTTTTGCTGATTATCCCAAAACGGGAAAACAAACCGAAGCTAACACAAATTTCAGGACAAGTGTTGGAAGCTAAAACTTTTGAGCCGCTTCCTTATTCATATATTCTCATAAACCGCCGGCCGGTACAATCTGATCTTCAGGGACATTTTAATTTTATCGCCTCGGCCGACACTTCCTATAATCTTCAGATTTCGCATCTCGGGTATTTTGTTTACGATACGGTTGTTACCCAAAGTCTCAGTCGCAGTTTTCTGCTTTATCCGCAAATCGAGCGAATTGAAGAGGTGCAGATTTATAGCAATCCGATCGAAAAATCAACACTTATTGGCTACAATGCCGGAAGAATGAAAATTAACCACCAGATTGCGCCTATCCTTCCCGGACATGGCGATAATTCAGTATTTAACCTTTTGCGCTTAATGCCCGGTGTGATGGCCTCCGGAGAACAATCGAACGACTTGCTTATTTGGGGTGCTTACGAAAGTCACAGTAAAATTCAGTTTGATGGATTTACCGTTTTCGGACTGAAGAATTTTAACGATAATATTGCTGTTGTAAATCCTTTGGTGGTAAAAAATATTGAAGTAATGAAAGGCGGCTATGAAGCCCGTTATGGCGATCGCGTTGGTGGAATTGTAGATATTCAGGGCAAAGACGGAACCTTGTTAAAACCGACATTTACCTTTAGCATTAATTCGATTACGGTAAATTCGATGGTTCAGCTGCCAATTTCAAAAAAGTCATCGTTGCTGGCTGCCTACCGCCAAACCTATCATCAGTTGTACGACCCAACACGAATAAGTATTGTAGCGCGCGAAGAAATTTCAACTCCGGGCTCGGGGGCAGGTTCGGGAAATTCTCCCAAAGGTAGATTTTCAACCAGACGACTTACAGACGTAACACCCGACTTTGTTTTTCGCGATGCCAACTTGAAATATACTTTTAAAGGTGATGACGGAAGCCGGTTCTCACTTAGTTTATATGGTGGGGGCGACGATTTTAGTTACGAGATGGATGCCCGTTTAGCAAAGGTTTTATGGACACGTGAGGAGCAGGAACAGAACAATCAGTTGGGCGGATCGGCACAGTTGAATTATCCATGGAACAACGGGGATGCAACGAACTTAACTTTAGCCTATTCGGCGTTTGAACGTCAGTTGTATCGAAAAGCCCAAACAGAAAGTCATCAAGACGGGAAAATCAAAATATTGAAGCATTTGGACTCGGAAAATACCGTGGACGAACTAAGTTTTAATGCCGAACATACATTAAACTTTCACCAGGGACATCGTTTGCTGATTGGTACCGGCGTAATTAACAACAAGGTTAAATTATCACGCTTCTCTCTGGACGAACAACAGATTGACATTGACAACGAGTCGCCACGCATTTATTCCTATTTACAGGATGAATACCCATTTGGCAAGTTGCTGGAATTGAAAACCGGAGTGAGAGTTATATATAGCACCCAATCCGATAAATGGTATGTTGAACCGCGGGTTTCGACATCGTTTTCTGTTTTTGATGCTATGAAAATAAATGCTTCGTGGGGGCTGTATAACCAGTTTTTATCGAAAACAACGGTACTTGACAGTACAAATAATTACACCGAGTTTTGGACGAATTCGAACGATGAGCAAATTCCGGTTTTAAGTGCCGAACATTTTGTGGCCGGATTATCCTATCAAAAAAACGGATTTACTGCCAGCGCTGAGGCATTTTATAAAACCACTGATGGATTGAGTCGATACGTAGATGGAAATTTGCTTGTTAGTCAGGGATTTTATGAAGGAAAGGCGCGTGGTAAAGGGCTCGATCTTTTTATCAAAAAAGAGTATAAACGGAATATGGCCTGGATTTCGTACACTTTGAGTAATACCGAAGAACAGTTCACTTATTTTAGGGGTAATACCTGGCGGCCGGCACCGCATCAGCAAAAGCACGAGCTAAAATTTGCGGGGGTTTACAATTATAAATCGTTTTATCTGTCGGCAAATTATGTTTACGGTTCCGGATTCGAACGTTATGATCTTGACGTTGATAACGATCTGAATTTCGATAAAGCTTATAGCAGGCTGGATGCAGCTTTGGTTTATAAGTTCAAACCGGGAAAAGTGAAAGCTGAAGCCGGAATTTCTGTACTTAATGTTCTCAACACGGAGAATATAAAATACTCGAATATCAGGATTAGTACTATCGACGAAGTTAGTCTTGTTGGTGTTTATTCCGATGCGATTTCGTTTACTCCTGCCTTGTTCCTGAATATCGAGTTATAATGGGTCAAAACTGTTTTAGCCGCCCCCAAATATTCTTAATCGGCGTAATCAATAATCGAAATCGTTACGTCATAAACGTGATCGCCTACTCTTTCCAGTCCGGAGAATATGTCTTTGTATAAAGTTCCTATTTGGTACGAGTATTTCTCGTTTTCTATTTTGGCAACATGGTCTTTTCGTAATTTATCTCTAAACCTGTTAATCTGTTTTTCAATGGCATCGGCCTCTGTTATATCAACTTCGTTATTGTCCTTGTTCAGGTTTTCGATCATAATGTTCATCGACTTATCGACCATTTTAATCATTTCCGATACTTTTTCTTTCATTTTCGGAGTCAGCTTTTCTTTTTTATCGCTGATACGCAATAATGCTCGTGCAACATTAAGGCAGCTGTCTCCAATGCTTTCAATCTCGTCAACAATACGAAGCATCGAACTAATACTTTTCGACGATTGTTTACTCAAAACGCCTTCCGAAACTTTGGTGAGGTAACTGGCGATAGAAACTTCCATTTGGTCACTTTTGTCTTCGCCAAGTTCAATTTTATTGAATTGTTTAACCAGTTTTCGCTCGTTTTTTTCCTCGAGCATGTTATTTATTCTGCCAAATAATTTTTTGGTTTGCTGGGCATAAACAATAATCTCCTTTTTGGCCTGGAGTAGCGATAATTCGCTGGTATTCAGCATTCCGAATTTGATGAACCGGAGCTTGAATTCTTCTTCATCTTCTTTTTCCGGAACTAACTTCTGAACCAGGCTTACAAGGAATCGAATAAACCATATCTGAAACAGCACATTCAAAATATTAAACGAAGTATGGAAGAACGATAGTGCTATCGGAATAGCTCCGGGATTGTTAAATGCCGAGTTTCCGGTTACCGATTGAGTAATGGAATCTACTCCACGCAGGAAAACCGGAAAAACGGAAAGCACCCAGATAACACCCACTACATTAAAAAGAAAGTGAATCCGGGCAGCGCGTTTTGCCGATGAGTTGGCTACCATGGCTGCAATATTCGCGGTTATTGTTGTACCGATATTTTCGCCAAGCACCATAGCCGCCGCATGGTCGAATTCTATCCAGCCATTATTACACATTACCAGCGTTAGTGCCATTGTTGCACTCGACGATTGAATAACAACGGTAAGTACGGTGCCGATAAGTAAAAAGATCAGGTTCGATCCCATGCCCATTCCCGTAAAGTGTTTCAGAAATTCAAGAATCTCGGGATTCTCGCCAATATTAGGAACACTTGCCTTTAGACTTTCCAAACCAATAAATAGCAAGGCAAAACCAACCAGCACTTCGCCCCACGATTTGTTTCTGGTTTTTTTGGAAAAAACAAGAGGAAAACCAATACCAATGATCGGGAAGGCCAGGATGCTCATTTTTACCTTAAAACCAAGAATCGAGATGATCCAGGCGGTAACGGTCGTTCCGATGTTTGCTCCCATAATAACACCGGCTGATTCGGTAAGTGTTAAAAGTCCGGCATTTACAAAACTTACGATCATTACCGTAGTTGCGCTCGACGATTGAATAATGGCAGTGATTGAGAGCCCTGTTATTACACCCATGAACCGGTTGGAAGTCATGGCGGCTAAAAAGTTACGTAGTTTGCCACCAGCCACTTTCTGTAGCGCTTCGCTCATCAATTTCATCCCGTAAAGGAAAAGTCCCAGTGCCCCGATTAAGGTCAGGAAATCAAGTAAGGAATAATTCATTCTTGGTTTGTTTTACGCAACGAAAGTAGAAATATTAAAAAAAATATAAGTGGAAATAGTGACTTGTTTTTAAGTTCTATTGATGGAAGGTTATTTATGTTGTTTGTTAACAGGTGTTTAATTGTTTATAAATAGGTTAGTTTGATGGAGATAATTTTTGGAGATAAAAAAAGCCTGCAATTTCCGGTATAGGATTTTTGCAGGCAGATTGATAAAATGCTCTTTTCTTAAACTGTTACAATACGGCTTTTACAGCATGAGTCAGAGGAGTGGTTGGCCTTCCAATTAATTTTGATAGTTGTTTTGAATCATCAAAAAGATCATTTTTTGAAGCCCCGGTATCCCAACTGGCAATGGCATCGGCAAATAGTTCAGGCAATCCAACGCTTTTCAAAATTTTAGCGTACTCGCTTTCAGGAAGGTTGTTGTATGGAATATTTTTTCCTGTTTGTTTCGAGATCTCTGCTGCAAAGTCGGTTAGCGTATAACTCTCGTCGCCGGCCAACTCAAATTTTTTGCCTTTGTATTCTTCGTTTGTCAAAACCACTGCAGCAGCTTCAGCAAAGTCGGCACGTGTTGCTGACGATATTTTTCCATCACCTGCACTGTCCACAAATGCTCCTGCACCCAATGCTCCTGCAATCGATGCGGTATAGTTTTCGGTATACCAGCCGTTACGTAAAATGGTATGCTTAATAACCGAGTTTTTCAATGCTGCTTCGGTAGCCAGGTGTTCGCCGGCCAAACTTAACGATGAGGTGTCGGCATGTAATAAACTGGTGTAAACAATCCAGCTGATACCGGCTTTTTTCGCAGCGTCAATAACGTTTTTGTGTTGTTGTTCGCGTTTCCCGATCTCGCTTCCCGAAATCAATAATAAACGATCGATACCTTCCAGTGCTCCGGCCAATCCTTCCGGTCTTTCATAATCAAAGGCACGTGCCTCAACACCAAGTCCGGCTGCTTTTTCGAGTGTGCGAACTAATGCTACAATATTTTCTGCTGCTGTTTTTTGTTTTAATTGTTCAACAACCAATTGTCCTAATTGCCCTGTTGCTCCTGTTATTCCTATTTTCATTTTATTAAATTTTTAATGATTACTAAAATATATTAACTTACTTTTGGAGAGTAAAGTTATACTCCATGTTTTGTTTATACAAGAACTGACAATAAAGTGTGATACTTACGTCAGTGTTAGAATTGTTAATCATCAATGTATTATGAACGAAATTTTATTTAAAAAATATAGCACTCCCGAGTCCTGTCCAATTCGTCATGTATTAGATCGTATTGGTGATAAATGGTCGATGTTGATATTATTGCTTCTCGAAGAAAGCGGAACCCTTCGTTTTAACGAGATTCACAAGTACATAAAAACCATTTCACAAAAGATGCTTTCCTCAACGCTTAAATCACTTGAGGAGGATGGTCTGATAAACCGTACTGTTTATCCTCAGGTTCCTCCGAAGGTTGAATACAAGCTAACTCCGCGAGGGAAAAGTTTGATTCCGCATCTTCGAAATCTGGTAGCATGGGCATCAACCAATATGGCAGATATTCAAAATTCACGACAGAATTTCGCACGCTAATTAGATAATACTGTTACCCGATTTTTACGGAGGTCATAGCTAAAGAGCCTCCAACCGGTTCATCATTAAAAATACTAATTTCATCTTTTTTATCCTGCAATGCCAGTGCATAAAGCAAAGGCAAATAGTGCTCAGGTGTTGGGATTGATAACTGGAACGCCCTGCCCATCTTCGAGTAGTTGATCAAAACCTGGTGATTGCCGCTTAGTATCAATTCTTTCATTTTTTCGTTGGCTTCATTGGCCCAGTCAAAGCCAAAGTTTTCGTTTAATTTTCCCCAGTGTACCATTCGTAGATTATGCACGTTATTACCGCTGCCCACAATCAAAATTCCTTTTTCGCGAAGTTTATTAAGTTCTTTTGCCAATACATAATGTTCCTGTGGCGTTTTTCTGTAGTCAAGGCTTAACTGAATCACCGGAACATCAGCATCGGGGTACATATGCTTTATAACCGACCAGGCACCGTGATCGAGGCCCCACTTATCGTCGAGATGAATTGGTGTGGTTTGCACCAGGCCTTTTACATCTTTTGCCAACTGAGGCATTCCGGGTGCCGGGTACTGCACATCATAAAGTTCCTGAGGGAAACCACCAAAATCGTGAATAGTGCGAGGTTGTTCCATTGCGGTTACGTGTGTTCCCTGAGTTTCCCAGTGTGCCGACACCACAATAATTGCTTTTGGCTTTTCAATTTCGGATGAAACTTTTCTGAACCCCTTAACAAATTCGTTCTCGGTGATTGCATTCATCGGACTTCCGTGACCAAGAAAAAGCACCGGCATTTTTGGAGTATTCTTCAATGATTCTGTTATTTTATTTAATGCGTTGAGTTTCATACCTGCAACCGTTAGTGGCACTGCTGCCAATACTGTTTTTAAAAATTGTTTTCGTTCCATGTTTCACTTACCGGCAACTGTTTTCAGATCTGTAGGCTGTAATCTCAAAACCATTAAACGCATCGTATTGTTCTGTTAAGCTTTAAATTGTTTGAGAAAGATCGATGGTCAAAATGTGGTTAATTGCTTTGTCTTCAAGATTGTCGAAAAATGAGTTTGAACAGTAGGGCACATCAAATGTAATTTCTTCGGTGTTTTCTTTACTCGTCAGGTTTCCTATTATGCTGGCTTTTCCATTTTCGAATTTTACTACTTTGGTAACCACCAATTTTTTACCGGTCCATTCTATAGCCGATTCTTCTTGTTTTACCTCTTTTTTCCTGTGCAAATGGTGCAACAATCGTTGCTAATACAAGTACTACTAATCAGCCTGCTTTTTTCATTTTTTAAATTCTAATTGTTGATATTAATTGTTTCGCCAATCATCTATTGTTTTAATTGTACGAACCAAAGGTCTGGGGGGGGACAAGCCTCATATACATGACCTGTGATAAGAAATGAAATAGATCTATGATAAGTGGATAAATGCGGATAACAAGCTGATAATGCTTATCTTCGGAATTCATAGAAAAGTGCCTGCGAATTTAAGCTGTTAAAATCAGAAACATTTTATTTAAGCAGATGATAACAGCTTTTATTCTATTTGGAAACCAATAACTTTCAACATGTACCATTTAAACAGTATAAAACTTGAAACGGAGCAATACCCAACAAGGGAGCACTATCCGTTTAATCTTCCTTTGTTTTCTGAAACAAAAAAACTTGAATTTAGTAATCCTGTTACCTTGTTTGTGGGGCAAAACGGATCGGGTAAGTCAACATCGCTTGAGGCCATTGCCGTGGCAGCAGGAATTTATATCTGGCGGAATAATATGAATTCGCGATACATGGTTAACCGTTACGAAGCCACATTACATCGGTATTTGAAAGTTTCATGGGTGAACGGATCGGTTCCCGGATCTTTTTTCGGAGCGCAGATATTCAAGGATTTTGCTACGATGCTGGAAGAATGGGCAACAACAGATCCCGGTCAGCTGGAGCTTTTTGGTGGTAAATCCTTGATTTCACAATCACACGGACAATCGCTTATGTCGTTTTTTAAAAGTCGTTACAAGTTAAAAGGATTATACCTGCTCGATGAACCGGAAACTGCACTTTCGCCTTCCAGTCAGTTGGAATTGCTTCGGTTGATCAGCGAAAATTCAAAAGGGGGGCACGCCCAGTTTATTGTTGCCACACATTCGCCAATTTTGCTGGCGTGTAAAAATGCCACCATTTATAATTTCGATGAGATGCCGGTTTCGGAGGTGGAATATGAAGATACGGAGCATTTCAGGGTGTATCGCGATTTTTTGAATCACCGCGAAAAGTACTTGGCGGAGTAACTCAATTTATTTTGCTGCCTTTTTGCGAATGCGATTAAGGCTTTCGGGCGTAATTCCAAGATACGAGGCGATTTATACCAAAGGCACGCGCTGAAAAATATCTGCATGTTCTTTTAGCATGTTGTTGTAGCGGTTAAGCGCCGATTCCCACAGCATCGTGTTTAGACGCTCCAAAGCATTAAACTATGCCTTTTGAAAAAGAATTCTAAAGTTGCGTTTGTGTTCAATGCCTTTAACATCATAGTTTATCAATAAAAAAGATGCTGTTTAAAAACCATGTTTGCTACTTCCTGTTACTGAAGTATGAAAACTTATGTGGCCATTTTACGCGGAATAAATGTTAGCGGGAGAAACAAAATCAAGATGGATGCTTTGAAATCCTCAATCAGCAGCCTTGGCTTTGAGCAGGTACAAACCTACATTCAAAGCGGGAATGTCGTTTTTCAATATCAGGAGACAAGTTCCGGTAATTTGGAAGAACTGATCAATAAACAAATTCTAAAAGATTTTGGATTTAAGGTCCCGGTTTTGGTGTTAAATGAAAAGGAATTGGCGAATATCGTTAAGAACAATCCGTTTGCAGTAGATGAAAATCGGGAAGCTCAGTTCCTTCATGTTACTTTTTTAAAAGAAGATCCGGCAAATGTGGATGATGAAAAAATCAATGGATATGTAAAATCCGGAGAGGAATTTGCGATTTCTGATGGCGCCGTTTATTTGTATTGTCCGCACGGGTATGGAAAAACCAAACTCAACAATAACTTTTTCGAGAGCCAATTAAAAGTGAGTGCAACTACCCGTAATTGGAAGACCACGCTCAAACTGCTGGAAATGATGAATAAGAATGATGGTTAATCGCCAGCACAATCACATTGAATATTGTCTTTTGATTTGGTGTCCCTAAAAAGCTTAAGTTGTTTTTTATGCATCACCGAATTTTCCCAGTTTTTGAAAATACGCAGGGCAAATGCGTCGCTGCTTTCTGCAAAACATTGTTCGCCAAGAGCCTGAACGCGTTTTCTTAAAACCAACCGCCGGTTATATAAATAGCGCATCAATTTCTCGCGCGATTGTTTATCGGGAATTAAAATGCTTTTGTTTTTGATGGACTCGTGAAACAAATTCAGGTCGTGGAGTTTTCCAAGTGTGCTTCCCAATAAACTCAAATCGCTAATGTAGGCACGTATTGAATTTGGCCAGGCTTTATTCAGCAGCATTAGATGATAGGTCAGGTATTTTACCTGCTTTCGCCAGTAGTGGTAAATCTCGTCGTTATTTAAAAACTTAGTGGTTTCAAACGCACCTCGCGCTTGCATATAAATGTGTTGCAGGCTTTTCAGAATGAATGATTCCGGATCGCCTGCAAAATTCAGGCTGTGCATCATTTGCTGCAGGCTCAGTATCATCTGCTTTATATCTTCGGCATGCCCGGACTCTTTAAAATGTTCGAAAGCTTTTTTTCTGTTTTGGCGGTGTTGGGAAATAATTTTGTCGAGCGCTTTTGTAATGGCAAAATCGTGTACTTTTGATTTTATCTCATGAAGCAGTTCTATTTGCGAAGTATCGTCGCGCAAAGGAGCAACTTCCATTGCCAAATCGTGGTAATAGTTGTTCATCTCCCGGAAATTGTCGTCGCCAATTTCGTGTCGTAGCAAGCGTAGTAAACCTCTTATTTTCTTGATATTGGTTCTGACTTCATGAATGTAAAAATGCTGTCGTTTAGTTTGGGTAATAAACTTTGCCGAATCGGAATGTAGTTTGTCAAGAACACGAAATATGCCTTCTTCAAAATATTCACGTTCTTTTATTTCCAGACTAAATTCTTCGCTCATTGTTTACCCTTTGAAAAGTTGGGATTCATGTTTCCATCTCGCTTAAAGATAAACGATAACAACGAAAAAAGGTTAGCTGCTAAAACTTATGCCGTTTTTCGGTAGCGCCAAATGGCCAAACTTAAAAATGTAATTCCAAGAATCGACAGGGAAACGAGTTCTTGTAAAAGGTCGGAAATGTTTGAGCCTTTCAATACGACCATGCGCATTACCCGCATAAAATAGTAGATCGGGTTCAGCCGGTCGATGGTTTGTGCCCAGTCGGGCATACTTTCTACCGGAGTGAAGATGCCGCCCATCAATACAAAAATCATCATAAAGAAAAAACTAACAAACATAACCTGCTGCTGGGTGTCGGCAAGCGTAGAAATAAACAGTCCGAGACCCAGTACCCCGATGAGGTAAATACCGGCCATAAAAAACAAGGTGAACAGACTGCCAACAATTGGCAAGTCGAAAACCAGCCAGGCGATGATTAACCCAAAAGCCAGGTCGAACAGGCCGATAATCCAAAACGGAACAAGTTTACCAAGAATAAACTGGTATTTTTTTAGCGGCGTTACATTTAATTGCTCTATGGTACCGATTTCTTTTTCGCGCACCAGATTCATTCCAGACATGAACATACCTATGATGGTAACAAGAATTGCCAAAATTCCCGGCGCCATAAACCATTTGTAATCCAGCTCGGGATTGTACCAGTAGTTTTCGGTTATTTCAACTTTTGTGGGCGGTGTAAATTCCGGGATTCCTTTCCATTCAGCAATAATGTCCTTGTTGAAATCGCTGATGATGTTTGCCGAATAAGCATAAATCAATTGTGCAGAATTGCTTTCGATAGCGTTAATCAGAAGTTGCACCTTCGACTCATTATCGCGAATAAGGTTGCGCTCAAAATCTACAGGGAAAACAAGAATAGCATCGGCTTCGTCATTTAATAACTTATCCTCGGCCAGCTTTTCAGATTGTTCTAAATGATGCACATGAAAGAACGGAATCCCATCGAATTTCCCGATCAGTTGCCGCGAGTTTTCCGACATGTCGTGGTCAACCACTACCAAGTCGATTCGTTTCATATCATAGGTCGCCGCAAATACCAGAATCAGCATTTGCATGATGGGCACAACAAAGATCATCGGCAGAATGGTTTTGTTCCGAAATATCTGGCGGAATTCTTTTTGTAGTAGGTGGATGATTGTTTTCATGATGAGCCACGAGCTGCTAGCTTCAAGCTATTAGCTTTGTTTTAAGTTTTTTTGAAGTCCGGTGATCATTCGTTGTTCTTCATCCAGGCTTGTTATAATTTCTGAAAAATCATTATCAGAAAGAAAATTCAATTTATTTGCAAGAATCAACTGAGTTTCTAACTCAAAAGATGACCCCAAGGCAATATCAAGGAATCGATTAAGTTCTTTGTCAGAACCTCTACCAGATCCTTCCGCAATGTTAGAAGGAACTGAGATCGCCGAACGTTTTATCTGGCTTGTTAAACCATAAATTTCTTCTTTTGGAAAAGTACTGGTGCTTTTGTAAATATCAACTACCAAATCAATTCCTTTCTGCCATACTTTTAAGTTCTTAAAGTTTTTCATTTTAATTATTTTTTAGCTTATCATTTGTCTAATTGAATTCGTATCTTTTAAACTTGTAGCTAGAAGCTAATGGCTATAAGCTATTCTACTCCAGCCTAATCTTAAACTTCCTAACACTAACCGCAATAAAAAACACGGTCATTGCAATTAATACAGCTGTTTCTTTCCAAATAAAAAGGATGCCGGTTCCTTTCAGCATAATGGTTCTTACGATCGTAATAAAGTACCGGGCAGGCATTATGTGAGTGAAATATTGCAATACAGTCGGCATATTTTCGATGGGGAAAATAAACCCTGAAAGTAATATCGTTGGCAGCATTAGTCCGATCATTGAAATAAACATAGCTGCCATTTGGTTTTTTGCTGCCGTTGAGATTAAGATTCCCAGACACAGCGCCATCATAATAAAAAGGATGGTTTCGAGCATGAGTAAAATAAAGCTGCCATTTACCGGTACGCCAAAAACAAAATGACCGATCAGCACAATGATAAATGCATTGGCGATCGACAGTAAAAGGTAGGGGAGTACTTTCCCAACAATGATCTGAACGGGGCGTAACGGCGATACGAGCAGGATTTCCATCGTTCCCAGCTCCTTCTCGCGAGTAATTGAAATGGAAGTCATCATGGCAGAAATGAGCATTAAAATCAGCGCCATCACTCCCGGAACAAACATGTAAGCACTTTTCATTTCTTCGTTAAAATACATGCGTACTTCGGGTGTAATTTGCATGGGCATTTGCATTTCTGGGTACAGTTTGCGGATGTAGTCGTTTACAATGGCAGTTGTGTACGAAATGGCCAGTTTTGCAATATTCGGGTCGGAAGCATCGGCAATCAGTTGCATTTTGGCAAGTCCTTCTTTTCCGAGCGTTTCCCCGAAGTTATTACCGAAAACAATCACCTCACGTACTTTCCCTTTTCTGAAAATAGCATCAATATCGTCAAGGTTATCGAGGTTTTCATCTAGTAAAAAATAACCCGAAGAAAGCAGCTTATTGGTGATCTCCTGTGTAGTTTCGTCTTTTGACTGGTCGTAAATGGCAATGTGAACATCTACAATTTCACTTTTAATTGCTGTGCCAAAGACCAGGAGTTGAATTATCGGAATTCCAAAAAGTATCAGCACTGTTCGCGGATCGCGAAAAATGTGGAAGAATTCTTTTTTTATGAATGATCTTAGTTGCTTCATCTTTTAAGTATTTAGTTGTGAGCCGCGAGTCGCGAGTTTATTTTTGATGAGGCTTTTTTACTCGGAGCTCGTGTCTCGAAACTCGTAACTATCTTGCTATCTTCAAAAACACTTCGTCCATGTTGGTTGCATTGTATTTTTCTTTCAGTTTTACCGGCGTGTCGAGTGCTTCAATTTTCCCGGCATTCATTATCGAAACACGGTCGCAATATTCGGCTTCATCCATGTAATGTGTGGTTACAAAAACGGTAATACCATTATGAGCGGCTTCGTAAATCAAGTCCCAGAATTTACGTCGGGTAACCGGGTCAACGCCTCCGGTTGGTTCATCGAGAAATACAATTTTAGGATCGTGAAAAATAGCCACCGAAAAAGCCAGCTTTTGTTTCCATCCCAAAGGCAAATCGCCGATAAGTTTGTTTTTTACATTTTCCAGCTCAAGTTTCTGTAATAGCTCGGCTTCTTTTACTTTACGCTGTTTGCGGCCAATTTCGTAAATACCGGCATATAATTTAATGTTCTCTAAAATGGTGAGGTCTTCATATAACGAGAATTTCTGACTCATGTAACCGATGTTCTTTTTTACTTTCTCGGTTTCATGGTAAATGTCAAAACCGGCAACATTTACCTCGCCCGATGTTGGTGACGAAAGGCCGCAAAGTATACGAATTGCCGTTGTTTTTCCGGCTCCGTTGGCTCCCAAAAATCCAAAAATCTCACCTTTTTTCACTTCAAATGAAAGGTTGTCGTTCGCGGTAAAATGGCCGAACTTTTTAGTGAGATTTTTAGCTGTTATGATGTTTTCCATGTTTTTATTACTTCGAGCTGTTTTCCATTAAACTCATAAACACATCTTCAATGCCGGCCGGAATTTCTTCTGCCAATATATTCTCGTGACCAAGGTTTTGCAGATAATTATCGAGTTCGTTGGTTTCCACTTCATCATTCATTCCTGTAAAATGGGCATACTGACCAAAAGCATAAACGGCTTCAGCCTTTTCGTAAGCCCGTAAATCGCTGATGAGTTTGTACATGTTTTGGGCGCCCACCTGAATAATCTTTCTTGGAAATTTTTCAGTTATGCGTTTTGGAGAATCTACATCGAGTATCTGTCCGTTTTGGATTAGTGCCACCCGGTCGCAAAGATCTGCTTCGTCCATGTAAGGTGTTGAAACGAGAATTGTGATTCCCCTTTTTTGCAGGTTTTTGAGCATCTCCCAAAACTCTTTTCGAGACACAGCATCCACGCCCGTTGTTGGTTCGTCGAGCACCAGTATTTTGGGTTTATGAATTAAAGCACACGAAAGCGCCAGTTTTTGTTTCATTCCGCCCGATAGTTTTCCGGCACGGCGGTTTTTGAATGGTTCAATCTGGAAATAAATGTCGCGGATCAGGTCGTAATTTTCTTCTACTGTTGTACCAAAAACGGTGGCAAAAAAGTTTAGGTTTTCTTCTACACTGAGGTCTTGATACAGCGAAAAACGCCCCGGCATATAACCAACCATTTTGCGAATTTTCTTGTAGTTTATTACTACATCAAGACCGTCTAATACAGCCTCGCCAGAATCCTGCAAAAGCAGTGTCATCAAAATTCGTATCAAGGTAGTTTTCCCTGCGCCGTCAGGACCGATCAAACCAAAAAGTTCTCCTTTATCCACGTGCAGATTAATGCCCGAAAGCGCCTTGGTTTCTTTGTAAGACTTTGTTATGTTATTAATTCTAATCATGAAATAGTTGGCATTGATTAGTTCCAGCGAACTTCACCGGGCATACCAATTTTTAACGTTCCATCGTTTTTCACTGTCACTTTAACTGCATAAACCAGTTTTACACGTTCCTCTTTGGTTTGAATGATCTTTGGCGTAAATTCTGCTTCAGACGAAATCCAGGTAATAATTCCTGAAAAATGCTGGTTTTCTTTAGCATTTTGATCGACCAAAACATCAATCTGCTGACCCAGTTTAACATGAGGAAGCTGGGCACCGCTTACATAAACTTTAAGTTCCAGTTCGCTGATATCGGCTATTTTAAAAAGTGCTTTTCCGGCAGTTGTTAATTCTCCTTGTTCGGCGTAGGTCTCCAGTATGGTTCCCGAAACAGGTGATTTTATATTACAGCGGTTTAACTGATCAGCTACCGAAGCTTTTTGAGCTTCCAAAACTTCCTGTTCTTTACTGATGATTGTGAACTGCGTTTTTGTATTTGCAATCTGTTTGTCGATCACACTAATCTGTCCCTGAATATCGTCGAGTTGCTTTTGTGTGGCAGCTCCGTCTTTTAGCATTTTCTGGATGCGGTCTTCGTTGATCTCCAGGTTTGTTTTTTGCTCTTCGAACACGGCAATTTGCGATTGAATCGACTGGCGTTTGGCAACAACCGCCGTTTGCTGCGCATCCAATTGTAAAAGTTGCAGGTGCAGTTGCATTGTGTCGATAAGAGTTGCAGAATAGCTTGCTTCAATTTTATCACCTTTGTCAACATTCAATTCAAGGATCTTTCCCGGAGTTTCCGCTGAGACAATAACCGTTTCCGCCTCAAAATTGCCATAAGCATCAGCTGTGTCGTTATTCGACTGGCAGGCTATAAAAATTAATGGGAGAGAAAAAATGTACAGTATCTTTTTCATGGTAATGATGTTTTGCTTGTTTTTTAGTTCTGTGTTAATGTGCCCGGCAAGGTTTTTCCTTTAATGAGGACATATTTTTCACGGGCTTCGTTAAGCTGAATTTTGTGCACTTCCTGTTTTAGTTTTGCTACTGTTTCTGCTTGCAATTCCTGAACATAGTCGGATGTAGTAATTGTTTCGTTTTCCAATTTTGAGGCGGCTGCTTTGGTAATTCCGGCACGCAGTTCTACCAGATTTTCATCGTTGGTAATCAATTGTTCCAGTTTTCCGATTTGTTCTTTTTGTTGAATTAGTAAAAGGTTGAGATTTTGTATAAATGTAGCTTCCTGACTTTGAAGCATTTCTTGCTGAAGTTGTAAAACCTGTTGTTTTCTCGAAGTTTGTTTCCAGTCGAAGGCATTCCATGAAACGCCCACACCAAACAAGTAGTAACCTTTAAATTCGTCGAGCAGCATGTTTAATCCCGGTTTGCCATATCCCAACTGTCCAAATCCGAAAAGTTTTGGGTTTCTCGTTTTTGTAAGCAGATTGCTTTGAACGGCCAGCTGCTCGCGCTGATTGCCCAGCAATTGTAATTCCGGACGTAGCAATTCTGAATGGAATGAAAAGTTGGTTTGATAAGTGAATGTCCCATTTTCATCAAACTGCTTGCCTGTTAGTAATTCAAGCATCTGGCGCGATGCACTTTTAGCCGCATCCAGTTCAACTATGTTTTGTTGAAGATTGATGCGCTCGGCTTTTAATACCATTGCGGCCGAAGGTTCGGTTACTCCGTTACGAATACCCGATTCTACACGACTCAGCTGTTCATCAAGGGTTTTCACTTGTGCGAGGATCACCTCTTTTTGCTTATCGACCACTAAAGTGGTGAAAAAGGCCTGTGCAACCTGCTCATTCAGTTTGTAGAGTTCAACTTCAAGCTGGCTGAGATTGCTATTCAAAATAGCTGTTTCAAGGATTTTATTTGTTTTGGTAAGCCCGCCGTCCCAAATAGTTTGTTGCAATTCGGCGTAAGCGTTGTATCGATCTTTCGCTACCGTAGGTATGGTAATCCCCGGCATTGAAACCGGAACCTCGGTTACTGCCGATTGATAACTTATCTGGCCGTTCAACGTTACCTGCGGCAGGTAATTGGTTTCGTGGTTTTGTATGGAAAGCGCATTAATTTCTTTCCACAGTTCCGACTGTTTCAGATTGGGATAGTTTTGCCGTGCCCACACATAACAACTGTCTAATTGAATGTTGTTTTGGGCAACTACCAACTGAACCGGAAATAGCAATAGAATCAGGATCTTTCTCATTTTATTAGGATTGAGTTAAGGACAAACTCCCTTACGGTTACTTTTCTTTTCTCAATAAATTCGTTATAGCTTTTTGGATCATCCTCAAAAAACAACAACGACAATAGAGGTTTTGAGGCAATAGGAAATATGATTAAACTAAGTATGCTGATTAATAAGTCGCGTGGATCCATGGTTCGAATAGTTCCCTTTTCCATTTCGTTTTTGAACATCTCAACAACTTTTGTGGGTTCTAGTCCACTACCTCTAATCAATTCTGCCAGAAACTCCGGATCCTGATGTATTTCTTTTAGGATAAAGGTTGGCAGGAAAGGATTTTTCATCAAAACTTCAATATAATTTTCAATAAAGAATTCCAGCTTTTCTTCAATAGGTTGGTCAGACTGAACCATGCGCATTACATTGGGTATTATTTTGGAAAAAACGCTTTCGAACGTAGCGTTAAACAGCTGTCGTTTTGAACGAAAATAATAATGAAGCAGCGCTTTATTTATACCCGCTTCGTCTGCAATTTCCTGCATACGTGCTCCATCCATTCCTTTTCGGACAAAAACATTCTGTGCGGCGCTAAGGATCTTTTCCTCGGTATTATCTTTTTTTATGTTAGTCATGATTTGTATTTAACTATGTGGTTTAACCAATTGGTCAAAAGTAGGAGGTTGGATTCAATTATCCAAGAAAATAACCAAATAGTTTAACCATTTGGTTAATTTTTGTTTATTCGATAATATTTTATCTTTACTAATCTTTACTAATCATTACTAAACCAATTAAAAATATTGATAATGAAAACTACTCATAAATTTATTCTGACGGCTATCGTAGCCTGTACCGTAATTCTGTCGGCATGTAACTCAAAACCTAAAACTCAGCAATCGGCTGAAAAATCAGGAGAGGAGTGGATTCAACTGTTTAACGGAAAAGACTTAAACGACTGGCAGGTAAAATTTAAAGGAGAGGTGCTTGGCGAAAATTATAAGAACACGTTTAGAGTAGAAGACGGTTTGCTTCGGGTGTCGTATGATAACTGGGAAGAGTGGAATGGTAAATTTGGCCACTTATTTTACAAAGATGAATTTTCGCATTACCGTTTGCGGGTTGAGTACCGCTTTATTGGAGAGCAGGCAAAAAACGGACCTGGCTGGGCATTCAGAAACAATGGATTGATGATTCACGGGCAAAGTGCGGAATCCATGGAGTTGGATCAGGACTTTCCAACATCAATTGAAGTGCAGTTATTGGGTGGCGTTACCGGACAAGGCGAACGACCTACAATGAATCTTTGTACGCCCGGAACCAATGTGATAATGAACGGTGAGCTTTGGGAGGAACATTGTACCAATTCAAAATCGAAAACACAATTTGATGACGCATGGGTAAATGTTGAAGTGGAAGTGCACGGCGGAGAAGTTATCCGGCATTTTGTTGATGGAGAAGAAGTGTTGAGCTACGAACAGCCTCAACTGGATCCGCGTGACCCGAGTTTCGACAAGTTATTGCCGGCTGATGGTAATAAAATTATTACCGGCGGAACAATATCTATTCAGGCTGAAAGTCATGGTACAGATTTCAGGAAAATAGAATTACTGGTTTTGGATGAGTAATTTTACTTTGACAGAATCATTTAACTGTACACAAAATCAATCTGTATTACCCTAATCCCTAAAGGGAACCAGATTGATTTTTTGGATTCACCCTTTAGGGATGGGGTCATAATTCAAAAATATCATGTTGGAAAGTAATCTGTTAAAGAAGAGCTATTTCTGCTCCTTTTGGGCGGCCAGCTTTTGTTCCCTGCGGTTGGCATAGTTCAGGCTAAGCAGCGACACGGCAATTATCATCATCCCAATAATTGAAGCGTGATCAGGTTTTTCGTTGCTCAATAAAACCCAGCTGAGTGCTGCACCTGAAACGGGAATCAGAAATTTCCACACATTTAGTAACGAAACTTTTACGCCCGGTCGTTTTAGTAACGAATACCAAATGGTAATAGCGGCTGCCGATAAAAAGCTTAGCCACGCCAAAGCGTACCAGTATTTTGGAGGAAATGGCCCCAAGTGAATACCTTCAACAGGAATAGAAACAATAGATAGCATCAAGCCGCCAATAATAAGCGAAGTGGAGCTTAAAACAACCGGTGAAATTGTGCCAGAGTGTTTCGCGACAATTACATTGGAATAACCCGATACAATATTATTAACCAGTAATATGGCAATGCCAAGATATTCCAGGTAGCCGGTCATTTCAACTTTAGTGCGGCCGAGTGTGATAATTGCAATGCCGGCAACGCCAATTAATATGCTGAATGTCTTTAGTGGAGTCATTTTATCGTTATTAAACGAGAAGTGAGCTACCAACGCTATAAAAAGCGGTTGCGATCCTACGATCATAGCCGATAAGGAACCAGGAAGTAAATTTATACCACTGTAAAACAGCGCATATTGTGCAAATATCTGCACCACTGAGAGCAACAGGATAAATTTCAGGTTGTGTTTTAATTCTGAAAAATAGCGTTTTGGTTTTCCGAAATACAAAAACATCAATATACCGGAAATGGTAAAACGGATTCCTGCAAACTGGAATGGACTATGATATTCCAGCCCGATTTTTACTCCCGCAAATGCGGTCGACCACAAAAGGCAGGCAACAATTGCCAGGAAGGTTGTTGTTCGGAAAAGATTTCTCATGCGATAAATTGAAATGCAAAGGTGACCATTTTCTGATAAAAACCGGACGTGGTTGTTTGAATTCTTCACGTTAACTTCAAAGTCGTTTTAAAAATGGAACATAATGTATAAAAATTCAGATTTTATTTGTGAAAGCTTTATAAAATAGGGGCATTCGTTTTGCTGAAAGCTGCGATACTTGAGGAAAAGGATTAACTTGGCACATCATTTACCAGAATTATTTTTCAAATGGAAAAACGAATTATCAACAACTACGAAGAGTTTGAGGCCCTTTTGGGGCAGGTTATAGGAGTTTCAGATTATGTTCAGATAACTCAGGATCAGATAGATAAATTTGCTGATGCAACGCTTGATTACCAGTGGATACATACCGATCCGGAGCGTGCTGCCAAAGAATCGCCGTTTAAAACAACCATCGCACATGGTTACTTATCGTTGTCGATGCTAACTTACCTGTGGTACAATGTTGTTGATGTACGAAATGTAAAAATGATCGTAAATTACGGTATTGAGAGTTTACGTTTCCAGCAACCGGTAAAAGTAAACGACAAAATCAGGGCAACAGTATCGTTAAACGACATTAAGAACCTACGTGGAATTGCTAAAATTCAGGTGAAAATTGTGGTTGACATCGAAGGCGAGCGGAAACCGGCCTACGATTGTTTGGTAAATTTCCTTTACCACTTCGAATAAAAATTGAATTACTTATAAAGTTTTTTCATCCCCTGCTCCTTCGTCGCTTCCCCCTTCGAAGGGGGATAGGGGGATGAAAGTACCGTATCAGCAAAACTAAATTTTAACTTATTTTCCGAAGTAGCCCCTCGCATGCATCTTCCAGCAAATCGAGTACCAACTCAAACCCATCAGCACCACCGTAATACGGATCGGGAACTTCATCGTATCGGCCGTCGCTGCTAAAATCTGTCATTTTGTACAGTTTGTTAAGGTCGTCACCATTGCGGGCGGTATTTTTCAAACTGTGCATATTGTAGTCGTCCATCCCGATGATGTAGTCAAAATAATCGAAATCGGTATGCGGATCAAATTGCCGTGAAATACTTGTTAAGTTGTAATTCCGACGTTTAGCATGCGATTGCATTCTCCGGTCGGCTTGTTCTCCAACGTGGTAGGCAGAGGTGCCGGCAGAGTCCACTTCGTAATGTTTTCCGATTCCTGCTTTTTTAATCAGGCCGTTAAATACTGCTTCGGCACTTGGCGAACGACAGATATTTCCCTGACATACAAAAAGTACTTTTGTTTTATCCATTTTTCGAATCTGTTACATTTTTGAATTTCATCCCCCAACTCCTTCGTCGTTTTCCCCCTTCGAAGGGGGATGATGTTTTCAGTTTCAGATTACAAGTTGCAATCTTACTGAATACTGTGACTGATCACTGAAAACTATTCCTCCGAGTTCCAAATCTCATAAGCCTTTTTAGCCTGGTTTAGCAACATTTCGTAGCCATTTTTAACTGTGGCTCCTTTGGCTTTTCCTTTGGCCATAAACTGCGTTACTTCAGGATTGTAAACCAAATCAAAAAGCAGGTGCTTGTCGGTTATGAACTCATAAGGAATATTCGGGAAAGTGTCAACTTTTGGATAGGTTCCCAGTGGTGTGGCATTAATGATCAGCAGACGCTCGCTTATTACCTGCTCATCAATGTCTTCGTAACGGATCTCGTTTTCCTTCAACTCTTCAATTGATGCCGAAATGTATTCGATACCTAATTTGCTGAGCACATATTTTAATGCTTTCGAAGCTCCACCTGTTCCAAGAATCAGCGCTTTTTTATGATGATCTTTTAAAAGCGGTTTCAGTGACGACTCAAAACCAAAAGTATCGGTATTAAATCCTTTTAAATGCACACCGTTTTCGGTTCGTGTAACGCGGATGGTATTAACAGCGCCAATCTCTTTTGCCGAATCATTCAGTTCATCCAAATAAGGAATCACCTGTTCTTTGTACGGAATGGTAACGTTAAACCCGATTACCTCCGGATTGTCTTTTACCACATCGGTGAATTTATTTATCGAATCGATTTCGAAATTTTCATAAGTTGAATCTATCTTTTCCGCCTCAAAACGTTCGGTGAAATAGCGTTTCGAGAATGAGTGGGTGAGTGGGTAGCCTAATAATCCGTATCTTTTCATGTTTTGATTTTTTTACTGAGTACTGTAAACTACAACTGCTTACTTTTTCAATTTCTTTCCAATTCCTTCAACAACAAAAATGAGCGCAAATCCGGCAATTGCCAGAACAATTGCACCCAGCAACCAGGCTTCGTGCCCTGTTATTTGCTCGTATGTTCCGGGTAAAATATTACTTTCGGCGATGGGTTTCAATTCACCGTGACGATCAATGATTGTTTCTGTAACTTCTTTCCAGGGCCATACTTTGTTTAGCGATCCTACCATAAAACCGGCCAGAACCGCAATAGTAGTATTGTGATATTTTTTCAATAGCCACGATAATACATTGGAGAAAGCAATAATTCCAACGGCCGCGCCAACAAGAAAAGTAAGGATAACTGCAATGTTCATATCGCCAACTGCCGAAAGGATAAATTTGTACATTCCCAGAAGCACCAAAATAAAACTACCGGAAATACCGGGCAGGATCATGGCACAAATGGCAATGGCCCCCGACAGAAAAATAAACCAGTAACTGGTGTTAGCTTCGGCAGGCGTAATAACAGTAATAAGGTATGCAATTACAATTCCGGCCAAACCGCCAATTATGGTATCGGCTTTCCATCGTTTAATCGAGCGCGCCACATAAATGGCCGATGCAACGATCAATCCGAAAAAGAACGACCACACTAAAATGGGATAGTGATGAAGCAAATATTCCAGTCCTTTTGCCAGCGAGAATACGCTAATGCCAACTCCGATAAAAACGCTGATCAGGAAAGTTCCGTTGATCGCTTTCCAGAACTCGGCCAGTTTAAAACCAAGTAACAGTTTTATGGCAGTTAAATTGATCGACTTTATGGAGTCAATCAACTCTTCGTAAATGCCGGTGATAAAAGCGATTGTTCCTCCGGAAACACCCGGTACCACATCGGCAGCTCCCATTCCCATTCCTTTTAATACCAGTGTAAAGTAGTCTTTTGTTGTTCTGTTCATCTATGGTCAGAATTTGTAACGGTGTAAATTTTTATTTCGGGACGCCAAAATACAAAAACAAATTGTAAAACAGGGATTCGGTAAAGAAGGTTGACTCCCTGATACTGATTTTGCTAGGGGATTTAATAAATTTAATAAAACTTGATTTGTTAATTGTTATTTATCTCCCCGACGGAAATCGTCCACAACCTTTTTAAGCTGCTTACTTTTTAAGGCTCTCGGATAAATATCGAACAAGTAATTGATGTTTTCAAAGTCTTGCAGCATTGCTGATCGCAACCATTCGTAAGCTTCTTTGCGTTTCCGGGCTCCAAGCAAAATTGCAACCAAGCGGTATTTTAACATCGAATCGTCGTTATTGTCGATCGCCTTTTTCAGAATTCGGATGGCACCGTTTGTATCTCCGTGCTTCTGTAGGGTCTCCGCCCAGGTGAGCCATATTTCGGTATTCTCAGCGTCAATACGAGCACCTTTTTTAAATGCTTTTATCGCATCGTCCAGGTACTCCGCATCGCTACTAACTTTTCCCAGGGTCAGCCAATATTCCGAATTTTGCTTGTCGATCTTTATGGACTGGTTGATGTAGTCGATACTTCTGTCGTACTTTTTCGCAATCCACATAATTAGTCCCACACCAAAGTGAGCGGTGTCATTCTCCGGATTTATAGAAATTGCTTTTTGGTAGTTGTGCTCCGATAGTAACTGATCGTCCAGGTTAAGGTAACACTCGCCAATGTAGCAGTAGGCATCGTCATTATCCGGGTCAAACTCCAGAAATTCCCTGTATTTATCGATGGCTTCTTTAAAACGTCCTGAATTGGCCAGCGCGTTTCCGATATTAAATAGGGCCATATTGAAATTTTCGTTAATGGCCAGCGTGTATTCATAAGCCTCAATTGCTTTATCGTGCATGTCGGCTTTGTTGTATACAATACCCAGGTTAAACCAGGCGGAGTAATTGTATACGTCGTTATCAATAAAACGATTGTAATACTTAATGCTGTTTTTGTAATCGCCAATCTGGTCGGTAAAAAATGCAAGATCGTAAAGCGCCAGTTCGTGTTTCGGATTCAGTTTTAAGGCCTTTTTGAAATACGAGATCGCTTCGCTTATTTCGCCAATTTGAATAAATGCCGATCCAACGTGGTATAAAATGTCGTCGGTTTCTCCGTTTCCGGCTTTGATTGCTTTTTTGAATGATGCTTTTGCCAGATCTTCGTTACCCATAATCAACGATGCCGAACCTCTTAACAGGTGCACATCGGGATTGGTATTTTCAACTCTTTCAGCAAAATCGAGGTATTTCTGAGCCTGGTTGTATTTGCCTTTGCTCAGCAGAATTTGTGCATATTTTAAATGAAGAGGAACCGCATTTGGATGGATTTGTATACCTTGTTTGGCGGCAATTTCAGAAGACTGTAAATCCCCTTCTTCCATTAACTGCTCTACAATTCCTTCAAATTCCGAAACATCGAAATATTTTGCGCGGCCTGAGACCAAAGAGCTCTTAAAACGATTAAGTGCCTCACTAATATCTTCTTCCCTGAAATTATCTCTTTCCTCGTTCATCGTAAATTAAGTTCGCGAAATTAATAATTCGGATCGAATCTCAAAAACAATCTTACAAGTGTTGATCGCGCAACAGGTCGTTCACCGTTTTTACCGGGTTGAATGTTTCAATCGGTACCTCAACGAAAAGGGTGTTCCAGTTGCTCATTGCTCCGTTCCATAAGCCCGGTAACTCCTGTGCTTTCAGCTCTTTTCCGTCTTTCGATTTTTGGGAAATAAAGCCGGTTGCCGTATCGGTAAATTGGGTGAGATCGTATTTATCTCCTTTGTAATTTTTTACTGCACAAACCAGATCAACCGGATTAAAGTGAGTAGCGTGCTGAACAATATCCTGTTGTTGAACACTGTCCGGATCGATCTGCGAACTTTCAACCACCTGTAATGAAACGGTTCCGTCGGCGTTCATTGCCCAGAATGGACCGCCGCCTGGCTCGCCTTCATTTTTCACCATTCCGCAAACGCGCAATGGCCGGTTATATTTTTCTTTCAGGTATTGATAAAGTTCTTCACGCTCGGTGTAATAGTGATTTTTGGCCGGCTTGGTATTCAAAGTATTCTCCAAAAAGTTAGCGGCTTCGGCCAAAAAATTACTGCTAAGCGCTGTATAATGTTTCTCGTTTAATTCGTGCTGATAGAAAAATACTTTTTCCTGATGTTTTAAGAGTACTCCTGCCAATCCTTTTTTGAAATCGATGGTTGGCTGTTTTAAACGGTCAGGAACCACGTTGTCGATGTTTTTGATGAAGATAATATCTGCATCCAGATCATTCAGGTTCTCAATTAAAGCACCGTGACCTCCCGGACGGAACAACAAACTGCCATCAGCATTTCGGAAAGGTTCGTTCTTTAAATCAACAGCAATGGTGTCGGTTGATGGTTTTTGTTGACTGAACGTAACATCAAACTCAATACCCAGTTGTTCTTCGTACTTGTCTTTTATCTCTGCAAGCAAGGCCTCAAATCCCGGTTGATGTTCGGGCGAAACAGTAAAGTGCAAACTGGCTTTATTGTTTTTGTCGGCTGCATATTTTGCGCCTTCAACCAGGTGCTCTTCAAAAGGAGTTCGCGCACCATCTTCATACGAATGGAATTTAAGCAGCCCTTTTGGTTTGGCGCCGTAATTCAATCCCTTTTCGTTTAACAGGTAGTCGAGTTTACTGGTGGCTGAAGGTTGTACACCATCGTCAGCAATAGCTTGTTTTAGTTCTTCAGCAAAAGCAAATTTATCAAGCTCGGTAACATATTGTGCAGCGTCTCTGTTGGCGGCAAGTACGTCTTCGTGAGGCTGATTTTGGAAGTCTTCCAATGCCTGGAACAGTGCTTTAAACATGCGGCTTGCAGCTCCCGAGGCCGGCACAAACTTTAAGGCTTTAGTTCCTTCCGTAATTTTCGCATCATAACGGTCGCCACGTTTTTCTAGATCTTCGGGGCTTAAACGAATAATCCCTTTTCCTACCGAGGCGGCATCTTCAATGGGTAAGTAGGGGAAGCCTTTTTTAAAATTTTCGATTTGATTTTGCACGGTTTCCAGCTTGCTACCGCGCTGTTGAATTTGCTGCTTATCTTTATCTGAGAACATATCTGCCTGATTTTTCCTTAAAAGTAAAGATTTGAAGCTGTATTTGAAAAGCAAAACCGTTGATATTCGCGGAAAGTTTTCAAGAGTTGTTGATAAGTTTTATGCAGAAAATTCGGATTCACAATTTTACGTACTTTTGCAATTTCAAATAAACGGGGATGCAAAACGGAACATATAGCTGGGGACACGACAGACGATACAACGATTTTCCAACTTATTTCAGAACACTTTTTTCTGAGCGGGTGCAAAAGGTATCGGTTGATGCCGGCTTTACCTGCCCCAACCGCGATGGGACAAAAGGTACTGGCGGATGCGCTTATTGTAACAACAAAACATTTAAACCCACCTATTGCAATCTTGAGAATAGTGTTACCGGACAGGTAGAAAAGGGCATTGCTTTTTTTGCAAAGAAATATAAGTCGATGCGGTTTTTGGCCTACTTTCAGGCCTATACAAATACTTACGCTCCTATTGATGATTTAAAGCGTTTATATGAAGAAGCACTGGAACATCCGAAAGTGGTTGGACTAGTGATTTCAACACGCCCCGATTGTATCTATCCCGATTTGCTGGATTATCTGGCCGAACTCAGCAAGAAAGTGTATGTAATGGTTGAGTTAGGTGTGGAGTCGCACCTCGACAGAACCCTGGACAGCATTAACCGGGGACATAGCTTTGCCGAAGCGGCATGGGCAATTGAAGAAACTGCGAAACGAGGCATCAACAATTGCGCACACATGATACTCGGTTTGCCTGGCGAAACTCGTGATGAACTGCTCGACCAGGCAAAAACGATATCGAAACTGCCGGTAAAAAACCTTAAGTTGCACCAGTTACAAATTCACAAAAAAACGTTGCTGGAAAAAGAATTTCAGGATCATCCGGAGAATTTCGACCTGTATACTGCTGACGAATACATCGATCTGGTTATCGATTATCTGGAGCTTTTAAATCCGGCAATTATTGTTGAACGTTTTATAAGTCAGGCACCACCCGAAATGCTGATTGCCCCCAAGTGGGGATTAAAGAATTTTGAGTTTGTAGCCAAAGTTGAAAAACGCTTAAAAGAGCGTGACACGTGGCAGGGGAAAAGGTTTGTTTAACCGGCTATATCTTTTTGAGTACTATTTTTTCATTTCCTCGTTTAACAATCTCATTAAAGTAGAATTTAATTTTCGGGTAGTCAGTGGCATCGTAAACCGATTCTTTAAAATCGGTCAAAAAAGTCACCCGAATATGATCTTCAATTTGTTCAACAGAATAATTGAGTTCAAACAGGCTGTTCTTTATTTTATAATTTTCAGGTTGGTAATCGAGTTCATATCCTTCAGGTATAAGAATGGTTGAAGTTAGAATCGATTTTGTAGGGTATGTCATGTCGATCGGATATGACCTTGATGGTTGATTTAAAGGATTATCCTGAAGGGATTTATTTAAAAAAGGTTCGATATATAATTTTTCATTGATTGATTCCGGTGTCATTGTCAGGTCGTATTCATATCGGAACTCTTTGCTTTTATTTGTAACCTCAGAAAAATCGGCTCTCTCAATTTTATAATCTCTTTCTTCAAGGTAATCATTCAGTTTATTTTTATCATCACCGATAATATTTTTTAACCTAAAAGCTTTGTATTCAGAGGCGAATGATTTTACCATTACATTTGATGTTTCCTTTGATGGATCGATGGTAAAATCGAGTGCTGAAATTGAAGGGAAATTGCATTGTAAACCAATCCATTTCACATCCTGATCGGGATCAATAAGTAAGCCCTTGTCGTTTATACAACGCGATGGAATTCTGTTATTCGCCACATTTGAATTAGTAGCATCGCTCAATACATTTTTTCCATCAATGTTAGCCATCAGGATTACATAATTAAAATAGTGAGCAAAGGGATAATTGTCACTTACTTTTCCATTTTCGCGGGTGCTTATTAAAACCGGAGTGGCTTCTATTCCGGCGGCTCGCAATAAACCGATGGTCATTAAATTCAGATCTGCCGCACTACCATATTTATCTTTTACGATATCATTTACTGATTTGGATGCATATTTTCCATTGTACTCATTCCAGCTATAATTGTTCTTGACATAGCTAACGATGTAATCGAATTTGTCTTTTGTTGTTTTGTCTTTTAATGCATCGAGATCAAGTATTTTGGAAGCTGACTTTTCGCATTTTTTTACATATTTGCCAAAATTAATATGCGCACTGTATTCCTTAATCAAGTTTGGCCAGGTTGTCATTATTTCTTTATCGCCGCCATTCGGGTAATTAATTTTAGCGAGTTGGAAATCAAGTTTTATGATGTAGTCATTTATTGAAGTAATATAGTCTTCGCTGTTAAATGCAGGTATGTCTTTCATCGAGAACGTGTTGACAACATCTTTGTACCCAATGCGTGCAAATTCGCGACTGATGTTTTCAGTATATGATTCTTTTTTAAGCGAAGTTCCGGTACGTTGGGCCAGAAAAATGTATTCATAAAAGGGAATTATGGCTGCTTTGTACTCGCTGTAGATAGTTGGTATTCTGCTCTGGAATTCCCAATCTCTTAAATTAAAGAGGTATTGAGAGGAGATTTTATAAGTTAACTCAATGATAGAACCTGCTTTTACGTTAGGCATCGCAATTTTTCTGACCATCCAGTAATCATTGTAAATTTCATCATTCCACGAATCGGTCTGTAACTCGGTTCGGTTCAAACGTCCGTCCTCAAAATTGTATGTGCACGCTTTTAAATCATATATTTTTTCTAAAATGTCTCCTTCCCGATAATATGGAATTTCAATTTCGGCATATTCAATTCCGGCTTCTTTTAAAATTTTAATACGTTTCGATCTTTCAAAAATCAAATAAAAACCAGAGTCATTCTGACGAAAATACGATGATCCTTTATCATAAATAATCACAGCTTCAGCGGTCTTGTCTTTCTCGTACTGTTTTAGTTCAATATCTGCTTTACTTACTTTTCCGTATTCAAAAGAGAAATTCTGAGCACTTGCAGAACTAAAACAAAGAATTGTAAATAGTGCAATTAAAAGGTTTTTCATTAGAATGATTTTTTAGAAAGGTTTATATAAAACTTGTTCTCGAATTCTACGATTTCGTTGATAAACGAGTAAAACGCCTGGTATTCTGAAATGGGATATTTCCCACTATTAAGCACGAAGGTTTTCAGTATTTTAAAGTTGTCACCCACTTTCTCTGTTTGTATTGAATAGGATCCGTATTTGCCTTCAATAGATTTGTGTTCAGGAATGTTATTGGCGATGTAGCTCGTAGGTATTTTATAGTTTAACTCGTCTTTTTTGTAAACAGGGTAATCAATCTGGACAGGAAGAACTCTGTTGGACGGTGAATCAAAATTACTGATATCAAAAGGTAGAAGCCTGATAATTATATCGTTTCCATATTTTTCATATACACTGCTTGATTTTGCCGAGTAGGATAGATCCGCTTTAACCGAATCTTGCTCTGAATGATGGTTTATGATTTCGATTGGTTCAAATCCTCTGGCAATGAGGTGTTCTCTTACGATTTCCAGGTTGTCGTTTTCATTTGTTGAACTGATAAGATTGTGCAATAATTCAAAATTAGCTCCCCTGTACGTGTTGATAAATTCGGCTTTGCATTCATTTCTTGTTACGTGTTCAAAATTAACATGGCGTTCGCAAAGCACTTGTTCTTTTGTTAAAGCCGGAATTTTTGAGAAATAACTTTTCTCGCCGTTAATTACAAAAGCTTCCCTGTTTTGAATAAAGGTGCCAATGTATTCGAACGGATTGTCGCTTGTGCAATCCAGCCAAAGTGTATCGTTTTTTACCGGTACACAAACTACTATGTGGTTTGATTGCATAGAAGGAAGGGTATGATCGATCTCTTCAATCGGATTTCCTGCCGCAAGTTTTGCATAATAACATTCAATCCCAACACTTTTTAGCAAAGCCATAAAATAAATGCTTAGCGCTTTGCAATCTCCATAATGATTTTGAGAAACATAACTTGCCGGGTATGGTTTTAGTCCTCCGGTTTCAAGGCTTATGTTTATATACCGGGTTTCGTTTTGCACATATTCATATATTGTTTTAATTCTTTCTTTTTCATTTTCAATTCCATTTATAAGTTTTTCAATTGTTTTCACATCATTATCCGGAACTTCGAACAAACCGGCAATGAGTTCATCTTGCCAGCTACCATACGTTTCCCATGAATCAAAAGAACCCTTGATTTCAAATTTGAATTTTTGAGGAACCACCTGAACCGAAGGAACATGGTTTAAAAGCGGAGGCGCAAACACTTCGTTTTCTATACTTCCGTCGTAATTTGCTTTCCATCGATAACGATAGTCATCATCAATAGAATCCAGGCTAAATGACGAAACAAAACTGTCTTTATAAGAGAGCTTGAATTCTTTGGCCGCCTGAATCTCCAACTCTGCATTAAGGGTGGGAATATCCAAATCTAGCAATGGAACCCAATGCTCTACATAAACAAACTGTGATTCTGATTCTTCATATTCATAAAACAGGGTGTAGGGATAAACGTTATGCTTTAACTTGAATTCTTTTACAAATTCATCCTCGTAAAAGGTGCCGCTCGAAAAAGAACTTCTTTCTGAGATATCGCTTTTCTTTAGTTTTTTTACAATTTCTCCGTTTTTATCTTTTATGTAAGCTTTAAGATTTGTGACTTTCAATAAACTTGAAAAAGGGATTGTGACTTCCGTGAATTCTTCTCCGTCGCGATTATTGATAAGAATTTCAAAAGAACTGATTCTGCATAAGTTATTCTTTTTTAATACGATGGATGTTTTCTGGTTTAACAGCACAGCATCAAGGCGTTGTGCAAAAAGTGTATTTTGGAAAAAGAGGCTAAGAATAAAACAGAGTAATAATAAACTGCTTCGCATAAAGATGGGGTTTGTTAAGTTAAATTAGTTATTTCTGTAAGTCTGCATTTTAGGTTCTTTGCTAACAAAAATAATATTTTGAATAAGTTAACAAAATGATTTAAGGGATTGGATAAAATTTAGAATGCGTCTAAAGTGTTGAATGTTTAATAGACCAGTTGCCATCCGAAATGCCAATCGCCCCAAAGTGGGGATTAAAGAATTTTGAGTTTGTAACCAAGGTGGAAAAACACTTAAAAGAGCGTGATACTTGGCAGGGAAGAAGGTTTGTTTAGATTATCCAGTTGTTGATAGATTCATCAATTTGCCACTTGCCATCAACTTTTCGTATAAGAATCAAGCCTCCATATGCATCGTCGCTTGTGCGGTAATATTCACAGGTAAAAATGCCAAGGGTCTTACTTTCGTTAAAATATATCCTTGATAAACGGATTCCACTGGCTTTGCTTTCATTTAAATTGGTTGGCCTTTTTTGCTCATTCCTATATTCAGAGCTGTATTTCAGGTAAAAATATCCTGTATTTTTTAAACTCTCAATTGGTATTTTACGATTAAGTTTGTTTTCGGGTTTAATGTTCTTGATTACAGTGTGATAATCCTCTGAGGTTAGTTGAGTTTTGGTCGGTATCTCCTCATCCGAAAGGCAATACAATGTGTCAGAAATAGCCAGTAATACACTTCTTGGTTCAACCTCAAAATTGGCTGTGTCTATTTGGTAATTTTTTATTTGCTGAAGATATAAAGTAGAATCATATCCTGTAATTTTTCCATTCTTATCTTTGGTTGGGCGAGGTGGTGGCGGGGCTTTGGGAAAACCGCAATTAAACTGCATTTCCTCGGTCAACTGTTCAAAGATTTGATCCAGTACTTCAATTTCATAGTTGAATTCAGAATCATCATTGTTTGATTCATTTGAACTGGAACAGCTCCACGTTGATAGGTATAAAAGAATGAAAAGTGCGCCAAGTAATTCTTTCATTGTGAGAGTTTAGCATAACTCCGTACAAATTTTTACCGGAGTGAATTATTAATTCAATAAATATGCTTTAAAATTAGCAAAAGAATTAAGTCAACGAATTTCTAATAATCAAAGTTGACAAATTAGCTGTCAACCGAGCCAAATACTTTTTTTAGCAAACTGCTTACACGTGCTGCCGGATCTTCCCGGATCAGTTTTTCTTCACCGGCAATTTTTAAAAATACACCGTCAAGTGCTTTGGCAGTCAGATAGTCTTCCAGTTGGGTGTCAACTTTTTCCAAACCCGCAGTTTGCCCCAGAAAAGAACCGGCAACCTGGTTCCATTTACCCACTAGAGTGTCCCAGCTTTCTTTTGTTGATACGCCACCTACTAATTCTTTCTCCACCGAAGATTTTATTTTGGGACGATAAAGGGCAAAAAGCTGATCGTAAGTTGTTTTGTGTAAATAGGATGTTGCGGCGTTGTCGTTGCCTTTTAAAATTCCAACGGCATCGTTAAATGTCATGCTTTTTATGCTGTTCACAAAAATTGGTGTGGCTTCTTTTGCAGCGTCTTCAGCGGCACGATTTATATGTAATAACACATCTTCGAGCAATTTTTCACCTCCCGGTATTTTCCCGGCATTTTCAACAATAATGTTGGCTTCGGGTGGAAGTAAAATTTTTACCAGCTCGTCTTTGTAGTATCCATCTTGCGCACCAAGAATATCCACCGAATTGTTGGTTCCGGTTATCAATGCTTCTTTCAAACCGGCCACAATTTCATTTTGGGTCAGAGGCGCACCGCCTTCAAGAGTTTGCTGGGCAATTTGCATTACTTCGGCACAGCCCGATAGCACAATTGCTACTGCAAGTGTTAACATTCTGATTGTCTTCATTTAGTGTCGTTATTTTGTTTTTTACTGAAAAGCTGTTTAACCAAATCTTCGCGGCCTTTTGCTTTTAGGTCGCGAATAATTTTATTTCGAAATTCCTTTTTATACCAGAAAAAGAACTGGCGTTGTTGTTCTTTAGCGTTTTTGTTTCGGGCCGTATAAATTTGCTCCATTGTGTACGGATGGTAGCCCGAATAATAAACCACAGTAGCCAGCGTCATTGGTGTAGGTGTAAAATCCTGCACCTGCTCCAACCTGAAATTCATGTCCTTCGTCTGGATCGCCAAATTGGCCATGTCTTCCGATTTACTGCCCGGATGGCTCGAAATAAAATACGGAATCAGCTGCTGGTTAAGTTTTTCTTCCTTATTTATTTTTATAAACTCCTGGTTTAGTTCCTCAAACAATTTAAACGAAGGTTTTCGCATAAATTTCAGTACTTCGTCAGACGAGTGTTCCGGCGCCACTTTTAGCCTTCCCGAAACGTGATGTTTGATTACCTCACGCAAATATTCCCGATTGGTTTCGTTTACCGCTTCATCATTGGTTTTCTCCAATATCATATCGTACCGGATGCCACTCCCGATGAATGCCTTTTTTACTTTTGGATTGCTTCTGACTTTTCTATAAAGATCGAGCATCCCTTTATGGCTAACATCAAGGTTTTTACAAACCGATGGGAAGATACACGACGGGCGTTTACATTTTCTGCAAATCTCCTCGTGAATACCTTTCATTTTGTACATGTTGGCCGAGGGGCCACCCAAATCGGAAATGTACCCTTTAAAATCGGGCATTTCGGTGACTTTCTCTACCTCTTTTAAAACCGATTTCTCTGAACGGCTGGCAATAAATTTTCCCTGGTGCGCCGAAATGGTACAAAAGGTACAACCGCCAAAACATCCACGGTGGATGTTAATGGAATGCCGGATCATATCGTAAGCCGGAATGGCGCCTTTATTATTGTAGCGCGGATGTGGCAAACGTGTGTAAGGCAGATCGTAAATACGGTCGATCTCTTTTTCCTTAAAAGTTGGCCACGGCGGATTTACCACCACTTTTTTATCTCCTATTCGCTGCACCAGCTTTTTGGCCTCCATCTTGTTCGATTCCTCCTCGATGTGCATAAAATTGCGTGCAAACTCTTTCTTTTCCTGCAAACAGGTATCGTGCGAGGCCAGTTCCAACTCATCCCAGTTTTTCTTGGTGGCATAAGCTTCGTCGGCATCGGTCATAAAAACAGTTTGCGGAATGGTAGTCAGACTTTCAACCGGAATACCGCGTTTTACCAGCCGCGCAAAATCAACAATCGATTTTTCGCCCATTCCATAAAATAAAAGATCAGCTTGTGTATCAGCTAAAATCGAAGGCATTAAACGATCCGACCAATAGTCGTAATGCGTTAAACGGCGTAACGAGGCCTCAATTCCTCCGATTACCAGCGGCACTTCGGGATACAGTTCTTTTAATATTTTCGAGTAAGTAATGGTGGCGTAATCCGGACGTTTTCCAATTTGCCCGCCCGGCGTGTACGCGTCGTTCGAGCGTTTGCGTTTTCCTGCCGTATAATGGTTTACCATCGAGTCCATGTTTCCTGCCGTAACAGCAAAAAACAGCCTCGGTTTTCCCAGCTTCTTAAAGTCGCGTAAATCATCGGTCCAGTTGGGTTGCGGCACAATTCCTACTCGCAATCCTTCGGCTTCCAATACCCGGCCAATAACGGCTGCTCCAAACGATGGATGGTCAATATAAGCGTCGCCGGTAAATAAAATTACATCCAGCTCCTCCCAACCCAATTGTTTTACCTCTTTCTTCGATGTGGGGAGCCAGTCTGTAATATGTAGTTTGTTTTCTGTCATCAAATAAAATTATACCCTTATAACAAAGAAAGTTCAAATATGATTAAAAAATATTTCATGGTTGTCAAATTGCTGGTTTTAGCCGCAAAAGGGCAACCTTAAAATAATTGTATAGTATTAATAAGGTAACGATGTTAATTCAAAAATCGTTTTATTTTTGTAATGAGCTGAGTTCGTCTTTAAAATAACTGAGGGAAACAGCATATTTGAACTTAAAAGCAATAAATGGAATTACCAGAGCCAAAGGATTTGTTCAAAGACCAACACCCAGCGCCTACCAACGGCGATTATTTCGCTAAGTTCCTGATGTTTATTCTTCGTTTTAAAAAGCTGGATAAAATTTACGAGCAGATAATAGATAAGCGTGGGGTGGATTTTATTGATGAGCTGATTAAAATGCTTGAGTTCGACATTGAGTTTGACGAAGAGCAGCTAAAAAAAATACCAAAGGAAGGACCGCTGATTATTGTAGCCAACCATCCGCTTGGAGGTTTCGATGGCTTGTTGCTGATAAAATACCTGTCGCTGGTACGTAACGATGTTAAAGTGCTGGCCAATTATTTGTTGAAAAAGATAGATGCTGTTTCGGAGTATTTTATGGAAGAAAACCCGTTTGATGATTCGGAGCAAGGGAATTATTACGGATTAAAAGAAGCCGTTACACATTTGAATGACGGGGGAGTGCTCTGTCTTTTCCCGGCCATTGATGTGCACACAAAAGATCCTTTTGGTGGTGTTACCGACAAAGTCTGGCAGTTTCCGGTGGTGAATTTTATAAAAATGGCTCGTGTTCCTGTTGTTCCGGTACTTTTTCAGGGAACCAACAGCCGCTTGTTGCACCTGGTGGCCAAAATCAATCCCTCATTAAAAAGTGCGCGTCTGCCGTCGGAGATTTTGCGAAAAAAGCATAAGAAAATAAAACTGCGAATTGGCAGCCCTATAAAAGTTGACGAACAGGATACGTATAAAGATGTGTATCAGCTGGGGCGGTTTCTGCGAGCTAAAACGTACAGCATGGAATCGGATATTGAGGTTCGGCGCTTTTTTAATTATGCGCTGAAAGCCAATGTAAAACCCGATGCCATTATCGATCCGGTTCCGTTGGCAAAAATTCAGAAAGAAATTCAGCTGATAAAATCGAAGCACACACTGTTCTCGCTAAAGAATTATACGGCGTATTGTGCTCCGTCGGCAATGATTCCGAATATTCTGAATGAAATCGGTCGCTTGCGGGAGATTACTTTTCGCGAAGTAGGCGAGGGGACTAACCGCAGCATTGATATCGACGAATATGATTTGTACTACAACCAGATGTTTATCTGGGACGAAGATGAAAATCGGATTGTTGGGGCATATCGACTGGGGAAAGGCAAAGATATTATGGAACAGCTCGGCCGGCGAGGCTTTTACCTGCATTCGCTGTTTCGTATCTCGGAAAGTTTTAAACCTGTTTTAAAGGAAAGCATTGAACTGGGGCGCTCGTTTGTAATTAAAGAATACCAACGCAAACCTATGCCATTGTTTTTGCTGTGGAAAGGTATTTTGTATTTCCTGCTGAAAAACCCGGAATACCGTTACTTGATTGGGCCGGTGAGTATCAGTAATAATTATTCGAAGGTGTCGAAAGACCTGATTATTAAGTTTATTATGAAGAACCATTTGAACTGGCGAATGGCTCAGCATATAAAACCGCGAAACAGCTACAAATTTAAAAGCGACAATGTGGATTTGAATCTGCTGATGGAAAATGTGGAGCACGATATTAACCGGCTCGACAAAACCATTGGCGATTTGGATGAACAGAACTCAGGACTTCCGGTATTACTGAAAAAGTATATTAAACTCAATGCTGAGATAATTGGGTTTAATGTCGATCCTAAATTTAATAACTGCCTGGATGGACTGATTGTGCTCGATGTTTACAACGTGCCGAAAAATACCATCGAGTCGCTGTCAAAAGAAGCCAACGATGGCTCTATTCTCGACCGTTTTTATGGCAGCCGTGAAGTGGAGTAGTTGGCAAGGCGAAAGGTAAAAGTAAAAAGGCAAAAGTGATTGTCATTTCGACGAGCCCCGAAACTTCGGGGGAGGAGAAATCTGTTTCAGTTTACAGTCCCAGTTTACAGTCGCAGTTGCCAGTCTCAGTTAACAGTCTCAGTTGCCAGTTAACAATTTTTCAATTGGACAGTTTGTCAATTTTCTTCTTTTGAGTAAATGAGTAGGCAGTACGCAAATAGCAGTATGCAAAAAGCTCCAAAGGGGCGAAACAAAACAGCCCGGTGCGTAAGCGCCGGGAGATAAGACCAATTTTACGATTTTCCTTTCTAAAAACCGGAAGACCTTCCAGCATCCAATATCAAGAATCAAGGATCCAGCATCAAAAAGAGCTAACCACAAAGAAGCATTAAAGCATTTCCGCATTAAATCATTAAGTCCCTCAATCCTGTCCCTTAATCCTCCTGCATAATCTTCTGCACGCGCCCTACTTCTCCGGTTTCGAGCATTACTTTTATTCCGTGTGGGTGGATGGTCGATTTTGTCAATATTCTCTTAACGATACCACAGGTTAATTCACCCGATCGTTGATGTTCTTTTTTTACAACGGCAACGTTTAAGCCGGTTTTAATATTCTTTCTCTGTTGATTAATCATTTGTCGATCTCTTTTAGTAAAAAACTTTTGGTAAAGATTTGGGGGGCTGATTAATTAAAGAAACAAATTAAGTTGTATAAAGTTTCTCGCGCAGTGCGTGAATTTTTTCGTCCTCAATATATTCGTCGTACGGCATTAGTTTATCAATAATGCCATTTGGCGTTAATTCAATAATGCGGTTACACACCGATGAAATAAACTCGTGGTCGTGCGACGACATAAATACGTTCCCCGGATATTTTATCAGGTTGTTGTTAAAGGCCTGAATCGATTCCAGATCGAGGTGGTTGGTTGGTGTATCCAAAATAAGCGCGTTGGCATCGAGCAACTGCATTTTGGCAATCATACAGCGCATTTTCTCACCTCCTGATAGTACGTTTACTTTTTTATAGATCTCATCGCCGGCAAACAACATTCTTCCCAAATAGCCGCGAATATAAATTTCGGTAGTGTCGGTAGTAAACTGGCACAACCAGTCGAACAAAGTCATGTCACTATCGAAAAACTCCGAGTTGTCAATAGGTAAATATGCCGATGTAATGGTTTGTCCCCACTGGTAAGTTCCCGAGTCGGCTTCGCGGTTTCCGTTAATGATCTCGAAAAAGGCGGTCATTGCACGGTGGTCGCGCGACAGAAATACAATTTTTTCTCCTTTTTGTGCAGTGAATTCCACGTCTTTAAAAAGGATGGTTCCTTCGGTGCTGGCACTCAGGTTTTCCACATCCAGAATGCGGTCGCCGGCTTCACGCTCAGGGTTAAAAATAATTCCCGGGTATTTTCGTGTCGATGGCTGAATATCTTCCACATTCAGTTTCTCCAGCATTTTTTTACGGCTGGTAGTTTGTTTCGATTTAGCCACGTTAGCACTAAAACGCGAAATAAACTCCTGCAGTTCTTTCTTCTTCTCCTCGGCTTTTTTGTTTTGTGCCTGCTGCTGACGCAGTGCCAGCTGGCTACTCTGGTACCAGAAACTGTAGTTTCCGGCAAACATTTTTATATCGCCGTAATCAATATCTATTGTGTGGGTTGAAATGGCATCCAGGAAGTGACGGTCGTGCGATACCACCAACACGGTATTCTCGTAATTGGCCAGGTAATTCTCCAGCCAAACAACGGTTTCCAGGTCGAGGTCGTTGGTCGGCTCATCGAGCAACAGGTTATCGGGATTTCCGAATAATGCCTGTGCCAGCAAAACACGCACTTTTTGGTTACCGCTCATGTCTTTCATCAGCGTGTAGTGGTATTCTTCTTTTATGCCAAGGTTGCTCAACAATGTAGCTGCATCACTTTCGGCATTCCATCCGCCCATGTCGCCAAACTTTTCTTCCAGCTCACCGGCTAAAATTCCGTCTGCTTCCGAAAAATCAGGTTTCATATAAAGGGCATCTTTTTCTTTCATCAGATCCCAAAGCTCGGCGTGACCTTTCATTACAGTATCCAGAACATTAAACTCATCAAAAGCAAAGTGGTCCTGACTTAACACCGAAAGCCGCTCGCCGGGTTCCAGCGAAATACGTCCTGCAGTAGCGTCGATCTGCCCCGAGATTGCTTTTAAAAAGGTTGATTTTCCTGCTCCGTTTGCCCCGATAACGCCATAGCAGTTTCCGGCCGTAAACTTCATGTTAACGTCCTGAAATAGTATGCGTTTCCCAAATTGTATTCTTAAATTCGATACTGTAATCATTCTATAATTCTGTTTTCAATTTTTAGCCCTTTTTCTAAGGGAGTGCAAACGTAGACAAATAATTGATACCATGTGTTAAGCGATCAACAAGTTAGGGTGGAGTTAGTCTTAAATTAATACAGGAAGGGGGACAAGGCGAAAGTAAAAAGGCAAAAGTAATGTCATCTCGACTAGCCCCGAAACTTCGGGGGAGGAGAGATCTGTTTCAGTTTTTAGTCTCAGTTCTCAGTCTCAGTTCTCAGTCACAGTTCTCAGTCACAGTTCTCAGTTAACAATTTGTCAATTTATCAGTTTGTCAATTTTTACCTCTGAGTGTTTGGGTGAATGAGTGGGATGAAGAAGATTGACGAATGAAGATTAACGATTTGAGATTGTTGATGGATTGGCTAATGTGTGCCGGACTTCCCCTTTAGGGGGCAGGGGTAGCATAGGAGCGAAGAATGAAAAACAAAGAAAAAAAGTATATAGCAAAAATAGAAAGCAGCCTGGCTGGTTGAAATCCCTAAGCTTCGGGGTGCACCAACGATTAGGAGAATTGTTTTACAGCGTTTATTGCACGAAACATAAAAAAATGTATAGTTTTAATGCACCAAAACAAAAACCATTGTATACACACTCTGAAATAGCATCTGAATATGAGAATAATATAATAAGTGAATTTTACAGCCATATTGGGTGTATTACAACATTTTTTCAGATGTTTTAAGCGATATAACAACAATGATGATGCTTACCAGTTGTGTTTCATTTTGTGGAGTTTCACAGACCGCACGATTTTAACTAATTTAGAAATAGATTATTACAAAATAACCTATATGGAAAATTTATTTACCTATGCTCTGACAGTATTTATGAGCTTCTTTGCTATTATGAATCCAATTGCAAACACTCCAATTTTTTTGGGACTTGTAGAAGGTGAAACAGAAGAAAATAAAAAGAAAATTGCCCGAACAGGAACAATTACGGCTTTTATTATTGTCGCCACTTTTGTTGTTGCTGGAAAATATATTTTTGAGATGTTTGGAATTACTATTCCTGCATTCAAAATAACAGGTGGCATTCTGATATTTTATGTGGGTTTTGAAATGCTTATGTCTCGAAAGCCCAAAATGCACCAAAATAATGCAGGAGGTAATAACAACCTTGCTATTTCCCCATTAGCTATTCCTATATTGGCGGGGCCTGGAACTATTATCGCCGCAATGAATAGTGTTACCAATGCAGATTTTGTACACATTGGAATCGTCATCACAATTTTTGCGACACTTATTTTTCTAACTTATGTAGCCTTTATTTTCAGCGAAAAAATCGTAGAAAAAGTGGGGCCAAACTTGATCTCAGTAGTAGGTAAATTAATGGGGCTAATCCTTGCTATACTTGGAACAGGAATGATTACAGAAGGAATCAAATTATCATTCAATATTTAAAAAACGAAAGCACAACAATGTATAATAATAGCCGGGTTAGTTCAGAATTCAAGGGTTTTGGCCCGCTAAAACATTCTTGTAACTTGAAAGGAATAGGCTACTGTTCTTATTCTAAACGTTAAGCCATAAGTTTAAAAAAACAGATAAGATGGATACTTCAGAATTGACTAAGGAAGAAATTCGTCGCTGATTTCGCAGAAATGTTGTAAAATGAAACAATCAGGAAGTGTCATTGCATAAAACATAAAAAATATGTTTAGTTTTAATGAACCAAAAATTCCTGTATCATTGAATACGCAAAAAAACAGCTTGTATAAAAACACAAAAACCTTACAATAACTAGCGGTTTAGCGATTATAAGAAGGTTTTTACGTATAGATAATATAGTTATCATTCAGTTTAAATAAAGAATAATTACAGATGAATAAGATACATGAACAAATGGCTACAATGGTAATTGATTTAATGAAGCAAAATAATGGCTCAATGACCAAAAGCAATTTGTCGAAAAGCATAAAAGATTTAGAAAACAATAGATTCCCCGTAATCGGAGGATTAAAAGATATTGGGTTAATAGTTGATCTTGGTTCTTATTCTTATAGACTTACAGACAAGGGATGGAAATTTGAATCTTTTGAAAAGCTAAATTATGAAAGTAGCATAGAAATAAGATTAGCCGAATCGAATATTAAAGCAAACAAGCTAAATGAAAGAAATTCAAAATATATAAAATATGGATTTATAGCGAATCTAATTTTTGCTATTATAAATGTTTTGATAGCAATATTATAAAAACAATAGAATGCAATACAAGCATAAATGTTAGCAATTTGCTTAAATAATTCATTTCATGCCAATATGGGAAATGATATCCATATACTCGATGCAAGTGTCGAATAATACGTATCAGATATTTTTTTTCGTTCTTTATAATAATGCGAGTAAAAGTGTTAATGGCAGGGCACTCGCAATAAATTTAAAGTCCCCGCTGGATTTGTAATCCGTTCCCTGGTCGAAATTCTATTAAACGAGTTGAAACAATTACTTGAAATACCAACAACTATACAAACTAATACCAATGGCCGAATTAACAGTAAAACAGAAAAAGTGGTTAAAATCAATTCATGTTATTGCAGCCGGAGTTTGGATAACTACCGGGGCGGTAATGTTTCTAATTCATTTTTTAGGCAATGATCTTTCTACAGGAGGCCAGCTGCACTTGTTGAACAGGATTATTCATTTTATCGATATGAAGCTGTTGGTACCCGCTGCCATAACCTGCCTTCTAAGCGGATGGATGTATTCGCAATTTACCAAATGGGGATATTTTAAGCATGGCTGGTTAATTTTTAAATGGATTATTACGGTTCTTATTATCGTGCTGGGAACACTGTTTTCCGGTCCGTGGATTGAAGAAACCGTAAAAATATCGGGAGAACTTGGACTGAAAGCCCTTCAGAATGCGGATTACAACTGGTATGCTAACAACCACCTGATAATGGGTGTATGTATGACCTCTACGCTTATCGTAGCTGTTTTTATATCGGTGTTTAAACCAAAATTGAAAAAGCAGAAGTTATAATTTGTTCGATTACTGCAACAAAAAACAACTATGACAAAAAACAAAACCTTTATTATTTTATTGATTGTATCAGTTTTAGGATTCTCCTTTTCGTTTTATACGAAATATATGAGAAACTACATACCGCGTGTAGAGAAGCTGGAAATGGCAAATGATAATAACATAGCTTTAAAACAACTTAACTTAAGTGACAACATTGTTTTACTCGAAAAACTTGAGGCAACAAAAATTTCCGTTGGAGCAGGTGACGCGAAAGGTAATGAAAATGCAAAAATCCTTAATAAGCTAAAAACAATCAACCTGCTATGCATTGCAGGTATGGTTTTGTTTTTCTTGATGTTTATCTGGATTAGCATGACAATGAGAAAATCGAAAAAACAGGAAGTGCTATTGGGTAACTAACTCGCGCTCGCACCTCCCGAAGTTTCGTGACACTCCAGTGGCGTAACAACAACTTGCAGATGTCCAATACCACCAAAGCATTTCAGAATACCGATAAATCAGCAAATGCCGTCAAAATGCCGTCAAAAAATCGCTACCAAATAGGGGATTCGGAATTACTTTTGCCTCAAAAAATTAAACTTCACAATTCATGAACGAACCAGGAAAAAGGATTAAAGAAAGCAGATTAAAACAAGGTTGGACCCAGGAAGATTTGGCGGAACACGCAAAAGTTAATTTAAGAACCATTCAACGAATCGAAAATAATGAGACGACCCCAAGAAGAAAAACGCTTGACTTGCTGTTTGATGTTTTAGGTATCGACGGGATTGAACCGGAGAAAACACCGCTAAACAAATACGTGCTGTGGTCAGCATTTCTAACAGTGCTGATTTTTGTTGGCACTTTTTTAGGATGGACCAGACGTTTTAAAATGTTTGTGGATGGCGAAAGAACTTACCGAACCTTTACCGGCTGGTCAGGCTATACATTTTTTAATGATTACCACTTACAAAACTGGTTACTTAGTATTACCAGTATCTCGCTTGGATTGATCGTAGTTGCTAATTCGTTGGGGCTGATAAAAAATAAAATGAAATATATTTTAGCGCAACTGGTTTGTTTAATCCTTTATTTAGCAGGTGTTTTGGGGTGGAGTACAAGACAGGCTCTTGAATGGAGACCCGGATTATTCCTCATCATAGTTGCAACCATTTTTCTGGTAGTGGCCTACCGAAAGAATGGAGCAAAAGCAGGTGCCAACAAGTAAGGTTTCGATTACATGAAATTCCCGACTCGAACGGTGTGTTAACGAATCAGTCTTTCAAAAGGAATGAAAGTAAACAAGAATCAGCTAACTCTCCCTCATTCCCTCTCTTTGCAAAGAGAGGGACGATTGTGTCGAAGGCACAATCAGGGTGAGTCTGTAAATTTTGAAGCACTTTTTGCAATTAATTATTAGACTTATATAAAAAAAGTCCGGCGAAACCGGACTTTTCAATATGTTTATCAGAAGTCTTCTTAGTCGGGTAATCCATATTTGTCAACCACAAAGTCGATGTCTTTATCGCCACGACCGCTTAGGTTGATGAGGATAGATTTTTGCTGGTTCTTTTTTGCCAGTTTTAAACTGTAAGCCACAGCATGTGCACTTTCCAATGCCGGAATAATTCCTTCCAGTCGACTTAATTCGTAAAAGGCGTCGATGGTTTCGGCATCGTCGGCAACACCATATGTTACCTTGCCCATATCTTTTAGCATACTGTGCTCTGGTCCCACACCGGGATAATCCAATCCGCTGGCCACCGAATACACCGGAGCCGGCTCGCCTTTTTCATCCTGCAACATGTAGCATTTAAAACCATGAATTACTCCGGGAGTTCCGTATGTAATGGTGCTGGCGTGTTCGCCAAGTTTTGTTCCGACGCCACCCGGCTCCACACCGTGCAACTCTGTTTCTTCAATATCGAGGAAGCCCGAGAACATTCCCATGGCATTACTTCCGCCACCAACACAAGCTACTACGTGATCGGGATTTTCGCCGGTCATTTCGTAAAACTGCTCCTGTGCTTCAATTCCAACAACACGCTGGAAATCGCGAACCATCATCGGAAAGGGGTGTGGTCCAACAACAGAACCAATACAGTAAATCGTATTTACAGGATCTTTCAGATACGATTCAAAAGCCGAGTCAACCGCTTCTTTTAATGTTTTTAATCCGTGCGTAACAGGAACTACTTCTGCTCCCAGAATTTTCATCCGTACCACATTGGGGTGTTCTTTGGCAATGTCAACTTCGCCCATGTGGATTTCGCATTCTAAACCAAAATAGGCTGCCGCAGTTGCCAACGCTACACCATGTTGTCCGGCGCCGGTTTCGGCAATCAGTTTCTTTTTACCCAGGTGTTTGGCCAACAGAGCCTCGCCCATGCAGTGGTTCAATTTATGCGCTCCCGAGTGGTTCAGGTCTTCGCGTTTCAGGTAAATGCGGCCGCCGTATTTTGCCGATAAATTCTGGCAGTAATAAACCGGAGTTGGGCGCCCCTGAAAGTGTTTGCGAATGCTGCGCAATTCCGAAATAAAATTGTGCGATTTGCTGATGCTGTGGTAAGCATTGGTAATGTTATCCATCTCTTTTTGCAAATCTGGTGGTATAAACGAACCACCATATTCCTTATAGAATCCCTCTTTGTTAGGATATTGCTTGAAATAATCAGTCATAAGTTTTTTGAATTTTTAAATTAACCTACGAATGTAAAATTTTATCTCTTTGGGTTGATTCTAAATAAGGGATAATTCGAAATTCTTTTGATTGATAGATTGTATTGTCCCGAAAGAACTATATGTGAATAACCGTGTGTGAAACGCATGGCAAAAGGCAACCAATATGTTCCAGCCCTAAAAGGGTTGAATAATTTACTGAAAAGACAAGAATAATTCAATTTAACTAGCTAATTTAGTAGGTATTAACTAATTTATACTTGTTAACCATGACTAGCTATCGTCAAATCATTTATCAGATTATTTTTCGCACAAAACACAGTCAGAAAACATTAAAAGCCGATTACCGTGATCAGCTTTATAGGTATATGTGGGGAATAATAAAAAATAAGAATTGCCATTTATACCGAATTAATGGGATGGCGGATCATATTCATATTTTAAGTGATATTCATCCCGGCATCGCTCTGGCCGATATGGTCAGAGACATAAAAACTGCTTCATCGGTTTGGTTAAAAAGCTCAACTTACTTTCCTGATTTTAGTGGTTGGGCAGATGGTTATGCTGCCTTAACATATTCGTATTGGGACAAAGACAAATTGATTAACTATATTAAAAACCAGCAGGAACATCATAAAACTGAAACCTTTGAAGCGGAGTATCGAAGGCTTTTGGAAGAACACAATATTCACATTGATGAATGGTACTTTTTAAAGTAATAAACCTTGTTCAACCCCTTTCGGGGCTGAGGCTGCACTAAGTTGGTTACCACCGGTTTTACCGGCGGTTATTCGTATTTAGTCCTTTCAGGACATTTTCTATGAATTTGGAAGAAAATTATCCCTGCTGCTTATCTGCAAATCCAGAGGGATTTACCAGTTAGTTGGATTTTCGTATCAACAGAACTGCGGATAGTCCGGAAAGGACTATACGTAAATAACCGTGTGTGAAACGCACGGAAGTATAACGCGAATAGATATCAGCCCTGGAAGGGTTGAATATATTGCCATTATCAGTATAAGCCTATTTAATGATACAGATAGCGTTTGATCTTTTGCGTAGCCGTTTTTATAAAAGGTGTAGGATGAGCAATAAAATCCTGAATTTTAGAAAACTTGTTAACCCTTGAATTTATGTAGTCTTTTAATTCGGCGCTTAACTCTTCAATTTTTTCATCTACATGGTGAGATATTTCGTCCATTTTATCGCCTAATTCAGAACGCATTTCTTTCACTTTTTGCTCCAGTTCCTCACGGTTAAAATGAACCAGTGCCACCAATTTCCCTTTTTTCTGAATTACTACCGACTCAACAACATGCCTGAAATTATTGATTATGGATTCTATTTCTTCGGGGTAAATATTTTCTCCGTTGGCACCCACGATCATATTTTTTAACCGGCCTTTGTGGCTCAGCCATCCGTCTTTATCAAAAACACCCAGATCACCTGTTTTAAACCATCCATCGTCGGTTAATACTTGTTTTGTTTCTTCCGGATTTTTATAGTAGCCCAACATTACGTTTGGGCCTTTTGCCCAGATTTCGCCTTCGCCCGTTGCCGGGTTCGGGTCGTGAATTTTTACTTCGCAATTAATCACCTTTGGGCCAATTGCCCTGAAACGCGTTGTTGTGGGATTCGACCCTGCAACAAGCGGTGAAGTTTCAGTTAAACCGTAACCAATGGCGTACGGAAATTTTGCATCGCGCAGAAAACGTTCCACTGTACCGTCGAGCTTTGCACCGCCAATGCCAAAAAATTCCAACCGGCCACCAAAAGTTTCCATCAGTTTTTTCCCAGCCAAACGATGAACAAGTTTGCGTGTGGGAGGAAATCGGTGTAGTAAGCGAGTAACCGTTTTTTTATTAATGGCGGGCAGGATGCTGCTTTTATACACTTTCTCGATAATCATCGGAACGGTCAACATAATCTCCGGACGTATTTTTTTTAGTGCCGGTAAAAGCACACTTGCTGTTGGTGGTTTACGGAGATAGGTAACACTGGCTCCTTTATAAATGGCCAGTAAAAATCCAATGGTATTTTCGTAGGTATGCGACAACGGTAAAACCGACAAAAAGTGGTAGTCTTCCCTGATTTCATGAACAGCTGCCGACTGAACAACATTCGCCAATATATTTTTCTGTGAAAGCATAACGCCTTTCGAATTACCCGTTGTTCCGGAGGTGTAAATCAATACCGCCAGTTCATTTTCTTTTGGAGTATAAGCTTTGTCGCTGTTTTCATTTACATCGAAAACCACCGATTTGTTTTCCGCCTTTAAAAGGCTAAAATCATCGGTTTTAACGATAACATCCAGCGTTGATGTGTCAGCTTCTTTTAGTTTGTATTGAAGGCTTGTCGAGATAAACATCGCTTTCGACTCGGAATGTTTGATCACATTCTCCAACTCTGACGGACTAAAATCGGGAAGAACAGGAACAGCAACAATTCCGGAACATTGCAGGGCAAAATAAACAACTCCCCAGTCGGGCATGTTTTGGCTGTAGATGATTACTTTATCGCCTTCAGCCAAACCAAGCTTTGTGAGAAAAGCCTGAACAGCGGAGATTTTTTGTCCCATTTCCGCGTATGTGAGATATTCTTCATCAATAAAACCAAGCGCTTTATTGTTGGCATAATTTTTAATTGATGTTGAAATGAAGGAGGAGAAGCTGTCGATTTTATCTCTTCGCATAATGCTGCAAATTTGGTTAAAGTTAGCTTTTGCGCAAATATTTTGTCATAAAAAATGTTAGCGTAAAAGCTTTAACTACAAAGGTATTTTATTTTAGGTAGAGATTACTGTCGCCATAACTTAAAAAGCGGAAGTCGTTTGCAAGCGCATAATCGTAAACTTCCTTCCATTTATTACCCAGAAATGCACTGATCAAAAGTAGTAGCGTACTTTGCGGCTGGTGAAAGTTGGTGAACATTCCGCTGATGAGTTTAAAATCATAACCCGGCAGAATGATAATTTGAGTAGAAAAACGAATGGCTCTTTCCCCGTTTTCTGCTAGGAAATAAATGATATTCTGCAAAGCTTTTTCGATTGAAATTTTTGCCTCGTTTTCATAAGGCTCCCATTGTTTTACCTCGGGATGAAATGGATCGAAACGTTGTTCTTCCAGTTGCAGACCAATCCAGTACAAACTTTCGAGCGAGCGCACCGAAGTCGTTCCCACTGCAATAATGTTTTTCGAATTCTCCACAAACGAACGCAAAATATCAATGGGGATGATCACCTGTTCGTGGTGCATGGTGTGCCCTTCGATGGTTTCCGATTTTACGGGCTGAAAAGTGCCGGCTCCTACATGCAGCGTAATTTCGTTGGTGGTAATGTTTTTAGCTGACAGTTGCGCAATCACCGGATCGGTAAAATGCAAACCTGCTGTTGGTGCTGCCACCGAACCATCAATTTTTGCATAAACCGTTTGGTAGCTTTCTTCGTCGCTTTCTTCGGTGTTGCGGTTTAGGTATGGCGGAATGGGCAATTGCCCGATGTGCTCAATAATCTCGGAGAAGTGTACGCCACCGTTCCACACAAAACGAATGTGAAAAGAGTTGCCTTCCTGCCCGGTTTTGGCAGCGGTCAGTTCAATGGATTGCCCATCAATTTCAAAGGTTTGGCTCAGGAAACCTTCTTTCCATTTTTTTGAATTACCCACCATACATTTCCAGGTTACTTCTTCTGTTTCCTGAAAAGCTATCTGGTAATCGGCCGGTTCAACGGGCTCCAGACAAAAGATCTCGATTTTGGCACCTGTTTCTTTATAAAAAAACAAACGGGCATGAATAACGCGGGTATTATTAAAAACCAGCTGCGCATCTTCCGGAAGGTAATTGGCGCAGTTTTCAAAAATATCCTGTTTTATTGTGCCGTTCTGCCTGACAAGTAATTTTGATTTATCGCGCTCAGCAAGCGGGTATTTGGCAATGCGCTCATCGGGCAAATTGTAGGTGTAATCGCTAATCTTTATGTCTTTATATCTGTTCAAAACAATTGTTTTTTAGAACTGCAAAAGTAAGAATTTCTTTAAGAACAGCATGAATAACAATTCAGGGTTAAAGCCCACTTCGGAGCATATTTATTAGCCTTAAGCCCGGGGGGAGTGATGTCGGACCCGAATGGGCTTTAGCCCTGAAGAATGGATATTAATGTTATTTTTGCAGGAAAGTAAAAGAGTCATGATAAAAGTAGGCGATAAGGTTAAGTTTTTAAACGATGTTGGAGGAGGCGTAGTAACCGGTTTTGTAAACAAAAATACGGTAAATGTAGAAGGAGATGATGGGTTTGAAGTGCCTTTCCTGATAAAGGAACTGGTGAATGTAAGTGCGCCCGAACTAAATGCTGGCAGTAATGCTGGAGCCCAACAGGAAACGCCGGCAGAAGTGCAACCCGAACCTGAATATATCGAGCCGAAAGGTGAAATCATTAACGGCAAAAATGTGGCAGAATTTTATTTCTGTTTTGTTCCTACAGATCCCAAAAATCCACTGTCGGGCGAGATCGAATTGTATTTGGTTAACGACAGCAATTATACCGTGTTATTCAATTATTCATATATAAAAACCGATGGGGTAGAGGCCATTAAACAAGGCACTGTTCGTTCCAATTCGAAGGAGAAAATTGACGCTTTGGTACAGGAGGATTTTAGCGATTTGCCTGATTTTGGGTTTCAGCTGATTTATTTCCGCGAAAAAGAAAGCGAATGGAATTTGCCAGTGGTAAAGAAATTCAGGGTAAACCCGGTGAAGTTTTACAAAGAATCAACTTTCCGCGAGAATTCATATTTCAAAAAGAATGCCTTGGTGCTGAAGATCACTTCTGATACTTTTCAGACTGAACTGGATAAACTAACGCAGGATGATTTCAAAAAAGTGGTTAAGGCAAAGGAAACTGTTGAAGCACCAAAACGAAAGAAACGCAAACGCACCTCTGAAGAGGAAGTTATCGATTTGCATATTACCGAGCTACTCGACGAATCGGAAGGTTTGAGTAACCGCGAAATTCTGGATATACAAATGGATGCTGTTGAATCGGAAATGAACCTGGCCATTAAAAATCAGTCGAAACGAGTTGTATTTATTCATGGTGTAGGGCAGGGCGTTTTAAAACAGGAAGTAACAAACCTGCTGAAACGCAAATTCAAAAAATACTATTTTCAGGATGCTTCGTTTAAAGAGTATGGCTATGGAGCAACGATGGTAATACTGCGGAAAGGATAGTTGGTTGCAGGTTTCAGGTTGCATGTTCTTGAAAAACAAACTTGCAACCTGAAACGTGTAACTTGAAACTATTTACTACTTTTGCACCGGCAAGCCGCTTTATCGCTGCTTTGGTTAAACAGAGCGGAGGAAAGTCCGGGCAACGCAGGGCACCGTGCTTCCTAGCGGGAAGATCTTTGAAAGGGGATAGCAACGTAACAGAAAATAACCACCTTGTTGTGGCGTGTCCACAACGGGGAACGGGTGAAAAGGTGCGGTAAAAGCGCACCGGTGGAGGTGGCAACATCGCCAGCCGTACGTCTTACGGGTTGCAAAGCCATGTATATCCAAAGTGTTTGCCGCTGTTGCGGTACAGCGAAACGGCCCGTTTTGCTCTCAACGCACAAGAGACTTTGGAGGGGTAGGCTGCAGGATCCCGGCAGTGATGTCGGGACTAGATAAATGATAAAGCTTTTCCGATTTATCGGAATTGACAGGACCCGGCTTACAGGCTTGCCTTTTTTATATTCAGCGGGTGACTAGTTGTTTAAACTTTTAGTCACCCGCTGAATTGTTTTTAAGCTTTATTTTAATTTCCAGTCAACCTCTTCTTTAAGCAAATATTCCAAGGGAAACGAAAAGGTGAGCTGTTCGCCAAATGCTATCGCATCTGCCAGTTTGTAATCTTTGTGTTCAACCAGGTAAGCCATCATAAAATAGGTAACACGCCCGGCACCTCCGCAGTGAATTAACACCTTTTTGTATTTACCATCCAATGCCTCTGCAAATTTCTCCAGGTTTTCGGGTGTGTATCCATCGTAACCTGCAATCGGTAACGAAATGTATTTCATTTTCAGTTTGGCAACCATTTCTTCTTCGTTGAATGCTTCCTCTGCAAAATCCTCGTTTTCACCTTCCGTGCGAAGATTGATAACCAAATCAACACCCTGTTCTTTTAGCCATTCAAAGGTTTCGAGGTTGGGCTGACCGCTAAAAAACATGTTATCGCTTTTATACAGGTTGGGCGCATTATCGAGCTCTTCAACCTCAGGAACTTTCTTTTTCTGAAGCGTTGAAGCCTGTGCCAAAGGCGCATTGAAAAGAAGTACTACACAACTAAACAGCAGTAGGGTAAACGTTTTCATAAAATTGTATTTTGAGTTATTTCATAAAGTTAGGTATCCGGAATTGTAATTCTGTTAATGAAGTGTTAGTGCTTGTTAACGAGTATAAATTGTAGTCACCCACTGAATTGTTTAAGGAGAGCGTGAACGATTGTAGTTACGATTGATGTTTTAATTCAACAAAAAGTGAATAGTAAAACGGATCGGCATTGGTCATGCTTGCCATGTAAAGATCTGCTTCGGAAACGATTGTTTTAAATTCGTTCCACTTTACGGCTTCGGCAAAGGTGTCAACGGCATCATTCCACAATGTGTTGGCATACAGAATTTTGTCGCTGTAGTACATCTCGATTTTTTTGGCTGTTGAATCGTCATTTTGTGATTTTGCCAACTCTCTTTTCAGGGATTCGATACCGGAATAATACTGGCACAAAACAATAGAACCACCCTCTGCGAGCATGCTTTTAGCCTTGTCGATAATTTTCTTTTTGTCGGTAAAATTGAAATAGAACAACACATAATTCATTAGTACTACATCGTATTTTTTACCGGTTTCGTATTGAAAAAAATCGTCGTTAATGATTTCCACATTCTCCGCTTTGGCAAATTTATCACTTGTTTCGGAAAATACTTTGGGATTTTTCTCGATGCCCGTAATAAAGGCTTCCGGGAAATTCTGCTGCACCACTTCCACATAATTGCCATATCCACAGCCTAAATCAAACACGTTTATGCTATTGCTGCCTTTGGTGATGTTGCGTAAATAATCAAGAAAACGAAATTGGGTGAAATTTTGGAAAGCATTCTGCCCCGATTCCGTGTAATAAGCTTCTTCAAAAGGACTCTCTATTTTCTGAGGTATTTTTAAATCGACCAGGTGATAAAGTGTTTCGCACAGTCTGACTTCGTAATCCAGTTTTCGTTCTGTTATCAGGCTTGCCCATATCTCACTTTCCTTTCCTGTAATAGTTTGAAAGCTGTACCCCGGGTGATTGTATTTCTGCACCAGATCGCGCACAAAGCGAAAATCACGAACTAAGCGTTTTTCTTTGCTGCTCAACGATTTATTGGATGAATCCCCCTCGTTTCGAATAAGTTTACTTATCCTGTCATGTTCCAGAAGCGAGCTATAGTCTTTGGTGATTTGCATTTCGTTTCCCGAAAATGATAGAATTCCGAAGTGAATCAGGAATTCGGTAAGCGATGTACTGACTCTGTCTTTGTAATCGGTGGCAGCCATTTTTTGTATTCCGGGATTTTTAAGCTCAATATCCCGATTATTTGATAAAACATACAAACCAATTGCCCGAAGGTAGTTGAGCATCTTTTCAAAATAGTCGAGTTTGCAGGCCGTGGTATTGGGTTTGAATAAGCAGGTGGCATTAACAAGTAAGCGTTGGGTGGGATTCAGGGAAACAGGATGCGTTGATTGTTGGTACGATGCGAACTCAATTTGCTTGTTGTTGATCATTGTTTACAGGTTTGATATGTGTGGAAGAATGAAGCCTGAATGATTTCTTCTTCTTTAGTTCATCAAATTGTCTCAATTAAAAAAAATCGGGGCGCGATTTTAATTCGTGCCCCGGCCTTTTATTTGAAGTAGGATTTATACCACTTTACAAATTCCCCGATTCCTTTTTCAAGCGGAGTATCGGGTGAGTAGCCAAAGTCTTTTTCCAGTGCACTTACATCGGCGAAGGTTTTGTACACATCGCCGGGTTGCATGTCGTGGTATTCTTTCACAGCTTCCTGCCCCAGTGCTTTTTCAATGGTTTCGATAAAATCCATCAGTTTCACCGGGCTTGAATTACCAATGTTGTGCACTTTGTAGGGGATACTGGATACTGGATTCTGGTTGCTGGATACTGGATGCTGGATACTGGATGCTGGATTCTGGATACTTGAGGCTTTTTGTGGTGGAGCGTTTAGTATCTTGATGATTCCCTCAATAATATCGTCGATGTAAGTAAAATCGCGGTACAGGTCGCCATGGTTGAAAATCTTTATGGGCTGTCCGCTCAGGATATTCTTTGTGAACGAGAAATACGCCATATCCGGTCGTCCCCATGGTCCGTAAACCGTAAAAAAGCGCAATCCGGTTGTTGGGATACCAAACAAATGGCTGTAGGTATGTGCCATCAACTCGTTGCTTTTTTTGGTAGCCGCGTATAAACTTACCGGGTTATCCACCGCATCGTCAACCGACAAGGGCATTTTTGCACTGTTGCCATACACACTCGACGAACTGGCATAAACCAAATGCTGAATGTTATTATGGCGACATGCTTCAAGAATATTGATAAAACCAACAATATTGCTGTCGATATAAGCTCGCGGATTTTCGATGCTGTAACGCACTCCGGCCTGAGCTGCCAGGTTACAAACCATATCGAACTTCTCGGTTTCGAAAAGCTGATCGATTTGCTCACGGTCTTCCAGGTTCATCCGTACAAAGGAATACGCCGGATTTTTTGTGCTGACGATCTTTTTATGCCAGTTTTCAGCCTCCCCGGAAATACCAGCTTCTGCTAAACGGGCATATTTCAGCCCCGTGGAATAGTAGTTGTTGATATTGTCGATACCGACAACTTCCATTCCTTGTTCCAGCAATTTATTTGCCAGGTGAAAACCGATAAAACCAGCCGTTCCGGTAACTAATATCTTCATCTCAAATTCCTAGTGATTAGGAAATACTTTGTTCTGCGCTAAATAATCCAGAATAGCATCCAGGTTTTCTTCGTTTTGCTCCGGTTTGAAAACCAGTTTCGCATTGCCTGGTGCTTCGTATTCCAAATCTACACCCGGTAATCCACTTGTTTTTCCTTGTTCCAGCAATTCGTATAATTCCGGTTTATTGTTTTTGCAATATTCCAGATCTGCATCCATGTAGAATAGGTGGAAACGGTCTTTGCCAATTATCTCTGCCACCTGGTCGCGCAACGATTCATTTCGAGAAATGTATGATGCAATAGTCATGATTCCCTGGTCGTTCAGTATTTTGCAAATGTGTGCCACACGACGCAGGTTTTCTGCACGGTCGGCAGGCGAGAAGTCAAGTTCGCGGCTCAAGCCAGATCGTACTGAACTTCCGTCGATCAAAACAACTGTAGCACCGTTGTCGAACAGTTTTTTCTCCAGGCTAAAAGCCAGCTCGTTTTTACCTGAACCGTGCAGACCGGTAATCCAGATGGTTTCACCTTTCTGGTTGTACTTTTGTACATATTCTTCCGTTTTGATCAGTGCTTCACCTTTGGCAATCATTTCCTTGTCGACATCGGTAATACGCGAAGGCAGGTTATTGCTTCCCAGTTTATCAATGATCATACCCACCGCAACGGTGTTATGTGTAACCGGATCAATCAATATAAACGAGCCGGTTTGTTTGTTCTTTTTATACGGATCGAAATAAAGTGGCTTGGTAGTAGTAATTACCACGCGGCCAATTTCGTTCAGCTTGAATTTCTCGATGTTCGATTTCTCAAGCGTGTTCACATCCACTTTGTATTTAATCTCGTCGATACGTGCCTTGGTGTTGTTGTTGGTTTGTTTGATGTAGAACTGCGTAGACAGGTTCATATCCGTTTCGTTCATCCAAACCAGCATGGCTTCAAACTGGCGCTCCACCCGTGGTAAATTATCGGGGTGAACCAACATATCGCCACGAGAGATATCAATTTCGTCTTCCAATGTAACAGTTACCGACTCCGGTGGAAAAGCATAGTCCTTCTCGCCATCGTAAGTAACAATTTTCTCTACTTTCGATTTTTTCATCGAAGGCAGTACCATTACTTCGTCGCCTTTTTTTATGATTCCTGAAGCCACTGATGTTGAGAATCCACGGAATTTAATATCCGGGCGTAACACATACTGAACAGGGAAACGCAGATCGTCGAAGTTTCGGTCGGAACTTACATGAACATTCTCCAAAAACTCCAACAGGCAAGGACCGTGGTACCAATCCATGTTATCACCCTTTTCCACCACGTTGTCGCCTTTTAAAGCTGACAGCGGAATAAAGTTTACATCCGGCACATCAAGTTGCGTAACAAACGCTTTGTAAGTGGCTTTGATTTCTTCAAAACGTTCCTGGCTGTAATCTGCCAGGTCCATTTTGTTAATAGCTACTACAAGGTGTTTAATCCCCAGAAGGTTGGCCAGGTATGTATGGCGCTTGGTCTGGGTAATTACACCGTGGCGGGCATCAATAAGGATGATGGCCAGGTTGGCAGTTGATCCACCGGTAATCATGTTACGGGTGTACTGCTCGTGTCCCGGAGTATCGGCAATAATAAATTTACGCTTTGCAGTAGAAAAGTAGCGGTAAGCTACATCAATGGTAATTCCCTGCTCGCGCTCGGCTTTTAATCCGTCAAGCAACAGTGCATAGTCGATGTCTTCTCCGGCATGTCCCACACGTTTGCTGTCGCGTTCCAGAGCTGCCAATTGGTCTTCGTACAACATTTTACTGTCGAACATCAATCGACCGATAAGCGTTGATTTACCATCGTCAACCGAGCCGGCAGTAAGTAAGCGTAATAAATCTTTTTTCTGGTCCTGGTCAAGGAACTCTTGTATATTTAATTTTTTTGTAGTCATTTCTTTGCTTTAATTAAGCTGTCATTTCGACGACGTTGGAGGAGAAATCTGTTTCAATGTATGAGATCTCTCGTTCGTCCCTTTCTCGAGATGACAAAAAGGATGAAAATTTCTAGAAATACCCTTCTCTTTTTTTCTGTTCCATACTTGCATCCTGGTCGAAGTCGATCACACGCGTTGTACGTTCCGAAACGGTAACGGTCATCATTTCTTCCACAATTTTTTCGATGGTATCGGCTTCCGATTCAATAGCACCGGTAAGCGGGTAACAACCCAGTGTACGGAACCGTACTTTACGCATTTCTGCTTTGTCGCGTAGTTCTTTTGGCATTCGTTCGTCGTCAACCATAATCAGGCTGCCGTCCATGTTAACCACCGGGCGCTCTTTGGCATAATAAAGAGGAACAATGGGGATATTCTCCAAACGAATATACTGCCAGATATCCAGTTCTGTCCAGTTTGAGATAGGGAATACACGAATGGATTCACCTTTTTGAACACGGCTGTTGTAGATATTCCAAAGCTCAGGACGCTGGTTTTTAGGATCCCACTGATGGAATTTATCGCGGAACGAGAAGATACGTTCTTTTGCACGCGATTTTTCCTCATCACGACGGGCACCACCAAAAGCAGCATCAAATTTGTATTTATTCAGACCACCAAGCAGGGCCTGTGTTTTCATAATGTCGGTGTGTACTTTACTTCCGTGACTAAACGGACCAACGCCACTTTCAAAACCTTCTTTGTTGTAATGTACTATAAGGTCCCATCCTTTTTCTTTCGCATATTGGTCGCGGAAATCGATCATTTCCTGGAATTTCCATTTCGAGTCGATGTGCATCAACGGAAAGGGAACTTTACCGGGATAAAAGGCTTTCTCGGCCAGGCGAACCATCACCGATGAGTCTTTCCCAATGGAATAAAGCATTACTGGATTTTCGAACTCGGCTGCCACCTCGCGGATGATGTGGATGGCTTCTGCCTCCAGTTCACGAAGGTTGGTTAATGAATAATTATCCATTCTTTTCTATTTTAGTTTTTACAGCCTGGTATGATTATTTTTTTGGGTATGTTGCTGATATCTACCAATAGTAGGCTGTAGCTGTATTAAATTTCTTCACTTCTTTTCAAACGACTGCAAATATAGAATTTTATTCCGGTTGGCTTAAGGAATAAAGGCTTTTGTCGGGAGAAGCATTTCTTTCTTAAGAATGAATTTAAATAAGGGGCGAAATGTGATGAAAACTAGAAGCTCCAGAAATACGGAATTAGCAACATCGACAAAATAAATGCAATAAGATTTAAGGGGAGCCCAATTTTTAAATAGTCGCGGAATTTATAGTTACCAATAGCCTGGATAATCAGGTTTGTTTGGTAACCAATTGGAGTTGAGAAACTTGCCGATGCGGCGATGGCGATGGTTACAAAAAATGGTTTAGGGTCGACATTTAGTTGTTGTGAAGCTGCAAGTGCAATTGGAAATACCAGTGCTGCCGCTGCATTATTGGTAATTATCTCAGTAAAAATGGCGGTTAAAATGTAGAGTGCGGCCATTACTCCAAGCGGTCCAAATCCTTTCGAAAAGTTAATGGCAGTATGTGCCAGTATTTCTGCAGCTCCCGAATTCTGCATGGCTTTACTAATGGCAAAGGCGCAGGCAATGGTAATCAGTACATCCCAGCTTATGGCCTTGGTATATTTTTGATGAGGCATAACTTTTAGCCAAATTAGCAGCATGGCCGCAAGTGATGCAAAAAAGAACATATCTAAGGTTATGCCGTCGGGCGAAGAAAGGAATTTGCCGACAGTTGTGCCAATAATCATACCCAGCAAAATGATAAAAGCAAGCCATTTCTTCCAGAAGGTTCCTGTACTTCGATAATCGCGGATATAGGACGTAAGCAGAAAAATCTTTGAGTCGCCCCAGTTTTCGATAAATTTTTCAGTGGTGAGTAAAACAAGGTTGTCGCCGGTTTTTAGGTGTAGCTTGTCTTTATTGCTGGTAATACGTTCCCCGTTGCGGTGTACGGCGAGCACCACCGCCTGGTAGTGATCGTAAAAATTAAACTCGTGAATAGTTTTGCCAATAGCCGGAAAACGTGGAGATAAAACAGCCTCGTATTGTTTCAGGTTCTCTTTAGGTACGTTTTTAATTAAGTCGATACCACTCAGTTTAACATTCGAGTTTGCCAGGATGTAATTTAGCCGGTCCGATTTTCCACCAACCAGTAATATATCGTTGGCCATTAGCTTAAAGGAGCCTTTTTTAGTCTCAATTATATTTCCATTGCGGTTAATGGTTTGAATAATCAGACCTTTAAGCTCTTTCATACGGCCATTTTTTACTTCCAGGCCAATCAGGTTGCTGTTTTCGGTAATTATAATGTCGTAATGGTAATCCTTGTATTCGGTTGAGCTTTTTGAGTTAAAGAATATTTTCTCGCCGGGTAGAAGTCTATTGCTAAAAACAGTCATGTAAATGGTACCGGCAATGGCAATAAAACCACCAATCTTTGCCAATTCAAACATGCTAAAACCTTCGTATCCGTTCTCCAAAATTAAGCCGTGTACAACAAGGTTGGTAGAAGTTCCTATAAGCGTACACATTCCCCCAAAAATTGTAGCGTACGAAAGTGGTATCAGGAATTTCTTAGATGACAGGTTTAAGTTCTCCGACCATTTTTTTATGATAGGAGCAAAAATAATAACCACCGGTGTATTGTTCAGGAATGCGGATAGTACCGAAACCGGAAGCATAATTTGCGGAATAAGCGACACCATTTTTCTTCTTTTTCTCGGTAGATAGGTTTGCGCTAGTCGGTTCAAAATTCCTGACTGTCGCACACCTTCGCTAACAATAAAGAGAATGCCGATTGTAATCATTCCTTTGTTGGAAAAGCCGGCAAGTAATTCTTTATCGGTAATCGTGCCGGTGGCCATAAGAATGATTGCCGAAGAAAAAAAGATGAGTCCCGGACGCATCAACTCTTTTGCAAGGGCGATAATGGTTAACAATACAATTGCGAGTACGATATATCCTTCGGTACTTATCAAAGTGGTGTAGTATTAAGTTGTTGCCTGTTCAAACTTAGTTTTCAAGAAGAATCAAAACTAATATTAAAATTTTTTCTCATCAAATAAATCGTCTGAAATAAAATTAGTCCCAAAACTAAATATTTTGTAAATTATTGTAAATGTGGATGGTGTATTTGTGAGGTGAGGAAATAAAGGTACGCGATACTTGAAAATGGTATAGAGAAGAAGCTACCAGATTCAATTTTTTTTAAAAAAAATAGCCATGTGATTTGTGTGAAAAAAAATAATAATTACTTTTGCACCCGCCTTTGAGAAACAAAGGTACTATAAGGATGACTCAGTAGCTCAGTTGGTAGAGCACATCCCTTTTAAGGATGGGGTCCTGGGTTCGAGACCCAGCTGAGTCACCAAGTCGGAAGTTATTCCGAATCGAAAGCGCTTAAATCGTTGATTTAGGCGCTTTTTTATTTTCTGAAATTTAGGAAATTGAACGCACAGGGTATTGAGCTTTTTTGTGTATTTTTTTGATTTACAGAATCGCTTCGTTCTCAGAATATTTAGAGCCAGAAAATATGGTGTTTTTATGAGGAAGTTACGCAGTTGATGCTACTTTATTTGTATGAAAAAAAATAATAGTTATTTTTGCACCCGCCTTTGAGAAACAGAGGTACTATAGGATGACTCAGTAGCTCAGTTGGTAGAGCACATCCCTTTTAAGGATGGGGTCCTGGGTTCGAGACCCAGCTGAGTCACACCACAAAAAAGCTTCGAAGAAATTCGGAGCTTTTTTTGTTTCCATTTTTTCAGTACTCTGCATAACTTAATGATTAAAGTTAAGTGCATTAATAAGATCTCATTAAATAGCTATCCGAATCAAGGAATATCAAAAATTTAGACATAAAAAATGCCCTCTCGGGCAAAAAGGAAGGGGAAAGCTCTATGGACGCTTTTTGAAGATGATTGATAATTTACAAACCCCTAAACACAAAACCAATCATAAATACAGAAGTCGCTTTCCCCTTTTAAGTTTTACTTATTGAAAATAAAACCAACCATTAAATCAATAGCAAATATAAGGAAATGATCAAAGCAGAAAAGCTTTGTGAAACATAAAATCACTTCTGTGCATATAAAAGAGGTCGGTTTTCCCAAAATGGGAAAAACTATGTTTATTTGGGAAATGACTGTTTATGCAATAATAATGCAGTAATGAATATTGAATTATATTTGCGCAAAATTAGAAAGCAGTGGGAAGAAGAAAAAGAAAGAAGCCGTTTTACGAGAATGTAAAAATTGAAGATATTGGTGCAGAAGGAAAAGCTGTTGCACGTGTTGGCGATGTGGTTGTTTTTACCAAGCTGGCCATTCCAGGTGATGTGGTTGATTTGCAGGTAACAAAGAAAAGAAGACGTTATCAGGAAGCTATTGTAAAAGAGTTTAAAGCATACAGCGAAGACAGAGCTGAAGCATTCTGCGAGCATTTTGGCGTATGCGGCGGGTGTAAGTGGCAAATTCTGCCTTACGAAAAGCAATTATTCTACAAACAAAAACAGGTGCAGGATCAGTTATCCAGAATCGGAAAAATGGAAATGCCTGAAATGCTGCCAATTCTGGGTTCTGAGAAGAACACTTTCTACAGAAATAAAATGGAATTCACCTTTTCGAACAAACGCTGGTTAAGTTTCGAGGAGGTTGAGAGCAATGAGGAAATTAAAGATCCGAATGCTCTTGGTTTTCACGTTCCCGGGTTGTTTGATAAAGTGGTGAATATTGATAAATGCTGGTTACAGGATGATCCGTCGAACCAAATTCGCAACTATATTTACAATTATGCTTTGAACGAAAAATTATCTTTCTTCGATATTCGCGAACAGAAAGGATTCTTAAGAACGCTGATAATCAGGACTACATCAACAGACGAGGTGATGGTTATTGTAAGTTTCTTTTACGAAGATGAACCGGCACGCGAACAGTTGTTAGCTGCCGTGAAGAACGAGTTCCCGGGGATAACTTCGTTAATGTATGTTGTTAATACAAAAGGAAACGATACGATAACCGATCAGGAAATAAAGGTATTTTCAGGGCGTGATTTTGTGCTGGAACAAATGGAGGGATTACAATTTAAAATTGGTCCAAAAAGCTTTTATCAAACCAACTCCGAACAGGCTTACGAGTTATATAAGATAGCCCGTGATTTTGCCCAACTTAAGGGAGATGAGATCGTATACGACCTTTACACCGGAACCGGTACGATCGCTAATTTTGTGGCTAAAAAGGCGAAAAAAGTTGTGGGAATTGAATATGTGCCCGAAGCGATTGAGGATGCTAAATTAAACTCGGAACTCAACAATATAGAAAATACAAAGTTTTTTGCCGGCGATATGAAAGATGTTCTTAACGAAACATTTATAAGTGAACACGGCAACCCTGAAGTAGTAATTACCGATCCGCCACGAGCCGGAATGCATGCCGATGTAATTGAAACCATTTTAAAAATGGAGCCGCACAAAATTGTTTATGTTAGTTGTAATCCTGCCACCCAGGCACGCGACCTTGCGATGCTTGATTCGTTGTACCAAATTGAGAAAATTCAGCCCGTTGATATGTTTCCTCATACACATCATGTGGAAAATGTGGTAATGCTCAGAAAAAGACTTGATTAATTACATAAAATAGTCTAACTTGGTGTCTCAAAATGCAATTAAAAGTTGCAAAAATAAGGGTCATATTAAGAAGCCGGATGCTGTCTTAATATTTTATATGTATAATATTTAACAAGTTTTCTGAAAATCCTAAATTCAAATAATTATGAAAAGAGTATTACTTTTTCTTTTTGCATTTGTACCAATGTTGGTGTTTGCTCAACAAGAATGTGTTTATTTCAAAAAAATGGTCAAGCTCGAAACCGAAAAGACCAATCTGAATACAACACAAAGTGATTTTGGTCCCGGTTTCGTGGGCGATGAGCTTTGGTATTCGGCCTATACCGATGAAGAAATTGAGAAATTAAATAATGGTTCTGATAAGAAAATCTATTATAATTTGTATTCAACTCCAACAGATGCAAAAGGTAATGTAAAATCGGGAAGAAGCGCTATGCTGGCTTCGGCAAGCGAAGGTTATCATGCCGGACCGGTTTCGTATTGCGAAGCAACCGGAGAGCTTTTTGTTACTTTAAGTAACTTCGAAAATCCCGAGGTTCGAAATAAAGTTTATCAAAAGGCAGATATCCGTCTGAAAATTATCATCGCCAAAAAAGTTAATGGCGAATGGCAGAAAACAGGAGAGTTGCCATTTAACGATCCAACTTATTCGGTAGGTCATCCAAGTATTACCGCTACGGGCGATACTTTGTATTTTGTTTCAGATATTCCTGAAAAAGGGCTCGGAGGAACAGATATTTACAGGTCAGTTCGCACAAACGGTACCTGGGGCGAAATGCACAATATGGGTAGCGCAGTAAATACCGATAAAAATGAAATGTTCCCTTTTATTTATAAAGGCAAATTCCTGATTTTTGCATCAAATGGAAGAGGTGCTGGGGATGATCTTAATATGTACAATGTTGGACTATTTGGCGATAACATTACCGGAGTTGCCGAGTTGACTGAATTAAACTCTGCCGGTGACGATTTTGGTTTTGTAATTCATCCTGAAGGAGAAGTTGGATACTATTGCTCGAACAAAGAAGGAGGAATGGGAAGCGACGATATTTATAAGGTTCTGCTTAATGGTTTATACCATCTTGAGCTGATCGTTATGGATAAGAAGTCGATGGAACCAATGGAAGATGCTGATATTACATTTGATGGGGTAGCAAAGACAATTGCGGGCACCGTATTTAAGTCCGAATTAGAAGAAGATAAAAGCTATTCTGTTTCAAGTAATATTGATGGTTACATGAACGATTCGAAAACTATTTCTACAGTTGGAAAACCTTTTGGTGTTCTTCGCGATACATTATGGGTTGAAAAAGTAGAAGTAAGGCAGAAGTTTGTTATGGAAAATATTTATTACGACTTTGACAAATGGAATATTTTACCGGAATCGGAAGTTGAACTGGATAAGTTGGTAAAAGTAATGAATGATAATCCTGACTGGAAAGTTGAATTGGGATCGCACACCGACTGTCGTGGTAGTGATGCTTATAACCAAATTCTGAGTCAGAAACGTTCAGATTCAGCAGTTAGCTATATTGTAAGCAAAGGAATTGACGAGAATAGGATTACTGCCAAGGGATATGGTGAAACTCAGTTAGTAAACCAATGTGATGATGGAGTTCCTTGTTCAGCAGCAGATCATCGTAAAAACCGTAGAACAGAATTTACAATTCTTGAAATGAATGGAAATTAGTTTTAAGTAGTATATACCAATCATCTGAAAGCTGCTCTTTTAAAAGGGCAGCTTTCTTTTTGTTCAGAAGTTCGTATTATCTGTTTTTTGTTGAATGTAAAAACGAGCTGTTACAGTGAAATAAGCTGATTTTTAAAAGCGTAAATAACCAGGTTAACGGTGTTAAAAGTTTCTGTTTTCTGAAAGAGGTTACTTTTGTATTTCTCTACCGTTTTTGGGCTTAAATGAATTAATTCAGCAATTTGGTAGTTGTTAAGCCCTTTGCAAATTAAGTTTAAGATTTCCTTCTCTCGAGAGGTAAATTGGGCCAGAAGTTGTTCGCCCGTCCTACGTTCCTTGTCTTTATACAAATTGCGCGAAATTACTTTTATAATTTCTGAAGAGAAGTAACTCCCTCCATCGGCAACTTTTTTAATGGCTTTTTCAAAGTCTTCAATATCAGATCGTTTTAGCATATAGCCTTCCACTCCGGCCGAAATCATTTGCTCTATATATTCATCGTCGGCAAAAGATGTTAGTGCAATAACTTTTAATTCAGGATACTTTTTTAGTGCTTGTTTTGTGGCTTCAATGCCGTTCATTTTAGGCATATTAATGTCCATTAAAACGATGTCGGGTTCAATGTCGTCAATAAGTTCCAGAAAGGCTTCGCCATTTGCAGCTTCTCCGACAACCGTTACAAAGTCGAAATTGCTTAGTAACATTATCAACCCATCTCTAAAAATTTTGTGGTCGTCAACGATTATAATGTTTGTGTTCTCCATGTTCATGAATTATATCGTGAAACTAAGCTTTATTTCAACTCCCTTTCCTTCACCGGTGTTAATTTCGTATTTACCACCAAATGACTCGATACGGTTAATTATATTTCGCAGTCCCATTTTTTCTTCATCTGATGTGTGAATAAGCTCAGGATTAAATCCTTTTCCGTTGTCGCAATACAATATAACTACTGTCTTTTTAATTTGTTGAATGTCGATGTGTAGTTTTGAAGCGTCAGCGTGTTTTAGCGTGTTGTTTATTAGTTCGTTACAAATACGGTAAACATTTAGTTCCATGTTCGGATCTAACTTTATTTCCGGATTCGTTGAATTTACCACGCAGGAAACTTCCCCAATATCATTTATTTTATCGCAAAGTATTTCCAGCGATTTTAGTAATCCGTATTTGTTTAGAATTGATGGGTTTAAGTTGTTTATGGTTGCTTCCAGGTTTTCTAAAGCAATTGCCGATAGTTCCTTAACCTGAACCAGGCTTTTGTTTTCGGAGTTATTTCTACAATCTTTTTCTATGAGTTTTATAAAAAGAGCAATGCTCGAAAGAATGGAGCCCAGCCCATCGTGCAAATCGGCCGCTATTCTTTTACGTTCTTTATACTCGACCTCAAGTGCTCTGAGAGCCTGTTGTTTTTCAATAGTGTTATAGGAATTTATTATTCGGTAGATTAAAAATATACATACTAACAGCAGAAAAAGTGTTAGTAGCAGGAGTGTAAATACGCGTTGTCTGAACCCATTATTTTCGTGTAAGATATAATCATGAATCTTTCTGTCCAATTCCTGGTAAGCAAGCTGAAAATCGCGATATTCAGTTAAGATTGCCACGTTAAAATCTTTCGCGTTATTTTGAAGTGATGCCGTTACTTTATTTTGTAACTGGCTGACCTGATTACTTATTACTTGAAGCGAACTTTGAAGTTCCGATTTGCGGTTTCCTTTATATTTTTCAGCAATAAGTGAGTCGAGAGAAGTAGTGTATCTGTTGGAAGTTGTAAAACAATCTAAGATCGTTGTTTTTTTCAATGAGTCGTTTAACAAAAAGTAATCATCCAGAAAGATTCGGCTGTGTGATATTTCGAGGTCGATGTTTTTTGAAAGTTCCAGTAATGAAAGGTGTTCACGGTCGAGTCGCAAACTTTTTATGGAAGTGTAAATAATCCCGGTACAGGTAATTGTAGTGAAGATAATAATGGCCAGTAAGACTCTTCCGCGAAATAATATCTTTAAACTCATTTAGTAAATTCATCGATTTCTTTGATAAAGATATTCAATTGTATTTACATATATAAAATAAAATCCCCCGCTGTTGTTCAGCGAGGGAGATTTTATTTTTTTGAGTTTATTAAGCGCTTGGAATGCCTCCCATACCAAATACCATGGCAAGAAGTGCAACCGTTTCGATGATACCCATAGCGGCAATGTACATACCCGAACCTTGTTTATCATCAACAGCCAGGTTGGCACAAGCAGCAGCACCAACACGTCCCTGCATAATTGCAGAGGCTGCAATGGCGATACCTACAAAAAATGCCCAGATCATCTGGTTGGTATAACTGTCGGGGCTAAGGTTAGCGCCGATCATCGAATTCATAAAAATCATACCATAAATTACCTGGCTCAATGGCATACCTACCATTGCCAGGGCCAGCGAAGGGAGTTTTTTCTTATCTCTGATCGATTGTTTCCAAAGCCCTAAAGCTCCCATTCCTGCAATACCGGTTCCAATTGCTGAACCTACACCTGCAATTCCCAGAGCAATAGCGTGTCCGCCAAAGCCTGCCACTGTTGTTGCTAAAATTGTTGATAAAGTCATTTTTATACTATTTTAAAAATTTTATTGTTTGTTGTCCTTCAAATTGAAGGGTTTATATTCATTTCCTGAAAATTCTACTTCGGCGTGACCTGCGTACTCAAGCATATTTAAACGAACACCATGAACCAGCACCGCCATTGCCGCCAGAATCATATTCAAACCGTGCCCTAAAATTAAAACCAGCACTGCTCCAATTCCGGAGACAATTGTAGTTATACCATCGCCAATAGCCATTTGGTTAAAACTTGCCGCCATTAATACGGTTGACAGGCCAACTGCGTAAAGCCGGATGTACGATATAATGTCGGAAAAACCATTAATAATGCTGAGTGGCAAATTACCGATTGATGAAAGCATACCTTTAAAGAAGCTTGTTCCCGGTTTTGAGAACAAAGCCACGAGCAAAGCGCCTCCAACAAACAGCCAGACCATTAATGCCGGAGCCTCAATTCCTAATACCATTTGGTTTACAATAAGGTATAAACCCCAGATAATTGCAATCCACCCGAATTGGGCAATGGCCCTTACGCTGTTACTAAATTTCCATGCAACTTGCAGGTGCCCAACGGTAAGGTGAACTGCACCAATCAGGAACATGATTTTTTGTATTATCAGGTTGTCGCCACCAAAGCTGGCCAGTGCTTCAATTTTTAAGCTTCGTAGCACCGGTAGTTCAGCAATTGCTTCTGATCCGAAATAGGTTCCGGTTAACACACCCCAAAACATAATTGACACGGAAAGCGTATAGATCAATCCAAACTCAATTTGTTTGGCAAATTTTTTCTTCCGGTGCGCTAAAAAGGTGATCAATAAAAATACCAGTCCGTAACCGGCGTCTCCCAC